>NZ_SRTD01000012.1:0-184710 GCF_004792105.1 Mesorhizobium sp. M8A.F.Ca.ET.161.01.1.1 | reverse complement strand
GAAGCTCGTCCGCCGCAGCGCCGCGCCAACCAAACCGCTTGGCGCTGCGGCGGATGCATAGGGGGAGAACTGTTACCTATGTATCCGGTTCAATCTGTTACCCATCTATCGGCTGGACACCGGCAGGGGGATGAGGGGCAGCGCCGGCTTCGGCGATTGAACGCCCTCGGCGCAAGCCCAACCGCGCATCTTATCAATTCAGCATTGGCGCCGCCCCTCACCTGCCTGCCGGCATCCTCTCCCGTATAGGGACGGGGAGAGGGAAGCTGTCATCGACGGTTTCGCCAATCGCCAACGTTGCAAGATGAAGGACCGCACTTCAGCCCAGGCCTGGCACCACCAGCACCTTGACCTCGCCCAGCGCGGGCGGATTGGCGATCACACCAGGCGCCTCTTCCAGCGACACCTGCCTGGAGATCAGCCGGTCGATCTCGATCGCGCCCGACGCGATGAGCTCGGCGGCGCGGCGATGGGTATAGGGATTGAGGAACGAGCCCAGTACCTTCAGTTCCCGGAACAGGAGGTCGAAGGGCTCGAATTCCGCCTTCATGCCTTGCGGCGTCACGCCGACGATGACGACGGTGCCGCCGGCCCTTGCCAGCCGCATCGACTGCTCGACGGTGTCGCGCACGCCGGCGCATTCGAACACCACGTCGGCGCCGCCGGGCATCAGTCCCGCCCGTCCGGCGATGGCATCGATCACATCGGCGGCTGTGGGATCGACCGTCGCCGTCGCGCCGAGTTCCCTCGCAAGCGCGCGGCGCGAGGCTTGCCTTGTCGACAGGATGATGGTGGTGGCCCCGGCGAGCCGAGCCAGCTGCACCGTTAGCAGGCCGATCACGCCGCCGCCGAGCACGACAACCGAACTGCCAGGCTTGATCTCGGCAAGGTCGGCACCGTGCAGGCAGCAGCCAAGCGGCTCGCAGAACGCGCCATGTGTCGGCGGCAGATCGGCGGGCAGGATGAAAGCCTGTTTTTGCGGCATCACCACATAGTCGGCAAAGCCGCCGTCGCGATGGATGCCGATGGCGTTGAGATTGCGGCACAGATTGACCCGGCCGGCATGGCAATGCGGGCACCGTCCGCAGGCGATGTTGGGATCGCCAGTGACCCGGTCGCCGACGGCAAAGCCGGAGACCGCATTACCGACGGCCTCGATGATGCCGGCGAACTCGTGCCCGGGCGTCACAGGCGGCCTGCAAGGGAATTCGCCGTGGAAAAGATGCCGGTCGGTGCCGCAGACACCGCAGGCCTCGATCCGCACCAGAAGCTCGTCCGGACCGGGAACCGGCTTGGCGACCTCGCGCAGCGCGATGCCGCCCACTCTCTCCAACCGCACGGCTTTCATGGCGTCTTCCCCTCCGAGCTCAGTTGAAATTCGGCGGCTGCGACAGGTCCGGCGTCGGTGTCGCCGGCTTGGCCGGCGGCGCATCGCCGAAATTCGGCGGCTGCGACAGGTCCGGCGTCGGTGTCGTCGGCTTGGCCGGCGGTGCATCGCCAAAGCTCGGCGGCTGCGACAGGTCGGGCGTGCCGGGCGCGGCCGGTGCGCCGCCGCCATTGGCAGGAGCGCCGCCACCTTCCGGCGCGCCGAGCGGCGACAGGCCGGGCGCTGCTGGCACCTGGTAGTCGATCGTGCCGGAATCGACGGCCGTGCCCTTGTAGCGCATCACCATTTGCGGGAAGGCGATGGTCAGGCCGATCATGATGACCTGGATGCAGACGAACGGCACCGCGCCCCAATAGATCTGCCCCGTCGTTACCGGCGCGATCTGCTTACCGGTCAGGCGGTCGAGATAAGGCACGCGGGCGGCGACCGAGCGCAGGTAGAACAGCGCGAAGCCGAAGGGCGGGTGCATGAAACTGGTCTGCATGTTGACGCCCAGGAGCACGCCGAACCAGATCAGGTCGATGCCGAGCTTGTCGGCGGCCGGCGCCAGCAGCGGCACGATGATGAAGGCCAGTTCGAAGAAATCGAGGAAGAAGGCGAGGAAGAAGACGAGGATGTTGACGCCGATCAGGAAGCCGACTTCGCCGCCCGGCAGTGAGGTCAAGAGATGCTCGACCCAGATCTGGCCGTTGACCCCATAGAAGGTCAGCGAGAACACCCGCGCGCCGATCAGGATGAACAGCACGAAGGACGACAGCCGCGTCGTCGAGGCCAGCGCCTGCTTGATCACGTCCATCGACAGCCGGCCCTTCATCGCCGCCATCGCCAGCGCGCCGACCGCGCCCATGGCACCGCCCTCGGTTGGGGTGGCGATGCCGAGGAAGATGGTGCCGAGCACCAGGAAGATCAGCGCCAGTGGCGGGATCAGCACGATCACGACCTGCTGCGCCAGCCGCGACATCATGTTGATGTTCAGGCTGCGGTCGAGAATCGCGACGACGTAGATGAAGATGACGCCGACGGCCGCGCCGAGAATGTCGGCATTGTCGCCATGAGCGGGCACCAGGTAATGGTAGGCGGCATAAGCGATCGCCACGGCCACTACCAACGCGATCAGCAGGGACACCACGCCATGGCCGAGAGTCCGCGCCTCGAGCGGCAGGGCCGGCATCGACTTTGGCCGCACGATCGACATGATCACGATGTAGAGCGTGTAAAGGCCGGTCAGCACCAGGCCGGGGATCAGGGCGCCGGCATACATGTCGCCCACCGAGCGGCCGAGCTGGTCGGCGAGGACGATCAGCACCAGCGACGGCGGAATGATCTGCGCGAGCGTACCCGACGCCGCGATGACACCGGACGCCACCCGGCGGTCATAACCATAACGCAGCATGATCGGCAGCGAGATCAGCCCCATGGCGATGACGGACGCCGCCACCACGCCGGTCGTTGCAGCGAGCAGCGCGCCGACGAAGATCACCGCGTAGGCGAGGCCGCCGCGGATCGGTCCGAACAGCTGGCCGATCGTGTCGAGCAGGTCCTCGGCCATGCCGGATCGCTCGAGCACGATGCCCATGAAGGTGAAGAACGGGATGGCCAGCAGCGTGTCGTTCGACATCACCCGGCTACCGTAGAAATTGTCCGGCAGCGCATAGAGCAGGGGCCAGGCGAGATTGATCGCGCCGCCCGAATAGGGCGTCAAAAGCACGCCAATGAAGAAGAACATCAGGCCGTTGGCGGCAAGCGAAAAGGCGACGGGATAGCCGATCAGCATGAACAGGATCAGCGAGGCGAACATGATCGGCGCCATGTTCTGGGCGATGAACTCCATCACGAGCGCACCTCTTCGGCGAGCGCCTTGGCTTCGAGTTCGGCCTGTTCGTGCACGGAAATGAACGGGTTGGGATCATCCATGACGCCGCGCATGATGGCGATCTTCTTGATGATCTCGGAAATGCCCTGCAGCGCGAGCAGGAAAAAGCCGACCAGCAGGATGGCCTTGGCCGGCCACACGATCAGGCCGCCGGCGTTGGTCGACATCTCGCCGCTATGAAACGACAGCCGTACGTAGGGCACGAAATAGAACACCATCAGCGTCACGAACGGCATCAGGAACAGGATGTGGCCGAGAAGATCGATCCAGTGCTGCACGCGGCGCGAAAACAGGCCGTAGACGATGTCGATGCGGATATGCTCGTTCTGCTTCAGCGTATAGGCGGCAGCCAGCATGAAGGCTGCGCCGAACAGGTACCATTGCAGCTCCAGCCATGCGTTCGACGAAATGTCGAAGACCTTGCGGATGACGGCGTTGGCCGCGCTCACCAGGATCGCCAGCAGGATCAGCCAGGATACCGATTTGCCGATGAATTCGTTGGCGCGGTCAATGACCCTGGATAGAGCGAGCAGCCCTGCCATGCATTCCTCCCTGATGCGGTGACGCGCGATCCCCCTTTTTCGTCGCGTCGCGTGGCCCAACGGTATGCAGTGCGTGGTCCGGTTGGTCAACACGAGGAGGAAGGATGCAGGCAATCGGCCCTTGCGGCGCGGTGGAAAACCGCGGCCTGACGAAACGTCATGCAACCAAAGTCTGATGGGCTCAGACGATCTTTCCGGTGTCGCGGCCGGCGCCGATCAGGATCAGCATGGCCACCAGGAACAGATACATCCACGCATCGCGCCATTCGACCGGGAAATAGCCGGCCCACAGTGATTCGGCCATGCCGAAAGCGGCCGCGCCCAGCGCGGCCCTTGGCGGCGAGAGATAGCCGCCGACAGCGGTCACGAACAGAATCTTCAGGCCGTAGACAAGGCCGGAACCGAAGCTGACATTGCCGTAATAGAGGCTGGCCATGACCCCGGCCAGCGCGGCGCAGAAGCCGCCGAAGAGCACTGCACGCCGGAACACGCCGCGTACGTCGACGCCGCACAGGGCGGCGGCCCTGGGGTCGTCGGAGACGGCGCGCCAGCACCGGCCGAAGTTTGAGCGGGCAAACACCCATGTAGCGAGTGCGACCGCCGCCAGGACCACCGCGCAGTCGAGCACCTGGATCAGCGTCAGCGTCGCCTTGAAGCCGGAGCTTTCGGCGAAAACGATGGGCTCGGCCAACATTGGCGGCAGCCACAGATCGTGCGTGTCGGCGGCGATGCGGCTCGCTTCCGACAGCACGAGCAGGATGCCGAGCGTCGTCACCACGATCGCGTTGGGCGAACGGTCTGCCAACGGTTCAAAGACGCTGCGCGACAGGACATGGCTGATGAGCGCGGCATAGAGGAACGCCGCGACGACGCCGAACAGCACCGAGGCCAACAGCGTCAGCCACAGCACCTGGTAGGCGAAGGCGACGCTCAGGATCATTGCCTGGCCGCAGAAGGCAAACAGCGCGCCATAGGCAAGGTTGGTGCGGTGCAGGATGCCGTTGGTCAGCACATAGCCGAAGGCGAGTAGGGCATAGAGCGCGCCCGAATGCAGCCCGTTCAGCACCTGCTGGAAGAAATAGAGCATGCTCGACAACACCAGAAGCTCTCGCCCGGAAGCATCTCGCCCAAGAGCCGATCGGACAACGGCGACGATACCGTGCGCATCCGAGGTTTGCATCGCCGAATCTAACTTGTCAAACGCGATTTATCGGTTAGATTTTTAGGAATGACAGTTGCCTGGACCCCACACCGGTTTACCGGCGGCCTGCTCGCGCTCGACACGGCGAATACCGTCGTGCTGCGCGGCGATGCGGAGCGCACCTTCGACCGCTTCGACGATCCGGTCGAAATCGGTCGCTTCGCCGACGCGGCCAGCGGCTTTCGCGCCGCCGAGCTTGGCGACAGGCGGTTGGCGGTGTCCTCGCCGGTGGCAATCGCGCCCATCGTGCTGTCGATCCGCGAGACGACCGACCGGCTGTTTCGAGGCGCGGTGTCGAAGGGCGCGGTTTCCACCGCCGACCTGCCCGAGTTCCTGCGGGCCTGTGCAGACGGCCTGGCTGCCGGCCGGACCGAGATCGGGGCGCCGGGACGGCCGTTCGGCGATCCGGCGACGCCGATCGCCTTCGAGGCGGCGCTGGCGGTTTCAGCCCTTTCTCTGTTGCGCGATGACACGGTCGCAAGGCTCAGGATCTGCCCCAACTGCACCTGGCTGTTTGTCGACAGAAGCCGCAATTCCAGCCGCCTTTGGTGCGACATGGCGGTGTGCGGCAACAGGCAGAAGGCGAGCCGTCACTATCGCCGCCGCATGGCGGCCAATGAGGTCAGGAATGCCTAGAGGATTTTCACGTTCGCTCGCTGCCGGCGCCATGCTGATTGCCGCCGCGGCCCTCGGCGCCTGTCGCGATACCGGCGGCGAAGGCAAGCTGTTCGAGGTTTCCGGCAAGATATTCGTCTTCAACTACCGCCTCGCCCGGGCGACCTATGTCGTGACGCTGCGGCCCCTGCAGCCGATGGGCGAGGGCCAGGTGGCGGTTGCCAGCTTCCAGAACCCCGCCGGAGGTGATCCATTCGTGGTCGAGCAGAAGGTCTGGCCGAAGCTCGACAAGGTGAGCCTGGAGAGCCCGGCGCTGACCTGCGTCGTCAAGAACAAACCCTATGCCATCGCCATCAGCATCAAGGGCGCCGATGGTGCGGTCCTGCAGACCATCGACACCACGCTGATGTCGACGGAAGATCAGTCGATCCTGCCCGACCGGCCGCTGGTCATCGACCAGCTCTATACGGCCAATCCCGATCTCGTCGGCCATCCCGACGGCAAGCTGCCCGGCGAGCCGAAGCCGGACTGCTCGAAAGGCGGCTGACACCTCCCGACGGCATCGATTTCGTCTGGAATTTTCGTGCGCCGTCGCGCTGTCGGCGCACGCTTTCATGCGCGGTCCAGCATCCGCCGGACTGTTTGTTGCGCGTTGGCTGGTCCTTTCGATTTTGTTTGACCTGCCTTGCAAGGGAAGAAAGGATGCGTCATCCGATCCCGACGTTGGCCGCTGCCCCGCGCGGCCTTCGCAGAGGAAATGCCTGATGACGCTGCATGATGTCGCGCTCGACGACAAGTTCGATCTCGGGAAGGAGCGTATCTTCCTGTCCGGCGCGCAGGCAGTCATTCGTATGCTCCTGATGCAGCGCGAGCGCGACCGCCGCGCTGGCTTGAACACGGCAGGTTTCGTCTCCGGCTATCGCGGCTCGCCGCTCGGCGGTCTCGACATGCAGCTGTGGAAGGCGAAAAAGCAGCTCGCCGGGGCCGACATCGTCTTCCAGCCCGGCCTCAACGAAGAGCTGGCCGCCACCGCCTGCTGGGGCTCGCAGCAGACGGAGCTGCTGGGCGAGGGCACCCATGATGGGGTCTTTTCGGTCTGGTACGGCAAGGGGCCGGGCGTCGACCGTTCGGGCGACGTGTTCCGCCACGCCAATCTCGCCGGCTCGTCGAAACATGGCGGCGTCCTTGCCCTCATGGGCGATGACCACATGGCCGAATCCTCGACCAATGCGCACGCCACCGAATTCCTCTTCGTCGATACCATGGTGCCGATCCTCAACCCGGCCGGTGTCCAGGAGATCATCGACTACGGCCTCTATGGCTTTGCCATGTCGCGCTTTGCCGGCACCTGGGCGGCGATAAAATGCGTCAAGGACAACATCGAATCGACGGCTTCGGTCGATGCCTCGCTCGAACGGTTGAAGATCGTCGTCCCGGATTTCGACATGCCGCCGGGCGGCCTCAACATCCGCCACGAGATCGACATGCTCGGCCAGGAGGAGCGGCTGCATGAGCACAAGCGTGCCGCGGCTTCCGCCTTCATCCATGCCAATGGGCTGAACAGGATCGTCTATTCGGGCGGCCGCAATCCGAAGCTCGGCATCATCACGCTGGGCAAGAGCTATCTCGACGTCCGCCAGGCGCTGGAGGATATCGGCATCGACGAGGCGGGAGCCAACCGCATCGGCGTGCGGCTGTTCAAGGTCGGCTGCCCCTGGCCGCTCGACCTGCAGCACATTGCCGAGTTCGCCCGCGGTCTCGACACCATCGTCGTCGTCGAGGAGAAGCGCTCGCTGATCGAGGTGCAGCTGCGCGAGAGCCTTTATGGCACGGCCTCGCGGCCGGTCATTGTCGGCAAGAAGGACGAGCGCGGCGACTGGCTGTTCCCGGCCAAGGGCGCGCTGGACCCCAACGAGATCGCCATTGCGCTCGGCGAGAGGATCGTGAAGACCATCGGCCCGTCCGAGGAGATTTCGGCAAGGGTCGCCAAGCTGCGCCAATTCCAGGCGATGCTGGCGGACGCCACCGACATCGGCTCGCGCACGCCCTTCTTCTGTTCGGGTTGTCCGCACAATTCCTCGACCAAGGTACCTGATGGCTCGATCGCCGCCGCCGGTATCGGCTGCCACTTCATGGCGCTGTGGATGGACCGCAACACGCTCGGCTTCACCGCCATGGGCGGCGAGGGCGCGCAATGGGTCGGCCAGGCGCCGTTCTCGAGGCGCGACCACATCTTCCAGAATCTCGGCGACGGCACCTACAACCATTCCGGCACGCTGGCGATCCGCTTCGCCCTGTCGAGCGAAGCCAACATCACCTACAAGATTCTCTACAACGACGCCGTCGCCATGACCGGCGGCCAGCCGCATGAGGGCGGACTGACCGTGGACATGATCGCCAGGCAGGTGCGGGCAGAGGGCGTCGACCGCATCGCTGTCGTCACCGACGAACCCGACAAATATGCGGGCAAGGCCGAGTTTCCGGCCGGCGCCACCATTCATCATCGCGACGACCTCGACCTCGTCCAGCGCGAGTTGCGCGACGTCAAGGGTGTGTCGATCCTGCTCTACGACCAGACCTGCGCCGCCGAAAAGCGCCGCCGCCGCAAGCGCGGCACCTTTCCCGACCCCGACAAGCGCGTTTTCATCAACGAACTGGTCTGCGAAGGCTGCGGCGATTGCGGCGTGCAGTCGAACTGCGTCTCGATCCAGCCGGTGGAGACCGAATTCGGCCGCAAGCGCAAGATCGACCAGTCGAGCTGCAACAAGGACTTCTCCTGCGTCAACGGCTTCTGCCCGTCCTTCGTCACCGTGCACGGTGCCAAGATCCGCAAGGCCGAAGGCCTGGCCGGCGGGACCGACCCGCTTGAAGGCGTGCCGACACCAGCCGAATTCCCGCTCGGCGTCGAGGGCTGGGCGGCGATCATCGATGGCGTCGGCGGCACCGGCGTCGTCACCATCGGCGCCGTGCTTGGCATGGCGGCGCATCTGGAGGACAAGGGCTGCGGCATGATCGACATGGCCGGCCTCGCCCAGAAGGGCGGTTCGGTGTTCACTCATGTCCGCATCGCCCGCACGCCGGAAGACATCAATGCCATCCGCGTTTCGGCTGGGAAGGCCGACCTCGTGCTTGGCTGCGATCTCGTCGTGTCGGGCGCCAAGAAGGTGCTGACCGCGGTGCGCGAGGGGCATACGATCTTCCTGGCCAACACCGCCGAGATCATGCCGGGCGAATTTGCCCGATCGGCCGATTTCTCGCTGCCGGTCGAGCGCCTGAAGAAGGCGATCCGGTCCGCCGCCGGTGACGACAAGGCGCATTTCTTCGACGCCACCCGCACCGCCACCGCACTGTTCGGCAATTCGCTCGGCGCCAATATGTTCATGCTCGGCTTTGCCTTCCAGCACGGCGGTCTGCCCCTCTCGGCCGAAGCTGTTGAAAAGGCTATCGAATTGAACGGCGAAGCGGTGGCGATGAATATCGCCGCCTTCCGCTGGGGCCGCCGCGCGGCGCATCAGCCGGATTTCGTGCGCGGCCTCGTCGCCCAGCCGGGCTTCGCCGACAAGGCCGGACAGGCCGCTTCGGTCGCTGAGACGCTCGACGAGATCATCGCCCGCCGTGTCGCCTTCCTCGCCGCCTATCAGAGTGCTGCTTACGGCAAGCGCTACGCCGACAGGATTTCGACGCTGCGAGCGGCGGAAACGAAGGCCATGCCGGGTTCGACCGATGTGACCGAGGCCGCGGCCAAAAGCCTGTTCAAGCTGATGGCGATCAAGGACGAATACGAGGTGGCGCGGCTTTACACCGACGGCTCCTTCGCCGCCGAGCTTGGCAAGCAGTTCCAGAGCTACGAGAAGCTCGAATTTCATCTCGCGCCGCCGATCATGGGGCGTCGCGGCAATGACGGCAAACCGAGGAAATCGAGCTTCGGCCCCTGGATGATGAAGGGTTTACGCGTGCTGGCGGCGATGAAGGGTCTGCGCGGCACTGCTTTCGATCTGTTCGGCTACACCGCCGAACGGCGCATGGAGCGGCAGTTGCTGGCACAGTACGAAGCCGATCTGCAGCTCGTGGCCAACTCGCTGGCGCCGGGCAAGATCGAGGCCGCGACAGCCCTGGTCTCGGTCCCGGCGCTGATCCGCGGCTACGGCCATGTCCGGCGGGCAAGCGCCGAAAAGGCGGCGGGCGAGCGCCGCAGGTTGCTCCAGCGGCTGACCCAAACGATGCCGATACCGGTTCTCAGTGCCGCTGAGTGATTCCTCCACCAATGTTCAAAGCCTTTTTCGGGCTGTAAGCCCCTCTCGCCTTGGCAGGCGGACCGAAGCCGTTGCTTAACCCCCTGTTCTAAGCCTTTCTTAAGGCGGTTGTGGCATGACAAGGCCTAGCGTTGGGCCGACCATATGGGCAAAACAAAGACCGAAAGCATCCCCGCGGATGTTTATATCCAATTTGTGCGGTCGTTGTTCGACAACGCGCACATGTTGGTGATCGGTGGCGCGTGCTACTGGATCCTCGGATTCATGATTTATCAGCGCACGCAAAATCTGTTGTTTCTGACCTTTTCTTTTATTCTACTGCCGATCAGCCTTCTCCGTTATTTCGGTATTCGCAGTTTCCTGAAGACCGGCGGCATGATTGCCGATGTCGAACACGCACACCGATTGGAGCGCAGCTACATCTTCAAAGGCTGCTTGCAGGGCCTCGGTTTGGGTGCGCTGTGCTTCGTGTCGATCTATGTGTATCCCGACCCATTCGCCGAACTGGCGGCGATGTCGCTGACGTTGGCAACCCTGGTCACGGTTGTCGCCCGCAACTACGGTTCTCCGCGCATGGTGCGGATTTTTTCCGTAACCTTCATCGGTCCGATGGCAGTTGCGCTCCTGCTGCGTCAGGATGCCCCGTCTGTCGTCCTCGGTCTGATGATCTTCCCGATGACGTTCATTACCATCAACAGCGCCGACCATGTTCGCAATGTGCTTTTTTCCGCGGTCATCGGCCACCAGCAGGCGAAAAGCATAACGCGCAGGTTCGACCGCGCGCTCAACACCATGTCGCACGGCCTAGTCATGCTCGGCCCTGACGGGCGTGTCGCGGTCGCCAATGCCGAGGCCGCTCATCTGATGTCGCTGAAATCGGCCGACGCGCTGCTCGGGCGTTCCATCCACGGCCTTCTGATGCGCGGCGTCGCCGGCGGTATGCTGGCGCCGAAGGACTGCCGCTACGTCGAGGCGCAGCTGACTCGCGCCCTGCGCGAGGGCAGGGACCGCAAGGTGCTTGTTTCGCTCGCCAACGGCCAGCATTACGAATTCTCCGCGCGCGAAGGCAGCCAGGAACTCGGCGTGATCACCTTCGAGGATGTTACGGCGCGCGTCGAAGCGGAGGAAAAGATCCGGTTCATGGCGCGCTACGACAATCTCACCGGCCTTCCCAACCGTGCCTATTTCCACGAACTGGTCGGCGAGCTGATGGCCTCCGGCGACCGCGACCGCCTGTGCGGCCTCGCCGTGATCGACCTCGACGATTTCAAGAGCGTCAACGACACGCTCGGACATCCTGTCGGCGACGGGCTGATTTACGCCGTCGCCGATCGCCTGGCGGCCATCGCCGGGCAAGGCCTTACCGTCAGCCGCTTCGGTGGCGATGAGTTCATGCTGTTCTTCGACCGCATCGATGACGAGAGCCACCTGGAGAGCCTGCTCGACCGGATTTTCGCCGAGCTGCAGGGAGAGGTCGACGTCGCGGGCCACGGGTTGCGGATCCAGGCCAGCGCCGGCGCGGTGCTGTCCAAGGTCGGCGGGACCGATGTCGACGCCATGATCGTCAAGGCGGACCTGGCGCTCTACAAGGCCAAGGAGCTCGGCAAGAACGGTTGGCGGCTGTTCGAGGCGGCGATGGACGCCGCGTTCCGCAACCGCCAGCTGATGAAGGCGGATCTGCGCAGTGCCGTGGAAAGCAGGGACCTGCGGGTCGTCTACCAGCCGATCGTGGCGATGAACACCATGCGCATCGCCAGCTGCGAGGCGCTCTGCCGCTGGGACCATCCCGATCTCGGACCGATTTCGCCCAGCATATTCATTCCGCTGGCCGAGGAGATGGGCATCATTTCCGAAATCAGCACCTTCGTGCTGCATGCGGCTTGCACCGAATGCGCCAAATGGCCTGACCAGACCAGCGTCTCGGTCAATCTCTCGGCCAGGGATTTCCGCAGCCGCGACGTCATCCAGAAGGTGCGCGATGCGTTGGCGAACTCCGGCCTCGCCGCCGGCCGCCTAGAAATCGAAGTCACGGAAACCGCGCTGCTTGACGACAAGTCCTTGACCCGCCAATATATCGAGGAACTGAAGCAGCTCGGCATCCGCATCGCCCTCGACGATTTCGGCACCGGCTATTCAAGCCTGAGCTATCTCCATAAGCTTCCACTCGACAAGATCAAGATCGACCGGTCGTTCGTGATGGACATCACCCACAATCCGCGCTCACTCGAGCTGTTGAAGGGCGTCGTCGATCTGACCCGTATCCTGGGGCTTACCGTCACCATCGAAGGCGTGGAGACATTCGAGCAGCTTAAGGTCTTGATGCATTCGGTGAAGCCGGATCTTGTCCAGGGCTTCCTGTTCGGCGCAGCGCTCAGCGCGTCGGGTATCGAGACGATGTCGAACGTCACTTGGCCATTTGCCGCGGATCTGCGTCTCGCCGCCAAGCGCACAGCCGGCTAGCTTTCGCCCCAAATTCCCGCCCATCGAAGTCAATAATGTGCGTTGCTTGGATCGTGTGGCGGGCTCGTACGAACCAGCATATTTGGCAGTGACTTGGAACAATTCCAAGCAAAGCGCTCAGTAGTTTTCACGCTAACTTGGATCTGGACGCCAAAACTGCTCCTTTAGCCAACACCACTCTGCCGCCAGAATCTCCGGTCGTTAAGGTTAACAAGTGGTAAATTGGTAGGGTCGAATTTTCGGCTTGTGTCTCATTTCAACTCGAATAGCCTGTTCAGAGGCGGATACGAGGACTTGAGAATGGATGCTGCAAGAAACGATGCGCGGGCTGGCGCCGGCGCAAATGCTGGGTCGGCGCTGAACCATTCGATCATGCAATTGCTGGAGCATGTCGACTATCGTCTCATCACTGGAGGCGAGGATCTGGAGGCGATCTACCGCCTTCGCTATCATTCCTACCTGCAATCGGGCATGTGCGGCCCGATCGCCAGCGGGATGTTCGAGGATCGCTGGGACAATCTGCCGAATTCCTATCGGTTCGGCGTCTACTTCGATGGACACCTGGTCAGCACACTACGGCTCCACTACATTTCCCGAGAGCACCCTCATTCGCCGTCCGTCGACGCCTATCCGGAAATATTAACCGAGCGGCTTGCCCGCGGAGAGACATTCATCGACGGGACTCGCTTCGCAACCGATGCCGACAGTGCGCCCGCGCCCGGAGTCCTGCCTTTTCTGACGCTCAGGCTTGGCATGGTGGCCGCCAGTTACTTCAACCTTACGGCAGTGCTTACGCCGATCAAGATCGAGCATTCCGCTTACTATGCTCGCATCTTCCATGCCATTCAGAGGACAGAGGGCAAGGTGTTCCCGGGTGTTCTTGCGCCGATCGCTCTGTTCGAAATCCCCTGCGGCGAAAACTTGCGCCAGACACTCGAACGGTTCCCGTTCTTTAAGTCGACGGCGGTGGAGCAGCGGATGATGTTCGCTAATCCGGCCATCAACCGGCTGACGCCGCTGTCCATCGTACCGACGGCGAAATACTATCGCGACGCTGCCTGAACGGGCGCCTTCCTGGCATCATGAACCTTTCCCGCGGATCTGCCGTTATGAGTAGCGGCATCGCCATCGAGTATCGCCGCAATTCTGCCCAACGGGCGTTCGCCCCGGGCGTGACGCATTGTTCGTGGGAAGGAATACGGTCATGACCATCCACTCGCTGGCCCTCACGCCGCTCATCTCGCTGATTGCCGGCGTGCTGATCCTCATCATGCCACGGCTGCTGAACTACATCGTCGCGCTCTATCTGATTGTCGTTGGACTGCTGGGCCTGTTTCCGCATCTGGCCGGCTGAGACAGCGGGTCAAGCGTGCCGCAAAGCCGCCGATTGCCTGGCATCGGCAGCCAGTTTCAATTTTCCCTTGAGGCAGTTGTCGGCTGCGATGCGGCAATAGCGCCATTGCTCTGCGCCCAGCTTTTCGGTATGTGCCTGAAAGATGTCTTCGAAGGGGTATTCCTATGGCTGAGCACACGCCGACCGGTCCTGTAGAACTGGGCGCGAAGATGGACTATGCCGAGCATGACCGTACCTATGCGGGCTTTCTGGCGCTGGCCAAATATGGCTCGCTCTTCTGCGGCGCTCTGCTTCTGGCGATGGCTTTCGGCTTCTTCGCGGGCGGCTTTTTTTCGGCGACCATCCTGTTCGTGCTGATCATGGCCGTCGGCGCCTTCATTCTGCGATAGACCTTCCAAAACCCTCTTGCGGTTGACGTAGCCGGATATCCCGGTCGACACGTCGCGCAGACAGGTTCCAGCCGAAAGGATCATGCGGTGGGACAGACGGTTTTCATCCCTCGTGAGCTCGATGCGAACGAGCCGCGCGTCGCGGCATCGCCCGATACGGTGAAGCGGCTGGCGGGCCTGGGTTTCGACGTCATCGTCGAAACCGGTGCCGGAACCCGCTCGCGCATCCCCGACGAAGAATTCGCCAAGACAGGTGCCGTTATCGGCAAGGCCTCGGATGTCGCCAAGGCCGATGTCGTGCTGAAGGTTCGCCGGCCAACGGACGCCGAGCTGAAGAGTTACAAAGCTGGCGCCGCGGTGATCGCCATCATGGATCCCTACGGCAACGATGCCGCTGTCGCGGCCTTGGCCAGGGCCGGCGTCACCGCCTTCTCGATGGAATTCATGCCACGCATCACCCGCGCCCAATCGATGGACGTCCTGTCCAGCCAGGCCAATCTTGCCGGCTACCAGGCGGTGATCGACGGTGCGTCGGAATATGACCGGGCGCTGCCGATGATGATGACGGCGGCGGGCACCGTGCCTGCAGCGAAAGTGTTCATCATGGGCGTCGGCGTCGCCGGGCTGCAGGCGATCGCCACCGCGCGCCGTCTCGGTGCCGTCGTCACCGCCACCGATGTGCGCCCCGCCGCCAAGGAACAGGTCGCCTCGCTCGGCGCAAAATTCCTGGCGGTCGAGGACGAGGAGTTCAAGGCCGCCGAGACCGCCGGCGGCTACGCCAAGGAAATGTCCAGGGAATACCAGGCCAAGCAGGCGGCACTCACCGCCGAGCACATCGCCAAGCAGGACATCGTCATCACCACGGCGCTGATCCCGGGACGGCCGGCGCCGAAGCTCGTCTCCGCCGCCATGGTCGCCTCGATGAAGCCGGGCTCGGTGCTGGTCGATCTCGCTGTCGAGCGCGGCGGCAATGTCGAGGGTGCCGAGCCAGGCAAGATCGTCACCACCGCCAACAATGTGAAGATCGTCGGCCACCTCAATGTGCCCGGCCGTGTCGCCGCATCCGCCTCGCTGCTCTACGCGAAGAACCTGTTCGCCTTCCTCGAGACGCTGGTCGACAAGACGACCAAGACGCTTGCCATCAACCGCGACGACGACCTGGTCAAGGCGACGATGCTGACCGATGGCGGCAAGGTCGTTCACCCGGCCTTCGCCAAGGCGGACCAGCAGCCCTATGTCGAGCCGGCGGCGATCCCGGCCACGACCTTGGTCGCCGATGCGTCCACGCCTGCGCCGAAAAAGGCGGCAGCGAAGAAACCTGCCGCACCCAAATCGCCCGCGTCTAAGCCGAAAGGGACCGCGTGATGGATCAGACCTTGCAGAAAGCCCTGGATCAACTCGACCAGGCAAGTGCTGCCGTCAGGCTCGCGGTGCAGAACCTGGCCAATGCCCCGGGCGGCACCGAGGCCGCCGGTAATGCCGCGCACGCGCTGTCGGGCGGCGCCATCGATCCCTTCGTCTTCCGCTTCGCCATTTTCGTGCTGGCGATCTTCGTCGGCTACTATGTCGTTTGGTCGGTGACGCCCGCCTTGCACACGCCGCTGATGGCCGTCACCAACGCCATCTCGTCCGTCATCGTCGTCGGTGCGTTGCTCGCCGTCGGTATCGCGGCTTCGGGCGTTGCCGCAGGCTTCGGCTTCGTCGCGCTGATGCTGGTCTCGGTCAACATCTTCGGCGGCTTCCTCGTCACCCAGCGCATGCTGGCCATGTACAAGAAGAAGGACAAGTAGAGCGCCATGAACGCCAACTTCGCGTCCTTCCTCTACCTGGTTTCCGGCGTCCTGTTCATCATGGCGCTGCGCGGCCTGTCGCATCCGACAACCAGCCGCCAGGGCAATCTCTACGGCATGATCGGCATGGGCATCGCCATTGCCACCACGCTGGCGCTGGCAACCCCGTCCGCTGGCCGCTTCGGCCTGATCGTGCTTGGCCTCGCCATTGGCGGCGGCGTGGGCGCCGTCACCGCGCGCCGCATCGCCATGACCTCGATGCCGCAGCTGGTCGCAGCCTTTCACTCGCTGGTCGGCCTCGCCGCCGTCATGGTGGCGGCCGCCGCCATCTACGCACCGGAGAGCTTCGGCATCGGCACCGCTGGCGACATCCATGCCCAGGCCCTGATCGAGATGAGCCTCGGCGTCGCCATAGGCGCCATCACCTTCACCGGCTCGGTCATTGCCTTCCTCAAGCTCGATGGCCGCATGTCCGGCAAGCCGATTATGATCGGCGGCCGTCACTTCATCAACGCCGCACTTGGCATCGCCCTGGTCGTGCTGATCGTGCTCCTGGTCGGTACGGAATCGAAGCTGGTGTTCTGGCTGATCGTCGCCGCCTCGCTGGTGCTTGGTATCCTCCTGATCATCCCGATCGGCGGCGCCGACATGCCGGTCGTTGTCTCGATGCTGAATTCGTATTCGGGCTGGGCAGCGGCGGCTCTCGGCTTTACGCTCGGCAATCTGGCGCTGATCATCACCGGCGCACTGGTCGGCTCGTCGGGTGCCATCCTGTCCTACATCATGTGCAAGGGCATGAACCGAAGCTTCATCTCGGTCATTCTCGGCGGCTTCGGCGGCGAGGCGGCCGCCGCGGCTGACGACGGCATCGAGCGCACCGTCAAGCAGGGTTCGGCCGACGATGCCGCTTACCTGATGATGAACGCGCAGAAGGTCATCATCGTGCCGGGTTACGGCATGGCGGTTGCGCAGGCGCAGCACGCGCTGCGCGAAATGGCCGACAAGCTCAAGGCCAACGGCGTCGATGTCAAATACGCCATTCACCCGGTCGCAGGCCGCATGCCTGGCCACATGAACGTGCTGCTGGCGGAGGCCAACGTGCCTTACGACGAAGTGTTCGAGCTCGAGGACATCAACTCCGAATTCGCGCAGGCCGACGTCGCCTATGTCATCGGCGCCAACGACGTCACCAACCCGTCCGCGCGTGATGACAAGAGCAGCCCGATCTACGGCATGCCGATCCTCGACGTCGACAAGGCCCGCACCTGCCTGTTCGTCAAGCGCTCGCTCGGTTCCGGCTATGCCGGCATCGACAACACGCTGTTCTACAAGGACGGCACCATGATGCTGCTCGGCGACGCCAAGAAGATGACCGAAGAGATCGTCAAGGCGATCGATCACTGATCCGGCCGATCTTGACTGTCGAATAAAGAAAGAGCCCGGTCGATGCCGGGCTCTTTGGTGCTGTCCTGATGCTTTGCCTTCATCCGTTGGTCAGGAAAACGGCTTCCTCTTCATCGCGCTGCCTGCCGCCGAGAGCCGCGGCCGCACTGGCGATGAAGGCGCCGATGACCAGCGACAGGGCACCGAGAAGCGCAAAGGTGGCGCTTGCCTTTCTTGCCGTGTCGGCCGCCTGCTTCGCCTTGACCTTCGCGTCCTGCGCCTTTGCCAGCACGGCGTCGACACGCGTCTTGGCATCAGCCTCGGAAAGGCCGGTGCGCGCGGCGACCAATTGCGCAAGATAAGTCTTGTCTTCCGCGGAGACCTCGCCCGCGACGGCGCTGGCGATCAGGACGCGTGAGGCCTGCCCGGCTGCCGCGGCTTCATCGCCTTGATTGGTGGCCGCGAGCTTGGCCGGATCGGCCGGCCGGAACAGCGAATCCACCAGATAGGAGGTCGCATTGTCGGCCGATGCGCCGCTGGCATTGGTTGTGGCGCCGGCCGACGCACCCATGGCGGCTCCCGAGGCCACGGTGGACGCGGCCTGTACACCTGATCCAATCGCGGCGGAAAGCGCCGAGCCAAGTACGCCTACAACGAGAAGCGTGGCCAACGCCCAGGCGAGAAAGCCGTGGGCGGTGTCCCGGAAATAGACCTCGTCGGTGTGGATCCCGACCCATTTGGTACGCAACCGTCCTGCCAAATAGCCCCCGACAGCGGAGGAAAGCCATTGCACGATGACCAGCCAGACGGCGGTGGACACCGCGAAGGTGGTGATCGATGCGCTGGAGCCCGACCATGGCGAAACCATAGTGAGCCCGAGGCCCGAGCCGAGCAGCATGAGGATGAATGTCAGCGTCGAGGCCGCGAAGGCGCCGGCAATGATCGGTCCCCAGCTGACCGCGGTGGAGGACGATTCCGTCGAAGCGGATACGTTGACAGCCGATAGGGCGGACTGCATTTCAGGCCCCCTACCGTACGAACAGCATGATGAGGATGATGATCGGAATCGGAATGCCGAGCAACCAGAGCAAGATGCCGCGTCCCATGGATGTCTCCTTGTGAGAAATTGTGATCGATACTGTCACAATGTCTCTCGGGAGCTTCCGTTCCGATGGGCTATGAAATGATTTTGTTTGCCGGCGATGGAACAAACTGGCGCGGCGTAGAACGGTTCATTGTCTCACGAAAACGCGGAACCGCTCTATTCGTTGTCTTGACGAAGTCCCCTAGGGGAAAGCGCTATCGCTTTTCCCCGGAAAACCGTTCCGCACTTTCTGGAATTGCCTGGCGCGCCGATGGGCGGTCGGTCAAATATCCAGGTTGGCGACCGACAGGGCGTTGTCCTGGATGAATTCGCGCCGTGGTTCCACCTCGTCGCCCATCAGCCGCGAGAACAGGCTGTCGGCGTCGGTCGCGTCGTTGACCTTGACCTGCAGCAGCGAGCGCACATTCGGGTCGAGCGTGGTCTCCCACAACTGCTCGGCATTCATCTCGCCGAGCCCCTTGTAGCGTTGCATGGTCAGTCCTTTGCGGCCGGTCGCGAAGACCGCGTTGAGCAGCGCCAGCGGCCCCGAGACAGTTTCGGACACATCCTTGCGGCGCAGCACCGGCGGCATCTCGTAGATCTCGCTGAGGCGCTGGGCGTAGCGGTCGAGCTGGCGTGCATCGGCGGAATTGATCAGCGCCATGTCGAGATGGGCGTATTCCTTCACGCTGCGCACGGTGCGTTCGAAGACATAGCCGCCGATACCCTCGTTCGACGTCGACATGCGGCCGGTCCAGCCGCGCTCGGTGTCCTCGGCAATGATGTCGAGGCGTTGCGCGATCCGCTCCGCCATCGCGTTGGCACGGCCAAGATCGGCGAAGACATCGGGATTGAGCCCGCCGGCGATCGCCGCCTGCTCGACGACGTTGCGGTTGTAGCGCGTGTGCAAGCCGTTGATGAGCTGGCGCACGGCCAGCGCGTCGGCAACGGCGCCGTGCAGATCCTGTCCGGTCCGCACTTCCCCCGAGCCAAGTGTAAGCGAAGCCTCCTCCAACCCTGAATCGATCAGGAATTCCTCGAAGGCGCTCTCATTCTTGATGTATTGCGAGCTCTTGCCGCGCGTCACTTTGTAGAGCGGCGGCTGGGCGATGTAGAGATGGCCGCGCTCGATCAGCTCCGGCATCTGCCGGAAGAAGAAGGTGAGCAGCAGGGTCCTGATATGGGCGCCGTCGACGTCGGCGTCGGTCATCAGGATGATCTTGTGGTAACGCAGCTTGTCGGCGTTGAATTCGTCCTTGCCGATCGAGGTGCCGAGCGCGGTGATCAGTGTGCCGATCATGTCGGACGAGAGCATGCGGTCGAAGCGAGCCCGCTCGACATTGAGGATCTTGCCGCGCAAGGGAAGGATCGCCTGGTTCTGCCGCGAACGGCCGCCCTTGGCGGAGCCGCCTGCCGAGTCACCCTCGACGATGAAAATTTCGGACTTCGCCGGGTCGCGTTCCTGGCAGTCGGCCAGCTTGCCGGGCAGCGAGGTGACCCCAAGCGAGGTCTTGCGGGTGATGTCGCGCGCCTTGCGCGCGGCTTCGCGCGCCGCCGCGGCCTGGATCACCTTGTCGACGACCACCTTGCCCTCGGTCGGATGCTCTTCAAGCCACGTGCCGAGTGCTTCATTGACCAGCCCTTCGACCACGGGACGGACTTCCGACGAGACCAGCTTGTCCTTGGTCTGCGACGAGAATTTCGGATCGGGAACCTTGACCGACAGCACCGCCGTCAGGCCTTCGCGGCAATCGTCGCCGATCAGCGAGACCTTTTCCTTCTTGGTCAGGCCCGAGGATTCGCCATAGCCGGTGATCTGGCGGGTCAGCGCACCGCGAAAACCGGCCAGATGCGTGCCGCCGTCGCGCTGCGGAATGTTGTTGGTGAAGGCCAGCACATTCTCGTGGTAGCTGTCGTTCCACCACATCGCCACTTCGACGGTGATGCCGTCGCGCTCGGCCCTGATGGCGATTGGCTTCTCGATCAGCGGTTTCTTGACGCGGTCGAGATATTTGACGAACTCTTCGAGGCCCCCGTCATAGTGCAGTTCATGCCTCACGACGTCCGCATGACGGGCGTCTGTCAGCACGATGCGCACACCGGAGTTCAGGAAGGCGAGTTCGCGCAGCCGGTGCTCCAGCGTGCCGAAGTCGAACTCGACCATGGTGAAGGTCTCGGCGGACGGAAAGAAGGTGATCTCGCTGCCGCTGCGGCCCTCATTGGTGCCCGGGCGCTTGTCCTGCTCGTAGCTGCCGGTCGCCTTCAGCGGCGCGTCGGCATCGCCATGGGTGAAACTCATTTCGAAGATCTGGCCGTTGCGGCGGATCTTGAGCTTCAGCCAGGCCGACAGCGCGTTGACGACCGAGACGCCGACGCCATGCAGGCCGCCAGAAACCTTGTAGGAGTTCTGGTCGAACTTTCCGCCGGCATGCAGCTGCGTCATGATCACTTCGGCCGCCGAAATGCCCTCGCTGGGGTGAATGTCGGTCGGAATGCCACGGCCATTGTCGATAACCGTCACCGAGCCATCGGGATTAAGCGTCACCGAAACCAGGTCGGCATGGCCGGCCAGCGCCTCGTCGATGGCGTTGTCGACCACCTCGTAGACCATGTGATGCAGGCCCGAGCCGTCATCGGTGTCGCCGATATACATGCCCGGCCGCTTGCGGACAGCATCCAACCCCTTCAAAACCTTGATGGAATCGGCGCCGTATTCGGCTTCAGCGCCGTTGGTGTTCTCGGTCTGGTCGCTCATGAAAACCTGTTGTCTAGATGCCGCTTGTACAGCGCGAAAAATCGGCCCCGAATCGCGCTTCTGATATCGACTAGATATAGGCGCTAAAGGCGGTTTTTCCAAGGTTTGCAGGCATTTCCGGCTCAAATGCCGAGCCGCCAGCCGGCTATTTTTTTCGAGCGTTGAATTTAGCGAGAAGGCCGTGCAAATATTTGATCGTGGATTTGTCCCTTGGCGCCAGCCGGCCCGTGCGGTCTAGCTCCAGCGTCAGGTTCAGCGCCTTGGTCAGCACCGCCTTCGGATCCTTGGCCACATACGCATAGTTGATGTAGGCCTGAACCAGATCAAATTGCCAAAGCGCATTGTTCGGATCGGATTGAGCCAGTTTCTGGCGGATGCCGAGGCTGGCTTCGAAGGCCTTCCTGGAACCCTCGAAATGCCGCTGCTTGGTCTCCAGCATGCCGATTTCCGAGAATGTGATCGACAGGTCGCGTTGCCAGTCGGAATTGCCCGGGTCGAGCTTGGCCAGCCGGTCGGCAATGGCAAGACTGTCCTGGTAGTTTCGCAGTGCGTCGCTGACATTGCCCTGGACATCAAGCACACCGGCAACCTTTTCCAGACAGACCGAAAGGTCGCGCTGCCAGTCGGTGTTGCCTGGGTCGCTCGCGGCAAGTTCACGCGCTACGGCCAGCGCTTGTTGATAGGAAGCCAGCGCTGCCGGCCAGCTCTCCTGGTCGTTGAGCGCGTTGCCGATCTTGGCGTAGCTGATCGACAGGTCGCGCTTCAAGTCGGTATCGTTAGGGTCGCGGCGCACCAGGTCTTCGGCGATCGCCTGGCTCTTGTTGTAGGCCACGAGCGCATCGGCGGCGGCGCCACGCTCGCGCAGCACGTCACCGATCCTCTCGTGGCTTACGGAGACCGCGCGCTGGCGCTCAAGGTCGTCGGGTTTGTTCTCGGCCAGCGCCAGCCGGATTCTCAGGCTCTCCTCGAAGGCCGTCTGGGCGCTGTCCAACTGGCCGGCGGTATGGGCAAGGTCGCCGATTTCGTCATAGGTTATGGTCAGGTCGCGCAGCAGATAGGCGCTGTTCGGCTCGGCGTCGGCCAATTTCTGCTTGATCGACAGGCTTTGTTGATAGGCCTGGGCCGCCGCGGCCACATCGCCTTGTGTCGCCAGGACGTTGCCGATCTTGTCATTGGCCATGGCAAGATCACCGAGCCAGTCTTTCTTGTCCGGCACGCTTGCGGTCAACTCCTGCAGCATGCCCCTGGCCGCCTCATAGTTTTCGAGCGAGCTCGGCAGGTTGCCTTGCGCCACCTCAGTGTTGGCGAGCTTGATATGGCTGATGGCGAGATCGCGCTTGACGCTGGGATCGGTTTCCTGACGCGACCGCTGCTCGAGATTGGCCAACAGCGCGGCGAAGGCCCGGCCGGCCGCGTCGACATTGCCCACCGTCGTATAAAGAATACCGAGTTCCTCCAGCGTGCGGCTCTGACGGTCGGCCTGTTCCAGGCTGAGCGAGGTCTGCCCGGCCTCGCCATACAGCGACAGCACGGTTTCATAGCCCTTGATGGCCGCCGCATAGTTGAGGTCGGCGCGCGCCGCTCCCGCCGACAGGAACAGCGTCGCGGCCTGCGACAGCGTCCGGTCGGCGAAATTCACCTTCAGCGCCTTGCGCGACACCTCGTCGATATCGACCGCCTCGGCCAGCTTCGCCTGTGCCGCGCCGAAGGCGCCCAGGGCCAACTGCTCCTCGGCCTGACGGCGCAGTTCCGTCACACGCGGATCGTCGGCGGCCAGCGTCTTCATCTCGGCGCGTACCTTGACGAAGGCGTCGGCCGCTTCGCGCAGCCGGGCATTCAGGCTCTCGGCCGACAAATGGCTGGTGTCGGCGCTGATCAACGCCCCATAGAGCGGCGCCAACGGCATGTCGGCGTCGCTGGCGATCCGCTCGACCTCGCCGCGCATGTCCGGCGTCACGTCGGCCATGGCCAGCAGCAGCCGTTCGCGCTCCGGCAACTGCCCCTTGGCCGCGGCGGCGAAAAACAGCTTCGGCAGGCCGCTCTCGACATAGGGCAGTTGCCTGCCGCGCGACAGGTCGTAGACCTCCTGTTGCACCAGCGTCAGCACCGATCGGATTTCGAGCCCGTCCGTGCCGAGATATTTGGCCAGCGCCGTGGTGAAGGGCGAGTTCTGGCCGGTGCCATCGGCGGCCGTCTCGCCGGGTGCGGCCGAAAAAGCGAACAGGATGTTTTCCGCCCGCCCGATGCGGCCAAGACCCGGCGTGACCTTGTCGGCGACATCCTTGGCCAGCGAGGTCGCGCCGCGCCCGTCGCCGCCGCTCCCCGAGAACGGATCGCTGCGGCAGGCGTCGAGCACGATCAGCCCGACTTTCGCGGTGGGCGCGACCGCGTCGCGCACCTCTTCCAGCGGCAGGCTGGTCTTGTCCAGCGCATCGAGCGAGGACGCATCGGCATCGACCGGCAGCAGCCGGTTGTCGCCCGATATTTCGACGCCATGGCCTGAGAAATACACCAGCGCAACGTCTGCGCCCTTGGCGTCTTGGCGGAAATCGTCGAGCGCGCGGCGCATGCGCCTGAGATCGCGGTTGGTTTCGAGCACCACGTCGAAACCAAGTTTCTTCAGCGCCGCTTCCATCGCTTCGCCGTCATGGATGGGGTTGGCCAGCGGCCGGACCAGCCGGTAGTCGTCATCGGCCATGACCAATGCCACGCGCCGCTCCGCCACCGCGATAGCGGTGGTCGCAAGCACCAGCAGCAAGGCAAACAGCAACCGCAAGTCGAACCGCCCCCCGGCTCAGTCATTTGGCGACCATTCCATCTCTTTATGGCACGAGCAAGCCGGGTTGAGAGCGGCTCTTTCAGGCTGCGCGCATTGGTTTCAACGCCTCGCTCCAGCGCGACAGTTCGTCCAGCATGGTCTTGCTCCCGCCCCGCACCTGCTCCCTGGCATCGAAGGCGCCGTTCTCGTCGAGCAGTTTCTGGTACAGCGGCAGCGCGACGCCTTCCGGGATCGGCATGATCCCGACAGCGGTCAGCAGCGGCTTCAGCGCCTGCGCCGCGCGCAGGCCGCCGGAGACACCGCCATAGCTGAAGATGGCGGCGGGCTTGTATTTCCATTCGCGGGCGAGATAGTCGATCGCGTTGACGATCGCGGGTGCCGCGAAATAGTTGTATTCCGGCGCCACGAAGACAAAGGCGTCGGCGGCGTCGATCGCCTTCGACCAGGCCTTGGTGTGGTCGTTCTGATAGTTGCCGAGCCTTGGATGATGCGGTTCGTCCAGCACCGGCAGGTTGAAGGCGGCGATGTCGGTCAGCACTGGCTCGAATTTTCCGTGCTCGCGCACGAACGTCTCCAGCCACTCGGCAAAAACCGGACCGGCGCGGCCGGGCCGCGTGCTGCCGATGATGATGTTCAACTGGTGCTTCAAGGCAGGCTCCTTTGTCGGGCGGTATCCGTTGGTGACCGTCACTACGGCAGAGCGTTCCAGCGGACAAGATGGAACCCTGGCGGAACGGTCACGATCGGATGAACAGACCGTCCGCCCTGGTGTTCCTTCTGCCACGGTCCGGTCTGCCGTTCGGTCACATGGACGCCTGGTGTGCCAGCCGCTACATTAATGGGAGCAGCGGAGCACTTCATGGATACTCAGCCCGCCCCCTTCGTTCCTCCCGCCCCGAAGCCGCGCACATCGCCGCCTTCGACGCTGGAGATGATCCGCATCGTCTATCGCAATCCGCTCGAACTCTGGGGCGAGCCGACCTACAACGAACCCTGGATTTCGGCCAAGGGCGCCGGTGGGCCGCTGGTCATCGCCAATGATCCCGGACTGATCCGCCATGTGCTGGTCGACAACGCCAAGAACTACAAGATGGCGACGGTGCGCCAGAAGATCCTGAGGCCAATCCTGCGCGACGGCTTGCTGACCGCCGAGGGCGAGGTGTGGAAGCGGTCGCGCAAGGCAATGGCGCCGGTGTTCACGCCGCGCCACATTTTCGGCTTCGCACAGCCGATGCTGAAACGCACGCTGGAGTTTGTCACCCGTTACGAGGCGGGCGGCACGTCCGATATCGCCCAAGACATGACGCTGCTCACCTACGACATCCTGGCCGAGACGCTGTTTTCCGGTGAGATCGCGGGCGAGCCGGGCAGTTTCGAAAACGAGATCGATCGCCTGTTCGAAACCATGGGCCGCGTCGATCCGCTCGACCTGTTGCGCGCCCCCGACTGGCTGCCGCGGCTGACCCGCATCCGCGGCCGCAAGACGATGGCCTATTTCCGCAAGATCGTGACCGACACGGTCAGGATGCGCGAAGAAAAGTTCAGGCGCGATCCCGATGCCGTGCCCCAGGATTTCCTGACGCTGCTGCTCAAGGCCGAAGGCCCCGACGGACTGACGCGCTCGGAAGTCGAGGACAACATCATCACCTTCATCGGCGCCGGCCACGAGACGACGGCGCGCGCGCTCGGCTGGACGCTGTATTGCCTGGCCGAATCGCCCTGGGAGCGTGACCGGATCGAACGGGAGATCGACCAGGTGCTGGCGCGCGAGCCCGATCCGACGAAGTGGCTCGACGCCATGCCGCTGACCCGCGCCGCCTTCGACGAGGCGCTGCGGCTCTATCCGCCGGCGCCGTCGATCAATCGCGAGCCAATCGAGCCCGAAATGTGGAAGGATCTCTACATCCCCAAGTACGCCGCCGTGCTGGTGATGCCGTGGGTCGTCCACCGCCACAGGAAGCTGTGGGACAGGCCTGACGCCTTCCTGCCCGAACGCTTCCACCCGGGGAACCGTGAAAAGATCGACCGTTTCCAGTATCTGCCCTTCGGCGCGGGTCCGCGCGTCTGCATCGGCGCCAGCTTCGCCATGCAGGAGGCGATCATCGCGCTCGCCGTACTTTTGTCCGGCTTCCGCTTCGACACGACGGCCGACACAAAACCCTGGCCGGTGCAGAAATTGACCACGCAGCCGCAAGGCGGTCTGCCGATGCAGGTCACGCCTCGCTAGGTGTGCCGATATTCAGGTGATGCCCGCCTGCGTTCTCGACTCGGCCTGACCTGAATCCCAACACGCCTTTGGCCTATTGCACTCGCTTATACGGCTGGTTTGCGCTGCTGGAACTGGCCGGCGGCGCGGAAGCGCCAGAGGTAGCTGGGCAGGATCGTCGCGATCGATTGCGGCTGAATGCCGAGCCCCGCCAGTGTCCGGTTCGCCTTGGCGGCTTCGTCCGAAACGATGTTGTGCTCGCGCAACTGCATCACTTGGTCCTTGGTCAGCAGCGGATTGGGCAAGAGCCCGAGGATCGAGGCCTGGATGTTTGCCACCCACCACGGCACCGGCACCAGCATGCGCTTGCGCTCGATCACGGTGAGCAGTTCCTGCATGCACTCCTTGAAAGTGAGCACGTTGGGCCCGCCAAGCTCGTAGACTTGGCCGCCATCGATCTTGCCGTCGACCGAGCGCGCCACCGCCTCGGCGACGTCGCCGACATAGACCGGCTGGAACTTGGTGTGGCCGCCGCCGATCAGCGGAAGCACCGGAGAATAACGCGCCATATTGGCGAAACGGTTGAAGAAGCTGTCTTCCGGCCCGAAATTGATCGACGGCCGGAAGATCACGGCATCGGCGATCGTCTCCAGCACCGCCTTCTCGCCCAGCGCCTTGGTGCGCGCATAATCCGATTCGGAGTCCAGATCGGCGCCGAGCGCCGAAATATGGGTGAGCCCGGCGCCGACGGAGCGCGCCGCCTCGGCGATCGCGCGAGCACCGAAATCATGCACGGCGGAGAATTTCTGCCGGCCGCTCTGATGCAGGATGGCGACGAGATTGACGACATGGTCGGCGCCTTGCACGGCGCGGTCGACCGACCAGCGCACGCGCACATTGGCCTGCACCGGCTGGATCTGGCCGACATTGCCGAGCGGCTGCAGATGGCCGGCAAGATCGGGCCTCCGGCAGGCGACCCGGATGCGATAGCCGCGCTTGGCCAGCGCCCGCACGACATGGCGGCCGACAAAGCCTGACCCGCCAAAGACGACGACAAGCTTTGGGGTCTGCAGGATTTCGGTCATGACGGGCTCCGGCGCGCGTTCCAGATGGCTTGGCTGAGCCGTTTCATAGTCCGTTTTGCGCCAAAGGCAAAGGGTGACGCGTCGTCGCTGCCGCCCTTCTTTCGGGCGTGTCAGAACGCCTTGCCGAGGCGGGCATCGACCGAGTGCCGGTTGCCGCCGCGAATGACGAAGAACAGCAGGATCGAACGACAAACGCAGAAAACCCCGCCGAAGCGGGGTTTTCCGGGTGAGTTTCGTGTCGAAACCAGGGCCAACGAGGCGGCCTGACCTGAGACGGTATCAGCATGGGCGTGAAGCAAGTACGCCCGCCTCGGCCCTGGACGCATCCGACAGAAGACACCGACCGGGCAAACCCGACCCGGATAGCTATTCGTCGTCGGGACGCGCGGGAAGGTTCACCGAGGCGCGGGAAAAAATTCGCCGATTTCTTCAGGCCGAATAGCGCTCGGCGAATTCGGAGATGCGCTGGATCACTGCCTTGGGCGCGGTGATGCCGCGCGCCTGCGCCTTCTCGGCCGCTTCGGCCCGGGCACGGCCGGGCACATGCACGCCATAGCGCCGGCGCAGTCGGTCGAGCTGGTCTTTCATGCGCTGCTCGAAATCGGGATCGAGCAGCTTGGGCTCGACCGCAAGCACGAACAGGCCGGTTCCCGGACTGTCGGGGCCGCCACTGAACCACGGCGCGTCGAGCGACCAGTTGGCGCCCGACAGGCCCGCCGCCAGCACCTCGACCATCAGGGCGATGTTGGCGCCGCGCTGGCCGCCAAAGGCAAGCATGGCGCCCTTCATGGCGGCGGCCGGGTCGGTCGTCGAATTGCCGCTGGCGTCCAGCGCCCAGCCTTCGGGGATCTTCTTGCCGTCTTCCGCGGCCTTGCGGATGTTGACGAAAGCGGTGGCGCTCGACGACTGGTCGATGACCAGCGGCGCGCCGTCGGCGGCGGGCGCGGCGAACGACATCGGATTGGTGCAGTAGACCGGCTTGACCGAGCCCGAGCCGGCCAGGACGGCCGGTCCATTGGTGGCGGCAAAGGACACCAGCCCCTGCGCCGCCAGCCGGCCGGTAAAGTAGCCGAGCGCCCCACACGTATAGGCGTTCTTCTGCGAGAAGATGGCGACGCCGAACAGTCTTGCCGCCTTGGCGAGGTCGTCGATGGTGCGGTCGAAGCCGGTATGCGCCAGCCCGCCGCGTGCGTCCGAGAAATAAATGGCCAGCGCCGGCCGGGTGATCACCGGGTCGGCATTGCCGTCGATGCGCCCGGCCTCGAGCGCTTCGAGGTAGTCGATGAAATGCGACAGCCCGACGGCTGCAAGTCCTTCGGCCTCGGCGGCGATGATCGAGGCGGTGAGCGATTGCGCCGCCTCCTCATTGGCGCCGGCGCCAAGTGCCGCCATCCGGCACAGTCCTTTTGCCTGGTCGAGACTGAGTTGCATCATGACGGTCCTAAGGAATTAGGGAATAGGGAATTGTGCGCGGTGAATAGCGAACGGGGATGGAAATGTGAATGCGGAAGTGGCTGGCTACTCCCCTACTCCCCTACTCCCCTACTCCCCTACTCCCCTACTCCCCTACTCCCCTAACCTATCTTGACCGGGATCCGCGCCTCGATCCGGCTGAAGGCGAAGACCAGAATGCCGGTGATCGCCATATAGATCAACGCCAAGAGCAGCAGGGGCTCGTAGGTGAGGTAGGTGTCCTGCCGCACCTTGGACGAGACCGCGAAGATATCGATCACGCTGATCGTCGCCACCAGCGGCGTCGATTTCAGCTGCAGCACGGTCTCGCCGGTCAGCGTTGGCAGCGCCCTGTAGAAGGCTTGTGGCAGCCAGATGCGCCGGAAAATCTTCCAGCGGCTCATGCCGAAGGCGCGGGCCGCTTCCAACTGCCCCTTGGGCACGCCGGCAAAGGCGCCGCGCATCACTTCGCCCTCATAGCCGGCGAAGGACAAGGTCAACGCCAGCACGCCGTATGGCCATGCCTGCCTGAGATAGGGCCACATCCAGGATTCGCGGATCCATGGATATTGCGGAAACAGCGAGCCCAGCCCGTAATAAAGCAGCCATAGCTGGAGAAGCAGCGGCGTGCCGCGAATGATGGTGCAGAAGACTTTCGCCGGAGCCGCGACCCAGATCGAGCCTGCCGCCTGCGCCAGCCCGACGGGCACGGCGATCATGAAGCCGAGCGCGCAGGTGACGGCTAGGATCCACAGGGCACGCCAGATGCCCATCAGGCCCATTTCCCAATATTGCGGCAGCCAGTCCCAGCGCATGAAGAAGGCGGCCGACGCCACCAGCCCCACCGCGATGAGGATCAGCACGATGCGATGCGGCTGCAGCCAGAGCGAAGCGCGCGCCGCCGTATCGATGATGACTGTTTCACCCGTCATCAACGGGCCTCCTTGATCGAAGGCATGCCGCGCCGCGCCCATTTCTCGGCGCGGCCAAGCAGGAAGTTCGAAACCAGCGTCACGCAGAGGTAGAGTACGCCGGCGGCGAGGAAGAAAATCAGATAGGCCTTGGTGACGCCCGCCGCCTGCCGTGTCGCCAGCGTCAGTTCGAAGAAGCCGACGACGGCCAGCAGCGCGGTGTCCTTGGTGGCGATCAGCCACAGATTGGCGAGGCCCGGAATGGCGAAAGGCAGCATCGCCGGCAGCGTGATGCGACGCAACAGAAGGCCGGGAGACATGCCGAAGGCGCGGGCGGCTTCGATCTGGCCCTGCGGAATGGCGAGGATCGCGCCGCGGATGACTTCCGTCGAATAGGCGCCCTGGACGAAGCCGAGCACGGCGATGCCGGCCACCAGCCCGCTTATGTCGACACGTTGGTAGCCCATGGCGGCCAGCACCTGGTTTATCAGGTCGGTGCCGGCATAATAGAGCAGCAGGATCAGCACTAGTTCCGGCACGGCCCGCACCACGGTGGTGTAGACCGCGAACAGGTCGCGCACCACCGGTCCGCCGTAGAGCTTGCCATAGGCGCCCCAGGTTCCAATCAGCAGGCCGACGATGGTGGCGCCGACGGCGATCTCCAGCGAATGCAGGAGCCCGACCAGGAGCGTCCCGCCCCAGCCGACGGGCGCGGGCGAGAGAAGTTCGACGATGCCGGCCGCGGAGGCCGGAAGAAAGGATTCGATCAGCGTCGCCCCCGGATTGCTGGCTCGATCCGCCGGCACCTGCGGCCGGCGGCGAGCATGCGTGGACAGGCCGGCTGGAGGACGGGAGCGTCAGCGCCCTGTCCTCCAGCCATGCGAGGGTCGTCAGTTCGACTGCGTGGCGCCGCCGTAAATGTCGAAATCGAAGTATTTCTTCGAGATTTCGTCATATTTGCCGTTGGCGCGGATCGCCTTGATGCCGGCGTTGATCTTCTCTTTCAGATCGGTGTCTTCCTTGCGCACGCCGGCGCCGACGCCCGGTCCGAGCACCTCGTCGTCAGGGGCCACCATGCCCTTGAGATCGCAGCAGGCCTTGCCCTGGTCGGTCTTGAGGAACTCCTTGAGCGCGATGGAATCGGCCTGCACCGCGTCGAGGCGGCCGGCGGCAAGGTCGTTGTTGGCTTCGTCCTGCGTCTGGTATTCCTTGATCTCGGATGCGGTCGGGCCGAAGTGCTTCTTGGCGTAGACGGCATGCACCGTCGACACCTGGACGCCGAGGACCTTGCCCTTGAGATCGTCGGGCGTGGCGCCGAATTTCTGGTCCTTGGGGCCGATGATCGCGGTCGGCGTGTTGTAGTACTTGTCGGAGAAGTCGATGGTCTTCTTGCGTTCGTCGGTGATCGACATCGACGAGACGATAAGGTCGATCTTCTTGGTGGTCAGCGCCGGGATGATGCCGTCCCAGGCGACAGGGGTGATGACGCAGTCGAGCTTTTCCTCGGCGCATACGGCGTCGATGAAGTCGATTTCCCAGCCGACCCATTTGCCCGAAGCATCGGGCGAGGTGAAGGGCGCGTAGGGTTCGGCGGCGACGCCGATCTTGACCGGATCGGCCTTGGCCACGCCCATGGCGGCGACGCCGAGCAGCAGTGCCGCGGCCAATGTATTCAGAACAGTCTTCATTTTCAGAACTCCCAGTTTGTTGTTGGTTCCCGGTTTTCTTCCGTCCCGGCCTGTCCCTAGCCGATGTTGCGGATGAACTGCTTGAGCCTTTCGGATTTGGGCGCGCCAAAGATCTGCTCCGGCGGGCCTTCCTCCTCGACCAGCCCGTTGTAGAGGTAGACGACGTGGGTCGCGACCTCGCGGGCGAATTTCATTTCGTGGGTGACCAGCACCATGGTGCGGCCTTCGCGCGCCAGATCGCCGATCACCTTCAGCACTTCGCCGACCAGTTCGGGGTCGAGGGCCGAGGTCGGTTCGTCGAACAGCATGACGCGCGGATTGATGGCCAAGGCGCGAGCAATCGCGGCGCGCTGCTGCTGGCCACCGGAGAGATAGGCCGGATAGACATCGCGTTTCTCGGCGAGCCCGACCCGCGCCAGCAGCTTTTCGGCCTGGGCGATTGCCTGGTCGCGCGTCACGCCCAGCACGTGCACGGGAACCTCGATGACGTTTTCGATCAGCGTCATATGGCTCCACAGGTTGAAGTTCTGGAACACCATGCCGAGCTTGGAGCGGATGCGTTCGATCTGCCTGCGGTCGGCCGGGATGGTGTGGCCGTGGCTGTCCGCCTTGAGCTTGATCTCCTCACCATTGACCCGGATGATGCCGCTGGTCGGATTTTCCAGGCAGTTGATGCAGCGCAGCAGCGTCGATTTACCCGAGCCCGAGCCGCCGATGATGGCGATGACCTCGCCGTCGCGCGCCGACAGCGATACGCCCTTCAGCACATGCAGTTGACCGAATTTCTTGTGCAGGTTCTCGACATGGATGGCTTCTGCGGCGCAGTCCTGCACCTCGCCTGATGGAAGTTTGGCAGCTGCCACAGCGCTCACCAAATGACCTCCATATGGCCGCCGGCGGTTCGTCGAACGTCTATCCGGCTAATCAACATACGCTGTACTGCCCCGCTCCAGACTTCAAGCATGGACCCAACAGAGCGAGCCCGTCAATCCCGCTCATTACGGCACTTGCGGCCTTGTTGTGCAAGTGTATAAATAACCTCTCATGAAATTTTCCCGATTTTTTTCAGCTTAAAAAGGGCATCGATGAGCGCTTTCGGATCACAGTCCATGGCGGCGCCGCTGCGGCGCGTGCTGATGCGGTCGGCGGCCAACGCCATGCGTGACGCCGACAGGGCCGCCTGGCACTATGGCCCGGGATTCAACCCGGCGAAAGCAGCCTCGCAGCACGCGGTCCTTGCTGAACTGGTGGCGGCCTCCGGCGCCGAGATCGAATGGATCGAGGACAGGGCCGACGGACTTTCGGATTCGGTGTTCACGCACGACCCCTCGCTGATGACCGACCGTGGCGCGCTGATCCTGTCCATGGGTAAGCCGTTGCGCGCCAGCGAGCCCTCGCTGCATGAGGAAACCTACAGAAGACTGGGCATTCCGATCCTTGGCCGCGTCGAGGCTCCCGGCCAGGTCGAAGGTGGCGACTGTGTATGGGTGGATGCCCGCACGCTGGCGATCGGGCGCGGTGTCCGCTCCAACCAGGAAGGCATCCAGCAGGTTTCCAACCTGCTGACGCCGCTGGGCATTTCCGTCTACGGCTTTGATCTGCCGCTGTGGCAGGGTGAAGAAGCGTGCCTGCATTTGATGTCGGTGATCAGCCCGCTGGCCGACGACCTCGCTTTGGTCTATTCGCCGCTTTTGCCGGCCCCGTTCTATCAGACGCTGAAGGCGCGCGGCATCCGGCTGGTCGAAGGCGACGCCGAAGAATTCGCCGCTTCCGACGGCCTCAGCCTGAACGTCCTGCCGACCAGCCCGCTCAAGGTCATTGCCGTCGCGGGCTTTCCCAGGACCAAGGCCGCCATGGAAGCCGCCGGCTGCACGGTTGAAATCTTTGAGGCGGATGCGCTCTGCATCGCCTGCGAAGGCGGGCCGACATGCCTGACGCGACCGATTCTGCGCCAATGAATGCGCGCCGTAAGTTCCGTCGCGAGGGCGAGGGGCGGCGGCGGCAGGATCTGATCGAAGCGACTTTGGACAGCGTGGCGGAATATGGCCTGCAGGGCGCCACCTTGCGCACCATCGCATTGCGTGCCGGCGTCACCGCCGGGCTGATCCGGCATTATTTCCCGGGCAAGGAAGAATTGCTGCAGGAAGCCTATACGGCGCTGGTCGGCCGCATGACCGAGCAGGCCAAAGCGGCACTGGTCATGGATGATGCCTCGCCGCGCCAACGCCTCGCGGCCTTCGTCACCGCCAACCTCAATGCGCCGATCATCGACGCGCGGGTGTTTTCGCTCTGGGCAACCTTCCTCGGCCGCGCCGGTGCCGATCCTGCCTTGGCCCGCGCCCACCGCGACGGCTACCTTGGCTTTCGCAACGAGGTGGAAGCGGTCGTGGCCGAAGTGCTCGCCGCCGAACAGCACAAGCCGGACGCAGGCGAGCTGCGCCACCATGCCATCGCGATCAATGCGATCATCGACGGGCTCTGGATCGAAGGCTGCCTGGCCGGCGAGATGTTCTCGCCCGGCGAATTGGCGGCGATTGGCATCAAGGCTGTCGAGGCCGAGCTCGGCCTCGCGCCGCTCAAGCAATTCCAGGAAAAATGAGAACGGGTTTTCCCAGGAAAAGCGCGTAGCGCTTTCGCTTGGGAATTGCGTAAGAACTAAGAACAAAGAGACAGGGGAGTAAAGCAATGACCACCATCGGCGAAGCGCTCATTTCGCTACTCGAGGCCCATGGTGTCGACACCGTCTTCGGCATCCCCGGCGTCCACACGGTCGAGCTCTATCGCGGCCTGGCGAGGTCTAGGATCCGCCATGTCACGCCGCGCCACGAACAGGGCGCCGGCTTCATGGCCGACGGCTACGCCCGCGCCAGCGGCAGGCCGGGCGTCGCCTTCGTCATCACCGGGCCGGGGTTGACCAACACCATCACCGCCATGGGCCAGGCGCGCGCCGATTCGGTGCCGATGCTGGTGATCTCTGGCGTCAACGCCACCGACACGCTCGGCAAGGGGTTCGGCTTCCTGCATGAATTGCCCGACCAGCGCGGCATGATGGAGAAGGTAGCGCTGTTCTCGGAGCGCATCACCGAGGCCGCAGAACTGCCGGGCGCGCTCGCCCGTGCCTTCGCGTTGTTTTCGTCCGCGCGTCCAGGACCGGTGCATATCGAAATTCCGACCGACGTCATGGTGAAGCCCGCCGACGGTCTTGCGGCTGCGTTGAGCAATGCCGCCCCGCCCGCTCCGGACGCCGGGGCAATTGCCGGGGCGGCGAAGCTAATCAAGGTAGCGCGCCGTCCGATGATCCTTGCCGGCGGCGGCGCCAGGAAGGCGGAAGCTCCACTGCGGCGGCTTGCCGAAAGACTGGGCGCGCCGGTTGTCGAGACCACCAACGCACGCGGCCTGATGCATGGTCATCCGCTTTGCGTGCCGGCAAGCCCAAGCCTGAAAGCGGTTCGCGCGCTGATGGCCGAGGCAGATCTGGTGATCGCCGCCGGCACCGAATTCGGTCCGACCGACTATGACGGCTATGGCGACGGCGGCTTCGTGCTGCCTTCGAACCTGATCCGTATCGACATCGGCGCCGACCAGCTTGCGCGGCGCCCGGCGACGGTCGCCATCCAGGCCGATTGCGCCGTGGCGATCGAGGCCCTGCTTGCGGCGATCGATCCCGCCCACAGCGCCGGCGAAGACGGCCATGGCCGCGCCGCGGCGGGGCGAAAGGCCGCCTTTGCCGAGTTGAGCCCGGCCTATGCGGCGCAGGTGCGTGCCGTGGAAATGATCCGCGATGCCTTGCCCGGAGCCATCATCGTCGGCGACTCCACCCAGCCGATTTACGCCGCCAACCTCTACTACGACCACGACCGGCCCGGCGGCTGGTTCAATGCCGCGACCGGATTCGGCGCGCTGGGCTATGGCCCTCCGGCGGCGATCGGCGCGGCACTCGCCGTGCCCGATGCCCCGGTTGTCTGCCTGACCGGCGACGGCGGCTTCCAATTCACCTTGCCGGAGATAGCCGTAGCGCTGGATTCCGAAGCGCCCGTCATCTTCGTCGTCTGGAACAACAGGGGCTATCGCGAGATCGAAACCTCGATGCTCGATGTCGGCGTGGAACCTGTCGGCGTGTCGCCGGCGCCGCCGGATTTCTGCAAGCTTGCCGAAGCCTATGGCATATCAGCCGAAAGGCTGGCTGACATCGACGCCTTGCCACAGGCGCTGAGGCACGCCCGGGCAACGGGACTGCCACGTGTCATCGAAATCACGGTCGTTTGAACCATCCAGGCCGGCCTTGGCCCCCGACCGGAAGCGGACCATTTGCCGGCTTGGTCTTGGAAGGCATGAGGCACTTCCGGGCGGCTTCGCTATTCGACGGTGTCCTGACGCATGCAAAGACGCGACGGCTGCCATGTCGAGATATCGGTTGAGTGATCGACTGAAAGGCGCGACGCTTCGCGTCGGCGCGGCTAACCAACGACAAAAGTCATAAAAATGACAGGAGCGGTCCAGGATGACGGAAACACTTGAAGGCAGGCATATCGTTGTGACCGGTGGAACCGGCGCGCTCGGTGGGGCGGTGGTCGGCAGGCTGCTGGAGCAGGGCGCGATCTGTCATGTGCCGAACGCGCACGCCGCGGCACCTCAGCACTTCCCCTTCACCGCGCACGACAATGTGAAGCTGGCGCACAATGTCGACCTGTCGGACTCCGCCAAGGTCGAAGCCTTCTATTCTCAGGTCCCTGCCTTGTGGGGATCGATCCATCTGGCGGGCGGCTTTGCCATGGCACCGGTGGAAAAGATCGAATCGGCATCCTTCGCCGAGATGATGGACACCAACGCCCGCACCACCTTCCTGTGCAGCCGTGCGGCTATCCGCTCGATGCTGGCGTCGGGCTCTGCCGGCCGCATCGTCAATGTCACCGCGCGCGCCGGGCTCGACCCCAGGCGCGGCGCCGGGATGGTCGCCTACACCGCCAGCAAGGCGGCGGTCGCTGCCATGACCGTGGCCATGGCGGAAGAGCTCAAAGCCAATGGCATCCTGGTCAATGCCGTGGCCCCCTCGACGCTCGACACGCCGGCGAACCGCGCCGACATGCCGGATGCCGATTTCACCAAATGGGTCAGCCTCGAAGCTGCGGCCGAATCAATCGCCTATCTCGTCTCGCCCACCAACCGGGCAATGAGCGGAACGCTGGTGCCGCTCTACGGCAGGGCCTGAACTTCAAGAGCATTTCGCCGAGAGCAATTCCAGGAAAAGTGCGTAACGGTTTTCCCGGGAAGAACGCGTAGCGGTTTCCCTTGGGAATTGCGTGAAAACAAAGAGTTGGAGCGGGTCGGCGAATCTATCAAGCGCTGAACCGCTCCAAAGAAAAACCCCGCCGGAGCGATCCGGCGGGGTTTTGTTTTTGGGCTCTGGAAGAGCTTCGCGTTGCGAAGGACTTAGTTGCCCTGCTTCTTCAGCGCGGCGCCCAGGATGTCGCCCAGCGAAGCGCCGGAGTCGGTCGAGCCGTACTGTGCGACCGCTTCCTTCTCTTCGGCGATTTCCAGCGCCTTGATCGAGACCTGCAGCTTGCGGGTCTTCTTGTCGAAGGCGATGACGCGGGCGTCGACCTTCTGGCCGACGGTGAAGCGCTCGGGGCGCTGCTCGTCGCGATCACGGCTGAGGTCGGAGCGCTTGATGAAGGTCTCGATGCCGCTGTCGACCAGCCGCACTTCCAGACCGCCATCCTTGACGCCGATGACTTCGCAGGTGACGACCGCGTTCTTGCGCAGTTCGCCTGACGTCGCGGCTTCGCCGACCGAGTCCTTGGCCAGCTGCTTGATGCCGAGCGAGATGCGCTCCTTGTCGATGTCGACGTCGAGCACCTGCGCCTTGACCATGTCGCCGCGATTGTACTCTTCGATGACCTGCTCGCCCGGACGGGTCCAGTCGAGGTCGGAGAGGTGGACCATGCCGTCCACGTCGCCTTCGAGGCCGATGAACAGGCCGAACTCGGTCTTGTTCTTGACCTCGCCCTCGACCTGGCTGCCGACCGGATGGCTCGAGGCGAAAGCCTGCCACGGATTCTCCAGCGTCTGCTTGAGGCCGAGCGAGATGCGGCGCTTGGCCGGATCGACCTCGAGCACCACCACGTCGACTTCCTGCGTCGTCGACAGGATCTTGCCGGGGTGCACGTTCTTCTTCGTCCACGACATTTCCGAAACGTGGATGAGACCCTCGATGCCCGGCTCCAGCTCGACGAACGCGCCGTAGTCGGTGATGTTGGTGACGGTGCCCTTGATCTTCTTGCCGATCGGGAACTTGGTGCCGATCTCGGACCACGGATCGCTCTCGAGCTGCTTCATGCCGAGCGAGATGCGGTGGGTTTCCTGGTTGATGCGGATGATCTGCACCTTGACCGTCTGACCGATGTTGAGGATTTCGGTCGGATGGTTGACGCGGCGCCATGCCATGTCGGTGACGTGCAGCAGGCCGTCGATGCCGCCGAGGTCGACGAACGCACCGTAGTCGGTGATGTTCTTGACGACGCCTTCGACCACCTGGCCTTCTTCAAGGTTCTGCACGATTTCCGAACGCTGTTCGGCGCGGCTCTCCTCGAGCACGGTACGGCGCGAAACCACGATGTTGCCGCGGCGGCGATCCATCTTGAGGATCTCGAAGGGCTGCGGGTTGTGCATCAGCGGGGAAACGTCGCGGATCGGGCGGATATCGACCTGGCTGCGCGGCAGGAAGGCCACGGCGCCGTCGAGGTCGACGGTGAAGCCGCCCTTGACCTGGTTGAAGATGACGCCTTCGACGCGCTCACCCTTGGTGAACTTCTCTTCGAGGCGGACCCAGCTCTCTTCGCGGCGGGCCTTCTCACGGGAAAGCATGGCTTCGCCAAGCGCGTTCTCGATGCGCTCGACATAGACTTCGACGGTGTCACCGACCTTGAGGGTGGTGTCCTTGCCCTTGACGCCGAATTCCTTCAGCGGCACGCGGCCTTCGACCTTCAGGCCGACGTCGATGATGGCCATGTCCTTTTCGATCGCCGTGATCGTACCCTTGACGACCTGACCTTCGCCGGAATGGCCGGTGGTGAATGATTCTTCGAGCAGGCTCGCGAAATCATCGCGAGTGGGATTTGCAGCTGACATTGTTTCTCCTGGAGTGCCCCGCATCTCGAGCGGGACGGGCGCCGTGGGTTAGCGTTGCGTTGGCCTGCCGGCGTTCCGGGCTAAAAAGCCCTGGGCCGCTTTTCGAGCGGCAATTCCGGCGCATGAAGAATGCTGGCAGGCTGGTTCGTGCCCGATATGGGTATTTTCTTCGCCTCCGGCAACGGAAACGCGGGAGAAAACCCGGATCAGGCCTTGTTTCTCTTGGCCAGCACGTCGTCGATAACAGACATGGCCGCGAGAAACGCGGCTTCTATAGCCATTTCGCTGGTATCAAGCAAGTGCGCGTCGGCGGCCGGCTTCAGCGGCGAGTCGGCCCGGCCCATGTCGCGCTCGTCGCGGCGTTGGATATCGGCAAGGATTTCGGCGAAATTGGCGGTGCCGCCGATGCTTTCGATCTCGGCCAGCCGGCGGCGTGCCCGCACTTCGGCACTCGCCGTCACATAGAGTTTGATGTCGGCGTCGGGGCAGACGACGGTGCCGATGTCGCGCCCGTCGAGCACCGCGCCCGGCGGCGTCCTGGCGAAATCGCGCTGCTTTTCGACCAGGATGCGGCGCACGGTCGGGAAAACCGCGACCTTCGAAGCCGCTTCGCCAACCGCATGCGCCGACAGCACCGCGCGGTCGAGCTTTGCCAGGTCGACCTGGCGCGCCGCGGTCTCCGCCGCCGAGACATTGTCGAGCGGCAGCGCGTGCTGGATCAGCGCATAGGCCACCGCCCGGTAGGTGAGGCCGGTGTCGAGCAGGTTCAGCCGGTAGTGGTCGGCCAGACGGCGGGCGAGGGTGCCCTTGCCGGCACCGGCAGGGCCGTCGATGGCGATGGTGAAGGGGTGGGTCATTCGCGGGCCGTCGATCCCAACGCGTTCGTCATCCTAGGGCGGAGCAGGAGCGAAGCTCCGTCGCGGAGACCCTGGGATCCATGCCGTGTCCTCAACCGAAGGATGCCGCGGAGCAGAATATTGCACCGTTGTGGAGCGTTGAAGTCACGGCATGGATCCTGGGGTCTGCGCCGCGTCGCTCCGCGCCTTGCTTCGCCCCAGGATGACGAAGGGAGGGATGTCGGCATCCAATCTCCGAGGTTTGCAATTGCCATCGACAATCACTCAATCTCCGCGCCCAGCCCCGTCATCAGCCCCATGAACTCCGGAAAGCTCGTCGCGATCATCGCCTGGTCATCGATGGTGACCGGCTTTTCCGTCGCCAGTCCCATCACCAGAAAGCTCATGGCGATGCGGTGATCGAGATGGGTCTGCACGGTCGTATCCAGGCCGTTGGGATGGCCTCCCAGGCCCTTGCCGCCAGGCCTGCCGAGCACGGCGAGCGAAGCTTCGCCCTCTGTGCAGTCGACGCCGTTGAGTTTCAGCCCGTTGGCCACCGCTGACAGCCGATCAGATTCCTTCACCCGCAATTCTTCCAGCCCCTGCATCAGCGTCTCGCCCTCGGCGAAGCTGGCGGCAACAGCCAGCACCGGGTACTCGTCGATCATCGACGGCGCCCGCTCCGGCGGCACGGTGACTCCCTTGAGTTCGGAATAGCGCACGCGCAGATCGGCGACATCCTCGCCACCGGCATTGCGCCGGTTCAAAATGTCGATCTGGCCGCCCATTTCCTGCAGCGTCAGAAGCAGGCCGGTGCGGGTCGGGTTCATCAGCACGTTCTCGATCGTGATGTCCGAGCCCGGCACGATCAGCGCCGCAACCAGCGGGAAACCGGCCGAGGAAGGGTCGCCCGGCACCGCGATGGTCTGGCCGGTGAGCTTGCCCTGGCCTTCGATGAAGATGTGGCGCACGCCGCGCTCGTCGGTCTCGACCGACAGATTGGCGCCAAAGCCTTTCAGCATCTTTTCGGTGTGGTCGCGCGTCATCACCGGCTCGATCACGGTGGTGATGCCCGGCGTGTTGAGGCCGGCCAGCAGCACCGCCGACTTCACCTGCGCCGAGGCCATCGGCACGCGGTAGGTGATCGGGGCTGCGTGCTTCGGGCCATGCAGTGTGATCGGCATGCGGTCGCCGGGCGTCGCCTTCAGCACCTGCACGCCCATCTGGCGCAGGGGTTCGAGCACGCGGCCCATCGGCCGGCCGGACAGCGAGGCATCGCCGATGAAGGTCGTTTCCATGTCATAGGTGCCGACAAGCCCCATGGTCAGCCGCGAGCCGGTGCCGGCGTTACCGAAGTCGAGCGGGCCTTCCGGCTGCAGCAGCGCGCCGTTGCCGGTGCCGCGGATCACCCATTCGGCGCCGTGCTTCTCTATATGCGCGCCCATCGCCTTCATGGCCGCGCCCGTGCGCATCACGTCCTCGCCCTCGAGCAGGCCGGTGATGCGCGTTTCGCCGGAGGCAAGCCCCCCGAACATGAAGGAGCGGTGCGAGATCGATTTGTCGCCCGGCACACGGGCCGTGCCGGAAAGGGCGGATGATTTGCGGGCGGTGGCCGGCTTGGCAGCGGCGGCGTGTGACATGGAATTTCCCTGGACGGAATGCCGGCGGTCCGGCGCTTTTCATTTGTTGCGGCGGTCTCCTATCACGGCGAGGCGAAATGGTCATCCCCATGGTCGTCACTTGGCGCGAGGCCTTTGAATGCTTGGTTTTGTGACGCCGGCTTTTCGCTTTGACAGCGCTGCAAACTGTGGTTAAGGGGACCACTCTTTTATTGACGAGGCTTGCCGTGGCAAAAACCGAACTTGGCACAAAACGCATCGACCCTGAAACGGGCCGGAAATTCTACGACCTGAACAAAGACCCGATCGTCTCGCCCTATACCGGCAAGAGCTATCCGCGTTCCTATTTCGACGAAGGCAAGATCGCCGCCGTCGAGGAGGAGGAGGAAGTGGCCGAGAAGGAAGTGGACGCCGAGGACGAAGAGGGCGCCGAAGTCGTTTCGCTGGAAGAGGCCGATGACGAGGCCAAGGGCGGCGACGATCTTCCCGATCTCGGCGACGACGAGGATGATGTCGATCTCGGCGACGACGAGGATGACACCTTCCTTGCCGACGAAGAGGAAGAAGACGACGACGTTGCCGACATGATCGGCGTCGGCGACGACGACGACGAGGTCTGACAAGGTCTCGAACGCAAGCGTTTGCCGGCTTTCACGGCTTGTGAAGAAAAAGCCGCCGATGAAGGCTTGATATCTGGGAAAGGCGGGGTTAGAAGCCGCCTGCACTAACGGCGCGGTCTTCCAACCCTCGCCGATCTCTCGCCGGAAACGGCGCCGGCAGACTGCCGGGAGTGGGGCCATAGCTCAGTTGGGAGAGCGCTTGAATGGCATTCAAGAGGTCGTCGGTTCGATCCCGATTGGCTCCACCAAGTTCTCTAGAGTTTCAGCTTTTTTGTCAGCGCGCATGCTAACTGGTCCGTCTCCGTTTCAGCGGGGTGGGATAGGTCAATGCGGAACGGCAGTCTGATTACACTCGCTCTTGCTGGGTTGGCGCTGGCACTTACCGCATGCGACCCTCCGCCGGGCATCGTCAGGATGCGCCGCGATAGCGACAACAAACAGGCTCTATGCTTCATCGGGGCGGATAACTCTGGACGCAACTCGCTTGGGAACAACGCATCGATTTCCGTCGTTCGATGCGTTGCCGCTTGTGAGAAGCTGGGTTTCGTTATCGAAAAGAGTTCCCGTCTGATCTCATCGTGAACACGGACGGCGTTGGTGACGTGTCAGAAGACCGTTGCTCGATAATGCTGAGAAAAAAATGTGGTAGCTTGGCTGCTGACCTCGCTGCTCACCACTCGGCGAAGGAGCCGTCCTTGTGGCGCCAGATCGGGTTGCGCCAGCGGTGGCCTTCCTTGGCCCGCTCCTTGACATAGTCCTCGTCGATCTCGACTCCGAGCCCCGGGCCGTCGGGGATGGCGACATAGCCATCCTCGTAGCGGAAGACGTCCTTGTTGGCGGCGTAGTCGAGCAGGTCGTTGGCGGCGTTGTAGTGGATGCCCAGGCTCTGCTCCTGGATGAAACAGTTGTAGCTCACGGCATCGAGCTGCAGGCAGGCGGCGAGCGCGATCGGTCCGAGCGGGCAGTGCGGCGCCACCGCCACGTCATACGCCTCCGCCATAGCCGCGATCTTGCGGCACTCGGTGATGCCGCCGGCATGCGACAGATCGGGCTGGATGATGTCGACGACGCCTTCCTCGAACACGGATTTGAAGTCCCAGCGGCTGTAGAGCCGCTCGCCGAGCGCGATCGGCGTCGAGCCAAGGGCGGCGATCTCCTTCAGCGCCTCGCGGTTTTCGCTGAGCACCGGCTCCTCGATGAACATCAGGCGGTAGGGCTCCAATTCCTTGACGAGGATGCGGGCCATCGGCCGGTGGACGCGGCCATGGAAATCGACGGCGATGCCGATATTGGGCCCGACCGCCTCGCGCACCATCGCGACGCGTTCGACGGCGGCATCTATTCTGTCGTGGCTGTCGACAATCTGCAGTTCCTCCGTACCGTTCATCTTGAGCGCCAGGAAGCCGCGGGCCACGACTTCCTTGGCGCCAGCCGCCACTTCCGCCGGCCGGTCGCCGGCGATCCAGGAATAGACCTTGATGGTGTCGCGCAGTCTGCCGCCGAGCAGTTCATGCACGGGCACGCCGAGCGCCTTGCCCTTGATGTCCCACAGCGCCTGGTCGATGCCTGCAATGGCGCTCATCAGGATCGGCCCGCCGCGGTAGAAGCCGCCGCGATGCATCACCGTCCAATGATCCTCGATCAGGCGAGGATCCTTGCCGATGAGATAATCGCCAAGCTCCTTGACCGCCGCTTCGACGGTCAACGCGCGGCCTTCGACCACCGGCTCGCCCCAGCCGGTGACGCCGGCATCTGTCTCGATCTTCAGGAACAGCCAGCGTGGCGGAACGATGTAGGTGGTGAGCGAGATGATTTTCATGCGCGGTCTCAGTTGTTCTTGAGTTTCTTGGCGCTGACGAGGTCGCGCGCCGCAAGGTCGAGAATCCGGTTGGCGGCACCACGCGCCGCCCCGGCGTCGCGCATGCGCAGCGCCTCCACCACTTCGCGGTGCGCCGCCACGGCTTTCATGCGGCGGTCGAGCGAGATGGTTGCCGTCGCTTCCAGCGAGAATTTCAGCCCGGTGTCGATCAGGTTGCCGATCTGGCGGAAGATCGGGTTGTGGCTGGCGGCATAGACGATCTGGTGGAAAGCAATGTCGCTGCGCGAGAAGGCGGCGAGGTCCTCGCCGGCATCAGCCATGCCGCGCCACGCGGCCTCCAGATCGGCGATCTCCTGCAGCGTCGCGCGCGTGGCGGCCAACTCGGCGACCAGCGGCTCGATGGCCCGGCGTGTCTCCAGGATGGCATCGAACAGCTTGTCGTCAAGCGCATGCGGCGCGTGCCAGGCCAGCACTTGCGGGTCGATGATGTTCCAGTCGTCCTCGTTGCACACGATGGTGCCGACGCGCGGCCGCGATAGCACCAGCCCCTTGGCGGCCAGCACCTTCAGGGCTTCGCGGATGACGGTGCGGCTGACGCCATACTCGACGCCGAGTTCGTTTTCGGTGGGCAGGGAAGAGCCGGCCGGATAGCGCCCGGAAAAGATGTCGGAGGCGATCGCCTTCGTCACATCGGGCATGACGCGCGGGCGGCGCGTGGTCGTGTCGGCTGAAGCCTTCTTAGACGTTTCGGTCACCTCAGCCCTCCTCCAAGGCGGCGAACCCACTGGTTTCGCACAACCGGCCCGGCCTTACCGGATGCGGATGATTTGCGCCAGCGATCCCTGGTCAGAGCATGTATCTTAATTATCATACCAGATCAATTGACGAGTATGATAAAAACAATTAGAGACTCCTGCATCCGGGCTGAGCGCCCGGCCATCGCTGGGAGGTAATCATGCGACTTCTGAAGACCGCGCTCGTCGCGGGCGCGCTTGCCGTGCTGTCCGTCACGACCATCGCTGCATATGCTCAGGACACCAAGATCGGCTTCATCGTCAAACAGCCCGAGGAGCCGTGGTTCCAGGACGAATGGAAGTTCGCCGACCAGGCCGCCAAGGAAAAGGGTTTTACCCTCGTCAAGATCGGCGCCGAGGACGGTGAGAAGCTGATGTCGGCGATCGACAATCTCGGCGCGCAAGGCGCCCAGGGCTTCATCGTCTGCACGCCGGACGTAAAGCTTGGCCCCGGCATCGTCGCCAAGGCCACCGCCAACAATCTCAAGCTGATGACCGTCGACGACCGTCTGGTCGGCGCCGACGGCAAGGCGCTCGAAGACGTGCCGCATATGGGCATCTCGGCCACCAAGATCGGTGAGGCCGTCGGCCAGGCGATCGTCGATGAGATGAAGGCGCGCGGCTGGAAGGCCGACGAAGTCGGTGCGATCCGCGTTTCCTATGACCAGTTGCCGACCGCCGTCGACCGTGTCGAAGGCGCCATCTCGGTGCTGAAGGCCAACGGCTTCAAGGCCGAGAACATTTTCGACGCTCCCCAGGCCAAGACCGACACCGAAGCAGCCCTCAATGCCGCGACGGTGGTGCTCAACGCCCATGCCGACATCAAGAAGTGGGTCTCTTTCGGCCTCAACGACGAAGCGGTGCTCGGTGCAGTGCGCGCATCCGAAAGCGTCGGCATTGCTGCTGACGGCATGATCGGCGTCGGCATCGGCGGCGCGGATTCGGCGATCAACGAATTCAAGAAGCCGACCGCCACTGGCTTTGTCGGCACCGTGATCATCTCGCCGAAGCGCCATGGCTACGAGACGGCGCTCAACATGTATGACTGGGTCGCCAACAACAAGGAACCGGAGAAGCTGATCCTGACCTCCGGCGCGCTGGCCAAACGCGACGACTACCAGAAGGTCCGCCAGGGCCTCGGCATCGAATAATCCTCCCTGTACAAACAGGCGGCGGCTCATGCCGCCGCCTGTTTGCCGTGGCACAAGAAGGATCGACGCCCGTGTCCTTTCTCGACTTCTCGCACATCACCAAGACCTATCCGGGTGTCAAGGCGCTGTCGGACGTCTCGTTCGGCGTCGACAGGGGCGCAGTGCATGGCCTGATGGGCGAAAACGGCGCCGGTAAATCGACCCTGATCAAGATCCTGTCGGGCGACCAGCATGCGGACGAAGGCGAGATCCGCATCGACGGCAAGGTCCAGGCCTATGCCTCGACAAGGGATGCCTTCGACAATGCGGTCATCGTCATTCATCAGGAATTGCAGCTCGTGCCGGAACTCACCGTCGCCGAGAACCTCAGCCTCGGCCGCTTTCCCGCCAGCGCCGGCGTCATCGCGCGCGGCAAGATGCTGGAGGACGTCGGCGCCAAGCTGAAATCGGCCGGCATCGACATCGATATCAGCCGCAAGGTCAAGACGCTGTCGATCGGCGAGCGCCAGATGATCGAGATCGCCAAGGCAATCATGCTCGACGCGCGCGTCATCGCGCTGGACGAGCCGACCTCGTCGCTGTCGTCGCGCGAGAGCGAAATCCTGTTTGCCCTGATCGACCGCCTGCGCGGCGAGGGCAAGGTCATCATCTATGTCTCGCACCGGCTCGACGAGGTGTTCCGCCTCTGCGACAGCCTGACCGTGCTGCGCGACGGCAAGCTCGCGGCGCACCACGCATCGCTGAAAGGCGTCACCCGCGACCAGGTTGTCGCCGAAATGGTCGGCCGCGAAATCTCCGACATCTGGGGGTTTCGGCCACGCAAGGCCGGCGACATCAGGCTAGAGGTCGAAGCCATCTCCGGAGCAAAACTGAAGACACCGGCCAGTTTCGAGGCAAGGGCCGGCGAGATCGTCGGCTTCTTCGGCCTCATCGGTGCAGGCCGCTCGGAACTGATGCGGCTGGTCTTCGGCGCCGACCCGCGCTCGGGCGGCACCATCACGGTGGATGGCGAGGCGATCCATGCCGCCGACCCACATGGCGCGATCCGCGCCGGCATCGTGCTGTGTTCGGAAGACCGCAAGCATGACGGCATCATCCAGGGCCGCTCGATCGAGGAGAACATCAACATCTCCTCGCGGCGCCATCACGCGCGCTTCGGCATCCTGAACCGCGCCAGCGAGATCGCCACGGCCGAAACCTTCATCAAGAAGCTCAAGGTGCGCACGCCATCGCGCAAGCAGGACATCATCAATCTCTCCGGCGGGAACCAGCAGAAGGTCATCCTTGGCCGCTGGCTGTCGGAGCAGGGCGTACGCGTCCTCATCGTCGATGAGCCGACACGCGGCATCGACGTCGGCGCCAAGTCGGAAATCTACGAACTGCTCTACCAGCTTGCCGAGGATGGCATGGCGATCGTCGTCGTCTCGTCCGACCTGCCGGAGGTGATGGGCATTTGCGACCGTATCCTGGTGATGTGCGGCGGGCGCATCAATGCCGAGCTTGCACGCAACCAGTTCGCCGAGAAGGCGATCCTGGCCGCGGCACTTCCCGACACCAAAACCCCCGACGCCATCGCATCCTGAGGACCTGACATGACCGATCAGCTGAAGAAGATTGTGCTCGGCGAACAGGGCCTCGTCGTCATCTTCGTCGTTGCCTTCGCGCTGGTCTCGCTGCTGGTTCCCAATTTCCTCACCGACCGCAATATGCTTGGCCTGCTGCAGTCGGTGGTTACCGTCGGCATCGTTGCCTGCACCATGATGTTCTGTCTCGCGGCGCGCGACTTCGACCTGTCGGTTGGCTCCATCGTTGCCTTCGCTGGCATGGTCGCGGTGATGGCGTCGAACTACACAGGCTCGATCCTGCTCGGGCTGCTGGCGGCGATCGCCTGCGGTGCCTTTGTCGGCTTCATCAACGGTGTCGTCATCGCCAAATTCCGCATCAACGCGCTGATCACGACGCTGGCGACCATGCAGATCGTGCGCGGCCTTGCACTCATCGCATCCGACGGGCGCGCCGTCGGCATCAACAGCCCGGATTTCTATCAGCTCGCGCTGTCGAAATTCCTAGGCATACCGACGCCCGTCTGGGTGCTGGCGGTTCTGTTCGGCATTTTTGGCTTCGTGCTCAACCGCACCGTGTTCGGCAAGAACACGCTGGCCATTGGCGGCAATCCCGAAGCGTCACGGCTGGCCGGCGTCAATGTCGACCGCACGCGCATCTGGATTTTCGCCCTGCAAGGCGTCGTCTGCGGCATCGCCGGCATCCTGCTGGCGTCACGCATCACCTCCGGACAGCCCAACGCGGCGGTCGGGCTTGAACTCTCGGTCATCTCGGCCTGCGTGCTCGGCGGCGTGTCGCTTGCCGGCGGACGTGCCACAATGTCCGGCGTCATCGTCGGCGTGCTGATCATGGGCATCGCCGAGAACGCCATGAACCTGCTCAACATCCCGGCCTTTTACCAGTACATCGTGCGCGGCGTGATCCTGCTCCTCGCCGTGCTGCTTGACAATCTGCGTTCGTCGGCCTTGGGCCGGCGTTGACCCGTCTTCGACTGGAGTGACACCCATGGCTGAGCGCCTGTCCGGCAAACGCATCTTCCTGACAGGCGCCGCGCAAGGCATCGGGCTGGCCATCGCCGAGGCCTGTCTTGCCGAGGGTGCGAAATTGTTCCTCGTCGACCAGGACGGCACGTTGCTGGAGAAGACCGTCGCGGGTCTCGCGGCACCCAAGGGGCATGTCGGGCATGCGACAGCCGACATCAGCGACGGGGTCGCGATAAAAGCAGCCGTTGCCCGCGCGAACGCCGAGATAGGTCCGGTTAACGCATTGATCAACAATGCCGGAATGAACGTTTTCTCGACGCCGCTGGAGGCCACCGAAGAAGAGTGGACCCGCAATTTCGACGTCAACGTCAAGGGCGCCTGGAACTGCAGCAAGGCGGTGCTGCCGGGCATGCTGGCGAATGGCGGCGGGGCGATCCTCAACATCGCCTCGACCCACGGCTTCACCATCATCCCACACACTTTTCCCTATCCTGTCGCCAAGCACGCTCTGCTTGGGCTGACCAAATCGCTGGCGCTCGAATATGCCGGGCAGGGCGTGCGCGTGAACGCGCTGGCGCCGGGCTATGTCGAGACGCAGAAGGCCATCGACTACTGGAACAGTTTTCCTGATCCGGCGGCGGCGCGCGCCAACACCATGGCGCTGCATCCCGGCGGCCGCATTGCCTCGGCGCGCGAGATCGCCCTTGCCGCCGTGTTCATGATTTCCGACGAGTGCCCGTTCATGAACGCGGCGACCCTCGTCGTCGATGGCGGGCTGAGCCAGCTTCAGCATCCCGCCTGAGCACCGGGAGAAGGCCATTGACCAGGAGACGATCGCAGCATTGGTTCGGCGGCCAAGGCAAGGATGCCTTCATCCATCGCAGCTGGATGAAGAACAACGGCCTGCCCGACGATGCTTTCGATGGCCGCCCGGTGATCGGCATCTGCAATACCTTCTCCGAATTCACCCCGTGTCATGTGCATTTTCGCGGCTTGGTCGAGCACATCAAGGCCGGCGTGCTGGAGGCCGGCGGCCTGCCCCTGGAATTCCCCGTGTTCTCCTGCGGCGAATCCAATCTGCGGCCGACGGCGATGCTGTTCCGCAACCTCGCCTCGATGGATGTCGAGGAGGCGATCCGCGGCAATCCGATGGATGGCGTCGTGCTGATGGCCGGATGCGACAAGACCACGCCGTCACTGGTCATGGGGGCTGCCTCCTGCGACCTGCCGTCGATCGTCATTTCCGGTGGGCCGATGCTCAATGGCCGCTTCCAGGGTCGTCAGATCGGCTCCGGCACCGATGTGTGGAAATTCTCCGAGGATGTGCGAGCCGGCATCATGAGCGAGCAGGATTTCGCCAATGCCGAGAGCGCCATGTCGCGCTCGCCTGGGCACTGCATGACCATGGGCACGGCCTCGACCATGGCCTCGATGGTCGAAGCGCTCGGGCTGGCGTTGCCCGGCAACGCCGCCTATCCCGCCGTCGACGCGCGACGCAACCGCATCGCCCGCATGACCGGGCGGCGTATCGTCGAGATGGTCAATGACGATCTGCGCCCCTCGGCCATTCTTACCAAGCAGGCTTTCGCCAACGCCATCCGCGTCAACGGCGCCATCGGCGGCTCGACCAATGCGGTCGTGCATCTGCTGGCGATTGCAGGCCGCGTCGGCACCGAACTCAGCCTCGATGACTGGGATGCCTTCGGTCGCGACGTGCCGACCATCCTCGACCTGATGCCATCAGGCCGTTTCCTGATGGAGGATTTCTGCTACGCCGGCGGCATTCCGGCGGTCATGAAAGAGATCGCCGACATGCTCGATCTCGACGCGCTGACGGTCACCGGCAAGCGCGTACGCGACAACATCGCCGACGCCCGGAATGACAATCCCGAGGTCATCCGTCCGCGCGACAGGGCGCTGACGCCGCATGGCGGTATCGCGGTGCTGCGTGGCAATCTGGCACCCGATGGCGCCATCATCAAACCGTCGGCCGCTTCACCATCCCTGATGAAGCATCGCGGCCGCGCCGTCGTCTTCGAGGACATAGACGACTACAAGGCGCGCATCGACGATCCCGCACTCGACATCGACGAGACCTCGATCATGGTGCTCAGGAATTGCGGCCCCAAGGGCTATCCGGGCATGGCCGAGGTCGGCAACATGGCGCTGCCGCAAAAGCTCCTGAAAAAGGGCGTCCGCGACATGATCCGCATTTCCGACGCCCGCATGTCCGGCACCGCCTTCGGCACGGTCGTGCTGCATGCCGCACCCGAAGCCGCCGTCGGTGGTCCGCTGGCGCTGGTCAGGAGCGGCGACATGATCGAACTCGATGTCGAGGCGCGGAAGCTGCATCTCGACGTGTCGGAACAGGAGCTGGCGCGGCGGCGTCAATCCTGGCAGCCGCCCGAGCCGGCGATGCGCGGCGGCTATCAGGGCCTCTATGTCGACCATGTCCTGCAGGCCGACCGTGGCGCCGATCTCGACTTTCTGGTCGGCAACCGTGGCCACGCCATTCCGCGCGAAAGCCATTGAGGGCGCGTGGGATGCCAAAATTCCAGCCCGATGATTTCCACGGCATTCACGCCATCCTCTACGCCCTGTTCGACGCCCAGGAAAAACTCGACCGCGCGGCGATGCGCAGGCAGGTCGAGATCTGCCTGGCGAGCGGCGTGCATGGGATGGCGGCGCTTGGCCTCGCGACAGAAGTCGCCAAGCTGACCGAGGCGGAGCGCCGCACGATCATGGAGTGGACGGCGCAGGACACCGCCGGCAAGGTACCGCTCGCCTTCACCATCTTCGGGTCTTCCGTTGCCGAGCAGATATCCCAGGTCCGGCATGCGGAAAGCCTCGGCGCAGATTGGGTCATCCTGCAGCCGCCGCCAGTTGGATCCTATGGAGCGCCCGAATACATCCGCTTTTTTGGCCGCGTCGCCGAGGCAACCGACCTGCCGGTGGCGATCCAGAACGCGCCGGCCTTTTTCGGCCGTGGCCTGACATCGGACGAGATTCGCGAGCTCGTCACGCTCCACCCCAACATCAGGCTGATCAAGGGCGAAGGCCCGGTCACCGACATTGCCGGCCTGATCGAGCGCACCGAAGGCCGCATCCCCGTCTTCAACGGGCGGGGCGGGCTGGAATTGACCGACAATTTCCGCATCGGTTGCCGTGGCATGATCCTGGCGCCTGATGGCATCGACCACGCCGTGCGCGCCTATCAGGCGTTCCGCGCCGAAGACGAAGCAGCGGCCGAGGCGGCGTACGAAAGAATGCTGCCGGCGGTGGTCTTCGTCATGCAAGGCATCGAGAACCTGATCTGCTACGGCAAGCGGCTGTTCGGCGCCCGCGCCGGTATCCAGATTCACGACCGTGCGCCAGCGATGCGGCCAAACGAGACCGGGCTTGCGATGGTGCAGCGCTTCGCCGCCAGCCTTGGTCGGCTGTCTGCCTGAACAGCGTCTTTCCGTCAGTAGGTCGTTCGCCCGCCCGACAGGTCGAAGGTGGAAGCGGTTGTAAAGCTGTTTTCCTTGGAGACGAGCCAGGCGACCATGGCGGCGGCCTCGTCGACCTCCAGCAGGCGGCCGCGCGGGATGCGCGAGCCCATGTATTCGATGTGCTCGGCCGTCAGCTGTTCGAGGATGCGCGTCTGCGCAGTGGCCGGCGAGATGCAGTTGACGGCGATGTCGTACTGCGCCAGCTCCTTGCCGAGCGACTTGGTCATGCCGATGACGGCGGCCTTCGAGGCCGAATAGGCGGCGGCGTTGGGGTTGCCCTCCTTGCCTGCGACCGAGGCGATGTTGACGATGCGCCCGTAATTGCGCTCCTTCATCCCCGGCACCACGGCGCGGTTGACGTAGAAGGTGCCGTTGACGTTGACGTCGATGATTTTCTTCCACACATCGACGTCGTAGGTGTCGAGCGGGGCGGCGGGGCCGGCAATGCCCGCCGAATTGACGAGGATGGAGATCTTGTTCGCGATCTCCTCCGTCCTGGCACGCGCGCGTCCACCGAACCCCAATCGGCTATGTCCACGACAAGCGTCGTGGCTGCCTTGCCGAGTTCCCGCTTGGCCGTATCGAGGCGCGCCTCGTCGAGGTCCCACAAGGTGACCGTCGCGCCCGAGGCGACAAAACGCTTTGCCATCGCGAAGCCGAGGCCTTGCGCGCCTCCGGTAACCACGGCGTGTTGGCCGTCAAGGTCTATCCTGTTCATGCCGAGCGGTTCTTTCCGTCTGAGATACTGGGGGGTACGTGTTGAAAGTGAGCGGTACTGCTACATCGTCGCGCCGATGCTCCAGGGCACGAACTCATTGTCGCCATAGCCGAGCGCTTCCGACTTGGTGCGCCCGCCCGATGCCACGCGCAGGATCTCGGCGAAGATCTCCTCGCCCTTGTCCGCCAGCGTCACGCCGTCGAGGATGTCGCCGCAATTGATGTCCATGTCGTCGGGCATCTGCTCGAAGATGAAGGAGTTGGAGGCGAGCTTGATCGACGGCGTCGGCTTGCAGCCGAAGGCCGAACCGCGCCCGGTGGTGAAGCACAATATGTTGGCGCCGCCCGCCACCTGACCGGTCGCCGAGACCGGGTCGTAGCCTGGCGTGTCCATGAAGACGAGGCCGCGCTCGTTGATAGGCTCGGCATATTCCAGCACCGCGCGCAGATTGGTCGTGCCGCCCTTGGCGGAGGCGCCCAGCGACTTCTCCAGGATGGTGGTCAGCCCGCCGAGCTTGTTGCCGGGAGACGGATTGTTGTTCATCTCCATGTCGTGCCTGGCGGTATAGTCCTCCCACCAGCGGATACGCTCGACCAGCTTTTCGCCGACGGCCCGGCTTTCGGCTCGGCGCGTCAAGAGATGCTCCGCGCCGTAGATTTCGGGTGTTTCAGAAAGGATGGCGGTCCCTCCCTGGGCGACCAGCAGATCTACTGCCGCGCCCAGCGCCGGATTGGCGCTGATACCGGAATAGCCGTCCGAGCCGCCGCATTGCAGCGCCAGCACCAGCTCGGAAGCCGGCTGTGGCGTCCGCTCCGCGGCATTGACGATCGGCAGCATCTCGACGATGGCCTTCACCCCGGCATCGACGGTCTTGCGGGTGCCGCCGGTTTCCTGGATCGTCATTGTGCGGAACGTGGTGCTTTCCTCGATGTTATAAGATTGCATCCAACGCGGGATCTGGAAAGCTTCGCAGCCAAGTCCGACCATCAGCACGCCGCCGACATTGGGATTGGTGGCAAAACCCCACTGCGTGCGCTTCAGCAGATCGTAGGCCGGGCCCTTGGTGTCGATGCCGCATCCGGTGCCGTGCACGAGCGCAATGGCGCCGTCGACATTGGGATAGTCGCGCAGCATGCCTGAACGGTTGACCTCTTCCACGATGAAGCGGGCGACGCTGGCTGAGCAGTTTACCGAGGTCAGGACAGCGATGAAATTGCGCGTGCCGACTTTGCCGTTGGACCTGCGGTAGCCCATGAAAGTCGCCCGTTCGCCATCGGGAAGGAACGGCGTTTCCCTGACGTCGGTGCCATGCTCGTAGTCGCGCTCGAAATCGCGCAGGTAGACATTGTGCTCGTGCACCCAATCTCCGGCCGCGATCGGCCCACGCGCGAAGCCGATGGTTTGGCCATACTTTACGATCGGTTCATCCGCCCCGATGTCGAGCATGGCCATCTTGTGGCCGCGCGGGATGCGAGCCCTCGCAGCCACGTCGCCGGCCTTTTCGCCGGCCGCCAATGGATCGACCGCCAGTAGGATGTTGTCGGCGTGCGATAGCTTGATGAAGCGCGTCATTACCCAAACTCTGAAAAGGCCACCCCGAACATAGCCGGGGGGCGAAAGGCGTAAAGAATACTAATATAATAGAATGTTAGTGGTCAAGCGTCGCCTGGATAAGCTGCGTTCGCCGGGTGTTAAGGGAGAGAGTTGGTGGCGGAACGGATGACGGCCAGCACCTCCGGCCAGACCGCGGCGTGCGTCCTGGTATTCCGCGATCGCCTATGCCTCAGGCCGATACAAAGTCCCATTCTTTGCATGCGCCAATCATGTCCCGGTTGCGGTGCCGTCCGGCTTCAGCCGAGAAGCTCGGCGGCGACTTCGAGCGTGTTGCGGAAGGACGTTTCGAGGTGGTGCTCCATCGCCCGCGCGGCGCCTTCAGCATCGTGACGCTTCAGCGCGTCGAGGATGGCTTCGTGCTGCTCGATCGTCTGTTCGCCGTAGCCGGGCTTTGGAATGGCGAGGTAGCGGCCGCGATCCATCTGCGCCTTGGAAATATCGACGGCGCGCCAAATCATCGGCAGGCCGCAAATCTCGGCAATGGTGCGATGGAAGACGTCGTCGAGCTGGATCGCGGTGGCGTATCGGCCGCGCGATATGGCAAGCCGATGTGCCGCCATATTGTCCTCCAGCAGTTCGGCCGACGCCGGTGTGAGCTTGACGGCCGCGCGCCGTGCGCTCTCCATCTCCAGTGCCCGCCGGATGACATAGGCTTCTTCCAGATCGGCACGACTGATCGGCGCGACATAGGTGCCGGTCTGCGCCAGGATCTTCACCAGGCCTTCGTCGCTGATGCGCTTGACGGCTTCCCGCACCGGCGTGCGCGAGACGCCGAGCGCTTCGGCGATCGCCACCTCGTTGATCACTTCCCCCGGCTTCATCTGCCCGACGACGATCAGGTTGCGGATCTTGTGATAGATCTGATCGCGGAGCGGCAGAGCCCGATTGAGGGTCGAAGGGTCAAGGTCCATGGCAAATCCGTAGCTTCGTTCACCGGAAATGATCAGATTATATTAGAATGTAAATCGGAATGCACCCGATGCGAGGGGTGGTCTCTATCGACAATGGGATGGTCGCGCAGGTCATCGGAATCCAGCTTGCCAGAATTGTTATATTAGTGCAATAGATCCTCGATAGTGATGAATTTCACCGCGAAGTGAAGGCCTGAACCAAGCTGCACGCCGAGAGGGCATGCCTTCTGGCCGCATTGGTTCGCGCTCTAAAATGGAATTATACTAAAATAACACAACAGCTCGATGCCAAGGACAACGGGCCGGCCTGCCGGGAGGAACCTAGCCAGACATGACTGTCGCCGCCGACTGCGCCTTGGACATGAGAGGCATAAGCAAGACGTTTCCGGGCGTGAAGGCTCTGTCAAACGTCAATTTTGCCGTCAGGTTCGGCACCGTGCATGCGGTCGTGGGCGAGAACGGCGCCGGCAAATCGACGCTGATGAAAGTGCTCAACGGCTCCTACGCGCCGACCAGCGGCACCATCAAGGTCGGTGGCGCCGAGGTGCGCATTCGCCGTCCCGCCGACGCCCAGGCTCTCGGCATCCGCATGGTGCACCAGGAAATCAATCTGGTGCCGGACCTGACTGTCGCGGAAAACGTCTATCTCGGCCGCATGCCCGGCAAATGGACCTTTCTGCGCAAGGGCGAGATGGTCAGGAAGGCCGGCGCCGTCCTTGCCGAACTCGGAGCGGCCATCAATCCGCGCGAGCGGCTGGGCAATCTGTCGATCAGCCAGCAGCAGCTCGTCGAGATCGCCAAGGCCTATGCCGCGCAACCCCGGATCATCGTGCTGGATGAGCCGACATCGAGCCTCAGCGAGCATGAAACAACAGCGCTGTTCAGGATCCTGCGCAAGATGCGCGATGACGGCATCGCCATCATCTACATCAGTCATCGCTTGAAGGACGTGCTCGAGATCGCCGACGAGGTGACCGTGCTGCGCGACGGCTCCATGATCGAGACGCGCCCGATCGAAGGCATCACCGCCGCGCAGATGATCAGGCTGATGGTCGGCCGCGAGGTCAGTAACGTCTTTCCCAAAAGCCAGGCCGAGATCGGCAAGTCGGTGCTGCGCGTCGAGCGCATCAGCGACGGCACGCGCTTCCGCAATGTCAGCTTCGAGGTGCGAGCCGGCGAGATACTGGGCCTGACCGGCCTGGTTGGTGCCGGCCGCACCGAGGTGGCGCGCGCAATCTTCGGCCTGTCGCGCCTCGTCGAGGGCACGGTCAGCGTCAACGGCCGCGAGGTCTCGATCAATTCCCCATCGCAGGCCGTTAAGGCCGGGATTGCGTACGTTCCGGAGGACCGCAAGGGCGATGGCATCGTGCCTGGCATGTCCATCCGGGAGAACATCAGCCTGCCCATCCTGCGGCGCCTGAGCCGTTTCGGGCGCATCAGGCGAAGTGCCGACCGGGCATTGGCGGCGGACTACGTGAAGCAGTTTTCGATTTCGCCGCCCGATGGCGAACGGCGCATCAATCTCCTTTCCGGCGGCAATCAGCAGAAGGCGGTCATCGCCAAATGGCTTGCCGCCAGGCCGTCGGCGCTGATCCTCGACGAGCCGACGCGCGGCGTCGACGTCGGCGCCAAGGCCGAGATCCACAACATCATCGGCCAGCTCGTCGCAAGCGGCATGGCGGTGGTGATGATCTCGTCCGAACTGCCCGAGATCCTGGGCGTCTGCGACCGTGTCGTGGTCATGCGCGACGGACATGCCTGCGAGCCGCTGGAGCGCGCCGAACTCAGCGAAGAGCGCATCATGGCCCTGGCGACCGGGGAGGAAATGGCGTGACCGACGCGGCCGTGGAGATCGTCACCCCCGACCGCTTTACGCGCGGCAGCAAGCTTGTCGATGCCCTGTCTAAGGCGGGCCTCGCTTTCGCCATCCTGGCCGTCATGCTCTATGGCTCACTTGTCAGCCCTGCTTTCTTCACATCCGGCAACCTCCTCAATGTGCTGACCTCGATGTCCATCGTCGGCATCGTCGTCGTCGGCATGACCTTCGTGCTGGTGGTCGGTGGCCTGGCTGACCTGTCGGTGCCGGCCACGATCGCCTGCGGCGCCATCCTGTCGCTCGGGCTGCAGCCGATGATCGGGCCTCTGCCCGCCTTTGTCCTTGCGGTCGGCCTCGCCGGTCTGATCGGCCTGCTCAACGGCGTGCTGGTCGGTTATGTCGGCATCAATCCCATCATCGCCACGCTCGGCATCGGCACCATCGGGCTGGGCATCGTCCAGGCTGCCGTTGGCGGCGTCATCGTCTATGGCAGCAATCCCGCCTCGGCCGAATTCGCCAAGGGCCGCCTGTTCGGCATTCCGGTCGTGGTGCTGATCTTCCTGGTCATTGCCCTCATCGGCCATTTCGTCCTGTCGCGCTCCTTCTGGGGCCGATGGACGCTCGCCAGCGGCGGCAATTACAGCGCCGCCGAGGCAAGTGCCGTCCCCGTGCAGGCCGTGAAGGCCGGCGCCTTTGTGATCACGGCACTCGCCTCTGGCATTTCAGGCGGGCTGCTCGGCCTGACCTTGCAAAGCGCACGACCGCTCATCGGCGCCGGCTATGAATTCAGCGCCATCACCGCGGTGGTGGTCGGCGGCGTCTCGATCATCGGCGGCTTCGGCTCCGTGCCGCGGGCGATCGCCGGGCTGATCTTCGTGCAGCTTCTGACCAACGTCATGGTGCTCGACGGCGTGCGCACGCCGATCCAGGGTTTCGTGCTCGGCATCCTGATTGTCGGGGCTGTCGGCATGGATGCCGCGTTGCGCAAGCGGGGAGTGGCTTGATGCGTCTTCTCGTCCTCGCCTCGCGATACCGGGTCGTGATCATCCTCGGCCTTACCCTGGTCGCTTCCGCGCTGCTCGTTCCGGGTTATCTGTCGGCTTCGACGCTCAGCCTCGGCCTCGACAGGGCGGCCACGATCGGCCTGATCGCCATTGGGCTTACCGTGCTTCTGATATCGGGCCAGATCGACCTATCCGGTGGCGCGGTGTTCGCGCTGGCCGGGATCGTATCCGTCATCCTGCAGCGAGAGATCGGCATCCTGCCCGCCGCGATCGTCGCCATCCTTGCCGGCACGCTGGCGGGCGCCATCAACGGCGCCCTGGTCGTCGGGCTGAAGGTGAATTCGCTCGTCCTGACACTGGCCACGATGCTGATCTTCCGCTCGCTGGCGCACTGGATCACCAACAGCCAGCCGGTGTCGGGCACTGACATCATGCTTTCGCTGGCTCTGGCCAAGATCTACCTCGATGTCTTCACCATTCGCAGCGCACTGTTCATCATCCTGATCGTACTGCTGCATTTCTGGCTGACGCGCACCATTCCGGGCCGCAATGTCTTTGCCGTCGGCTCCAATCCGGCGGCCGCCAAGGAGAGCGGCATCGCTTCGGACCGCATCGTCTTTCTCGGCTTTGTCTTTGCCGGCACGCTTGCTGGCTTCGCCGGGGTTCTCCAGAGCCTCGTCACCAACACCGGGTCGCCCGTCTTCGGCTCGGAACTGACGGTTGCCGTCATCGCCGCGGTCGTTGTCGGCGGTACCCGCCTCGAAGGCGGCAGGGGATCCGCGCTCGGCACGCTTGGCGGCGTGCTGACGATCGGCTCGCTGACCATCGCGATGGAGTTCCAGTCCGTTCCCGCATACGTCCAGCAGGTCGTATCGGGGCTCATCCTGATCCTGCTCGTCATGCTCGATCGGGCCGTTACCACCACGGGGAGGGCTCAGGGCACACGCCCCGCGCTCGTTCGCGACAATCCAATCACTCAAGGAGGAAAAGCATGATTGGGAGGAAAAGCATGATTGGGAGGAAAGATATGATTGGCAAGAGAAGCATGCTCCAGATCGCCGCCGTGGCGTTGCTGGCGTCGACAGGCTGGGCCAATGCCAAGACGGTCTGCTATGTGACGGCGGCGGATTCGCACGCCTATGCGACGCCGGCCAACAAGGCGCTCGAGGCCCGTGCCAAGGAACTCGGCGTCGAGATTCTCAGCCTGAGTCAGGACTTCGACGTCCAGAAGGGCACCGAGCAGCTCAACACCTGCGTGGCGCGCAAGGTTGACGGCATCATCCTGTGGCCGCTCGACCCGCAGGCCTACATCCCTGGCCTGGCCCGCGCGCAGCAGGCCAACATCCCGGCGATCCTCATCAATTCGCCGATGAGCGACGACGCCAAGCCGTTCATCAAGTCCTTCACCGGACCTGACGTCTACGAGGAAGGCAAGCTGGCGGCGGATTCGCTGAGCAAGGCGCTCGGCGGCAAGGGCTCTGTCGTGATCATCGCCGGCCAGGCCGGCAACGGCACGACGATCGGCCGTGCGGCTTCACCGACCGCCTCAAGGAAACCAGCGCCGACATCAAGGTGCTCGACACCGTCAATGCCGACTTCGACCAGCAGAAGGCGCTGGTCGTGAGCCGCGACCTCATCACTCGCTTCGGTGACCAGATCGGCGGCGTCTATGCCAATGACGACACCATGGCACGCGGCTTCATCGACGCCTGGAAGGAGGCCAATCCCTCCAAGGCGGCGCCGCCGATCGTCGGCATCAACGGCCAGAAGGACGCGTTCGAATCGATCCGCACCAACGAAATGTATTCGACCATCGTGCAGTCGCCGGTCGAGGACGGCCGCCTGGCGATCGACACCATGGCCGAGATCATCGACGGCAAGGAGGTCAAGGACCGGCTGCCGATCCCGCTGACCGTCGTCACCAAGGACAATGTCAACGCGGTGGAACCGGCGTTCTGACAAGGCCAAGGCCGGCCCTGCATAGTTGGCCGGCCTCTCCGCTCGTTGCGGACGGCGCAGCATGAGGAAGAATTTCTAATTGCGGCGGAGGATTTGGAATAAACTAACTCTACAGAATTTATAGAATAAGCAATCTGCATCGGCGATCTGTTTCCCGGACAGGACCACGCCATGCCCGACCTTTTGCGCCTGCCTTCAACCGCCCCAGACCTAGGCCGTCACCGCCGCCATCCAGCGGGAGGCAGGTCATGAGCCGCGATGTCGCCGACCGCATCAAGGTGCTCTGGTTCCTGCCGACACATGGCGACAGCCGCTATCTCGGCACGACCGAAGGCGGCAGGGCTGTTGACCTGCCCTATCTGACGCAGGTGGCGAAAGCGGCCGACACGCTGGGCTATTACGGCGTGCTGTTGCCGACCGGCCGGGCCTGCGAGGATTCCTGGGTGATTGCCTCGGCGTTGGCGCCGCTGACCGAGCAGCTGCGTTTCCTCGTAGCCGTGCGGCCCGGCCTGCAGTCCCCAACGCTTGCCGCGCGCATGACCGCCACGCTCGACCGCATCTCCAACGGCCGCCTGCTGATCAACGTCGTCACCGGCGGCGATCCGCTGGAGAACAAGGGCGACGGCATTTTTCTCTCGCATGCTGAGCGCTACGAGGTGACGCAGGAATTCCTCCACATCTACAAGCGCGTGCTGAGCGGCGAGACGGTCGAGCACCAGGGCAAGCATTTCCGCATCGAGGACGGTCGCCTGCTGTTCCCGCCAGTGCAGACGCCGTATCCGCCGCTCTATTTCGGTGGCTCGTCGGACGCCGGATCGCAAGTGGCGGCGCAGGAAATCGATAAATATCTGACCTGGGGGGAACCCCCGGCCGATGTCGAACGCAAGCTCGACGCCGTGCGCGAGTTGGCCGAAAAGGCCGGCCGCAAACTTTCCTTTGGCATTCGCCTGCATGTCATCGCCCGCGAGACGACCGAACAGGCCTGGGCCGCCGCCGACCGCCTGATCAGCCGGCTCGACGACGCGACCATCGCCTCGGCGCAGAAGGTTTTTGCCCGCATGGATTCGGTCGGCCAGGCGCGCATGAGCGCGCTGCATGGCGGCCGCCGCGACAAGCTCGAGATCGCGCCCAATCTGTGGGCCGGCGTCGGCTTGGTGCGCGGCGGCGCCGGAACCGCACTGGTCGGCGACCCGGACACGGTCGCCGAGCGCATCGACGAATACCGGCGCCTCGGCATCGACACCTTCATCCTGTCCGGCTACCCGCATCTGGAGGAAGCCTACCGTTTTGGCGAACTGGTGCTGCCGAGACTGCCGACCGATCATCCGGTCAAGGCCGCCAGCTCTTCGGTCAACACCGGACCGTTCGGCGAGACCATCGCCGGCGACCATCGGCCGAAGTCGCTCGCCAGCGCCTCGTGAACGCGCTGCCTCCGGCCCGCCGATTGCGCATCGCCATCATCGGCGGCGGTTTTTCCGGTGCCGCCGTGGCCTGGCACCTTGCGCGGACAAATCGGCCGGAGCGCCTGTCGATCTCGGTGATCGAGCCGCGTTCCGCGCTTGGCGGCGGCCTTGCCTATTCCAGCGAAGAACCATCCCACCGCGTCAACGTCCCGGCCATCCGCATGAGCATGGCTCCTGAAGACCCGCAGCATTTTGCGCGCTGGTTGGCCGGCAGTGGCGAAATCGAACGGGACCCGGATGCCTTGTGGAAGAACGGCGATGTGTTTCCGCGCCGGCGTGTGTTCGGCCGCTATGTCGCCGAGCACCTTGCACCCTGGCTCGACTCCGGTGCTGTCCGCCATGTCGAAGCTCAGGCTACGCAGGTAATACGAGAAGCCAATGGCGCGGCTTGGACCGTGCAGACCTCCGCCGGACCTGTCGCGGCGGACATCGTCGTGCTTGCCGCGACGCATCCTCTGCCGGCGATCCCAACTCCACTTGCCTCCTTGGCTGAAGCACCTGGCTTCATCGCCGATCCCTATGCACCGTCGGCACTTGCCGGGATCGGCCCGGAGGCGTGGGTCCTGATCGTCGGCTCCGGGCTGACCTCGGCCGACATGGTGGCCGAACTTGATCGCCGCGGCCATCGCGGCCGCATCCTGGCACTGTCGCGCCGCGGCCTGCGCTCGCGCGGCCACCCGGATATCAGACATGAGCCTTTCGGCGACTTTGCGTCGGCACCGGCCACATCGGCGCTCGGCCTGCTGAAGAACATTCGCGGCACACTGGCGGCGGCGCAGGCCGCCAGGGTCAACTGGCAGTCGGTCTTCGACCAGCTGCGCCTGCAGGGGCCGGCGCTGTGGGCGGCCCTTTCTCCGCCGGAGCGTGCAAGGCTGGTCCGCCAGCTGCGCGTGTTCTGGGACGTGCATCGCTTCAGGATCGCCCCCCAGGTCGCTGCCGTGCTCGACCGCCGCCAGACGGACGGCGCGTTCGACACCATCGCCGCCAGGCTTGTCGCGTCGAACGACGAGGGCGAGAGCCTCGCGGTCAGCTTCCAACGGCGCGGACAGACGCGGATCGAGACGGCACGCTTCGATGCCGTCATCAACACGACAGGGCCGGCTCATGGCCAGGCGCTCCAGTCAAACCCGGCGCTGCTTTCGCTGACTGAGGCCGGGCTGATCAGGGCCGACACATACGGGCTCGGTATCGAGACCAGCCTCGATAGCCTTGCGATCGGCAGCGATGCCAAGCCGGTTGCCGGGCTTTTCGTCGCCGGTCCGTTGGCGCGGGGCACGTTTGGCGAACTCATGGGCCTGCCGGAGGTCGCTCGTCATGCCCAAAGGGTCGCGGCCGAAATCGCTGGGTTGTTCGACACGCTCCCCTCAGCCGAACCGGTTGGCGCCAATGCCGGGAGCGTTGCGGTCGCGCGCTGACAAGCGCAAGCCGCCCCGGCCGGAGAAAATTGGTATTTCCGTCCCGCAAAGGGTTCAAAAACGGAAAATCCTTCTTTGTATATAAATTCCATAAACATAATAAATATTGAAGAAACCCGGCTACGCGCCGGACCGATCAACGACACGGCCTGGAATGGGAGACAGTTCATGGCACATGCAGGAACCGACGCGGTCAAATTCGCCTATTGGGTGCCCAATGTTTCGGGCGGCCTGGTGATTTCCAACATCGAGCAGCGCACCAACCATTCGGCCGAGTACAACCGCAAGCTGGCCCAGATCGCCGAAAAGGCGGGCTTCGACTACGCGCTGAGCCAGATCCGTTTCACCGCCGGCTACGGTGCCGACGAGCAGCATGAATCGGTCGCGTTCAGCCATGATCTGCTGGCCGCCACCACCACGCTGAAAGTCATCGCCGCGATCCTGCCTGGCCCCTGGAACCCGGCGCTGGCGGCCAAGCAGATTGCCACCATCAGCTATCTGACCAATGGCCGTGTCGCCATCAATCTCGTCTCCGGCTGGTTCCGTGGCGAATTCCACGCCATCGGCGAACACTGGCTCGACCATGACGAGCGCTATCGCCGCTCGGAGGAATTCATCCGCGCGCTGCGCGGAATATGGACGCAGGACAGCTTCACCTTCCGGGGTGATTTCTACCGCTTCAACGAATACTCCCTGAAGCCGAAGCCGCCGCAGCCGCTGCCCGAAATCTTCCAGGGCGGTTCCTCGCGCGCCGCCCGCGACATGGCATCGCGTGTTTCGGACTGGTACTTCACCAACGGCAACTCGCCGGCCGAAATCGCCAAGCAGGTCGATGATCTCAAGACCAAGGCACAGGCCAGCAATCATTCCGTCAAGGTCGGCGTCAACGCCTTCGCCATCGTCCGCGAGACCGAGGACGAGGCCAAGGCGGTGCTCGCCGAAATTATCGCCAAGGCTAACCCCGAGGCTGTCAACGCCTTCGGCCACGAGGTCAAGAATGCCGGCAAGGCCTCGCCGGAAGGCGAGGGCAACTGGGCAAAATCCTCCTTCGACGATCTGGTCCAGTACAATGACGGTTTTCGTTCGAACCTGATCGGCACGCCGAGGCAGGTCGCCGAGCGCATCGTCGACCTGAAGCGCGCCGGCGCCGATCTCATCCTGCTCGGCTTCCTGCACTTCCAGGAGGAGGTCGAGTATTTCGGCAACCACGTCATTCCGCTCGTTCGCGAGTTGGAAAACGCCGAACAGGCAGCGTCGCTGGCAGCGGAATAGTCATCTCCCCCAAAGGCTGGCCGGGCAGCCCGGCCAGCACAGGTTTTCAAGCGCGCTCGATCTTTCGGGCGGCATCGAGAATTCGTGCGCCTGCGGGCGAAATCGAGGACGATTGGAATGCCGTTGCCCAGCTATGCCTTAGGAGCGATGGAAGCCTCGGTCTACGCGCCGGAAGTCTTTGCGCGCGGCCTGCCCTCCGTGCTCCAGCCTGCACAGTTGTCCGAAGGCGACGCTGGGGCGGCCGGATCTACTGCCAATGCAACTGCTCCGCTGCTGTCGCTTCAGGGCATCGCCCTGTCGTTCGGCGGTGTCGTCGCGCTGGCCGATATCGACCTATCGGTTCGATCAGGTGAAATCCGCGCCATCATCGGCCCGAACGGCGCCGGCAAGAGCTCGCTGATCAACGTCATTAGCGGCGTCTACCGCCCAGATCGTGGCCAGGTCCGGCTCGCCGGCGTCGGCTATACCCAGGTGCCGACGCAGCGGCTGGCGCATTTGGGCGTCGCCAGGACCTTCCAGAACCTCGCTCTGTTCAAGGGGCTCACCGTCCTCGACAATGTTGCCTCCGGTCTCGCCTACAAGGTCCGTTCCAACTTCGCCGGCCAGGTGCTCGGCATCGGCCGCTCGCGCGGCGAGCGGCGCGACGCCTTGAGCCGCTCCGCCCAGATCCTGGAATTTCTCGACCTCGCCGCCGTTCGCGATCGTCTTGCCGGCACGCTGCCCTATGGATTGCAGAAACGGGTCGAACTCGCCCGGGCGCTGGTGGCGGAACCGCGCCTGCTGCTCCTCGACGAACCGATGGCCGGCATGACAGCGAGTGAGAAAAGCGAAATGGCTGATTTCGTCCGCGCCGCGCGCGACCGCTTTGCCACCACGGTCGTCCTGATCGAGCATGATGTCGGCGTCGTCATGGGCCTGTCCGACCGCATCGCCGTTCTGGACTATGGCCGCAAGATCGCTGACGGCACCCCCGAAGAGGTCCGCAACGACCAGCGCGTCATCGATGCCTATCTCGGCATCGCCTCCGACAATGAGGCCCTCTCCTGTGATGAAGGAAGGGCGGGCATATGATCGCCGATTTCGACTACCAGTTCTTCATCGAAGTGCTCGTCGGCGGCCTGCTGTCCGGTGTCATGTACTCGCTGGTCGCGATCGGCTTCGTGCTGATCTACAAGACCTCGGGCGTGCTCAACTTCGCCCAAGGCGCGATGCTGCTGTTCGCCGCACTGACTTTCGTCAGTCTTGTCGAACGCGGTGTTCCGTTTGCACTGGCATTGGTGGCAACCTTCGCCATCATGGTGGTGATCAGCATCGCCATCGAGCGCACGGTGCTCAGGCCGCTCACCAACAAGCCGCCGATTACCCTGTTCATGGCGACGCTTGGCCTGTCCTACATCATCGAGGGCGCTGCCCAATTGATCTGGGGTACGCAGGTCCACGGTCTCGACCTCGGCATCGAGGACGTGCCGCTGGAAATCGGCGGCGTGCTGATCAGCCAGTTCGACATCTTCGCGGCGGTGGTCGCGGCCGGCATGGTTGTCGTGTTGTCGCTGTTCTTCCGCTACACCCGCATCGGCCTCGCCTTCCGCGCCGTCGCCGACGACCAGTTCGCCGCACTCGCGGTCGGCCTCAGGCTGCCGCTGATCTGGGCGACCGTCTGGGCGGCGGCCGGCCTCGTCGCGCTGGTCGCCGGGCTGCTCTGGGGTGCCCGCCTCGGCGTGCAGTTCTCGCTGTCGCTGGTGGTGCTCAAGGCGCTGCCGGTGCTGGTGCTGGGCGGCTTCGATTCCATCCTTGGCGCCATTGCCGGCGGGCTCCTGATCGGCGCCAGTGAGAAGCTCGCCGAGGTCTATATCGGCGACTATTTCGGCGGCGGCATCGAGAGCTGGTTCGCCTATGTCGTCGCGCTGGTCTTCCTCTTGATCCGTCCCTCCGGCCTGTTCGGCCAGAAGCTCGTGGAAAGGGTCTGACCATGGCCGCTATTGCAGCCGACTTCTCCGCGCCGGTGCTGCCGAAATGGATCGCGCCCGTCCTGTTGCTTGCCTTCGCCTATGGCGTCGTGCCGCTGATCGGATCGAGCTATTTGTTCGAGGCCATACTGCTGCCGTTCCTGGCGCTCGGTCTCGCCGGTGTGGGGTTGAACATCCTCACAGGCTATGCCGGCCAGGTCTCGCTGGGCAGCGCCGCCTTCATGGCGGCCGGCGCCTTCGCCGCCTATAATTTCAACTTGCGCGTCGAGGGCCTGCCGCTGATCGGCAGTATCGTTCTCGCCGGCATCGTCGCCGCTTCGATCGGCATCGTCTTCGGCCTGCCGAGCCTGCGGTTGAAGGGCTTTTATCTCGCCGTCTCGACGCTTGCCGCACAGTTCTTCGTGCAATGGGCGCTGACCAAGTTCAGCTGGTTCTCGAACAACTCCGCCTCCGGCGTCATAGACGCGCCGAGGCTTTCGATAGGAGGCTTCGCGCTCGACGGCGCCGTCGGCCGCTATCTCTTCGCGTTGACCATCGTCAGCATCCTCACCTTCCTTGCCTATCGGCTGGTCAGTTCGCAGACGGGACGAAACTTCATCGCCATCCGCGACAATGAAACCGCCGCCCGCATCATCGGCATACCGGTGCTGAAGACCAAGCTGCTGGCATTCGCCATCTCCTCCTTCATCATCGGCGTCGCCGGCGTCATCTGGGCCTTCGCTTATCTCAGGACAGTCGAGCCTGATGGCTTCGACCTCGACCGCTCGTTCCAGATCCTGTTCATCATCATCATCGGCGGCCTGGCCTCGATCCGTGGCGCCTTTTTCGGTGCCGCCCTCATCGTCGTGTTCCCGCTCGCTCTGTCGCGCCTTGGCGGCTTCCTGCTTGGAGACGTCTTTGACTCGGGCGTGCTCGACATGAGCCAGCGCATCGTGCTCGGCGCCCTCATCATCCTGTTTCTGATCCTGGAACCCGATGGGCTGGTGGCCCTGTGGGACAGGGTCCGAAGACGGCTCCTGTTCGCCTGGCAGTCGACCTGAGCCCCGCATTCACGCCTGAAAATGAACCAGAGGCCGAACCCAAGACGGCCCATACCGGGAGTACCCCAACCATGACCTTCCTCAGCACACTCAAGGCGGCGGCTTTGTCCGCGGCGATGATCGTGTCGGTGGCCTTGCCATCAGCCCATGCCGACGAACAATATTTCCCGCTGCAGAGCTATCGCGTCGGGCCTTATGCGGCCGGCGGCACCGGCTTCTTCGGCGGCTTCATCGACTATCTCAACCTCATCAACATCCGCGACGGCGGCGTCAACGGCGTCAAGCTGACCTGGGACGAATGCGAGACCCAGTATGAGGTCGAGCGCGGCGTCGAATGCTATGAGCGCCAGAAGAGCCATGCCGGCGCGGCCGCCTGGAACCCGCTCTCGGTCGGCATCGCCTACGCCATGATCGACCGCATCACCGCCGACAAGGTGCCGCTGATAACGGTCAACCACGGCCGCACCGATTCCACCGACGGGCGTGTTTTCCCCTACGTCTTCCCGCTGCTGCTCAACCCCTACAGCGAGACGTCGGGCATCGTGAACTACATCGCCTCGAAGGAGGGCGGCATCGACAAGCTCAAGGGCAAGAAGATCGTCGTGCTCTATCACGGCTCGCCCTATGGCAAGGAGACCATACCGATCTACGAACTGCTGGCGCAGAAATACGGCTTCGCCGTGCAGCAGATCGAAGTGCCGCATCCCGGCAACGAGCAGCAGTCGCAGTGGCTGACCATCCGCCGCGCCAAGCCTGATTTCGTCGTCCTGCGCGGCTGGGGCGTCATGAACCCGGTGGCGCTGAAGACCGCCGTTAAGGTCGGCTACCCCGTCGATCACATCGTCGGCAATGTCTGGTCGAACTCGGAAGAGGACGTCATTCCCGCCGGCGACGCCGCCAAGGGCTACACCGCCATCACCACCCAGGCTTCGGGCAATTCCTATCCCGTGGTGAAGGAAATCGTGAAGACCGTCTACGGCGCCGGCAAAGGCAACCTCGAGGACAAGTCCCGTATCGGCTCGGTCTACCACAATCTCGGCATCGTCAACGGCATTCTCAACGTCGAGGCGATCCGCGTCGCCCAGGAGAAGTTCGGCCACCGCACGCTGACCGGCGATGAGGTCCGCTGGGGTTTCGAGCATCTCAAGCTCGATCCGGCCAAGGTCGAGGCGCTCGGCGCCAAGGACCTGTTCCACTCGATCAATGTCAGCTGGGACAACCATGAGGGCGAGGGCTACGTCACCTTCCAGCAGTGGGACGGCAAGAAGTGGAACGTCGTCTCCGACTGGATCGCCCCGGACTGGGCGCTGCTGCGGCCGATTATCGAAAAGTCCGCCGAAGCCTATGCCGCCGAGAAGGGCATCAAGCTACGCACCGCCGACGATGCCAACGCAGTGACCACCAACTGATCAACAGGCCGGGTGCCGCGGATGCCTTCCGCGGCGCCGGGCCGGTTCGGTTCCGACAAGTACGGAAGACAGTCATGCCCGACACCGAAATCATCCTTGCTGTCGACGCGGTCCACGCCACCTACAACCACGCCATCACGGCGCTGCACGGCGTCAGCTTCGAGATCAGGCGCGGTGAGATCCTGGCGCTGCTCGGCGCCAATGGCGCGGGCAAGACCACCACGCTGAAGGCCGTCTCCAACCTGCTGCCGGCCGAACGGGGCCAGGTCAACGCCGGCACCATCCGCTATGAGGGCTCGGATGTCGCGCGCCGCAAGCCCGGCGATCTGGTGCGTGCCGGCCTGGTGCCGGTACTGGAAGGCCGCCACTGCTTCAAGAGCCTCACCGTCGAGGACAATCTGGTCGCCGGCGGCATCGGCCGCAGCGGCCGCCGCGCCGAGATCAGCGCCGACCTCGAACGGATCTATGCCTTTTTCCCACGTCTGAAGGAAAAGCGCCGGACCTTGTCGGGCCTGACCTCTGGCGGCGAACAGCAGATGACGGCAATAGGTCGGGCGCTGATGTCGCGGCCGCGCCTGCTCGTGCTGGACGAACCGTCGATGGGGCTCGCCCCGCTCATCGTGCAGGATATTTTCCAGACGTTGAGGAAACTCAACCGCGAGACCGGCCTGTCGATCCTGGTCGCCGAGCAGAACTCGGCGGTAGCACTTCGCTATGCCGACCACGCCACCGTGCTCGAAAACGGCGTCTCCGTGCTCTCCGGCACAGCCGCCGATCTCCGCCAGCGCGAGGATATCAGGGCGCTCTATCTCGGCCAGCAGCCGACGCCCGCCGCCAAGTCCTCCCATCTCCATGCCGTTGCCTGAACCGAAATTCGAAGGAGCAATGAAATGACCGTCTCGACCGTCAAGACCGACCAGGCTTCCGCCGCCGTCCTGCCTGTCGCAAGGCCCTCGGCGCCGGCACACATCATCAGGGATGATGCCGAGGCGATCGCCGTCGCCCACGCGCTGGCCGCCGAATTCGTCAAGGATTCGTCGAAGCGCGACCGCGAGCGGATTTGGCCGATAGCCGAACTCGATGCCTTTTCGCAAAGCGGCCTCTGGTCGATCAACGTGCCCAGGGCATTCGGCGGTCCCGAAGTCTCCTATGCAACGCTGGCCAAGGTGATCGAGATCATCTCGGCGGCCGATTCTTCGATCGGCCAGGTCGCGCAGAACCATCTCGGCGTCGTCGCCGCCATCCGCACCGTCTCCGACATCGAGCAGCAGAAGCTGCTTTTCGCCGAGGCGCTGAAGGGCACGCGGTTCGGCAACGCCTTTTCCGAGTTCGGCTCCAAACGCGCCGCCGATTTCGAAACCCGCTTCACCGATGCCGGCGACCATGTCGTCGTCAATGGCCGCAAATTCTATTCCTCTGGCGCGCTGCTCGCCCATCTGGTGCCGATCGTCGCGCTCGATGACGAGGGCCGTGCCTGGTATGCTATCGCCGATCGCGGCGCGCCGGGCCTGACGGTCATCGACGACTGGTCGAGCTTCGGCCAGCGCACGACGCTGTCGGGCACTGTCATCATCGACAATGTCAAGGTGCCGAAGACGCATCTGGTGCCCGGCTACAAGGGCTACGACAAGCCGACCGCCGACGGCGCCATCTTCCAGATCATCCAGGTGGCGGTGGATACCGGGATCGCCCAGGCGGCGATCGACGAGACGGTCCACTTCGTCAGGACCAGGAGCCGCGCCTGGATCGACAGCGGTGTCGACAATGCCTGGGACGATCCCTACACCATCCAGGCGATCGGCGACCTGACGCTGCGCCTGCACGCGGCGCAGGCGCTGCTCGAAAAGGCTGGCCACGCGATCGACAAGGCGGTGGCCGAGCCGACCGCCGAGATCGTGGCGCACGCCCAGATCGTCACCGCGGAAGCAAAAATCCTGTCGACCGAGATCGCCATTGCGGCGACGAACAAGCTGTTCGAACTGGCCGGCACGCGCTCGACATTGGCCGAGCACAATCTCGACCGCCATTGGCGCAACGCCCGGACGCACACGCTGCACGATCCGGTGCGCTGGAAATATTCGATCCTCGGCAAATATTTCCTCAATGGCGAGAATCCGCCGCTGCACGCCTGGAGCTGATTTCCCACCGGCGGCCGGACGCGCGCCATCGTCGATACGGTCATCGCCAAGTGATTTCGCCCTGCCGGTTACCCCCTTCGGGGTGCCGGTGGCGGGGAAAGCTTACGCGCAATTTACGACCATCGGTTACACCGGTTCCTGTCTGATTCGCCCGGGACTGGAACATCATGAGCAAAGCCCTCACATCCTTCGCACTGGTCGCGGTGCTGACCGCCTTGCTCATGGCGCTGAGCCTGGTGGTGGCAAGGCACGGCTATCCCTATGGCGCCATCGGTGTGAGACGGCTTGATGGCATCGCCGATGCCGGCACGTTCATTCCACTTGCCGCGGTCTATTTCTTCAGCGCCCTGCTGATGATGCTCCTGCCGATCAGGGCAGCCAGTATTGTGCTGACCAACGCCGCGGACGCGATCTTCTGGACCGTCATCGTGCTGTTCGCGGCTATCCTTGGCTGCCTCGTCGCCAGATGGGCTTTCGGTCAGCGGGATGTCTTGTGGGCGGTGCTGAACTGGCGTTTCCTGTTTGCGGCCGCGATCATCGGCTGCCACTTCGTCATGAACGAGCTGCGTCGCAATGTGCTGCTGCGCAGCCTGTTCTTCGTGATCTTTGCCGCCGCGACACTGGCCTGCCTGTTCTGGTCTTTCACGCTCTGAGCGGGAATGTCGTCGCCTGCCTAACTCGGTGATTCGGCGGCGATGTTGGCGGCAGCCGTCTCCATCCACGTCCAGAGATAGGCGGCGAGACCGCGATCGACGTGGATGCGCAGCTTGCCGTCATGGCGATAGACGATGGCGCCGATGCCGGCGAAGGAAAGCGCCGCGGCGGGACTTGGCTGCGCGGGATCGAGCGTCGTTCCACGCGCGATGAAAGCATCGAGTCCCGGGCCTTCGGCCTCGAACACCTGCAGCCCGGCGCCGATCGCCGTCACCGCGAAGCCGTCCGCGTGCCAACCGGCGGCAATCGCAAGCGGCGTGTTCGACACGGCGAGCAGCCGGTCGCGCGCCAGCCGCGCGCCATAGCGGTCACCCTGAGCCGCGCCAAGGGCGCCCACGCCAGTCCCGTCCATGTCGGACAGGCGAGCCCAGGCGTCGAGGTCGCCGCTGACCAATATCTGGTCGAGGCCAGGGACAGCGCGCACCACCAGGCCGGGTGCATGGATGGTCGCCGACGGCCAGTCCGGCGCGACAGACCATTTTTCCGCGAGATCACGCATTGAGCCGGTCTCCCGACGGGTCGTAGGCGCAAGGAGCGGCGATCGTCGCCGTCCTGAGCTTGCCGAGATGTTGGATTTCGATCGCTTCGCCGTGCCGCGCGGCACCCCGTTCGATCAGGCCAAGCGCAATCGGCTGGCCGAGGGTGGGGCTCTGATAACTGGAGGTGACAAAGCCCTGACTGTGCAGTCTGCCATCGCTCCGCTTGACGCCATGCGCGCCGGTTGGCAGAGGCGCTTCGCCTTGCGGCACCGTCAGGCCTACAAGCTGCAGGCGGTCGCCGCGCGAAGCCTCCTCGGTGAACAGCGAGCGGCGGCCGACGAACTCGCTCTGGCGCTTCGTCCGGGGACCCGCCACACCAAGATCGTGCGGCAGCGTGGTGCCGTCAGTGTCCTTGCCGATGACGATGAAGCCCTTCTCGGCACGCAGGATCATCAGTGCTTCGAGCCCGATGAGAACGGCATCGAAGGCCTGGCCGGCCTGGCGCAGATGCGCCCACAAAGGTTCGGCGCGGTCGGCGCGGATAGAGACTTCATAGCTCCTGTCGCCGGTGAAACTGACGCGGGCGATCCGAACCGCGTCTCCCGCATAGCTGCCGTGGCCGATCGCCATGTGAGGAAGGTCGGCGTCGGCGAGTGAAAGGCCGAGCCCCACCGTTTCGAGCAGCTTGCCGGCGTTCGGCCCGGAGACGGTCAGCGTCGCCATCTCCGAAGTGGCGTTGTGGATGTAGACGGCGCCGCGCCCGAACCGGTCCTGGCGCCATTCCTCCAGCCTGGCATGCACGGCGGCGACATGCGAGGACGAGCACGACACGACGAAACGGTGCTCGTCCAGCCGCACCAGCACGCCGTCATCGAAGACCACGCCGTTCTCCGACAGCATGAAGCCGTAGCGGCAGCGGCCCGGCTTCAGCGTCGACATGGTGTTGTAGTAGAGGAAATCGACGAATTCGGCCGCCCGGGGTCCGATCACCTCGATCTTGCCGAGCGTCGAACCGTCGAACAGCGCGACCGACTGGCGCGCGCGAAACGCCTCGTCCTGGATGGCGCGTTCCGCGTCCGCATTGCGACCGCCATAGTGCGCCGGGCGCAGCCAGCCGCCATATTCCTGGAAGACGGCGCCGCTGGCGCGGTGGACGTTTTCCAGCGGCAGCCGGCGCACCGGCGCCATCAACTCGCCAGCGCAGGCGCCGGCGAAGCTCGCCAACGGCACCGGCGTGAAGGGTGGGCGATAGGTGGTGGTGCCGACTTCCGGCACCGTTCGGCCGGTGATCCCGGCCATCAGCGCCAGTCCGGGCAGGTTGGAGGTCTTGCCCTGATCGGTCGCCATGCCGAGCGTGGTGTAGCGCTTCAGATGTTCGACCGAGACGAAGTTTTCGCGGGCCGCCAGTTCGACGTCCTTCACCGTGACGTCGTTCTGGTAGTCGATCCAGATTCGTCCCTTCGAGCCGGGCATCGGCCACGCGGCTACAATCCCGGCTGTCGCTTCCGGACCGGTGCTGCGCGGGATCACCGCCTTCGTCTGGCCGAGCGAAGCGACGGCTTTCTCCGCGCCGGCGAACACGTCCGACAAGGAAACCGCGCCGGCGGCGGCGCCAGCCACGGAAATGCCCTCGACCGGATTGCCAGGCAGGAAGGCGGCGCGGGCCTCGCTCCAGGCGAGCTTGCCCCTGGCCTGGCCGAAGAGATGAATGGTCGGCGTCCAGCCGCCCGAGACCAGCACGCAATCGGCGTCGAGCCTGGTGCCGTCGTCCAGCGTCACGCCTTCAACACGCAGCCTGCCCGCCGCGGAGGCAAGCGCCCGCCCCTTGAACAGCCGTATCCTGGCCGGCGCGGCGGGCATCCCGTCACGCCTGATGTCGACAAGCGTCACTTCGGCGCCGGCCTCGGCGATCGCCTCCGCGACCTCATAGGCGCTGTCATTGTTGGTGGCGACGACGACGCGCCGGCCAACCAGCACCGCGTGGCGCCTGAGATAGGCGAGCGCGGCATCGGCCGACAGGATGCCGGGCAGATCGTTGTTGGCGAAAGGCAGCGGCCGCTCGATGGCGCCGGTAGCCAGCACGATCCGGCGCGGCCGGACCCGCCATAGCGTATCGGGCCGCCCATCGAAATGGCGCTGGTTCAGCCCGACCAGATTGTGGTCGTAGATGCCAAAGGCCGTGGTCGAAGGCAGGATCAGATGGCCCCCGGCGGCAAGTGTCGCGAGCGTCTCCTCGAGCCACCCGGCAGCCGGCCCGCCGTCGATCTCGCTGGCCCGGTGGCCGAGGGACCCGCCCGGCTTCCGCTGGTCGTCGACCAGCGTCACGGAGAGGCCCACGCCGGCCGCGAGCTTGGCCGCCGCCAGTCCGGCCGGACCGGCGCCCACCACCAGCACGTCGCAATGATGATTGATCTGGTCGGCCGGGCCTGATGAGGTCCAGTCCGTGTCGACCTTGCCCAGTCCGGCCATGGCGCGGATGCGCGGCTCGAACATGTGCCAGTCCGGCCACATGAAGGTCTTGTAGTAGAACGCCGCCGGAATGAAGCGCGCAAAACGGTCGAGGAAGGCGTTGCGGTCGCTCAATGCATTGGGGGTCGCATTTACGCTCTTGGCCGCCAGCCCATCGCGTGCCGGCTCGGTCGTGGCACGTGTGTTCGGCGTCGCCCGGGGGCCACCAATATCGACCAGAGCGTTGGGCTCCTCGACGCCGGCACCCCAGATGCCGCGCGGCCTGTGGTATTTGAAGCTGCGGCCGACGACTGCGACGTCGTTGGCGAGCAGCGCGGAGGCGATGGTGTCGCCGGCAAAGCCGTCCACGCTTGTGCCGTCGAAGCTGAAGCGGAGCGGGCGCGAGCGGTCGATGGCGCTGCCGCCGGTGGCAAGACGCGAGGCGGTCATGCCGCGTGCTCCTTGCCCAGCGCGGACGAGGACAGCACCTCGTGCGTGAGCGTGTCGCGCACCATGACGAAGAACTCGCCGCAGTTCATATGCACCCAGATTTCGCGCGCCGCGCCTTTCGGATTGGAGCGCAGGTAGAGATAGTTGGCCCAGCGATCGATCGGCACATCGCCGCCATCCGGCCTGGTATTGCCGGCATCGCCGCCATAGTGGAATTCGGTTTCGTCGCGCGGGCCGCAGAACGGGCAAGGAAAGAGCTGCATGACGCCTAGTCCTGGTCTTTGTGCATGTCAGTGCGCGATGCCGGAGCCGGCCGCTTCGTCGATCAGCCGCCCGCTGGCGAAGCGGTCGAGATCGAAGGGCCGGCTGATGTCGTTGTGCTTGCCGCTCGCCAGCAGGTTCGCCAGCAACGTGCCTCCGGCGGGGATCGCCTTGAAACCGCCGGTGCCCCAGCCGCAATTGAGGAACAGGTTGGGCAGCGGCGATTCCCCGATGATCGGCGAGGAATCCGGCACGACGTCGACAATGCCCGCCCATTGCCGCATCAGCTTCAGCTGGCCGAAGATCGGGAACATCTCCAGCACCCCCGCGATCACCGTCTCCAGCGTCGGCAAATTGCCGCGCTGTGCATAGGAAGGGATGCGGTCGAGCCCCCCGCCAATGACGATCTCGCCCTTGTCCGACTGGCTGACGTAGACGCCGGTGCCGGGCGATAGGACCACCGTGTCGAGGATCGGCTTGACCGGTTCGGAAACGCAGGCTTGCAGCGCGTAGGAGTTGATCGGCAGCCGGAAGCCGGCTTTTTCAGCCAGGACCGAGGAGTGCCCGGCCACCGCCATGCCGATGCGCTCGGCACGGATCGTGCCGCGCGTCGTCTGGACGCCGCGGCAGCGGCCGCCCTCGATGATGAAATCGGTGATCTCGCAATTCTGGATGATGTCGACGCCGAGCCGGTTCGCCGCGCGTGCATAACCCCAGGCGACCGCGTCATGGCGCGCCGTGCCGGCCCTGCCTTGCCAGATGCCGCCGAACACCGGAAACCGCGCACCGGCTGAGAAATTATAGATCGGCGCGACGCGCCGGACATCCTCGGGCGAAAACAGCTCCGCATCGATACCGCTGATCTGCATGGCGTTGACGGTGCGCGCGCCGACTTCCATTTCGGCGGTCGAGTGGCACAGATTGACCATGCCGCGCTGCGACAGCATGACGTTGTAGTTCAGGTCCTTGGACAGGCCCTCATAGAGCCGGTGCGCCAGCCCGTAGAGCTCGACGCTCTGGGGATAATAATAGTTTGAGCGCACCACGGTGGTGTTGCGGCCTGTATTGCCGCCGCCGATCCAGCCTTTTTCCAGCACGGCCACTCGGGTGATGCCGTGATTCTTGGCCAGGTAATAGGCCGTCGCCAGCCCATGGCCGCCGCCGCCGATGACGATCGCGTCGTAGGACGGCTTCGGCTCGGGCGAGCGCCAGGCCTGTTTCCAGCCGGTCTGGCCGGCCAGGCCTTCCTTGAACAGCGAGAGAGCGGAATAGATGCGGGTCATTGTGTGGGCGACAAGCCTGGTTGATCAGGGCAAACCTAGGGGTAATGGACACGTATGTCTAGTTGCCGGTCATCCCGGCTTGCGTCAGCCAACGCTAGCGGTTCCGCGAGATGGTCTCCTCCACGTAACGTGAAAAATCCTCGACATCGCCCGCCGAAGGCTCCTGTCCGGTGAAGCTGCGCAGATACGCGGCAACATGCGGCAGGCGGCTGCTCATCGGCTCGTCGAGTTCGAGCGAATAGTAGCCGATCTGCATGAAATAGAGCACGCGGGCCCGCACGAACGCGTCTTCCTCCTCGTAGCCATGACGCATGAACATGCCGCGGATGGCATTGACCCGTTCTTCGTCGGCCTCGTCCAGCGCGCGCCTTGTCGCGGGGGAGCGGCGAGCCCATGCCCGGATCGCGAAATCCAGCCGGGGGTCGAACAGCTTTTCGTCGACCCAGCATTCGAAAATGCTCATCACCCCGCGAATGACAGTCGCGGAAGGGCGTTCGGCGCGCTCGACGATGAATCGCGTATTGGTCTGCCGCCAGTGGTCCAGTAACTGGTCGAGCAGATCCTGGCGGCTCTTGAAATACCAGTAGAAGCTCGAGCGCGAGACGTCGAGCTGTTGGCCAAGCGTCAGCACGCGGACGCGTTCGACGCCGTCCGAGATCAGGGTTTCAAGCGCGAGCTTCAGCCAGTCTTCGCGAGTGGCCTTGATGTTGCCGGTGGCGCCGGCACGTTGGATCGTCGTCTCGAGTGCTGCCATCGCCACGACGCATGACACGCTGGATCAGCCAAATCAAGGTCGTGGACATATGTGTACAGGGCAATTCGACCTTGACCCGGAGAGCTATTCACCGTTGTCGAGGCGGCACGGCCGCCGCTGCACCGAAGGCATGAGCGCGGGCCCGGGGACTTTTGTCGCGGCCTTCGAGCCCAGTGCGTGCTTTCCCGCAAGGCAATTGTCTGGCAAATACCACTTCAGACAGATGCCGCCGCGCGGCCAACAGCCAGGGAAGGCAAGGACATGACAGCGTTTCGAAAGAACCTCATCGATGGCGAATGGGTCGGCGATGCCGGATCCCGTAACATCAACCCCTCGGATACCGGCGACGTCGTCGGCGAATATGCCTCTGCGGGGGTCGAGCAGGCGGGCCAGGCGATCGCGGCGGCCAAGGCGGCGTTTCCGGCATGGTCCCGCTCCGGCCCGCTGGCGCGCCATGCGGTCCTGAAGAAGGCGGCCGACGAGATCATGGCGCGCAAGGACGAACTTGGCCGCAACCTGGCGCGCGAGGAAGGCAAGACGCTGGCCGAGGGCATTGGCGAGACCATCCGCGCCGCCCAGATATTCGACTTCTTTGCCGGCGAAACATTGCGCCTGTCGGGAGAGGTGGTGCCAAGCGTGCGGCCGGGTGTCGGCGTCGAGATCACGCGCGAAGCGGTCGGCGTTGTCGGCATCATCACGCCATGGAATTTCCCGATCGCCATCCCCGCCTGGAAGATCGCTCCGGCGCTGGCTCACGGCAACACTGTCGTCTTCAAGCCGGCTGAACTCGTTCCCGAAAGCGCCTGGTCCATCGTCGACATCCTGCATCGCGCCGGTCTGCCCAAGGGCGTGCTGAACCTCGTCATGGGCAAGGGCTCGGTGGTCGGCCAGGCAATGCTCGACAGCCCCGACGTCAACGCCATCTCCTTCACCGGTTCGGTGGGAACCGGCAAACGCGTCGCCGCGGCAAGTGTCGAGCACATGCGCAAGTTCCAGCTCGAAATGGGCGGCAAGAACCCGCTGGTCGTGCTCGACGACGCCGATCTCGCGGTCGCTGTCGATTGCGCGCTGAACGGCGCCTTCTTCTCGACCGGCCAACGCTGCACCGCCTCGTCGCGTCTGATCGTCACCGAAGGCATCCACGACCGTTTCGTCGGCGCGCTCAAGGAGCGCATGGAAAAGCTGGTGATCGGCGATGCGCTCGACGCGCAGACCCAGATCGGCCCGGTGGTCGACGCGACCCAGCTCAAGCAGGACGAAGACTATATCGCCATCGGCGTGCGGGAAGGCGCCACGCTAGCCTTCGGCGGCGAACGGCTGGACCGCAAGACGCCGGGTTTCTATCTCAAGCCGGCGCTGCTGACCGAGGCCACCAATGCCATGCGCAGTTCGCGCGAGGAGATCTTCGGCCCCGTCGCCAGCGTCATCCGCGTCCAGGACTATGACGAAGCGCTTGCCGTCGCCAATGACACGCCGTTCGGCCTGACCTCGGGCATCTGCACCACGAGCCTCAAGCACGCCACGCATTTCAAGCGCAACTCCGAAGCCGGCATGGTCATGGTCAACCTGCCGACGGCGGGGGTGGACTTCCACGTTCCCTTCGGCGGGCGCAAGGGTTCGAGCTTCGGCCCGCGCGAACAGGGCCGCTATGCCATGGAGTTCTACACCACGGTAAAGACCGCTTATACGTTCGCGGGATGATCCGGCGCCGGCTTGCCGGCCGGCGAACCGTCACCTCCTCGAAAAACCGACCGGTGCAAGCGATGACATTGCAGGACCTGACCTGGCTCAACCCGCCGCCGCACCATGCCATCGACGGTGATGCCGTGCGCGTGCGCACCGGCAAGGAGACCGATTTCTGGCGCGAGACCTTCTATGGCTTCTGGCGCGACAACGGCCACTTCCTGTATCGGCGGGTCGAGGGCGATTTCACCGCCGAGGTCACCGTCAAGGGCGACTACAAGGTGCTCTACGACCAGGCCGGGCTGATGATCCGGCTTGGCGAAACGCACTGGATCAAGGCCGGCATCGAATACACGGACGGCCTTGCCTATTTTTCCGTCGTCGTCACCAACGACACCTCAGACTGGTCGCTGGTGGCCATTGCCGCCGGCCCGGACGGCGTCAGGATCCGCCTGACCCGCCATAGCGAGGCGATCCGCGTGCAGTATCTCGACGCTTCCGACGGTCGTTGGAAGCCGGTGCGGCTCGCCTATTTCCCGATCTCGAAGCTGGTCGATGTCGGTATGATGTGCTGTTCGCCGCAGCGTGAGGGTTTCGAGGTCACGTTCTCCGGATTTTCGGTCGGCCCGCCGATTGCGCGGGACCTGCACGACTGACGCCACGAGCCCGCCTTGGCCTGTGTGAGCAAGCAGGCCGGACGTTGCGGCCATAACGGCGTCTGGGCTAAGGGTTGCCCATGGGCATGTCGCGTTGGCGGGCAAAACTCAATAAACCCGTCCGTTCCGGGGCGCTGAGGTTTTTCGGGGTTCCTTCCGTGCTTTGGTCGCAAGGGATCGGGCGTTTCTGCGACTTCGCTGGACCCGATTGGTATCGCTGGGCGCCGACCGAATCGACGCAAAGCGAGGCTTTTTTCCGCGACCATTATAGCGGCGCGCATGGCATCGTTTGGGTGCGGCTGAGCACCCTGGCCAGGCTTGCGCGAAATTGCGATCTCGACATTTTCGCCAGGATAGCCCTGCCCACCATCAAGGCTCCCTTCATCCTGCTGACGACCGACGGTGATTCCTCGGTGCCTTCGGATCTGCCCAAGGACACCGTCGAGCGGCTTCTCGCCAGCCCCTATCTGGTCTCCTGGTACAGCCAGAACTGCGACGGCGGTCATCCCAGGATCAAGCCGTTCCCGATCGGGCTGGATCTCCACACCCCACGTTCCCTGGCGACGCCTGGCGGACTGGTGAGGCAACTGAAAACCCTGCGCGGGCAGGGGAGTGCGGATCGTCGTCCGGCCAGGATATTCTGCGATTTCAGCGTCAGCAGAGAGTCTGGCGAGCGTCGGGAATTGCTTGAGGCTCTGGACGGATGCCCGCATGTCGATTTTCTAGGGCAACGCGTATCGCAGCGCTCGATCTGGCAGCTCTATTCGCAATATCCGCTCGTGCTGTCGACCGTCGGAAACGGCCTGGACTGTCATCGGACATGGGAACTGCTTTATCTCGGCTGCATCGTGGTGACCAAGACTTCACCGCTCGATCCGCTTTACGAAGGCCTGCCTGTCATCATCGTCGACGATTGGCGCGAGGTGCGGGACCCCGATGCCCCGGGGCGCTGGATCAGGCAGGCCGCGCATTTGACGGACCGGAACTATGTATGGGGGCGTCTGCGCCCGCAAGCCTATCTGCAGCCTCTGCGCGAAGAGCTTCGGCGGGCGGCGGCCTTACCAGGGGACGTGTAGGATTTCCAGCTTGGGCAGGCCGACCGGCCGGATGCCGAGGTCGTTGGCAAGGAGGCCAAAAGCTTCGGTCTCGATCAGATCGCGGTATGGAATTTCGGGGAAACGAAGACCGCCGCGATGCAGGGCGGCATCGACCAGCAGCATGGTTCCGCCGACCGCATCGAGGCCGATGATGTCGAGATGCCTGACATCGCTGAGATGATACCGGCTTGGCGTTTGCACGGGAGGCTGGTGAAGGCCGCCGCGTATCTCGCGGTAATAGCGATAGTCCCTGGTCTGTCGCCTGATGACAAAGCTGTTGAGGTCGAAACTGGCGCCACCGGCGATCTTCACGCAGTTGGGCACCGCGATGCTATGTCCCGTGGCGATCAGGCGGTTCAGCACATCGCCGGGAAAGCGCCAGACGTCGATATCGATCCACAAGGCCCAGTCATCGTCCTCGCTGAGCCCGTGATCGATCAGGTAATTTCGCACCTTGGCGATCGCGCCGCGCCTGACGCGCTGCATTCTGGGCTTTGCCCGTTTTGCCCTGTCGAGGCGGGTGCCGACCTGTCTCTGCAACAGGACGATGTCACGATATCTGCCGGCCAATCCAGCTGTTGCGGCCTGCAGTCGCTCCCAGCTTCCGTCCTGGCTGTCGCCTTCGCAGAAGACCAGCTTGATCCGGTCCTTGGGATAGTCGAGCCCATCCAGCGCATCAAGAAAGGGCTGGATGAGGTCGGCGGCGTCGCGAAGCGGCACCAGCACAGCGACGTTTCGGCCCGATGGCGGCGGCCCCGACAGGACCGCTCTGTCGACGCCTGCTTTCGCCTGCGCCTCATCCAGATACGCGCCGCGCGTCAGGTGATACCGGAGCCGATAGGCCCGATTGCGAAGCTTGGTCCACCAGTTCGGCGGCGGTTCCGGGGTCCACCATGTGCCGGCCCAGTGGTGGATCGAAAGCGCGGCCGTGTCGTCGCCGGCGTCGCGCTCCGTGCTCCCGGCCGACGTCACCGGCACGAACAGGGCGGAAGGATGAATGGCGAAGGCCGCCTGATCGCTGTACCCGCGCTGCGCGGAGGTGAGCAGGCAAGGGCCGGTCGCGTCGAGCACGTCCTTGGCGGCGGCGAGCCCGGGCATCATCGACAGGAGATGCGCCCAGAATGGATGACCGGGCGGGCTCGCTATCGTCCCGTTGAACAGAAGGTAGGGCAGGCCCCGGAAATCCGCCTGGACGGCCGCATGCGAAGCCGGCTCCTTGCACAGTACGACCCGGGTCTCGCTCATGATCGCATCGAAGGGCGCGACGCATTCGCAGTCGATGTCGGCATAGACCCCGCCGAAGTGATGCAGAAGCATGTAGCGGGCCGCATCCGACCGCTGCACGCCGTTGGTGTAGCCACAGAACATCGGCAGGTAATCCGGGTAGTGCTCGGCCACGAATTCGAGCAGCATCCGGTCGCTCCAGAGCATGACCGTCCAGTGTGGATTGTGCCGCTTCCAGCTGTCGGCATAGGCCTGGAAGCGTGCGGGAACGCTGTCGGTCTTCCAGGTCTGGTGCAGGATCGGCGGAATCATCGACGGCTCATGGGGTGATGGAGGTGGCCTGGTGTCACTTGCCGTCATTGTCCAGTGCAAGTCCGGCGCGGACCGCATCGCGGATCGCTTGCGGGCCAAACCTTGCCCATACGGCCTGATGCGCGCGCTTGCGCTGCCGCGCCCGGCGTTCGGCGTCTAGAGAGAGTTCGATGGCCATGTCGGCCAGTCCTTCGTCGCTGGTCGACAGCAACACCTGGTCATTCTCGACCATGTCCAGCCCCTCGGCAGCGAGCGGCGTCGCGATCACCGGCACCCCCCAGGCCATCGCCTCCAGAATCTTGATGCGCGTGCCCCCGCCGGCCCTGAGCGGGATGATGCTGAGATGCGCGCCGGACAGGAGTGGCGACACGCTTTCGGGATCTTCGACAAGCGCCACACCAGGCAATCTGGTCAGCGCCCGTACCGCCGCCTTCGGGCTTCGTCCGGCAAGAGTAAGTCTTGCACCCGGCAAGACTTGCCGAATGCGAGGCAATATGGTGCCCGTCAGGCGCTCGGCCGCATCGACGTTCGGCGGATAGCCGAGATGCCCGATAAACACGATCGTCGGATAACCGCTGTCGGTAGCGGCTTCGGCGGGCAGCACCCGCGGAATGTCCTCGACGTTGGGGATTCCATTGGGAACGACATCGATCGGCACCTTGTGCCGGGATGCGGCCATCAACCTTTCGCGATCCTGGTTCGAGCAGACCCACACCCTGTCGACGAGGGATTGCGCTTTTCTCTCCAGCCGCCGGATGCCAAGCACCGCCGGGGATCGCGCTGGACTGATATGCCGCAGCTGTGCCGCCAGGTCGGATTCGACATTGTGCATGTCGAGGACGAGCTGCTTCGTCAGCGGCCGCAAATGTCGCAGCAGCTTGAACAGGCCGGTCCCTTCGACGATGACCGTATCGGGTTTGAAGGTTTGCATCAGTTTCCGCAGCCGCGCCAATGCCGTGCGGGGGATACGGTTCTCCCCCGCGATCCTCCACCAGCCGAGTGAGGCCGAACGCGGTTCTCCATCGGTCACCAGGCCAACCGCGTTGATGCGCGAGTCGGAGGGTTGTCGCGCGTCGCCCAGCGGCCTGATCGAGGCAAGCTGGACCGGGCCGAACTCGGCCGCAAGGCTGGCATTGTTGAAATTTCTCAGGTCCGCACCGGAAACCGGCGGAAATGCCGGGTCGAAGGACACGACCAGCGTACGTCTTTCCGTGACCGCGCCAGCGCTCGACGAGTGGTCAGGCCGTTCCATCATGGCTCCGATGCGAATCCGTATGCGATATTGCGACGCCTTCCAGCTCCGCCCCAGGCTTTTGTGGGCGCGAACGGCACGCATCATGCTCATCGCATAGCTGTATCGGTTGTGTTTGATAAGCTGTCTTGAAATCCGCAAGGCTATCCAGGCCTTCCTCCACTGCAGAACGTCCCTTGCAATGGCTGAACCGGCAAGCTTGTCCAGCTCCAGTGCTATCGCGAGAAACGTGGCCCGCGGGGTCTCGACAAATCGCCGCGCCATTCTCTCTTCGTCATGGTGGTAGAGAAGCACCGGAGAAGAGATCGTTGTCACGTCGGCCTGGGCGACCATGGCCGCCCAATAGCACGTGTCCTCATCCAGGCTGGTGGTTTCCGGAAAGCGGACGGTGGCCGTTGCAGAGGCTGCGACCAACGCGCTGCCCATGGCGATCGGCCATGTCTCGTTAAGAAGGTAGCGGCGGGCGTTCAATGCCCGGTCGCTCGTGTACCCATGCGGAACCTTGAGCTTGTCCGGCCTCCCCCTGGTGCGGCGAATGCTGGCTCCTATCGACAGGCCGGCCTCGGGATTGCGCAGGAGCGCGTCATGCAGCAGTCCCAACCCTCCCGCCATCACCTCATCGTCGGCATCGAGGAAAAGTATGAACTTGCCTTTGGCTCGCGCAATTCCGGCGTTGCGGGCAGCGCCCGCGCTGCCCAGCCGCACGGCGAGGATCTCCAGCGGCAATCCGTACTTGCGGGCGCTTTGCATCGATATCGCCGTGGTCTGGTCGATGGAGCCATCGTCGACGAGAAGAATCTCGCTGATCAGGCCCCTCTCCGGCAGAAGGCTTCGCAGCGTGGCGTCGATCGTCGCGGCGGCATTTCTTGCCGGGATGACGATGCTGATGTCGGGTTGCTCACGCCCCGAAATGCTCATTGCGGCACGAAAAAACCGCGCTTCAGAACGCGGTCATAGCAATGTTTGAACGGCGAGACCGCGCGAAGTGAAAGACTGGCCAGGCTTTCGACTGGCTGCGGCTCGACGTCGAATGGCGACTGGTCCTTCAACCAGCTGTAGGAGCAGCCATCCTTGAGTACGGAAGGACTTCCAACGACGTAACCGCCAAGCGCCTTCAGGTGGCCGATCCGCCGCATGCCGAGATACAGGCTGGATGATACCGCCGGTTCGCGCGTCCTGAGATAGATGTGGAATCCATTCGGTGATTTCGCGACCGGCGTGCAACTTGAAAGGTGCGCGTGCTTGCCAGACCAGGCGCGATAGTCTGCTGAATCGTCGAAATCCAAGATGAGAAGGTTGCCGTATCCTCCAATGATGCCGACATTTCCAGCAAAGTCCCGAAACCAGCGCCGGATTTCCTCCGGTGTTGGTGGCTTCTGCGACAACTGAAAGGCAATCGACCGGAACGCCAATTCTTTCAGATCCTTTCGACGGGCCTTCAAATGCAGCGGATGATATTCCATCGCCTCAAGATCGAGATGCTTGCCACCTTCGCGCAGAGGCACACAGATGTAACCCTTGGACAAGAGCTCGATTGCGTATTCCGTTTCGACTAAAGGCTGCATCCACGAATGTTCCGCGGCCGAAGGCGTCGTCTCGATTTCATTAGCCTCGCAGGGATCCGTCAAGCGCCGCCGCGCACTTGGTTGCGTATTTGTGAGCATTTCGGCATATGTGATGGCTTTGGGCTTATCGTCTGGACCACGCCAGCCAGTGCGCCGCAAGGCGCCTGCGCAACGAGGTGAGGCGTGTCCGCCTATAGGCGTCGCCCGCCATCTTGATGCCTTGCGCCTGTGTCGGGAAGGGATGGATGACGTCGGCCAACGCATGCAGTCCCATGCCGGACCGGATGGCGAGGGTCACCGCGTTGATCATCTCGCCCGCATGGCTGGCGACGACCGTCGCGCCCAGGATGCGGTCGGACCCCTCCCTGACATGGATCTTGACGAATCCTTCCTCCTCGCCGTCCATCACGGCGCGGGCGACATCGTGCATCAGTATCGTATAGGTTTTGACCGGAATGCCATTGCGGCGCGCTTCCAGGGGATAGAGGCCGACATGGGCGATCTCCGGATCGGTATAGGTGCACCAGGGAACGACGAGGTCGCTGAGCCTTTCGCGGCCGCGAAACAAGGCATTGCGCACGACAATGCGCGCCGTTGCCTCGGCGGTATGGGTGAACTTGTATTCGAGGCAGACGTCGCCCGCCGCATAGATGTGCGGGTTGCTGGTTCGCAGATAATCATCCACCTTGATGCCGTCGGCGTCATACGCCACGCCGGCCTCTTCGAGGCCGAGACCATCGACGTTGGGTGAACGGCCGACGCCGGTGATGATCTCGTCGACGGAGATCGTCGTCGTGTCACCATCCCGCATCAGGTCGGCGAACTTGGCGGTACCTTCCCTGCGCACCGCCACCACTTCGGTGTTCAGGCGCACCTCCACCCCCTCGCGCGCCAGGGCGTCCGAAAGGATTTGCGCGGCGTCGCGCTCCTCGCCGGGCAGGAACATCGGATCGCTCTGCGCCAGGATGACCTTGGCGCCGAGCATGCAGAAAGCCTGCGCCGTCTCGCAGCCAAGCGGCCCGCCGCCGATGACGAGGAGCCGCGGCGGGCATTGCGTCAGGTTGAACATCGTCTCATTGCTGAGATAACCGGCTTCGACCAGCCCCGGAATAGCAGGGAAGGCCGGGTGTGCGCCCGTTGCAATCAGCGCCTTCTTGAAATGCAGCGTGCTTTCCTCGACCGTGACCGTATCGGGGCCGGCAAATCGCGCCGCACCGAAATAGAGGTCGATGCCTTCCGAAACCAGGCTCGCGGCGGAATCGGCACGGCTGATCCGCTGCCGGATCTGCCGCATCCGTGTCATCGCCCGTTGAAAATCGACACGAAGATGATCTGGCGGGTCGCCGCCGAAGCTCTCGGCATCGCGCATGTCGGCATAGAGCCTGGCTGTGCGAATGATCGACTTCGACGGAATGCTGCCGACATTGATGCACGCACCGCCAATCAGCCCGCGCTCGATCAGCGCGACTTTCGCGCCAAGGCTCGCCGCGTCACGCGCGGCGGTCAACCCGGCCGGCCCGGCGCCGATGACGACGAGATTGTAGGGGCCGTTCGGGGTCGGGTTCTTCCAGTGCGGAGGATGCGCGCCCCTGACCAGCTCGACGTCGTTGTGGTCGACGGGGAAGGCGGCGGCTCTCGTCGGTTCACGTGACATCGCGCCCCCCGGATGCCGGGCTTGCCGGCCGCGACAGCCATCCGCCGGTAAAGCCGGCCTTGTCCAGCCCACGACGGATATGGGGATTGCAACGCATGAGCTCCCAGATCATGCCGGAACGGTGGTTTTCGATCATCATTACCGCAATGCCCTGGTCCAGCCCGTAATGGCCTTCCGACACCCAGCCGTTGCGGCCGAAATTTCGCCGGTTGGCCAATGTCGGGTTGAAACCGCTCGGCAGCCGGAAATTGTCGATCACCTCCGGGTAACGATCGGCGAGATGGCGCATCGCCGCCAGGCAAATATCAGGCGCGAAAGGCAGCGACGCCGGATAGGACCATGGCGCGATCGTGCCGTCATCAGGACCGAAAGGCGCGCCGCGCGCCGCGTAACCGGAAAACCGGTGGCGCCGTCGCTCCACGCTGGCGCGGAAGCCGCCTGGTCCGTCCCCTGCCGAAAGACCCCACAGGTTCTCGCCATAGCCGACAAAGCCGTAGGGGTTGTGCCGGGCGTAGTCGCGGTGAAGGTATGTCGAGCGGCGGCTGTTTTCGAAATAGTCCGAATTCTTCTCGCGCATGAAAGCGTCGCGGATGCCTGCGAAATCGATCCAGGCATGCGAGAATTGGTGCATGAACAGCGGCCCGCCATAGAGCACGTCGTGGCCGTAGATGTTTTCCCACTGGTAGGTCGCCGTCCAGGCCTCGTAGCTGTCGTCGGAGGTCGGCCGGTCCGGTGAGGCCATGGACAGCACATAGAGGATCGTCGCCTCGTTGTAGCCTTCCCAGCCATAGTGCAGAAAGCCGGTCCTGGCCTTCCAGCCTTGGCGGAGCGTCGGGCTGCTGCCTTGTGCCCATCGCCAGTCGACGCGCCTGTAGAGCGCCTCGGCCAGTTGGCGGATTTCGGCCTCGTCATCATTGTCGCCGGAAAAATAAGCGCCCGCCACCAGCATGCCGGCGATCAGCAAGGCGGTATCGACCATCGACAACTCGCAGCGCCAGACGCGCAAACCAGTGCGCATGTCGAGGAAGTGGTAGTAAAAACCCTTGTGGCCGGTAACGTCGGGGCCGCTGCCTTGCGTGCTGGTCTGGAAAAAGCGCAGCGCCGCAAGGGTCAGCCTGGCAGCCGCGTCGCGCGCCATCCATCCACGTTCGACGCCGATCGGATAGCAGGACAGGGCGAAACCGACCACAGCGATGCTGCACGGTGAATTCGGCCGCGACGTGTCTGCGACCAGCCCGTTGTCGGGGTTCACATTCTCCAGGAAATAGCCGAAGGCGGCGCGTTGATAGCGGTCCAGAAGCTCGTCGTCGGCCAGCGCGGCTGGATCTGCTCTAAGCAAACGAAGCAAACTCCGGCCTGGTGATCGCGGCTTCCGTCGATCGCATGCCATCGGCACAATGGCCGGGGGGCATCGCACCTGCCGGGCTCTCTCGTCGTGTCATGGCTCTCCCCTGTTATGGCACCCCTGTTATGGCACCCTCATTCAGACGTCAGCTACCATAAGCCTGTCCAGCTCCAATCGTTGCTTCGTCACGCGGAATTGTAGTTGGCTCGGGCCAAACTCGGAACCGTCTCGATGCGGCTCAATACGTGGCGCGGCCGCCCGAAACGTCGAACACGGCGGCCGTGGTGAACGAGCATTCCTCGGAGGCGATCCATGAGATCAGCGCCGCCACCTCCTCGACCTCGCCGAAGCGCGCCATCGGTATCTTCGACAGCATGAAATCGATGTGCTCCTGGCTCATCTGCTTGAAGATCGCTGTGCGTACAGCTGCCGGCGTCACGCAATTGACCGTCACCTTGGTCTTGGCGAGTTCCTTGCCGAGCGACTTGGTCAGGCCGATCACCGCCGCCTTGGAGGTGCTGTAGGCGGAAGCGTTGGGATTGCCTTCCTTGCCGGCGATCGAGGCGATGTTGACGATGCGGCCATAGTCGCGCTCCAGCATGTGCGGCACCAGCGCCTTGTTGCAGTAGAAGACGCCGTTGATGTTGATGTCGATGACCCTTTGCCAATCCTCGGCCGAATAGGACCAGGTCGTCATGTTCGGCCCGGTGATGGCGGCGCTGGTGACCAGTATGTCGACGCCGCCGAGGGCTTCGATCGTCGATTGTGCGGCGGCCTCCACACTTGCCGCATCCGCAACGTCCATCATCACCCCATGCAGGCTGGGAATGACGGCTTTCGCCTGTTCGATCTGTGCGGGGTCGCGATCCCAGACGCTGACGCGCCCGCCTTCGTTGACGATCCTGTGCGCGACCGCCAGGCCGATGCCCGAGGCGCCGCCGGTAATCACCGCCGACCGGCCGGCGAATCGTCCCGCGAAATTCATCGGCGTGTCACTCCTCCTGTCCATCCCGGTTCATGTGATGGCTCGTCGGGAACTGTGAGGTGACCGCCGATCGAGTTCAAGCCGGCATGTGGCCGGATCGTCTGGGCCAACACCGGCCGGATTATGCGGTTGCGATCTCTCGGCGATCGCTTCGCTGTAAGACAAGGTGACCGGATTTGCCATTGAGCATGGGGTGCGATAAGTTATATTGCACTGCACAATGGAGACGCCGTTTCTTGTACGCCCCTGTTTGCGGATATGCCGGCTGGTTTGCGGCCCGGCGGTTCGGGGTCGTGTCGACGGGACCCTTTAGATGAAAATTCCCAAATCCCTGCTCGTCGATCCCGAAAAGAACTCGGTCTATGGCAGTTTTGCCGTTGCCGTCTCGATCTGGGCGTTCTCCTATTCCGTCATTTTCGGCCAGGTGCTGATCCTGGCCTACTATGCCGTCTGGCTTCCGCTCATCATGGTCGACTACCGGCGCTTCCTGCGGCAATTGTCCAGTGCCTGGCTGCCGCTGCTGTTCGCCGCCTATGTCTGCTTCTCCGTGTTCTGGTCGCAGGCGCCCGGCACGACCGCCAGAACGGCGGTCCAGTACCTTTCCCATATCGCCTGTGCCTATGTCGCGGCACGCACCGTCAGCGTGCGCACCCTGACGATAGGCGCTCTGGTCGGCATATTCTTCGTCCTGATCTATTCGCTGAAGGTCGGCGCCTATTCCGAGGACGTCCTCGACGGCACCTATAATTTCGTCGGTGCCTTCGCCTCCAAGAACCAGATCGGCTTCGTCGGCTCGCTCGGCATCTATTTCTCCGTCGTTTTCCTTGCTTTCCTTCGGCGAGGCCGCCTGAGCTTCATGCTGACCGTGCCGGTCGTGCTGTTGTCGGCCTATGTGCTGGTCGTCTCGCATTCCGCCACCTCGATGGCCTCGATACCGGCGGTTCTGGCGCTGGTGGCGCTGCTTGCGATGAGCAAGCTTCTGTCGCGGCGCTATCGCCGGGTAATCTTCCTGATCGGCGCCGGCATGATCGTCGTGGTGGCCATCGTCGCCCTCAATCTCGGGCTCATGGACTTCGTGCTTGGCATCTTCGGCAAGGATTCGACTCTCACCGGGCGGACCTATCTATGGGAGCAGGGCTGGAACGCCGCGATGCGGTCGCCGATCCTCGGCGTCGGCTATGCCGCCTATTGGGTGCAGGGCTTTGCCGAGGCCGAGCGGCTGTGGAACGAATTCTACATCACCACCCGCACCGGCTTCCATTTCCACAACACCTATGTCGAGGCCCTTGTCGAACTCGGCTTCACCGGGGCGGTGCTGATATCGCTGATTATGCTGCGCACGCTTTTCGGTCATATCGCGGCGGTGGTCTTCAAGACATGGCAGGCCGAATCGGTGGTTCTCATCGGCGTGATGGTGCTGCTGCTCATCCGCTCCTTCGTCGAGGTCGAGATCCTCAACCCCTACATCATGGGCTCCTTCCTGATGTATTTCAGCTTCTTCAAGCTGGCCCGGTTGCCGGTCACGCGCACGCGGTGGTCGCCGGCCTTCGAGCCAGCGGATGCGAAGGGTGGGGAGCCAGCCTGGCCGCACCGTCCGGCGGCGGCCGAGTAATGATGAGGGTCCGCCAGGGCAATTCCAGGAAAGTGTGTAACGGTTTCCCCGGGAGAAGCGCATAGCGCTTCCCCTTGGGAATTGCGTGAAAACAAGCGTTAGAGCCTGTCGGCGTTTCTATCAAACGCTGAACCGCTCCGGGGGATCGAAGCGGCGGGTCGTGCGAACTTCCGCGTCCCTACTGGCTCGCCAGCGGCGCCAACTTGATCTTGATCACATCGCCGGGCAGCACCGGCGTGTCTTCCTTGGCGGCGATTTCGCTGGTCTTGCCGTCGACATTGCGCACCAGCGAATAGAGCAAGGTAGGCTGCTGGTCGTTGGTGATGGCGGCCGTCGTCGCCGGATCAGTGGCCTGAGCGATCAGGCCTTTCTGCATATTCACCTTCAGCGCGGCCTCGTTCAGGTCGGCTTCGGTCTGTTGCCGGGCGGCGGCGAGGCTCGAGCTCAAGGTGTTCTGGGCGTCGATGGCGTCCTGCGTCGCCTTGCTGATCGCCTGCTTGGCGGTGAGGATGGCCGTCTCATAGTCCAGGATCTTGCCTTGCAGGTCGGTGACGGACTGCTGCGAATCCAGAAGTCTCGCATTGGCGACCAGACCTTTCTGCGCCAGCGGACCGATGCTGGCCAGCTGTTGCTGCGCAAGATCGACCTGCTTCTGCTGGTTGACGATCTTCTTCTCCAGCGATTCGATTTCGGCCTGCAGCACACCCTTGAGATCGTCGAGTGACTCGAGCTTCAGCTTCAGCGCCTTCTGGTCGGCGGTCAGGATCGTCATCTCGTCGTTGACGATGGTCGGCAGCCGAGGATCGCCCTCGACCTCCTTCGGCGCTTCGAAGCTCGTCTTGCCGGCCATATCGGCGTCGATGCGGGCGCGCTTGACGATCAGCCGCACACGCAGGTCGTCGGAGATATCGAAATTACCCTTGGCGGTGACCAGGTCCTTGCCGAGCTGGGGGCCGTAGTCGGAGCTGCGCCTGATGCCGCCGGCGACGCTGATCGCCTTCAGCACCGTAAGGTCGGGCACATAGGGAAACTGGCCGGGATTCTGCACTTCGCCCGAAATGTAGAACGGCCGGAATTGCGCCATTTCGACCGAGGCTTCGGGCTTGTCCGACAAAGCGAGCTTGTGCTGCAGCGCCTCGCCGATCGCCGCGGCGATCTCCGCCGTGGTCTTGCCGGCCGCCGGCAGTTCGCCGACGAAAGGCACCGACAGCGTGCCGGCCGGACCGACCGTGTATTGGCCATTGACCGACGACCAGTCGCGGAACGTGCTTTCGACGGTCTGCCATTCGGCGATGCGGATGGTGAGTTTGTCCTGGGAGCCCAGACGGTAGTCGTCGGCGGCGGCCAGCTGGGGAAAAGCGAGCGACATCGCAAGGCACGTCGCCACGAGCCGCGAGCGGCCGGAAAACGGGCCGCCGCCAAACGCTTCGAAGATATCTGTTTTCAACTGAACGTTCCGATCCGTTTTAGCCCCATCGCCCTTGCCGCCGGATGCCTGGGTCAGGCCGGCCGATCAGTATCAGTAAGAGCCGCGTGACATCCACACGGCCGGCACGGTCCTGATGATGATGCGAACGTCCTCGAACAGCGACCAGTTCTCGACATAGTGGCGATCGAACGCGACGCGGCTGTCATAGGAAACGTCGTTACGGCCGCTGACCTGCCACAGACCGGTCAGGCCGGGCCGGGACTTCAGATAATAGACGGCCGCGCTGCCGTAGATTTCCAGTTCGTCACGGACCACCGGACGAGGTCCGACAAGGCTCATGTCGCCCTGGAGGATGTTGATGATCTGCGGCAACTCATCGAGGCTGAGCTTGCGCAGGACCGCTCCGACGCGAGTGACGCGGGGATCGTTCTTCAGCTTGCGGGTCGCTATCCATTCCGCATTGGCGTCTGGATTGGTCGCAAGATAGGCGGCCAGCACCTTGTCCCCGTCGGGAACCATGGTGCGGAATTTGAGGCAGGAGAACAACCGTCCGCCGCGCCCGATTCGGCGGTGACCGTAAAAAATCGATCCGCCGTCGGAGAACTTGACCAGCAATGCTATCATGATGAACAGCGGGCTGAGCGCGATCAGCCCAGCCAGCGAACCGGCGACATCAAAACTCCGCTTGATGAGACCGCCGATCGGCGGCGGAAAGTCGGTGTCAGCCTGCGAAAAGCCCGCCGTGGCCGACTTGGCAATATCCCTCATACGGAAACTCCATGCGGTGAACGAATGGTTGACCGCACGATATCAAAAAAATGCTGCAGCGCAACACACAATTTCCCATCCCATTGAAATAGTCGCGTCATGAATTGACTAAATAGTAAGCTCGCTCTGCACAAATTTCGAAATTTTTAGCACATTTGTGACAATAAATGGGCAAGGATAAAAAAATCCGGACATTTTTGAGGCGATTCCTAGGCGACGCGTTTTCGGCGTCGAGGGGCGGAACATATAAGTGCTTTAGGAAGGTGCCATATTTGAAACTATTCACATAAAATACTGCTTAATATTATGGATTGTACTCGCACCTTATAACGGCTGCAGGTTGAGTGAAATGCGGCCGTGTGCGTTGCAGCATGGCAGAGTCGAGCGCGTAAGCTGATTCAAAAATATGTGCGGTTGCCCTTGCCGCCTTCTGCTCGCCTTAATAGAATTGCAAATTATACCTGTCATGGTGGCGACAGGTTGAAAGGCCGGAAGCAACCGGTCGGCAGCGGGTGACTTAACAAGCCCGCATGACAAGGGACGGCGCTCGGGTGGGGCTATCGTTGGATATAACCCGAGCCGGTTTATGGGCTGTTGGGTATGTCGCTTCCAAAATTCATCCTTGGGATGCTTTTCGCGCTCTCGATCGTCGTTGCCTGGTCGTGGCTGGGTGGGGCTTCGCTCGGCACGACACTGCTGCGTGTCATCATCTGCGCGGTGGTCATCCAGGCCGGCTATTTCGCGGTCGTCTACGCCATGATCGCCAGGAGCGAGCCGACGCCGGCCGACAGGCTGCGCGAAGCCGAGAGAAAGAAGAAATCCACCGAAGTGCCCGAGGGCGAGAAACTTGGCAGCGCCCGGCGGAGCCTGCATTAGGCGCAAGGCGCACGCCGGGTCAGGCCACGTCCGCTGGTTCGGTCTCCGACTGTTCTCCCGACAGCATCCTGGACAGTCGGCTCCCCGGCTTCGCCTTCAGGCGCCGATATTGCCCAACTTCCACGACACGGCCGTCCTCCATTGCCACCACCCAGTCGGCGAAGGCGATCATCGACGGCCGGTGAGCGATTGTCAGGATCGTCATTGAGCCGCGCAGGCCGTCGATCGACTTGGCGATAAGTGACTGGTTCTGCCAGTCGAGCGCGCTTGTTGCCTCATCCAGGATGAGCAGTGAAGGCTTGCGCAGCAGCGCGCGCGCCAGCGCGATGCGCTGACGCTCGCCGCCCGACATGCGCACGCCGCGGTCGCCGACCACCGTCTCCAGTCTGAGGTCAAGCCGTTCCACGAATTCGCCGGCATGCGCGGCGCGCAGTGCCGTCCACAATTCGTCGTTGCTGGCCTGCGGTGCGGCAAGCCGCAGGTTCGCCGCGATCGTGTCATGCAGCAGGAATACGTCCTGCGGCACATAGGCCACCTGATCGCGCCAACGGCGGCGGTTGCCGGCATCGACCTCGACGCCATCGACGAGGATCTTGCCCGCGGTCGGCTCGAGCAGCCCGAGCAGCATGTCGGCGATCGTACTCTTACCTGATCCGGACGGGCCAATCAGGGCGGTGACCTTGCCGGCCGGAAGGCCGAAGGTGACGTCGCTCACCACCGCCTTGCCGGCGCCGCCGTCATAGGCAAAGGAGACGTCGCGAATGTTCAGCCCCGTATCGAGGGCCAGCTTGCGGTCATCCCCGGATTCGACATGGCCCGGCTCGCGCTCGGCGTCGAAACGTGCCTGCAGGCTGCGCATTGCCGTATAGGCGGGCAGGTTGATCAGCACCTGCTGGGCCTGCGTCTGCATGTCCATGAAGCGCGGCGCGATGCGCATGAAGACCAGGAGCAGCACGACAATCTCGGCCAGCGACAGGTTGAAGCGGACCAGCGCCACATAGATGAAGACGCTCAGGCCCACGACGCTCGCCACCTGGAACACGGCGGTGCCGATCGAGCTGTTCCGCACATAAGCGATGTTATCGGCCTTCATCTTTTCGAGCGTGGCCTGCAACTGCGCGAAATAGCTGGCCTCGACATTCAGGCTCTTGGCCACCTTGATGCCGCCGAGAAATTCCGAGACCGTGCGGTACTGGTTCTGGCGATTGCTCGTCAGGATGCGGCCGAAGGCCGTGGCCCGCGAGCGAAACGGCTGCAGCGCTATGAACATCACGATGCCGATGACGACGGCAAACGCCGTCATAACCGGGGAGATGAACATGGAAATCACGAGATAGCCCGCCAGCAGCACGGCGATCTGCACCAACATCAGCAGGGAAAAGGCGGCCCCCTGGACGCGGTCGATGTCACCGGTCAGGGCATGGTCGAGATCGGAGCCGCGCATGCGCGTGAACACGCCCCACCGCGCCTTGCCGATGCTCTCGAACAGGTTCATGCGCAGGCGGTTGATGAAATCGAAGAGCAGCCTTGCCATATAGACCGACTTGAAGCGGTTGAAGGCTGCCTGCACGGCAACAAGCCCGACCAGCGCGCAAAGCACCGTCGTCAGTTGCAGCGTTCCGCCGGGCACCAGCCAGCGGACGAGATCGATATTCGGCAGCCTGACCGCGAAATCCTGGTCGGCGCGCCCAACCAGGTGCAGCAGCGGAATCAGCAGCAGGATCGAGATGCCCTCGGTCAGGCTGCCGAGGATCAGGAACAACAGCGCCGTCCAGGTCCGCCGCCCGCCGATCTGGGCAATGACGGCGCCAAATGCCGCGACATCGCGAAACAGCGACAGGCTGAAGACCGATGACCTAGGCATCTCCTGCCAGTTCCTTTTCGATCAGCGCCACAGCCTCGCCGATCCTGTCGATGCCCGTCGGAACGTCCAGCCGGCACACGCCGACATGGTTAGCGATTGCTGAACAGTGACGAAGGTGCATCGCGGCGAAATCGCCGGAGAGCGCCGCGCGGCCGAAACGCGTCACGTAGGAGAATTTGATGATGGCCGGCAAGGCGGCAATGGAAGGCAAGGGGGTGATCCCAGCCCTTTCGCCACGCTCGAGTATGTAGATCCTGGCCGCCGGCACCCTGTTGCCGGAGAAGGCGCCGTGCAGGCGATGCTGCATCTTCTCGATCGCGGGATGCACTTGCGGCCGCACTTGCGCCTGCCCAAGCGAGATTGCCGCCGCGGCATCGGCGGCAAGCTTGATCTGCGGAAACCCCGGAACGATCATCGGCTGGTTCGGGTTTGCCAGGTCGAGCGCGACGACATCGTCGGTAAGCAGATCGTGTCCGGCCCGGATCAGCGCGCTTGCCGTCGTCGATTTGCCGGCGCCCTTGTCGCCCATGAAGATGGCGCCCCTGCCGGTTACCGCAATGGCGCTGGCATGAAGAACCAGCAGGCCGCGCTGGTGCAGAAGCAGCGCCAGCACCGGCCCCAGCAACGGAAAGGCAAGCAAGGCGTCGTCGACGCCGGGCGCCGGCTGGACATCGATGCGGCGGGCGTCGCTGATCAGGAATGCGCCGACGGCCTCCCAGGCCAAATACTGCCGGCCGGGCTCGAAGCGGAAGACGGTCGCGGCCTCCGCCGAAGGCTTGGGCATATCGATCGGGCCGATGGCGATCTCGATGTCGGCCGACGCCGGGTCCGCCGGCTCCAGTTCGGGCAGGGACACGCCGGATGCGATGATCAGGCCGTAGGCGCGGTAGTAACGTCGTTCTCCCGCGATCCCGCCGCGCCGGGGAAGATGGTCGAGATCGCCGGCGAACGGCTCTCGGCGGGACATCATGCCGGGCTCCCGCCATGCTGGACCTGCCGCAGCCACAGCGACAATGACGCCGAGCGCCAGACATACTGGACATCGAGCGGCGCCACCTGGTCCGGCTGGCGCAACAGCCGCGCATAGGCAGCGGTTACTTCCGGCAGGTTGACATAGGGCGCGATGCGACCCGCGTCGCAAACCAGCAACTGGTCCAGCAGGTCGCGATGGTTGCGCACCATGCCGTTGACGAGATTGGCGGTGAAATCGATCTTGTCGCGCCGCCACTGGACCGCCGCCGGCAGGATGCCCTCCATGGCCCGGCGCAACACGTAGCGGCCAAAGCCGTGACTGAGCTTCTGCTCGCCCGGCAGCCCCAGGCAGAATTCGACCAGCGGCTTGTCCCAGAACGGATAACGCGGCTCGACGCCGAAATTGGCGGCGGCCTTGTCCAGAACCTCGAAAGAGTGCGGGACATAACCGTTGGACAGGATCCAGCGGTGACTGAGAGCATCGCTGGCCTGGACGCCGGGTGGCATATAGCCGGCTCGGTGGAACCGGTCGATGAGCTCGGTTCGCCTGGCAAGGTCCGGATTGATCAGGTCGCGCCAGCTCCGGCCACGCCGCGATTGGGCAGGTTTGCGTATTTTGTTCAGGGCTCGGTTCCCCAACTGCCGCAGCCTGGCGATGCGCCAGGCCGGCCCGTAAATAGTGAGGAACTGGAAATAGAGGCCGAGCGTGCTGTCGCCATAGGTGTTGGAGGCGCTGCGGACCTCGCGCCAGAGGTCCAGCCATCTGCCGCCATTGGCAAGCTCGTGCAGATGGCCATGTCCCTGCGAAACGACCTCGTCGCCGCCATGGCCATCGAGCAGCACCTTGATGCCCTTGGCGCCCGCCGTCCGGTAGATACCGCGTGTCAGCGTCAGGCCCGGCGCCAGGAAGGTGCCTTCCTGTTCCTCCAGCACCCGTTCGAATTCGGCGAAAGGCGCATAATTGCCGACAGGGATCAAGGTCGGGTCGGTCTTCTGCTGATCCAGCACGGCATCGATGAAGGAGCGCTCGTCCATCGACGACCCCTTCTCGAAAACTAGGGAGAAGGTCGGCAGCTTCGGTTTGCGCCCGGCCGCATTTTGCAGCCCGGCAACGCAGGCGATCGAGGAGGAATCGAGGCCGCCGCTCAGCATCGCGCCGACCGACGGACTTCCCCGCATGCGATTGCGGACCGATTGCGAGAACAGATGGGCGAATTCCTCCGCGGCATCCGACCGCGGCACTCGCTGCGATGGCTCGATCTGCCAATACCGGCGCAGCACCAGGCGTTGCGCGGTGACGGTAAGGCTGTGACGCGCCGGCAGGGCGAAGATGTCGCGGTAGGGCGTGGACTGCGGGTCGTCGGGCAACCCGGCCAGGAAGCCCGAAATCCGGTGCTCGCTGAGGTGCGCACCAACCCCGTCGAGGCCGAGCATTGGTCCGATCTCGGAGGCAAAGGCAAAGCGTCGTTCCGCCGCGTGGTAATAGAATGGCTTGACCCCGAAATGGTCTCGCGCGCAGAACAGAAGCTGCCGCTCGGCATCCCAGACGGCAAAGGCAAAATCGCCTTGCAGATGCACGGGGCAGGCTTCACCCCAACGCAGATAGGCCCGCATCAGCAATGCAGCATCGGCGACTGAGCTGTCCCTGATGCCGAGCCTGGCGAGCAGCTCGTCGCGGTTGTCGAGCCGGCAGTCGGCGGTGATGGCGAGCTTGCCGCCGGCCATGGTCAGCGGGCCGGGGCCGGCTTCGTCGGTCGTGTTCAGCCAGGCGTGGCCAAGCGCGATGCCGCTGTCCAGCCACCATGAACTTCCGTCGGGACCACGATGGCGCATGCGCGCCAGCATCTGCTGGATGCCGCTCGCCGCCTCAGCCGGCGCTGGGCCTCGGACCGCTACGGCGTGGCCCTGCCGCAACAGGATTCCGGCCACGCCGCTCATCGGCTGCCGTGGTCGACCAGATGGGCGAAGCCATCAATGGATCCGCCGAGCACGATGTGGTTGTCGCTGACCAGCCAGGCATGCGCCTTCAATTGCTCGCCCGTGCCGCGCTCGATGCCGATGCGGATATTCGACGCATTGCCCTTGCGCGCGAGAAGATATTGGCCCGAAAGCGCCTGGGTCAGGCATGTGGCGCCCGGCACGAACCGCGCGGCCGCTGCGACCCCCCAGGCGACAAGCCGCAACTCGCCCATGCTGGCACATTGGCGCGCGTTGAGCCGTGTCACCATCCCGCGGACGCGGTTGTAGGAGAACACTGTCAGCCCGAGCCGCACGGTCGCGACCACCAGCAGGCAATGGGCCAGGAAAAACGCTTCCGAACCGCTCAAGGCCAAAATCCTGGCCAGGCTCCGCCTGCCAGGCCGCTTCATCGGCGCGGGGGGTCTCTGCGTCACAGGTCTTTGCCGCGCAACCATGGCCTTCTGCGACACCTGCCTAGACGACGGCCTCATGCTCAAGCCTCGCAAGCCCGTTTTCCGCCAGGCCTTTCAGCAATGCGTCGACGTCGCCCTTGCAGCGCTCGGCGTCGACATTGTAGCGAGCGAGGACGGCGCTGCGGATATCGGCGACCGGCTTGGGCTCCTGGATCAGGTCCCAGATGAAAGCGCCGACACCGTTGAGGCTGTAGTAGATATTGGATTTCAGGTTGAGAAGCGCGAGGCCTTCGCCGAATTCGCAGGCCACGGCATCCTTGGTCGCGCTTACGCAATCGCGGTCGGATGGGTTCCAGTTCATCCTAAAACCTCTTTCGCAACACGTTGCCCCGCATCGACAGGCTGGAGGAGTCGGGGATTTTCACCCCCGGCTCCTTCTTATGATTTTTGGATACTGGAGGTTCCAACGTCATCCTCCGGGATCAGGATAGTCTCAAGAGAACGTGAGGTCGCCAATTGGCGTATGTGCGGGGAACGACGCATCGATCGCCGTGCTGCCGCCGCCGCCCTGGGTGATGGTCTCGATCGAACCATGCACGGTCAGGTTTGGCGTTTCGTACTCTTGCTTTTCAACATTCTGTTCCATTGTACTCTCCTATCAAGGACTGGAAACGGCCTGTCGATTACCGTCAGCACTTTCATGCTGCGGCGCAATAGCTGCATAGCAGCATTTATGAGTCAAGTCTCATTTACCCGCCGTTAATCAATTATGGGTTGCGAACGTCACTCCCCGTGTGAGAAATCCGCCCTTTATGAAGGGAAGCTGCTTCACTTCGGCGTTTGCTAGTGACAACACTTTAAATCATTGATTTGGTCATTTTTAAGGGGAATTCCTGAAGGGAAATTCACGCAAGCGATTGATTTTAGATAGCGCTAAACTATATCCCTCTTTCATCTGGCCACCGCCGATAGCACCGCGACGGGGTGTTCCGTCCATCACCTCGTCACCTTCGGAGGAAGCCGGCAAACGCTATGGTTGCAAAATCTTGCACCGCGAAAGGAAAGGCTTTACGGCGCCGCGGTTTTTAAGGATGCTTTGTTTCGCACTTGCAGCATACGCGACGCGCAAACCGTTTTTTGGAGACTGTGCGCTCAATGGCCTTGCCGGAAAGCTCTTATGAACGACTGCGCGCAACCGACTGCGCCGACGAGATCGCCTATGTGCGGGCCTGCTTACGTTTGTATTTCGCGGCGCCCGCCGCCCCGGCCGCCGAGGCGTTGCCCTCGGGCCTTTCGGTCGAGGCCGTCACCGATATCGCCAGGCTGAACAAGGTCGGTGTCTTCGTTCTGAAGGCGCTGGCGCGTGCGCCGGCGCATGAGAGGCCGGGCGAGCTCTTCCAGTGGCTCGAAACCTATCGCAGAAGGACGGTTTCGATGAACGCCGCCTGCCTGATGGATTCGATGGCCATCAACGAGGCGCTGTCCGACCGGCGGATCAATTTCGTCTTCCTGAAGGGGCCGTTCCAGCAGCATCTGCTTTACGACGATCACTTCATGAAGCCTGCGGGCGATGTCGACATCCTGGTCGCGCCGGCCGGGTTCCTGAAGACGCGCGAAGCGTTGCGCTTGATTGGCTACGAGGTGTCGGGTAAGTCGCGTTCGGTCTGGTGGATCCGCTTCCTCGGCGAACAGCACATGGTTCGCGGCAGCGGGCCGAGATCATCCACGGTCGATCTTCATTACCGGCTCCAGCAGCCCGGCTCGCCCAGCCCGCGCGATGCCGACGGGTTCCTGCGGCGGAAACGGTTGGTCGAGATCACCGGCGTCGAGGTCCCTTTCACTTCGGCCGCCGACACACTGATGCTGTCGTGCATCAGCGTCGCCAAGGCCCTGTTCAACCGCGAGCCCTGCGCCGGCTATGTCTGCGATATCAGGGCCAGCGCCGCTCGCCTCGGCGAGGCCGATCAGCAGCGTGTGCTCGATGCCGCGATAGGCCAGGGACTGGACGACACCTTGCTGCTCGGCCTGCGCGCCGCCGACGTGCTGCTGGGCGGCACCGGCACGCTTCTATCGGAGCGGGCCAAGCCGATCCTGTCGCGCATCGGCAATGAGGACCTGCTCAACATGGTCATCGCGCCATGGCTGTCGTCGCTGCGCTGGCCGCAGCGGCGGACTGTGTTGTGGGAATTGTGCGGCCGGGCTCCCGTCCGCTACCTGGCCGAGGCTGGCTGGGCCGCGTCGGCGGACATCAGCCGCCGCATCTTCGAACGGCCGGCCAGTCCATGAGGGCAATGGATATCGAACGTGTACAGGGCGAGGGCAGAACGAAACCTGTGCAAGAGGCAAATTCCATGTCGATGACGAAATCCGAGGTTTGCGTGATCATCGCGGCCAAAAACGCGGCGCGCACGATCGCGGTTGCCATCGCATCCGCGCTGCGCGAACCGGAAGTGGCGGAGGTCGTCGTCGTCGACGATGGCTCTACCGACAATACCGCCGAGGTCGCCCGCTCGGCCGACGACGGCAGCGGCCGGCTCTCGGTGATGCGCCTCGACGTCAATCGCGGTCCATCCTTTGCCCGCAACGCCGCGATCGCCCGCTCACGAGCGCCGTTCGTCAGCATTCTGGACGCCGACGATTTCTTCCTCAATGGCCGGTTTCGCAACCTGTTTGCCGGCGCCGATTGGGATTTCGCCGCCGACAACATCATGCTCATCAGGGATGACGCGACCGGCGACGCGACCAAGATCGTCGCCCCGGATTTTGCCGCCGATCCCGAATTCCTCAATCTCGAACGGTTCGTGGAAGGCAACATCTCCAGGCGCCGCGTGCAAAGAGGCGAACTCGGTTTCTTGAAGCCCGTGATCAGCCGTGCCTTCCTCGACGGCCATGGATTGCGCTACGACGAAAGCCTGCGACTGGGTGAGGACTATGAGCTTTACGCGCGGGCGGTCGCCCACGGGGCCCGGTTCAAGGTCATCCGTTCCTGTGGCTACGGCGCTATCGTGCGAGCCGATTCGCTCAGCGGCCGCCACGAGACGCAGGATCTGAAGCGACTGGCCGATGCCGATCTGGCGCTGCTGGCCATCGACAGCCTGCCGGAAGGGTCCAAGGCGGTATTGCGGCGGCACGAGAGGCATGTGCGCGACAAATATCGGCTGCGCAATTTCCTCGACGTGAAGGCCGAGCGGGGCCTGGCTTCGGCCGCGGCCTATGCCTTCGCAAGCCAATCCAACTTCTTTCCCATCGTCCAGGGCGTGGCATCCGACAAACTCGAGGCGCTGTTTCGCAGCGTTGGCCTCGTGTCCAGGAACAAACACGTGCCGCCGCTGCGTTTCCTGATGGCCGGAACCAGCACGGGCAAGGCACGGTAAGGTGCGGGAGCGTTGGCTCTTGCCGGCCCGCCGCCCGCCCACCACGCAACCATTTCGATCGGATTTATGAGTTTACGAATTGGGTGGTTGCCTCGCGGCTCCGGGGATGGCAGTCTATGTTGCGGTGCAGCAAACTGAACGACCAGCCGAACTGGCCCCCGATCGGACTGGTCCGAAGTCTCTCTTCGGCGGAGGAGTGGACGACGCGGTACGAGTTTTCAGCCCCGGTTGCGGGGATTGGCCAGTGGCCCGGCCAGAAAGCCGGCCCAAAAAGCCAGCGATGACGGGAATTTAAGTTCATGGCCTCGATATTCGGCTTCAGATCAAGGGATCCGGTCCGCGACAGGCAGACCGATGTTGCGCGTCTCGACCGGCTGGCGAAGCTGTTCGAGCAGATCGCGGCCGAAATCGATGCCGAGAAAACCGGCCTGGAGAGCCGCTATCAGAAGGAGGCGACCAACGCGGCTTTCCTCGTTGAAGCCATGGAAAATGGTTCCGCCTCCGACCGCCGCTCGTCCGAGGTCAGCGCGTTGACGCAGTCGATCTTGAACAGCGAGCGCCGCATCGCGGCATTGGCGCGCCAGGGCGGCATGATGCGCGAGCTCCGTCATTCGCTGGATGCGGTCTTCGACGAGAATGCGGACGCCGATTCGCCGGCTGCGGTCGAATCGGCCAGGCAGACGGGAGCCGGCCGAGGGTGAAGGTGGCGGCACGGGACCGTTACGACGGAGGTAATGCAAGTTTGGCAGTCGGGAGGGTGATTGAAGAGGTCAAGGTTGGCCCGTTTGGAAGCGGTTCAAACGTCGACTTTGGGTTGGGGACACAGCGCAAAGGTGAGTTTGTCATGAGTTCGGAACCAAAAACCATGTCCACGACAGCAATCGACGCCCCTTCAATCCGGCATTTCGGCTGCCGGTCCGGTCTGGCGGCCGCTTTGCTGCTCGCCGCTCTTGGCAGCCTGCCGGCAACCCCGTCTCATGCGCAGGATATCCAGTCCGCGCCCTCTTTCGTCGACGATTTCAAAAGTTTAGACCGTGAGCGCTGGTACGTTTCAGACGGCTGGACAAACGGCAGCCATCAAAATTGCACTTGGTCGAAAGGCTTGGTCGAGCTTTCCGACGGTGTTCTTTCGCTCGGTTTCGCGAAGCAGAAGACCAAGGATCGCGAGTTCGCTTGCGGCGAGATCCAGACCAAGCAGCGCTTCGGCTATGGTACCTATGAGGCACGGATGAAAACCGATACGGGCCCCGGCCTCAACGCGGCTTTCTTCTCCTATATCGGCCCGTCCGACAAGCAGCCTTGGGATGAGATCGATTTCGAGATCCTGACCAAGGACACGTCCAAGGTGCAGGTCAACGCCTACATCAACGGCAAGGGCAAGAACGAGAAACTGGTCGACGTGGCCGGCGGCACCGACAGTGCCTTCAACGACTATGCCTTCGTATGGGAGAAGGATAGTCTGCGCTGGTACCTCAACGGTCAGTTGGTGAACACCATCACCGATCCCGCCAAGCTGCCCAGCCATGCGCAGAAGATTTTCTTCAGCCTTTGGGGCAGCGAGACGATGAAGGGCTGGATGGGAGCGTTCGCCGATCCGGGCCGCAAGCTTTCGCTGCAGGTAGAGCGCGTTGCCTTCACCGCGCTCGGCCAGCCCTGCCAGTTTCCGGAATCGCTGGTCTGCAGCCTAAAAGAGTTGGGAAAGACGAATTGAACCGGCCGGACCGAAAACGGCTCCAGGCCCTGGATGGGAATGAAACCGAATGAACTTGACGGTGTTTGGAATTGGCTATGTCGGCCTCGTACAGGCGGCGGTGCTTGCCGAGGTTGGTCACCAGGTTGTCTGCGTCGACATTGACGCTAGCAAGGTGGAGCGGCTCAACCAGGGCTTCGTCCCGATCTTCGAGCCAGGCCTTGAAAGCATCGTCAGGGAGAACCATGCCGCTGGCCGCATCAAGTTCACCACCGATGCGGCGGCTGCCGTCAGGCACGGCGAAATCCAGATGATCGCGGTCGGTACGCCGCCCGGCGAGGACGGTTCGGCCGACCTCAAATATGTGCTGGCGGTCGCCGAGACCATCGGCCGCGAGATGGATGCCGCCAAGATCGTCGTCGGCAAGTCGACCGTACCGGTCGGTACCTGTGAAAAGGTGAAGGCCAGGATCGCCGAGACGCTGAAGAAAAGAGGCCGCGACGATTTGAGCTTCGACGTCGCCTCGAATCCTGAATTCCTCAAGGAGGGCTCTGCCGTCGCCGACTGCATGAGGCCGGATCGCATTATCGTCGGCACCGACAGCGAGGAAACCGAGGCGGTGATGCGCGAACTCTACGCGCCCTTCAACCGCAACCACGAGAAGATGATCGTGATGGACGTGCGCAGCGCCGAATTCACGAAGTACGCCGCCAACTGCATGCTGGCGACCAAGATCAGCTTCATGAACGAGATGGCGAACCTCGCCGAACAGCTCGGCGCCGACATCGAGGAGGTGCGCAAGGGCATCGGCAGCGATCCGCGCATCGGCTATCACTTCATCTATCCGGGTCTCGGCTATGGCGGCTCGTGTTTCCCCAAGGACGTACGCGCCCTGATCAAGACCGCCGAGGGCGTCAAGTTCGACGCCAAGCTGCTGCGCGCCGTCGAGGAGCGCAACAACGACCAGAAATCCATCCTGTTCGACAAGGTGCATCGCTATTTCAAGGGTAGCCTCAAGGGCAAGACCTTCGCGCTGTGGGGCCTGGCCTTCAAGCCCAACACCGATGACATGCGCGAGGCGCCAGCGCGTGTGCTGATGGAAGCGCTCTGGAAGGCCGGCGCGAACGTGCAGGCCTATGACCCCGAGGCCATGCAGGAATGCCAGGCCATCTACGGGCTGCGCGACGACCTGATGCTGTGCGGTACCAAGGAAGCGGCCCTGCGCGGCGCCGATGCGCTGTTGATTGCCACCGAATGGAAGAGTTTTCGCGCACCGTCCTTCGATGCGCTGAAGGATGCACTGACCACGCCGGTCATCTTCGACGGCCGCAACCTCTACGATCCCAAGGTCGTGGCGCGCCACGGCATCGAATATCACTCGATCGGCAGAATGGCGGCATGAGACCGCTCGACCCTACGGCTGCGCCCGGCGCGGAAAGGAGTTGCAACTGATGGTGCTGGACGTCAAGCCCGAGCAAGTCACCAAGGATCATTTCGATGTTGTCGTGATCGGTTCCGGCTTCGGTTCGGCTTTCTTCCTGCATGAATTCGCCAGGCGGCGTAAGGCGCGCATACTCGTCCTCGAATGGGGCCGTCACAACACGCATCAATGGCAGCTCGACCAGAACGTCAACACCGACATCGACGACGAGACGACCTACAAGACCAATTCCGACAAGCCGTGGAATTACACGATCGGGCTGGGCGGCGGGACCAATTGCTGGTTCGCGCAGACGCCACGCTTCCATCCCAACGACTTCAGGCTGAAAAGCACCTACGGCATCGGCAATGACTGGCCGATCAGCTACGACGATGTCGAGCCGTTCTATTGCGACGCCGAAGACATCATGTCGATCTCGGGCGATCCGGACATGGCGGCGATGCTGCCGCGCTCAAGGCCGTTTCCGCAGCCGCCGCATCGCATGTCGACGCCGGACAGGATGATGAAGGCGGCCCAGCCCGACCAGCATTTCGTCATGCCGACCGCGCGGGCCCGCGTGCCGACCGCGCAACGCAGCTCCTGCTGCGCCAATCTGCGTTGCTGGCTGTGCCCGGCCGATGCCAAGTTCACCGCCAATAATGGCCTGATGCATGTCTTCGAGCATCCCGACGTATCGGTCTGCCTCGGCTCCGAGGTGCGGCGGCTCGACCATGTCGGCGGCACGGTGCGTTCGGTCGCCTTCGTCCATGAGGGCAAGGAATATCAGGCCAGCGGCGACCTCTTCGTTCTCGGCGCCAATGCCATCCAGAGCGCGGCGATCATGCTGCGCTCCGGCCTCGGAGATGAATTCGTCGGGCGCGGCCTGCATGAATCCTATGGCTGGAATTTCGAGGTCTATCTCGACGGCGTCGACAATTTCGACGGCAGCACCATCACCACCGGCCTGAATTTCGGCCTCTATGACGGTCCGCACCGGTCCGAGCATGCGGCGGCCCTGGTCTATTTCGAGAACCGCTGGCAGCACGGGATGCGCGCCGAGAAGGGGCGGCTGCGCCAGGCGCTGCCGCTGGTCGTGGTCACCGAAAACCTGCTCGACCACGAGAATTTCGTCACTCTCGACGAGGACGACAATGCTTTCGTCAGCTTCAAGGCACCGTCGGACTACGCGGTCAAAGGCATGGCCCGGGCGCTTGAGAAATTGCCTGGACTGCTTGCCCCGCTACCGGTGGAGCGGTTGTTCGACCGCGGGATCCGGCCAACGGAATCGCATGTCCAGGGCACGTTGCGGATGGGCACCGGCCCGGCCGATTCGGTAATCGACAGCAACATGATCCATCACCGGTTGAGAAACCTGGTTGTCGTCGGCACCAGTACCTATCCCAGCTGTTCCTGCGCCAATCCGAGCCTGACCGCGGCAGCTCTGTCCTTGCGGGCAGCGAGCCGGATGGCGTGAGGGGAGGTATGCGATGATCGAAATCACGCGGCGTTCGGCACTGGCCATCATGGCAGGCGGAGTTGCATCGACGGGCGTGGCCTACGCGGCCGTGTCCTCGTTCTCGGACGAGGACCTGGTTCGCGTCACGCTCGAAAAATACCTCGGCAGGCTGAACATGCGCATCGAGCACCTGCAGCAGTTCGTGCTCGAGTTCCGCAACCGCAATCCGGGAATGTTTCCCAGCGAAAAACTGAGCGATGCCGTCACCTTGCTCGAGAAGGCGAAGCTCGGTCAGGCACGCCAGTTGTTGCCAAAACAGAAGCAGCGCGACCTCGGGCATTTCGACCGCTGGGTTGTTGCCGAATTCCACATGCTGACGGACTACGCCTGGCGCGGTTCGCCCAATGATCCCATCCGGTTCACCGGATGGCAGTCATGCACAAATCCGTTCGCGACGCTTGATCCGCCAAAGACTGCCTGAAGCGGCCCTGGACGCGGGCCTTCATCGGGCCGAGGCATTGAAATGGATAGACGAGGAGCCGGGATCATGAAAGTTCTCTTTGCAGGCGGCAATGGCTACCCACCGGAGTTCAGCGGCGGCGTCCAGTCGAGCACTCACCATCTGGCAGAGCAGTTGATCGAGCATGGGCATGAGGCCGCGGTGCTCGCCGCCCTGTTTGGCGATGGTGTCTTCGGCTTCAAGGCGCGTGCAAAGATGAAGCTGTTGCGCCAGCCCGCGGTCGTCGACAGTTTTCCCGGCTACCCGGTGATCCGGGCATGGTTCCCCTGGGAGGCGGCGGCCTTCGCCGTCAACAGGGTGAAGCCGGATGTCGCGGTGGTCCAGTGTCACAAATCGGTTCCGCTCGGCAAGGCGTTGCAGGCCAAGGGCGTGCCGCTGGTCGTCTATCTCCGCAATGTCGAGTTTCACGAACTGGGAGGCGACCTGCGCGAATTGGGCTCGGCGCTCTATATCGCCAATTCCGAGTTCACCGCGCGCACCTACGCCAGGGAGTTCGGCATCGAGACAACCGTAATCCCGCCGACCATCAATCCGACGCACTACAGCACGCCGACGTCGGGCCAGTTCGTCACCCTGATCAACCCATATGAGGAAAAGGGCTTCGAGCTTGCGGTGCGCATCGCCGGCGCGTGCCCCGAAATCCCTTTCCTGTTCGTCGAAAGCTGGAAACTGGCGGACGATCACCGGGCACGCATCGAGCAGACGATCGCGCCGCTCGGCAATGTCACGCTGGAAAGCCGCACCAGCGACATGAAGACGGTCTATGGCCGCACCCGGATCCTGCTGGCGCCCAGCAAATGGGAAGAGGCCTGGGGGCGGGTGGCCTCGGAGGCCCATTGCAGCGGCATTCCCGTCGTCGGCTCCCGCCGCGGCGGCCTGCCCGAAGCGATCGGCCCTGGCGGCGCGGTGCTCGACTATGATGCTCCGCTCGCCGACTGGGTCGCCGCCGTCAGGCTTTTGTGGAATGACAACAAGGAATATGAGCGGGTCTCGGCCCTCGCGCGCAGCTTCGCCGGGCGGCCGGAGCTCGACCCCGACCGTCAGTTCGTCACCTTCTTCTCGATATTGGACAGGGCGGCACAGCAGAGCGCGCGCCAGGCCGCTTAGTCAAACAGCGACCCGATCGCGCCGCGTCAGGCTGGGCGCTTGACCCGGTTCTTCAGCGTTTCATAGCCGCGCGCGCCAAGCAGGGCGCGGGCGATGGTCTTGGCGGCGCTCTTGCGGCCCTCTTGCGAGTTGACCTGGCGCAGCCTTGCCGGCAGGTTCCGCGCGGCTTGGCCCAGGGCCGGAAGCGACAGCGCATCGGGAAAACTGACCATGTGCGTTTCGACACACAGGACCGGTTTGCCCGACAGTTCCGTGATCCTCAGCGCCTGGGCATGCTCGCTTTCGATGAACAGGATGGCATCGGATTTGCGATAGAAATCGGCCTTGAAACTGCCATGCGCGCCAAGCCGCTGGCGCTCCGCCTTGCTCGGCAGATCGAGCATGATGAGCTTGTCGTACTGGATCTCGTGCTTGGCCAACCACGCCTCGGTCAACGCACGGTATTTCTCGAGCCGGCTGGTGACCAACCAGCCGATCTTTTGGGTCACGGCATGAAGCGGCCGCGCCTCGCTCAGGAATTTTTCATAGGCCGGCCCGTCGTCGTTCTCGGCCTCGGTCGGATCGAGACACAGCACCCCGTCTATGTCGACGCAGCATTGCGCCAGGAATTTGTGATGCATGAAGTTCCACTGGAACATGCGCGGATGCGGAACGACCTCGAACACCAGATCGGTCTCCTGATGCTCGGGCTCCAGACCGAAGACGGCGGCAAAGGTGTAGTCGGCCTCGATGCCGGCGCCCTTGATGCGGGCACGGGCGTCGCGCATGGCATTGCCGCCGGAAACGCTGTCGTCGATCACCAGCACCTTGCGCATTTCCGAGACTTTGCGGTCGAGTGCGGCCCTGCGCTTGGTGATGCCTGACGTGTAGACCCGGCCTTCCAGGAAGCTATCCAGGTCGGTCATCGGAATGTTCGCCGCAAGGCTGACCAGCGTCGCGGCCAGCACGCCGCTTCTGGGGACGCCGACCACCAGGTCGATGTCGCGCGGCAGCCGGTGAAGGTTACTCACAATCGCGTCGTTCATGTCGGAGATCGATCGGTAGTGCATGGATCAGGCCTGATGCTCGGGTGGGATAGGGTTAGACGACAAAGGCGCCGAAATTATTGCGCCTCACGCGGCGTCGCCGCCGGCGTTCTTGCAGGCAGCATCTTCAAGGCCTCCCGCAAGGCTTCGCGTCCGGCCGCGAATGCCAGCGCGACGACGATGGTGATCGCGTAGGCCAGGATGGCGCCGCTGGCCAGGGCAACGACATGCTGCTGCGGCAGCATCGGCTTGACCAGCCAGACCGCGCCCAGCGCCAGATGCGCGCCAAGCACGAACGGCGTTGCCGCGCGCAGCACATGGCCGGCTTGCAGCGGTCCGCTCCTGCCGACATAGAGCCACAGGAAGGGCGTGCGCAGATACTCGCTAACCGCATAGGCGACCGCCACGCCGAGCGCGCCGTAGGGTAGGCCGAGCGCGAAGGCAAGCACCGAGGTCACCGCCGTGATGATGCCCCAGCGCATGAAGTCTCCGGAGCGGCCCTGGCTGACGAAAAGCCAGCCCGCCGGATTGTTGAGCGGCTGCAGCAGGCCGGCAAAGCCGAGCGCCAGGAAGATCGAGGCGCTGGCGCGCCACTGCTCGCCGAGCACGAAGGGAATCAGCACATCGGACATGGCGGTGGCGAAAGCGACGCCGGGCAGCGCTACCAAAAGGATCAGCGGCATGACGCGCAGATAGGCGCTGCGATAGCGGTCCGGCTCGTCCTTCAGCCGCGACAGCGCCGGCACCATCACCTTCGACAGCGGATTGGTGATCTGGCTGAGCGGGAACAGGAGCAGCTTGTAGGCACGGTCGTAAAGGCCGAGCTGGGCCTCGCCCCAGTATTTGCCGATCAGCACGTTGTCGAGATTGCGGGCAAAGAAATTGGCGAAATTGAAACCGGTGATGCCGGCGCCGAAATTGATCAGCTCGCTGATGCCCGCGACCTTGCGCGGCATGCCCGGGCGCCAGCGCGAGCTTGCCCAGTAACAGAGCGTCGGAAGCACCGCCCCGGTCAGCGTGCCGGCAAACAGCGCCCAGTAGGAGCGGTCGATGAAGGTCCAGGCAATCGATACCGCCAGACCCGCCACGGCCCCGGCGACGTCGATGATCGCCAGGCGGCCGAACTGCATGCGGCGCGTCAGCAGCGCCAGATGCTGTGCGCCCAGGCCGTAAGCCAGGATCTGCAGCCCCAATGCCGCCACCAGGCCAGCGACACGCGGCTCGCCGTAGAAGGCAGCGACCAGGGGTGCCGCGCCCGCGAGCACGCAGGCCAGGATGGCGCTGACGGCGACGTTGATCCAGAAGAGGTAGTTCACCTCCTCGTGCCGGATGCCTGTCTTCTGGATCGTCGCCTGGGTCAGGCCGAAATCCTGGAACAGGGCGATGAAGGCGAGCACCGGCGCACACATGGCCACGACACCGAAATCCTGCGGCGACAAGAGCCGCGACAGCACGATGACGGATATGATCTGCGTGGCGACCCGCACCGACTGCGCCATGGCGGTCACGACGGCGCCGCGGCCGACCGATTTGCGCAGAGAGCCTTCCGGCGGATCGAATGGATTGGCTTCCAAATTCAGGATTCCTGATCTTTGCGCGGATTCCGGGGCCCGAAATCCACAACCGCCGCCGACCACAAACTACGGCAATAATTTTGCAGTGCAACAGAAAACGTGGATCGCCGTGCCAAAAATGTTGCGATGCAGCAAGAGCTGTACTAGGCTTTCCCTGGGTGGGTCAAACAGCGGTCGAGTTTTCATGCTGCATGTCTTGTACCTGGTGCACGATATTTCCGACCCGGCGGTTCGCCGACGGATCACGATGCTCCGGACAGGTGGCGCCCGGGTCACCCTGGCGGGCTTCCGCCGTACCGCCGCCCCTGTCGCCGATATCGAAGGATTGCGGCCCATCGACCTTGGCGCGACGCGTGATGGCCGATTCGCGCAGCGCCTGACGGCGGTGGCGAAAGCAGCGGTATCGATAGGTTCGAAGCTCAAGCGCATGCCGAAGCCGGATCTCATCATCGCGCGCAATCTGGAAATGCTGGCGCTGGCGCGCCGGGCAAGGTCGGCTTTCGGCGCCGCGGTCCCGATCGTCTATGAATGCCTCGACATTCACCGCCTGGTGCTCCGCGATGATGCTCTGGGCAAGGCGCTGCGCGCCACCGAGCGCCATCTGGCGCGCGACGTGAAGCTGCTGGTGACCAGTTCGCCCGCCTTCATCGCCAATTATTTCAGGCCCTTCCGCCAGGTCGCGGCACCGGTGGAACTGGTCGAGAACAAATATTTCGAGGCAGCGGCTGTTCTGCCTGGCGAGCCTGAGGCGGTCGAAGGACCCGTAGCCCCGCCATGGCGGATCGGCTGGTTCGGGGCGCTGCGCTGCCGCCGCTCGCTCGAACTGCTTGCCGGGTTCACGCGCCGCATGGAGGGCCGGTTCGAGATCGTGCTGCGCGGCCGTCCGGCACTTTCCGAATTCCCGGATTTCCATGCCTTCGTTGAGGCCGAACCTTACCTGTCGTTTGGCGGGCCGTATCGCAATCCGGAGGACATGGCGGCGATCTATCAGGACGTCCATTTCTCCTGGGCGATCGATTTCTTCGAGGAGGGACAGAACTCCGAATGGCTGCTGCCCAACCGCCTTTATGAAGGCTGCCGCTTCGGCGCGGTGCCGATCTCGATGGACAACACCGAGACCGGACGGTTCCTGCGGCAGCGCGATATCGGCGTTTTGTTGCCGCAGGCCACGCCCGAGGCGTTGGAAACCGCGCTTGGCGGGATGGAGCAGCACCGTTTCGGCAGGCTGAAGATGCGCGTGCTGGCCCACAATCCGAGGATGTGGAGCTACGATCGCGGCGACTGCAGCGCCCTGGTCGAAAAACTGCGCCGCCTGACCACCATGCGCGAGCCCCTCGCAGCCGAAGCCTTGGCATAGGATGGACATCGCCCGATGACGCAAGCGCTTGCCCCCAGCCTGATCGTGATCCCATGTCTCAACGAGGCAACACATATCGGTGCGCTGCTCGACCAGCTCTGCCCGGCGGCGGAACGGCTTGGCGCGCGGATCGTCGTTGCCGATGGCGGCAGCACCGACGGCACGCTCGCCATTGTCGGCGAGCGCCAGAAGAACGATCCGCGCATCGTGCTGCTTCACAATGAAAAGCGCATCCAGAGCGCCGCGATCAACCTGGCGGTGGCCAGATTTGGCGAGGGCGCGCACTATCTGATCCGCATCGATGCCCATGGCGGCTATCCGGAAGACTATTGCGACCGGCTGGTCGAGGAGGCGCAGGCCACCGGTGCCGATTCGGTCGTGGTTTCGATGCTGACCAGCGGCAGCGGCACCGTGCAGAAAGCGGCGGCGGCGGCGCAGAATTCCAAGCTCGGCACCGGTGGCTCGAAGCACCGCCACCTCTCCGCCGGAGAATGGGTCGACCACGGCCATCACGCGCTGATGCGGATATCGGCCTTCCAGGCCGTCGGTGGCTATGACGAGACGTTCAGCCACAACGAGGATGCGGAACTCGACTATCGGCTGAGGCAGGCCGGCTACAGGATCTGGATGAGCGGCAGGACGCAGATGGTCTATTATCCGCGCACCTCGCTGCGCGGCCTCTATTTCCAGTATCTCGGCTATGGCCGCGGTCGGGCCAAGAACGTGCTGAAACATCGGGTGATCCCGAAGGTCAGGCAGATGGTGCCGCTGGCGGTCTTCCCGGTGGTCCTTCTCGCGGCCTTCTCGTTCGTGCACTGGATTGCGGCGCTGCCGCTGCTGCTGTGGGTGGCGGTGTGCCTGGGCTACGGCCTGGTGACGGCCATCGGCCAGCGCAATGCCGATATCGCGCTTGCCGGCGTCTCGGCGATGGTCATGCATTTCGGCTGGTCCGTCGGCTTCTGGCTGCAGCTTCTCGGCCTCGGCGCACGGCGGAGGGCGGTGTGATGGCGGTTGAGACCAGGAACCGCCGCATCGACATCGGCGTGTGCACGTTCCGGCGGCCGGAACTGGCCGAGACGCTGCGCTCGCTTGCGGCGCTTGCCATGCCTGACGGCTTCGAGGTCGGCGTCATCGTCGCCGACAATGACGACACGCCAAGCGCCAGGGAGTTGGTGGCGACGCTGTCACGGGACTTGAAGCTGACGGTCCGCTACCGGCATTGCCCGGCGCGCAACATCTCGATTGCCCGCAACGCTTGCCTCGATGCCAGCGAAGCGGATTTCCTGGCCTTCATCGACGACGACGAAACCGCCACCGCCCGCTGGCTGGCCGAGCTGGTCGCGACAGCTGAGGAAAGCGGTGCAACAGCCGTGCTCGGCCCGGTGCGCGCGCTTTACCGTCCGGATGCGCCGGACTGGATGCGCCGCGGCGATTTCCATTCCACCTTGCCGGTACGAGTGCGCGGCGAAATCCGCACCGGCTACACCTGCAACGTCCTGCTGCGCATGGGGTCGGACAGCCTGCGCGGCCGCCGCTTCAGCCTGGCGCGCGGCCAGACCGGCGGCGAGGACACCGAATTCTTCGACCAGATGCACAAGGCAGGCGGCCGGATCGCGTTTGCGCCGGAGGCATGGGTGGATGAGGCCGTGCCACGGGCCAGGGCGGCATTCGACTGGCTCAGCCGCCGCCGTTTCCGGGTCGGCCAGACGCACGGCCATCTCCTGGGCCGCGACGCCGGCGGCATTGCACGGGTGAAGCAGGCCGCCCTTGCCGCGGCAAAGGCCGCTTATTGCTTTGCCGCCGCCCTTCCGGTTGTCGCCAGCCCGATACGCAGGAACCGCAGCGTGCTGCGCGGCATCATGCATGTCGGCGTCGTCAGCGGCCTTGTCGGTGTCCGCGAACTGCGCCTCTACGGCCAGCCTTCACCAGGGGAAGGAGGCAAGCGTGCCGCCTGACGTTTCCTCCGTTCCCGATGTTTCTTTTGTGATTGCCGCCTACAACGCCGAGGCAACCCTCGATCGGGCGATCGCCAGCGCCATCGCCCAGAAGGGTGTCAGCCTCGAGATCATCGTCGTCGACGACAAGTCGCGTGACGGCACGCTCGATGCGGCGCGGGCCTATCCCGAGCACATCGTGCGCGTCCTGGCGCTGGACAAGAACAGGGGCCCCGGCGGGGCCAGGAATGCCGGGCTCGACGCCGCCCGGGGCAGGTGGATCGCGGTTCTCGATTCCGACGACGCCGTCTTTCCCGGCCGTATCGCCGCCATGATCGGCCGCGCCGAAAGGGCGAACGCCGAGATCGCCGTCGACAATCTCGAGGTCGTCCGTGAGGACGGCGTGGTCGAGGACGCGATGTTCCCGCGCCAGTATCTGGAAGGCCTGGGCGAGATTTCGTTGGCCACCTACATCGCCGGCAATGTCGTCTTCGAATCGAAATTCAATCTCGGCTACCTCAAGCCGATCTTCCTGCGCAGTTTCCTCGACGAAAACCGGCTGCGTTATGACGAGGAACTGAGGATCGGCGAAGACTACATCCTTTTTGCCGAAGCCCTGGCCATGGGCGGCAGATGCGTGGTCGAGCCTGATATCGGCTATGCCTATCATATCCGCAGTGGTTCGATCTCGCGCGTGCTCGAGCCTCATCATGTCGAGGCGATGCGCAAGGCGGATGCCGAATTCGCGCAAACCCATCGGATGGACGAGGAGGCCCAGGCAGCCTTCGCCCGGCGCGGCCGCAGCTTGCGCAAGGCGGCCTCGTTCCTGGCGATGGTCCAGCACATCAAGGCGCGGTCCCCGCTCAAGGCGATCCGGACGGCGCTCAGCGACCCGGCGGCGGTCAGGCACATGGGCATGCCGATCGCCGTGCGGTTGCGACGAGTAGCGGCACAGTTTGCCGTGGGGGTGGGGAGGTGAAGATGCAGGCACATGGAGGGATTTTTCGTGGCCTGTGAATGGACTGAAGTCGATCTCCTCAGAAGGAATTTGCGATGAAGAAAATCAGGAAGGCCGTGATACCGGTGGCGGGGCTTGGAACAAGGTTTCTGCCGGCGACCAAGTCGATGCCGAAGGAAATGCTTCCGGTGGTCGACAGGCCCGTCGTGCAATATGCGGTGGACGAGGCCTTCGAGGCCGGGATCGAGCACATCGTCTTCGTCACCGGCCGCAACAAGGCGGTCATCGAGGATTATTTCGACCTTCATCCGGAACTGATCGGAACCCTGGAGCAGACCGGCAAGAAGACACAGCTGGAAGCGCTCGAAAGCATGCTGCCGGTGGCCGGCGCCACCTCTTTCATCCGGCAGCAATCGCCGCAAGGCCTCGGCCATGCCGTCTGGTGCGCGCGCGAGGTCATCGGCAACGAGCCCTTCGCCCTGCTTTTGCCTGACATGGTCTCCTTCGGCGGTCGCGGATGCCTGGCCGAGATCACCGACCTCTATGCCGAGACCGGCGGCAACGTCATCGCCGTCGAGCGCTGCGATCCCACCGAGACCAACAAATATGGCATCGTCGGCCGTGGCGCCGACATTGGCGGCGGCTTCGAGGTGACGGCCATGGTCGAAAAGCCCGCGCCGGCCAACGCGCCGTCGAACTTCTACATCAACGGCCGCTACATCCTGCAGCCCGAGATTTTCCAGCTTCTGGGCAACCAGCAACGCGGCGCCGGCAATGAAATCCAGCTGACCGACGCCATGGTCCGCCTGTCGCAGGAGCAGCCATTCTTTGCCCAGCCTTTCAAGGGCCGCATGTTCGACTGCGGTTCCAAGGAAGGGTTCATCCAGGCCAATATCGCCTTCGCGCTGGCGCGCGACGACATGAAGGGCCCGGTTTTCGAGATGCTCCGGGAGTTCGTCCGGACGCATGAACGCCAGGAAGAAGCCGCATAATGCCCATCTTTCGGGAGTATTGTCGGGTGGCTGACGGCGGAAGGGCCGGCCGGCTCCGCGCTGTCCGGCACCAAGCGTGTGTCGCGTCCGCCAATGCTCCCGATCTTTCTGGGGCCTGCGAGCGAGACAAGCCAGAATTGGACCGAAGATGAATTATGCCAACTTTCCTCTCGACAAGAGGATGCCATTGCCGAATTCGGACGCAGGAGACGGCGACGACTTCATCGATATCGAGCGGCTGCTTGGCATGGCCGCACGGCAGGCCAAGGTGGTTGGCGTGTGCGCCGTCATCGGCCTTTTCCTGGGCATGCTCTATCTGCAGACCACGCCGCCAAAATTCGTGTCGGTCTCCAGCGTGCTGATCGATGAGGGGCTGAACAAGATCGTCGACGACATTTCGGCGGCGTCGACGACCATGCAGACCGATTCGGCGATTCTCAGCCAGATCGAGATCCTGACCTCGACGCGGCTCGCCGCCGTGGTCGTCGACAAGCTCAAGCTCGATCAGAACGAAGCGTTCATGAACCCGCCGCAATCGGCGCTTGCCCAGGGCATCGGCTTGATCCGCGGACTGATCCAATATGTCCGGCCAAGCCCGGTCATGCCGGGCGTCGGCGATATCAGCAAGCTCGACCCCGCCGCGCGCGACGCGTTGATTGCCGCATCCGGCCGTGACTACGCCATCCTCAAGCTGCAGAACGAGATCCAGGCGGATCGCGTCGGACGAAGCTACGTCATCGCGCTTGGCTACCAGGCGACGGATCCGGCGCTGGCGAAGGCCATCACGAAGGCCTATGCCGACGCCTATCTCGCCGACCAGCTCGATGCCAGCTTCGACGCCACCGAGCGCGCGGCGGTCTGGCTGCAGGGCCGGCTGACCGAACTGCGCGAAAGCTCGCAGCAGGCATCGCTGGCGGTCGAGAAATTCAGGGCCGAACATGGCCTGTCCGCCAGCAGCGACGGCCAGCTGATGAGCGCCAAGCAACTCGCCGACCTGAATGCCCAGCTCATCGTGGCGCAGGCCGACACCGCGCGTGCCAGCGCCCGTTACCAGCAATACAAGTCGATCGTCGACAGCGGTTCGGAGAACGCTTTCAAGGACGCCGCAATATCCAGCGACCAGCCAAGCAGCTCCGTCATCGCGGCGCTGAAGACACGCTACCTCACCGTCGCCAAACGGCAGCAGGATGTCGAGGCGAATTTCGGCCCGCAGCATCCGCAAGCGGTGGCGCTCGCCAAGGAGAAGGCCGACATATCGGCGCAGATCTTCGGCGAACTGAAGCAGCTGACCGAAAGCTACCGCAACGAGTATGAGGTGGCGCTGGCGCGCGAAACCGCGCTCAGGGCCAATGTCGCCGCCGCGCAGGGCAAGAGCTCCATCGACAACCAGTCGCAGGTCCAGTTGCGTGATCTCGACCAGAAGGCGACGGCGCTGACCACGCTCTACCAGACGTTCCTCGGCCGCTACGAGGAAGCCGCCCAGCAGCAGTCCTTCCCGGTCGGCAAGATCCGCATCATCTCGGATGCGTCGACCCCGCTTGCCGCCTCGAGCCCGCGCACCATCATCGTGCTCGGTCTTTCGCTGGTGCTCGGCGTTCTCATGGGCGCGGGCTTCGGCGGCCTCAACGAGTTCAACGAACGGTTCTTCAGGACCGGCGAGGAGGTGCGCGACCGCGTCGGCCTCAAATTCCTCGGTTACCTGCCCACCATCGGTAGCAAACCGACGAAGGAAGACAAGCCGGCCGAGCCCGATCTCAAGGTCGCCAGATCGCCGGCCGCCATCGAAAGGCGGGCGCGAATGCGGGTGAGTATCGACGCTCCGGCATCGATGTTCTCCGAAACGCTGCGCAGTGCCAAGATCGCCTTCGATGTCGTCATGGAAGGGCAAGGCAGCCGCGTCATCGGCGTGATCTCGGTCCTGCCCGGCGAAGGCAAGTCGACGGTCGCGGCCAATCTCGCCGGGTTGCTCGCCGCCAATGGCGCCAGGACGCTGCTCATCGACGGCGACCTGCGCAATCCGGGCCTCAGCCGCAGCCTCGGCATGGAAGCCGAGCAAGGGTTGATGGAAGCGGTGGTGAGCGGCCAGACATGGCAGTCCGTTGGCAAGATCGACAGGCAGACCAAGCTGGCCATCATCCCGGCCGTGTCGCGTGGGCATTTCTCGCACACCAGCGAGCTTCTCTCCTCGGCCGGCATGCGGCGCTTCATCGAGAACGCCAAGGAGACGTTCGAATACATCGTCGTCGATCTGCCGCCGCTCGGGCCGGTGGTCGACGCGAAGGCCTTCGCGCCGCTCGTCGACGGCTTCGTGCTGGTCACCGAATGGGGCCGCACGCCGCGCGCCATGGTGCGCTCGATGCTGGAATCCGAACCCTATGTCGCCAACAAGATCGTCGGCGCGGTGCTGAACAAGGTCGACCTGAAGAAGCTGGCCAAATACGGATCGTTCGGCGCATCGGAGAAATTCTTCGACAAGTACTCGAGCTACTATCTCGACAAGTCGGAAGTGCGGTCGAAGACAGCGGTCTGAGATAGGCCGTTGCCTACCATCTCCTGAGAGCGCGCTGCGCTTCTTGTTTCGAGACTACGCAAAGTTCCGTCTGTCGCCGCCTTTATGCGGCTGGACAAGAAGCGCGGCGGCGAAGCTGGACGGCTACGCTGCCTTAAGCCGGTAGCGGAAAACCGTGTGGTCGAGCAGTAGCCGGATGCGCGGCTCGGCTTCGGTCGCCACCAGCCAGCTCGCCGCGATCATGGTCGCGGCGACCATCGCCATCGAGAAGAGATATGGCAGCCCGGCGCGGACCATGGCGCCGAGCATCGCCGCGCCGATGACGTCGTGGATCAGATAGAGCGGATAGGTCATCAGGCCTATCCGGCGCCAGCCGCTCCAGCTGAGGTCGAGCCTGAGGGACCATGCCATCAGCGCGATGGCCACGAGGAAGATCAGGATTGGCGGTGCGTAGGGCATCATGGCTCCGACCTTGATGCTGTGGACGTCGACGGAACTGGCGATCTGCAGCACGCCGCCGCCGAGGAACAGCAGGCAGAAGCCAAGGCGCGAAGGCGTCACCGCCTTGAACCGCATCAGCCAGATGAGCACGCCGACCGCGAAGAAACAGCCATGATGCACCAGGATGAGCTGCAGCCAGCGCGTCTCGGCGAAGTCCGACCAGCCGAGCGGATAGTACAGGCACCAGAACAGCGTGCTGACCAGGCCGATGACGATGGCAACCGCTTCCATCAGATGGAAGCGGCCGAGCCGCAACAGCACCCAGACGACGGCGTAGAAGGCGATCTCGATGCCGAGCGTCCAGTAGACGCTGTCCACCCACGGACCATAGGGCGCGAACAGGGCCGTCCGGGCGAGCCTTACCACCGCGTCGGTCGGCCAGCTCAAGCCGATGAGCAACAGCAGCGCCGCGGTGATCGGCGCACAGATCCACACCGCCGGCGCCAGCCTTTTGACCCTTGCCTCGAAGAACCGCAGCGGCGTCGAATTCTCGGCGCTGAAGGCAATGACGAAACCACTGATGACGAAGAAGATCTCGACGCCGACCCAGCCGGATTCGACCCAGGCGCCGATACCAGGTTGCGCCGGAACGCCGCCGGTCGCTTGCGCCGAGATGCCGTCGGGATAGGCCCACACCCAGAAGCCGTAGTGGTAGACCATGACCAGCACGGCGGCGAGAAACCGCAGGATGTCGATGCCGCCGAACGTTGTTTTCTGCTGAGCCATGCGATCCCATCGAATGGCCCCCCACGCGAACTGTAAGTCGGAATGTTGCATCGCACAATCAACGATTGTGCGATGCGTCCATCACAAAGTTCGCCGCGCCGCAACATCGCGGAACTGAATCTCCACTCATCTGCCGGCAGTGCTCCTCAGACGCCGATACCGCGCGCCTTCAGAGCCGCCGTGATTTCCTCGAGGATGGCGGGGTCGTCGATGGTCGCCGGCATCGTCCACGCTTCCTTGTCGGCGATCTTCTGAATGGTGCCGCGCAGGATCTTGCCCGACCGTGTCTTGGGCAGCCGCTTGATCGTTATCACCGTCTTGAAGGCGGCGACCGGGCCGATGCGCTCGCGCACCAGCGCGACGACCTCCTTCTCGATGGCGCCGCCGTCGCGCGCGACACCGGCGTTCAGCACCACCAAGCCGAGCGGAATTTGCCCCTTCATCGCGTCGGCGATGCCGACGACGGCACATTCGGCGACGTCGGGATGGGCGGCCAGCACCTCTTCCATCGCGCCGGTCGACAGCCGGTGGCCGGCGACGTTGATGATGTCGTCGGTGCGGGCCATCACGTAGAGATAGCCGTCCTCGTCGACCATGCCGGCATCGGCCGTCTTGTAGAAGCCGGGGAACTCATCGAGATAGGCTTGGCGGAAGCGGTCGTCGGCATTCCATAGCCTTGGCAGGCAGCCGGCCGGCAGCGGCAGCTTGACCACGACATTGCCCAGCGTCCCGCGGGGCACTTCATGGCCGGCATCGTCGAGCACGCGGATGTCGTAGCCCGGCATCGGCACCCCGGGCGAGCCGTATTTTACCGGCAAGAGGCCGAGCCCGGCGGGGTTGATCGTCATCGGCGAGCCGGTCTCGGTCTGCCACCAATGGTCGACCACCGGCACGTTGAGCTTTTGCTCCGCCCATTTGATGGTTTCGGGGTCGGCGCGTTCGCCGGCGAGGAACAGCGTGCGGAATTTCGACAGATCGTATTTCGGCACGAACTCGCCCTTGGGGTCCTGTCCCTTGATGGCGCGGAAGGCGGTCGGCGCGGTGAACAGCGCGACCACGCCGTGCTCCGAGATCACCCGCCAGTAGGTGCCGGCATCTGGCGTGCCGATCGGCTTGCCTTCGAAGAGCACGCTGGTGCAGCCATGCAGCAGCGGTCCGTAGACGATGTAGGAATGCCCGACCACCCAGCCGACATCGGACGCTGCCCAGAATACTTCTCCCGGCTTGACGCCGAACTCGTTGTCCATCGTCCATTTCAGCGCGACCATGTGGCCGCCATTGTCGCGCACGATGCCCTTGGGCTGGCCGGTCGTGCCCGAGGTGTAGATGATGTAGAGCGGGTCGGTGGCCAGCACCGGCACGCAGTCGACATTGGCGCCGGCCGCCCGTTCGCGGGCGACCGCGTCGGCATAGTCGATGTCGAAATGGTCCTTCAAATCGCAGCGCAACTGGTCGCGCTGCAGGATCAGGCAGGCGTCCGGCTTATGGCGGGACATCTCGATCGCCTTGTCGAGCAGCGGCTTGTAGGCGACGACCCGGCCCGGCTCCAGGCCGCAGGAGGCCGAGATTATCAGTTTCGGCTTCGCGTCGTCGATGCGGGTGGCAAGCTCATGTGAGGCAAAGCCACCGAACACGACCGAATGCACGGCGCCGATGCGGGCGCAGGCGAGCATGGCGATGGCCGCCTCCGCCACCATCGGCATGTAGATGATGACGCGGTCGCCCTTGCCGATACCGCGGTTCTTCAGCACCGAGGTCAGCGCCACCACTTCGCGTTTGAGTTCGGCATAGGTGAACTTCTTCACCGTTCCGGTGATGGCGCTGTCATGGATCAGTGCGATCTGATCGGCCCGCCCGCCGGCGACATGCCTGTCTAGGGCGTTGTAGCAGGTGTTGCAGGTCGCGCCGGTGAACCAGCGGCCATAGACGCCGGCTGCTGCATCGAACACCTTGTCCCAGGGCGAATACCAGTCGATGGCCTCGGCCGCGTCGGCCCAGAATTTTTCCGGGTCGCGTTTCCAGCCGTCATAGACCTCGTGATAGCGTGAAGCCATCCATATCCTCCCCAGGAACCATCTGCCGTCCTCGCCAGTAGCCTATGTTGTTTCTTCGGGCGTTGTCTCCCTGCATTTTCGTCTCAGTTGGCCGCGTCTTGAGCTGATAGGCGCGGTGTCGTGAAGCGCGCCATCGAGGGGTGAACGAATGCACCATCGGTGGCGTATCGCGGCAGGGCCCGCGATTGTGCTGGTTCAAGACCCTGCATGAGGACAAGGCCGTGCCGGGCTACAGCCTGTCGGAATCCTATGAAAAACAGACCGGCCGGCAAGCCGGCGGTGATCGTTGTGCTGGTGCAGCGCTTCAGCCAGGGCTTTGAGGGGCGCGATCGCCGCTTCATCGCGGTGACCGGACAACCCCGCTGAGCAACCCGTCGATAGCCGTCTAAAGAACCGTATTTGCTGGACAAAAGTCGATCACGCTAGATCGGCAAGGCCACCAGCATGAGGCCGACGCCGCCGAAGATCAAAATGGCTGTCGCAAGCGCTTTTCGATGACGTTCGAAAGTCGTCGGAGCCCGCTCCCAATTGTAACGCATACCCTATCTCCCCAACATACGGGGAGTTCTTACCTTACCTAAGGGAAGAAAAGCAACGGTCCTGCCGGTCCACGCGCTTGCCTAGCGTGTCATTCCGGCGGCTATTTCTGGGAGGATTTCAGCTGTGGATGGATGTTGCGACTGACAAGGATCTGTCGCTCACACAGAGCTGCGCGGGCCATCCCCCAGCCGGTCGATAGACAGAGCCCCACCACCGCGCTATCTCATTCCGGGGTTTCGCATGGCTTTTGGGGTTCGTGATGGAAATTGCCTCTGGAACGGTTCTGAGATTGGCGGAAGATGCCTCGGTCCAGCATGTCGGCGACGGCGCGGTCGTGCTTTTGGCCCGGAGCGGCCAGCTCTATACCTGCAACGGCACGACCGAAGCCTTTCTCGACAAGGTGGATGGCGCGCGCAGCCTCGGCCAGATCGTCGGCCTGCTTTGCGAGGAGTTCGAAGTCGACAAGGGCACGCTTGACGAGGACATGGCGGCACTGGCCGCCGATCTGGTCTCGGAAGGCATTCTGGCCGCTCCGGGACTTGATAGCTGAAGGTACTGTTTGATGGCGGACAGTCCTCTCCTGCGCGCCTTGTTCCGCTGCCATCTCTGGGCAAGCGCGCGGCTGATGCCGGTCCTTATTGCCAACCGCAGCTTCGAGGAGGTGCTGGAATGGGCGCCGCTTGCCTCGCCGACGCCCTATCGTGGCTTGCCAGCCGCCTACATTGTCGCTCGCGTCAACCGCATTGTCCGCCATCCCTGGCTGATGCGTGACCGCAGATGCCTGCGGGAAGGGCTGCTCGGCCACCGTTTCCTGCGCCTTGCCGGCTTCGATCCGGAGTTGCGTTTCGGCGTCGATCCGAAGTCGCTGCAAGCGTCCCGGCTGTCGGCGCATTGCTGGGTCTGCCTCGACGGCAGGCCGGTGGTCAGCCACAGCCTTCCCGGCATGGTCGAAATCTATCGCCACCATGACCGCGCCACGAAGGTGCGCCCCGCTTGACCAGACCTTGCGTCTTCTATGATCTCAACGGCCAGGTGCTCGGCATTTCGGCCGAACGGGCCGAACTATGGCTAGACTTCGACAGGATGCTCGCCGGCCTGCGCGTCGAAGGTTCGACCGAAGCGGATTTTCGTTTCGACATCGCCGACGCGGAAGCATTGGACGAGACACCCGCCGGATCCCTGGTTTTCGAGGGCGAGATACCGGACGACGGCTACTGCCGGATGATCACCCACGGCGCCAGCGTCCATCTGGTCTTGCCAGGACGCCAGACCGTCGAGATCAGCGAGAAGGGCTGGGCTCGGCTTTGCATCGTGCCCGACAGCAAGGCCGCCTGGACGCCGTCGATGCTGATGCTGGACGCCGCGCTCGATGCCGGCGGCCAGCATATGCTGCATACCGCGGGCCTGACGCTGCCGGGCCGGGATGCCGTCGTGCTGATCCATGCCCCGAGCGGTACCGGCAAGACCACGACCTCGCTGGCCCTGGCAACGCAAGGTTTCGGCCTGTGCTCCGACGACGCCATGATCCTGGACGTCGCTGGCGCCACGCCGGTTGCCTGGGGTTTGCCACGCCACGTCAAGATCCATGAGAAGACCGCGCGAATGATCCCGCAGGTGGCGCCATGCCTCGGGCCATCCTGGGATCGCAATGGCGAACAGGCTGTTTCGCTGGAAAAGCTGGGCGGGATCGTGAAAATCGGAACCCCGACCGCCCGTCCGGTGGCCGCGCTCCTGCATCTCGCGCGATCCGCCGACGAAGAGACCCGGCTCGTGCCGATGGCCAGGACCGACGCCATGGTGGCGCTGGCGATGGACAACGTCCGAACCGGCGCGACCGGCCTGCTGCCGCTGCAGAAGCGCCGGCTGGCGACGATCGGCAGACTGGTCTCGTCGGTGCCGACCTTCACGCTGGAAGTAGGCGCGCGCCCGGCCGATGCGGCGGCGCTGATAAGCGCCACGTTGACATCACGGGACTGACGGCCACTTCAAGCGGCGTATGGCCTGGCCTTGGCCAGGCGCTGGATCCAGCGAAAGGCATCGCGGCGCAGGCGCGAGCCGATCTTCTCCCTGGAATTGACTCTGAGCAGCGTGTTCGTCGTGATCAGCTTCTTGGCCAACCGTATCGACAGGTCGGGTTTGATCCGCCCGGCAAGTTCGAGCGCATGCGGTTCGCCGAACAGGCGGCCGGTCACGTTGAGCACGATCGCCAGTTCGAGTTCGATGCCGGTCATGCGGGCGGCGTCGAGCAGGCGGGCTTCCGATTCGGGTGATCGCAGCGCGCGTACGCCTTGCAGCACGTCGACACAAAGCTGCAGCCGGTGGAATTTATGCCCGCCGGCGGCATGCACGATGGCGATCGTCAAAAGGGCTGCCGGCGTGTCCATAGCCTCGCCGTCGATGATGCCCAGCTCGCGAAACCCCAGCGACAGGCGGCGACGCATGCCGGTGTCGTGCACAAGGTCGCCATGCAGCTCGACCAGCAGGCTGGAATTCTCCTTTTCCAGCCATTTGAATTCCTGCAGCTGGTAGGATTCCGCCTCGTTGCTGCCAAGCTCGAAGCCTGACGCCGCGATCACCTGGTTTGCCCGTGCAAGGTTGGCGGGCTCGACGAGGATGTCGATGTCGGTGAACGGCCGGTCGGATGCGTTACGGTAGAGTTTTCGCGCGAACACCGGCCCCTTGACGATCCGCGCTGGAATGCCTTCCGCCGCCATCCCCTTCATGATGCGGTCGCCATGATACTGCAGCAGCATCGACTGGCCGGTAGCGATCGTCGCCTTCTGGCGCAGATCGTCGAGTTTGTCCTGCAAGCCAGCGTTCGACGGAAGGTGCGCGTCGCCGCGCTCCCTGAGCTTGCGCAGCATGATCGGCAGGACGCCGTGGAATTCGGCATTGTCGAGCAGAGCCGACAGCGCCTTTGCCGACAAATTGTCCTCGACCGCCGCGACCTCCGGGTCGGCGAAGCGCAGCAGCAACTTTTCCTCGGCGGGCGTAAGGGGTGGCAGCATCAATCCGGACAGGTGTTACCGATAGCGGGATCGCCCGGATGGTCGCAGAAAAGCCAAGGGGAAGCCAGCGTTACATGCCCCAGCGCAGCGCCGCCGTGTGGACAGGTGCGTCCCACCAGCCCGTCAATTCGTCGTCAAGCAGGGTCAGCGTGACCGAGCAGCCGGCCATGTCGAGCGAGGTGACATAGGTGCCAACCAGCGAGCGGGCAATCGTCACGCCATGCTGCTCGAAAATCCGGCGGGCGCTGTTGTACATCAAATAGAGCTCCATCAGCGGCGTGCCGCCGAAGCCGTTGACGAACAGCAGCGCCGGGCCGTTCGCCCTGTCGCCGAGATCGCCCAGGATCGCGGCGCAGATCTCGTGCGCGATCGCATCGGCGCTCCTCAAGGTGTCGCGGCGGCGGCCGGGCTCGCCATGGATGCCGACGCCGAATTCCATCTCGCCATCGCCGATGTCGAAGGTCGGTTTGCCGGCCGCCGGCACGGTGCCGCTGGTCAGCGCCACGCCCATCGAGCGGGTCGCCTCGTTGACGCGGTCGCCCAGCGCCTTCAACGCCGGCAACGCCAGGCCGTGCTCGGCGGCAGCGCCGACGATCTTTTCCACCACCAATGTGCCGGCGACGCCACGCCGTCCGGTCGTATAGGACGAATTCTCGACGGCGACGTCGTCATTGGTCACCACCTGCAGGACGCCTTCCGACATCTCCGCCGCCATGTCGAAATTCATCACGTCGCCCTCATAGTTCTTGACGATGAACAGGCAGCCGGCGCCGGTGTCGACAGCTTGCGCGGCTGCCAGCATCTGGTCCGGCGTCGGCGAGGTGAACACCTGGCCGGGACAGGCGGCGTCCAGCATGCCATGGCCGACAAAGCCGCCATGCAGCGGCTCGTGGCCGGAGCCGCCGCCGGAGATCAGCGCCACCTTGCCCGGCTCGAGGGCCTTGCGGCGGATGAATTTGTGCTCCTCGCCAAGCACGAGGATGTCGGCATGGGCGGCCACGAAACCGTCGAGGCTCTCGGTCAGCACCGTGTCCACCGAGTTCATGAATTTCTTCACGGCCGTCTCCTCCCGAAATAGCCTGGCATCAAGGGTCGATCAGCCACTCTTGCCGGTGATGCTGGTGACCTTCTGGATGAATTCGTTGATCGCGCGGTCGAGCGCTGCATTCTGCTTGTCATCGCCGAAATCCGGCACGATGAGCGAAACGTGCCTTGTCTTGCGTGCGCCCGCGGCGACCGAGATCTTCCCGGGATGTGCCTGGTGATAGGCGGCGAGAAACTGGTCGCGCTCGGCTGGGCTGAAATGGCAGACGGAAAAGATGGCGGGCAGATGCTTTGACGGGATCGGGATCGAATAGGCGGGGCTCGAAATCTGCGTGACGAAGCTGCGGTGCTTGCCGAGCGCGTCGGCGAGGCGCTGGCGCATGCCCGACGGGCGCTGGTCGATGACCTGCGACAGGATCGTCTTGTAGGCGCGGATCGCCTCCTCGGAGCCGGGTTGGTATGCGTTGTCGATCATGCCAGCCGCCTAGACCGGGACGTCCGCGATGGCCGCCTTGGCCATGGCGAGTTGCGCCGGCGCGACCGAGAGATCGCGCAGGCCGGCCTCGAGCAGCGACGGGATCGAAGCGGGGTCGCCGCCGGCGTCGCCGCACAGGCTGACGGGGATACCGTTTTCCTGTCCGAAGGCCGCGACCGCACCGATCAACCGCAGGACGGCCGGATGGCGCACGGAGTTGAGATGCGCGACCGCGGCATTGTCGCGGGCAGCCGCCATCACATATTGCGTGAGGTCGTTGGAGCCGATCGAGAAGAAGGCGACGCCGGCGAACGCCTCCGGCGCGATGGCCACCGAGGGCACCTCGACCATGATGCCGAGCGGCGGCATTTTGTGCGCGACGCCGCGCGCGGCGAGCGCCGCCCGCTCCTCGGCGAACAGGGCGGCGGCGCGTTCATACTCTTCTGATGTGGCGATCATCGGAAACATGACTTTGAGATTGCCGTGTGGTGCGGCGCGCAGCAATGCCCTGATTTGAACACGGAATATATCCAGCCTGGCCAGCGACAGCCTGATGCCGCGCAGGCCGAGGAACGGATTTCCTTCCTCGACGGTGAAGCCCGGCACCGGCTTGTCGCCTCCGGCATCGACGGTGCGGATCGTCACCGGTTTTTCGCCGGCCCATTCCAGCACCTTGCGATAGGCGCGATACTGCGTCTCTTCATCCGGCAGCGTCTTGCCGAACAGGAATTCCGTACGCATCAGGCCGACACCATCGCAGGTCGCGATGTCGATGGCATCGACATCGCGGGGGTCGGCGATGTTGACCTGCACGCGCACCGCGGTGCCGCGCTTCGTCGCTGCCGGCCGCGCCAGAAATGTCTGTGCCTTGCCCTGTCGAGCCGCGAAGGAAGACGACGCCTGTCGGAACGAGCCGATCTCCGTGGGCGAGGGCGTCAGAACGATAGTCCCGTGCTCGGCGTCGAGCAGCGCCATGCCGGCACCAGCGGTGAGCGGCTCGCGCAGACCCACGACCATCGGCACGCCACGCGAGCGCGCCAGCATGGCGACGTGGCTGGCAGTGCTGCCTGCCTTCAGCGCGATGCCGCCGCCATGGCTCCAGTCGGTTTCGAGAAACCGCGTCGGCGCGATATCCTCGCCGCAGAGAATGGCGCCGGCCGGTGCCGTGCTGTCACCGTCCTCGGTGAGCGCGCGCAGCACCTGGTCCCTGATATCGCGCAGGTCCGCGGCGCGGGCGCGGAAATAATCCTGGTCCGAGGCGTCGTAACCGGCGATCTCGGCATCGAGTGCCTGCCGCCAGGCCGCGTCGGCGGTTTTTCCGGAAGCGATCGATGCGAAGGCCGGCCTGCTCAGCGCATCGTCTTCCAGCATGGCGATGTGGAATTCGAGTATGCCGGCGGCATCGCTGTCGGCGGTCCCGACCATGGCCACGAGCCGGCTCACCGCCTTGCCGATCGCGGCTTCCAGCGACAACGTCTCCTCGGCGGAGCTTGCCTTGCTTGCATAGACGCCGGCAGGCCGGTCCAGTTCGAACAGGGGCCCCTCGGCATAGCCGGCCGAGGCCGGAACACCTTCAATGCGCATGGCCCGCATTCCCTGCGGGCCGGCCAAGGCATGCAACGGCCTCAAGCCGAGCGGACATGGCCGGCGTCCTCGTCGAAATCGCGCTGCACCAGTTCGATCAGCGCGCGGATCGCATCATCGGCGCCATCGCCTTTGGCCCTGATATGCAGCACCGTGCCCTTCGGCGCCTTGGCTGCCATCACCTTGACGATGCTTTTTGCGTCGAACCACGGGCCGTTGGCGGCGAGTGCAATTTCCACATCGGCGGCAAAGCTCTTGGCCAGCTTGGTGAACTTCACCGAAGGACGCGCATGCAGGCCCACATCGTGGGTGATCAGGACGGTCGCTTCTGCGGTTGCGGACATGTCTTCAAAAACCCCGTTCACTCACGACGGCGACAATTCGTGCGCCGTCGCCACCACTTCCCGGAGCGAGGCGCCGCCGGAGGCCTCGGTCGCCGCCATTACCGCGCCCTCGACGATCGGCGCGTTGCAGACGATGATCTTCTGCGCGCGCGGTTCGCCGATCATCTCCACCGCCATCTCCGAATTGGTCTCGGCGCCGCCGAGATCGACAAGGATGGCGACACCGGCTTCCGACCAGGCCTTGTCGATGGCGCCCATGATCGCCTCGACACTGGTGCCGAGCCCGCCATGGCCGTTTCCGCCGCACCATGCAAGCGGCACTTCGTCGCCCACCATCTGGCGTACCATGTCGGCTGTGCCCTCCGCGACCAGCGGCGAATGCGAGACGATCACGATCCCGACATTGCTCATGCGCTTTCCCCGATCGCCTGTCCCACCGTGCGCACCAGCAGCGCGGTCGAGCGCGCGCCGGCATCCATATGGCCGATCGAGCGGTCGCCGAGGAACGAGGCACGCCCACGCAGCGCCTTCATCGGCACGGTCGCTTCGGCGGCGGCGTCGGCGATGTCGACTATTTCAGCTACCGTCTTTCCCCCGGCTAACGCGTCATGCACCGGTTGCAGCACATCGAGCATGGTTTTCTGGCCAACCTGTGACTTGCCGCGCGCGGCCACCGCTTCGATCGCCTTGCCGAAGGCAGTCGTCAGGTTGGCGCGATCAGGTTCCGCCGAAATCTCCTTGCCGAGCGCCATGAACAACGTGCCGAAGAGTGGGCCGGACGCACCGCCCACCGTCATCACCAGCTTGGTGCCGATCGCCTTCAGTGTGTCTGGCAGCGGCTTTGCCGCGAACACATCCGCCTCGGCGCGCACGGCCTCGAAGCCGCGCTTCATGTTCAGTCCATGGTCGCCGTCGCCGATCGCCTGGTCGAGCGCCGTCAATTCCTCGGCGTGCTCGGCAATCGTATCCGCGGCGGCCGTGATCAGCTTCGAAAGATTCAGCGCCGTCATGTCGCCCGAATTCCCGGTTTGCACCTTGCCGGCAGTAGCGAAAGAACGGTCGTTCGGCAACTGGAGCATGCGTCAGGCCGTGGCATGCTGCGCGGCGGCGGCCGCGAACACTTCGGCCACGGCATGAGCACCGGGGTCGACCACACCTTGCAATTTGGTGCCGACATAAGCCGACCGGCCGGCCTTCGCCCTCTCCATCGCGGCCGTGGCTTCGGCGCCGCGCGCGGCCACTATCGCGGCTTCCTCCAGGCCCTTGGCGTCGAGCGCCCTCAGGGCCGGCTCCAGCGCGTCGACCATAGTGCGATCGCCGGGTTTTGCGCCGCCGTAGAAGGTCATTCGTTCAAGCCCGGCAAGCAGGGCCTTGGGCACATCAGTGCCGCCATCGAGGGCCCGCGACGCCGCTGTGAAGAAGATCGACAACAACACCCCACTGGAGCCGCCCATCGAGGCGCTCAGAAGGTCGCCGACGGCGCCAAGCGTCGCTGCGGGGTCGGCAAGCGGCAGCGTATCGAGCCGTTCGAGGATGCTGCGTGCGCCGGTCGCTGCCGTCGAGCCGGTGTCACCGTCGCCTGCCTTGGCGTCCAGGCCGTTCAATGTCGCTTCAAGCGAAATCAGCTTTTCACAGACCGTCACGATCAAGCGCCTTGTGCCTGCGTCGTGGCTGGCCTTGCGTGCCGCGCCTTCGTGCGCTGGTTTGACCAGCGGCACGACATAAGGCTCCACGACCGGCTTTGCCGGCATCCAGGCGTGCGGGCCGACCGGCGCCAGCAGGGCCGCTTGGCGCGCCGCATCGAGCCGGATCAGCGACAGCGAGAACCCGTTCATGTTGAGCGCCGTCATCAGCGGGCCGGGACCGATCGTCAACTTGACGGCCCTGGCGAGCGGCGAGGCAAGTACCGCATTGGCGACCAAGGACATTTCGAGCGGTGGCACCGAACCGAGATTGTTGATCAGCAAGGCATAGGTGGCCTTCGGGTCGAGCCGCACTGCCAAGCGCTCCGCCATGATCGCCACCAGCCGGTCGACGCTCTGCACCGCGATGCGCTCGACGCCAGGCTCGCCATGGATGCCAAGGCCGAGTTCGCCATCATCGGCTCCAAACCTGTCTTCATGCGGCTGGCCCGGGATCGAACAGGACGACAGCGATATGCCGAGCGAAATGATATCCTTCGCCGCCGTCCGCGCCGCGGCCGCGATCTCGGCCAGATCCTGGCCGGCTTCCGACAGATGGCCTGCAATCTTGTGCACGAACAGGGTGCCCGCGACACCGCGCGGCTGGGCGATGTCAGGCAGCGCGATGTCGTCGGCGACGATCACCATCTCGACTCGAAAGCCTTCGGCGCGCGCCTTTTCCGCAGCGAGGCCGAAATTGAGCCGGTCACCGGTGTAGTTCTTGACGATCAGCAGGCAGCCGGCCGGTCCGGTGACCGCGCGAATGGCCGCCAGCACCGCTTCCACGCTCGGCGAGGCAAAGATCTCGCCCGAGACGGCAGCTGTCAGCATGCCCTTGCCGACGAAGCCGGCATGCGACGGCTCGTGCCCGGCGCCGCCGCCGGAGACGACGCTGACCTTGGACTTGTCCCAATCGGCGCGCAGCACGACCTTGATCTCGGGATAGCCGTCGAGGCGCGCGAGGTTGCCTGAGCCAATGGTGCGCAACAATCCGTCCAGCGCCTCGGTGACGATCGTTGCCCTGCGGTTGAAAAAGTGCTTCATCGAATTGGTCCCGTATTTCGTCAATCAGAAGCCGGCATCACCTTGGCGAGGGACGCCGAAAAACCATTCACGTCAGTCGTTGTCCGTCAGCGCCGAAATAGAGCGGCGAGCGATAGCGGATCACCACTTTGTCGCCTTGCCCCAGATCCGTGTCGGGATCGGTCAGCGTCACCAGTTTCTTCGGCCCCACCGTCACATGCAGATGGTTCTGGTCGCCGAGATGCTCGACCCAGTCGACGACGCCGTCGGCATGGCCATTCACGGCTTTCTCGATCGCCAGGTGCTCGGTCCGCGCGCCGATCGTCTTGGTGCCGGCCGGCGCGCTGCCATCCGGCAGCAGCCCCGTCGGTAGAAGATTGATGGCGGGCTGGCCGAGCCTTGCCGCGACGTGCAGATTTGCCGGCTCGGAGTAGATGGTTCGCGGCGTGCCGATCTGCACCAGCACGCCATCGGCCAGGATGCCGATGCGATCGGCCATGGTCATGGCTTCGATCTGGTCGTGGGTGACGTAGAGCATGGTGGCGCCGAGTTCGGACTGGATGCGCTTCAGCTCGAGCCTCAGATCCGCGCGCAGCTTGGCGTCCAGCGACGACAGCGGCTCGTCCATCAGGTAGATGGACGGCTTGCGGACCAGCGCGCGGCCGATGGCGACGCGCTGCATTTCGCCGCCCGACAATTTGGTCGAACGGTTGGCGAGCTTGTGATGGATGCGCACCATCTTCGCCACCTCCTCGACCCGGCGGCGAATCTGGTCTTCCGGTATTTTTCGTGCCGGCGAGCGCAGGGGAAAGGCGAGATTGTCGAACACCGACAGATGCGGATAGAGCGAATATTGCTGGAAAACGAAAGCGGTGTCGCGCTCGGCCGGTGACAGGCTGGTGGCATTGTGGCCGCCGATCTCGATCGTACCGGTATCCGGCCGCTCCAGTCCGGCGATCAGGCGCAATGTCGTCGTCTTGCCGGCGCCGGTCGGCCCGAGCAGCACGACGAATTCGCCGTCTGATATATGCAGGTCGAGACCGTTGACGGCGACATGCTCGCCGAAACTCTTGGTCACGCCTTTGATGCGCACATCAGCCATGCTGCACTCTCCCCTGAGAGGCGGTATCGTGGATCGCCGTCTTCACCGCGCGCCCTGAGCCTTTTTCGAACAGCGACAGCCGCGCGCTGTTCAGCGTCAGGCCGACATGGTCGCCGGCGTTGAGCCGGATTTCGGCCGGCACACGCGCCTTGATGATGCCGTCCGATGTCTCCACCGCGACGATCTGCGTGGTGCCGAGATATTCGGTGCCGTAGATTGCGCCGCGCAGTTTCGATGCGTCGTCGAAGCGGATGTGTTCGGGGCGGATGCCGAGCGCCATGTCGGCCGGCGCGACATCCTCGCGTACCTCCGGCACCGTGACTTTGGCGCCCTGCACGACGATCTCCCTCGCGCCCTTGGCGATCCCGCCGCCGAAGCCCAGAAAGTTCATCGGCGGCGAGCCGATGAAGTCGGCGACGAACATGGTCGCCGGGCGGTCGTAAATCTCGCGTGGCGTGCCGAACTGCTCGATGACGCCGTGGTTCATGACAGCGATCTTGTCGGCCATCGACATGGCTTCCATCTGGTCATGTGTGACGTACACGGTCGTCGCGTGGATGCGGTTATGCAGTTCGCGCAATTCATGGACCATCAAATCGCGGAATTCGGTATCAAGCGTCCCCAGCGGTTCATCCATCAGGAAGCATTTTGGCCGCCGCACGATGGCGCGGCCGAGCGCGACGCGCTGGCGGTCGCCACCGGCGAGGCCGGAGACGGATTTGTCGAGCAGATGGTCGATGCGCAGAAACTTCGCGGTTTCCTCGACGCGGCTGCGGATTTCGGCGGAGGGCATGCCTTGCGCCAGCAGCGGGAAGCCGATGTTCTTGCGTACATTCATGTGCGGGTAGAGCGCGAACAGCTGGAAGACGAAGGCGATGTCGCGCTCGCGCGCCCTGAGCATGGTAACGTCGTCGCCGCCGAGCAGGATCTGGCCGCCGGTCGGCAGCTCCAGCCCGGCGATCATGCGCAAGGTGGTGGTCTTGCCGCAACCGGACGGTCCGAGCATGACGAAGAACTCGCCATCCTCGACGACGAAGTTGGAGTCTTGCACGGCGACGAAATCGCCGAAGGCCTTTCTCAGATGCTGGACGCGGATTTCGGCCATGATTATTCCGGGAACTTGGAGACGATGATGAACATCACCGTGCCGGCAAGCATGGTGATGAAGGAATAGGTGTAGAGCGACAGCGCGAAAGGCTGGAACAGCATCAGGAAGCCGATGGCGATCAGTGCCGTCGCTATGTTTTCCATCAGCCCGCGCCTTGCCCAGCGTGGCCAAGATGGGCGCTTGGAGATAACCGAGCGGCTCATGCGTTCCTCCCCTCCTTCTCCCCGTTCAGGGGGAGAGATGGTTGCCAGGTGGTTCCCCCACTCCGTCGCTGCTTTGCAGCGCCACCTCTGCCCCCTCCGGAGGGAGAGGAAGGGAGCCTGGCTGAATGAAGTTCGCGCCCTTCCTCTCCCCCGTCGATCGGGGGGTCCGAAGGACGGGCGAGACCCGTGGCTCGCCCCGGCAAGGTGTCGAGCGAAGCTCGACGGAGTGGGGGTAGACTTTGTGCCAAGTCCATCATTTGCGCACCGCGCCGAAGGTGATGCCGCGCAGCAATTGCTTGCGGAGCAGGATGGTGAAGACAAGGATCGGCACCAGGAAGATCGTCGTGCCGGCTGCCACCGCCGGCCAGTCCTGGCCGCCTTCGCCGATGATGGTCGGGATGAAGGGCGGCGCGGTCTGTGCCGTGCCCGAGGTCAGCAGCGCGGCGAACGCATACTCGTTCCAGGCGAAGATCAGGCAGAAGATGGCGGTCGCGGCGATGCCGGTCGTGGCCTGCGGCAGCACGGTGCGCCAGAAGGCCTGCAGCCGCGTATAGCCGTCGATCATCGCCGCTTCCTCGTATTCTCGCGGGATCTCGTCGATGAAGCCTTTGAGCAACCATACCGCCAGCGACACATTGACCGCCGTGTAGAGCAGGATCATGCCGAGCGCGGTGTCGGACAGGCCGAGTTCGCGGTACATCAGGTAGATGGGAATAGCGACCGCGATAGGCGGCATGAAGCGTGTCGACAGGATGAAGAACAGAAGGTCGTCGGCGAGCGGCACCTTGAAGCGCGAGAAGCCATAGGCCGACAATGTGCCGAGAAAGACGGCGCAGAAGGTCGAGCCGAAGGCGATGACCAGCGAATTGATGAAGCGCGGCAGGAAGTTGGATGGTCCGGCGATCACCATGTTGCGCTTGCGCACCGTCTCGTCGCAGAAGCCAGTCGCTGGCCCCAGCGAATTGATGTATTCCGGCGTCTGCCTCGTGCGCGTGGTGAACAGGTTGCAGTAGCCCTCGATGCTCGGCGGGAACACGATCTTGGGCGGATAGGCGATCGAATCCGGCGGCGTCTTGAAGCTGGTGGCGAAGATCCACAAGAGCGGCACGATCGAGATCAGCGCATAGGCGATGATGATCGCGCCGGCGATGCGCTTCGAACTTGCCGAGGGGGCGACGACCGAATGGGCTGTGGTCAGGCTCATCTCTGCTTCACCTTGTTGAGCGCCTTGACGTAGATGTTGGCGAGACCGAACACCGCGACGAACAGGATGATGGCGAAGGCCGAGGAATAGCCGGTGCGCCAGCTTTCGAAGGCTTGCCGTTTCAGCGTGATCGAGGCCACCTCGGTGGTCGAGCCCGGCCCGCCGCCGGTCAGCAGATTGACCATGTCGAACATCTTGAAGTTCTCGATGCCGCGAAACAGCACCGCTAGCATGATGAAGGGCAGCGCCATCGGCAGTGTGATCGACCAGAACTGCCGCCAGTTGGAGGCGCGGTCGACCTCGGCCGCCTCATAGATGTATTCGGGGATCGAGCGCAGGCCCGCCAGGCAGATCAGCATCACGTAGGGCGTCCACATCCAGGTGTCGACGATGATGATCGACCACGGTGCCAGCGAGACATTGGAGAGCATCTGGATGCTTGTCGGCGGGATGCCCGACACGAACGAGATGACATAGGAAAACAGGCCGATCTGGGGTTCGTAGAGGAAGCGCCAGAAATTGCCGACCACTGCGGGCGACAGCATCATAGGCACCAGGATCAGCGTCGTCCAGAAAGCGTGGCCGCGGAACTTCCTGTCGATCAGCCAGGCCAGCGTGAAGCCGATCAGCGTCTGCAACAGGATGGTCCAGAACACGAAATGCGCTGTCGTTTGCATGGCGATCCAGATGTCCTGGTCGCCTAGGATGCGCTGGTAGTTGGCGAAACCGAGGTTCTTCACCACCTCGTTCGGGCGGTTGGCGCGAAAATTGGTGAACGACAGATAGATCGCCCAGAACAGCGGGAAGATATTGATGGCGAGCAGCAACAGGATCGTCGGCGAGATGAACAGCCAGGCGAGGCCCTTGTCGCTGATGCCCCGGACCTTGCGCGCCAACGGTTCCGGGGTCGCCCGGGCAACGTTCTCCGCGGTCCGATTGAGCATGGTAAGTCCTGCTTCGGTCACTTGGGTCGTCTCTATCATGGAATTTATCTGAACTGCGTCCCGTGCCAAGGGCGGCACGGGACGCTTGGGCCTGGCTCGGGAGGAGCCGGTTACATCTTGCCCCAGTTACATCTTGCCCCAGTTACATCTTGCCATCGTCCTGGAACACTTGCGTCCAGTCCTTGACCAGCCCGTCGAGCGCATCCTTGGCCGAACCCTGGCCGGCGACGACATAGTCGTGGAAGCGCTTCTGCGAGGCCTGCAGCAGCGGCGCGTAGCTCGGCTCGGCCCAGAAGTCCTTCACGATGGCCATCGAGTCGAGGAAGGTCTGAGCATAGGGCTGGCTTGCGGGGAATTTCGGATCCTTCACCACCGCGTTCAGGCAGGAATAGCCGCCGAGCGACCACCACCTGGCCTGCACGTCCTTGTTGGCGAACCACTTGATGTATTTCAGCGCCGCTTCCTGCTTGTCGGAATAGGACACCACCGAAATGCCCTGGCCGCCGAGCTGGGCGAACTGGTCGCCGTCAGGACCCTTCGGGTTGACGAAATAGCCGATCTTGTCGCCGCCGACATTCTCGTCCTTCTGCAGGCCCGGCCATGTGAAGGCGAAGTTCATGTGCATCGCCACCTGGCCGGATTTGAAGGCATCGACGCCTTCACCCATGTAGCTGTTCGAGGCGCCGGGTGGGGTGCAGCAGTCATAGAGAGCCTTGTAGAATTCCAGCCCCTTGACCGATTTCTCGGAGTTGACGAAGCCTTCCATCTCGTAGGGCTTCTTCGGGTTTTCGTACTGGAAGCCATAGCTGTAGAGCACGTCCATCGCGCCCATGGTGATGCCTTCGGAACCGCGCTCGGTGTAGATCGAGGCGCCGTAGACCGTCTTGCCGTCGATCTGCCGCTTCTGGAAGAATTCGGCGATCTGCTTCAACTGGTCGAAGGTGGCAGGCGGGCCGAGATCCCAGCCATACTTCTCCTTGAACTCCTTCTGCAGTTCGGGCTTGGAGAACCAGTCCTTGCGATAGGTCCAGCCGACGACGTCGCCCATGGCCGGCAGCGCCCAGTAATTCGGCGTGTTCTTCGGCCATTCGGAATAGCCCACCACGGTCGCCGGTACGAAGTCGTCCATGCTGATCTTCTCCTTGTCGAAGAAGTCGTTCAGCTTGACGTAGTGGCCGTTCTCGGCCGCGCCGCCGATCCACTGGCTGTCGCCGATGATCAGGTCGCAGAGCTTGCCGTGCGAGTTCAGCTCATTGAGGAAACGGTCTGCATAGTTGGTCCACGGCACGAATTCGAATTTCATGCCGATGCCGGTTTCCTTGGTGAAATCCTTCGACAGTTCGACAAGCGCGTTGGCCGGGTCCCAGGCGGCCCAGCACAGCGTCAGGTCTTCAGCGTGCGCGGCGTTCGAGACGGCTGTCGACGCTGCAATCGCAGAGGTCAGTCCCAAAGCCAGTTTAAAGCTCGATTTCATGCCTTCCTCCCATTTGTGAAACACGTCCGGATGACGGTTTCAAGAACTCTCAACCTCTCTCCTCAGAGGCCCAAACATGGCGGCATCGTCGCGCCGCAGATGTTTAGTAATTTGTTTAGTGATGCTCTTTTTACTAAACAACGCAAGCGAATTCGTTGCTGCGCCGCAGCATGTCTGCGCCGGTATCTGAAAACGTTGGGAAAAGCGCCGAGCGCCGGTCGGATGATCGCGGAGTGTGGACGTGCTCCGAGGGGTCAGTCGACCCGCCTGGTGCTCATCATCACCGTCCGGATCGGGGGCGCCGGCGGCAGCAGCGCGCGGATATCCCCGAAGGGAAACATCGGTTCGAAGCGAAAGGCTTCAGCCTGCGACCCCGGTGCGCCATTGCATTGGCCTGAGCGAAAAAGGTTTTGCGTCCGGGCGATATCTACGAAGCGATCCGGGTCCTGCGACTGGTGCATGCGGATTGCCCTGGCCTTGATCTCGGCATGGGCGGAAACATCGACATAGTGCGTCGGCGAGAATCCGGTGCCGCCCATCGTGTCGGCATGCAGCACGGGGACGCCGAACGACGCCGCGATGCGCACCCCGTCCGACAATGCGCGGTGGTCGGCGTGGTAGTCGTTGGGCGCGTGCGTGATCACGAGGTCCGGCCCGATTTCGCTGATCAGCGTTTTCAGCGCATCGATCAGGGCGGCATCCGCCACTAGGCCGCCATCGGGAAAGTCGAGAAAGCGCGGCGCGGCCCCGAGCAGCGCGGCCGAGGCCATCGCTTCCTCGCGGCGGACACGAGCCAGAACGGAGGGATCGCTCTTGCCGCCCCTGGCACCATGGGTGGCCACGGCAAAAGTGAGTGCTGCGCCTTGCGCGGCATAGGCGGCCATCGTACCGAACATGAAGATCTCGATGTCGTCCGGATGCGCACCGAGCGCCAGTATTTTCAACTATTCTCTCCCGGAAATGAAAAAACGTGCCGAACGGAATCCTGCTCGCCCTGATCGCCTATGCAAGCTATTCGTGCAGCGATGCCGTTATCAAGAGCCTGGGCGGCCAATTCACGGTGTTCGAGATCGGCTTCTTCTCGCCGGCTGCTTCCTTTTCTTCAGCCGGCCGGCCAGCGAGCGCTGGCGTGATTTCTGGCGCACCAAACGTCCCTGGGCGGTGCAGGCGCGGGCCTGGGCCGGCATCGCATCAGGCGTGCTCAGCGTCTATGCCTTCACCACCATTCCGCTGGCCGAGGCCTATGCGCTTATCTTTCTGGCGCCGCACTGCGTCACCATTCTTTCCACCGTGATCCTCAAGGAGAAGGTTGGCCCCTGGCGCTGGCTGGCGGTGGTCGCCGGCTTCGCCGGCGTCATGCTGGTGGTCAGGCCGGGCTTTCGCGAGTTGCACCTAGGCCACCTTGCCGCTTTCATCATCGCTTTCCTCGCCGCCACCAACGTCATCCTGATGCGTTCGCTGGCGCAGCGGGAAAAACGCACAACCATTCTCGGCGTACTGATCGGGTACGGACTGCTGTTCAACGGCATCGGTGCCGCCGTGACTTCGTTCACCGTTCCGGATGGAAAGCAGCTGGTCTGGCTGGTGATGGCCGGCGCCTTCACCGCAGGCGGACAATTGCTGCAATTGCTGGCCGCCAAATACGCCCCCGCCAACCGGATCGCGCCGACGCATTATTCGCAGATCGTCTGGGCGGTGATCCTCGGCGCGCTGTTCTTCCACGAATACCCGGACTGGCTGTCGCTTGTCGGCCTCGCGGTCGTCGGCGGCTCCGGCCTGCTGACCATGGTGCGCGAAGAAGTGCGGCTGGGTACGGTGCGCTGGAACCCGTTTTCGCGCACCCGGCTTTGAGTCGCCGCAATTCGATAAGTTGCACCGCCCCCGTGACGGCTGATATGCGGGCGCAATGACGACCAAGTCCTTGCCGGAGCTTCCAGTATCCGCCGTGCTGCCGGCGCTGAGCGAGGCGCTCGGCTCCGGCAACAGCGCCGTGCTGGTGGCGCCACCCGGCGCCGGCAAGACCACGCTGGTGCCGTTGGCGCTGCTCGATGCGCCCTGGGCGGGCACGGGCAAGATCGTGTTGCTCGAACCGCGCCGGCTCGCCGCCCGCGCCGCCGCGCGCCGCATGGCCGAACTGCTTGGGGAGGAGCCGGGCGCTACGGTGGGCTATGCCATGCGGATGGAAAACCGCACCTCGGCACGGACGAAAATCCTGGTCGTCACCGAGGGCGTTCTGTCGCGGATGATTCTTGACGACCCTGAACTGCCCGGCGTTTCGGCGGTCATTTTCGACGAATTCCACGAGCGCTCGCTCGACGGCGATTTCGGTCTCGCTCTCGCCCTCGACGTCCAGGGCGCACTGCGGCCGGATCTGCGCCTGCTGGTGATGTCGGCGACGCTCGACGGCGCACGGGTCGCGAAACTCCTGTCGGGCGCGCCGGTGATCGAAAGCCAGGGCCGCGCCTTCCCCATCGATGTCAGGTATGACGAACGGCCGGCCGGCATCGCCATCGAGGATGCCATGGCCAAGGCGATCCGAACGGCGCTTGCCGAGGAGAGCGGCAGCGTGCTCGCCTTCCTGCCCGGCCAGCGCGAGATCGAGCGCACCGCCGAGCGGCTGGCCGGCAAGGTCGGCGCCGACACCGACATCGTCCCGCTCTATGGCCAGCTCGACGGCAAGGCGCAGGACGCGGCGATCAAGCCGGCACCGGCGAGCCGCCGCAAGGTGGTGCTGGCGACCTCGATCGCCGAAACCTCGATCACCATCGATGGCGTGCGCGTCGTCATCGATTCTGGCCTGTCGCGGCTGCCGCGTTATGAGCCGGCCAGCGGCCTGACACGTCTGGAGACAGTTCGTGTCAGCAAGGCTTCCGCCGACCAGCGCGCCGGCCGCGCCGGTCGTACGCAGGCCGGCGTCGCGATCCGGCTGTGGCGCGCCGAGCAGACGGCGGCGCTTCCTGCCTTCGCCCCGCCGGAAATCCTCGAAGCAGATCTTTCCGGCCTGCTGCTCGACTGCGCCGCCTTCGGCGTCGCCGATCCAACCAGGCTTGCCTTCCTCGATCCGCCGCCGTCGCCGGCGCTCAATGAAGCAAGGGCGCTGTTGCGCGCGCTCGAGGCCATCGACGAGGCCGGGCGCTTGACGGAAGCCGGCGCCTCGATGCGCAAGCTCGCTTTGCCGGTGCGGCTGGCGCATATGGTCGCCGAGGCGGCTGGCAGCGGTCATGCCGGCGAGGCGGCCATGCTTGCGGTGCTGCTCACCGAACGCGGCCTTGGCGGCGACGGTGCCGATCTCGAACGGCGGCTGATGCGCTTTCGCGGCGAGAAATCGCCGCGTGCCACGTCGGCGCGCCAGCTTGCCGAGCGCCTGGCCAGGCAGGCAGGCGGTGCGAAGACCAGCGGAGCTGTTCCAGCCGGAACCCTGCTCATCCATGCCTGGCCGGATCGGGTCGCCAAGGCGCGCGGCGAGCGCGGCCGTTTCGTGCTGGCCAATGGCTCCGGCGCCATGCTCGACGCCGCCGATCCGCTGGCGGGCGAACCCTTTCTGGTCGTCGCCGACCTGCAGGGCAAGGCGCAGAATGCCCGCATCACGGCCGCGGCGACAATCAGCGAGGAGGACATCCGGTCAGCACTTGGCGGCAAGATCGAAACGCGCAGGCAGACGAGTTTCGACCGCGAGCGCCGCGCCGTGCGGGTGCGCGAAACCGTGCGCCTCGGCGCCGTCACACTCGCCGAACGCATGCTGCCTCCGCCGGCCGGCACCGATGCCGACCGCGCTATTGTTGAGGCCTTGCGCGAGCATGGGCTTTCCCTCTTGACCTGGAGCAAGGAGGCTCAGACGCTGCGCCAGCGGCTGTCCTGGCTGCACAAGGGTTTAGGCGCGCCCTGGCCCGACATGTCGGAAGAAGCGCTCATCGAGCGCCTCGACGACTGGCTGCTGCCGTTTCTGTCCGGTGCGGCGTCCCTGGCCGCCATCGATCCCGGTGTGATCCCGGCCGGACTGGCTTCGCACGTGCCGCATGACCTGCAGCGCAAGGTCGATGCGCTGGCGCCGACCCATTTCGACGTCCCGTCGGGCAGTCACGTGCCGATCCGCTATGACGGCGAATGGCCGGTTCTGGCGGTCCGCGTCCAGGAACTGTTCGGCCTCGACCGCCATCCTTCGATCGCCAACGGTACCGTGCCGTTGACACTCGAACTGCTATCGCCGGCGCACCGGCCGATCCAGACGACGCGTGACCTGCCGGGCTTCTGGCGCGGCTCCTGGGCTGATGTGCGCGCCGACATGCGCGGCCGCTATCCCAGGCATGTCTGGCCGGAAAACCCACTGCTCGCCTTAGCGACCGCAAGAGCGAAGCCGAGAGGCACGTAACCTTGGGGCCGACGCTTGGCTAGCCGCTTATATGGCGAACGGCACACATTGGTGATTGGCGTAAAACACCCGTCATTTCGTCATCCACAGGCGGAGCAAGGAGCGAAGCGACGCGGCGCAGACCCCTGGAGCTGCTTCGCAGCCCAAGGGATCCATGCCGCGACCTTCGAGCTCCGCCACGGTGCAGAATTCTGCTCCGCTGCGCTCTATGGCCAAGGTCACGGAATGGATCCCAGGGTCTCCGCGACGGAGCTACGCTCCTGCTCCGCCCTGGGATGACGAAGTTTTGAGGCCTCGGCCAATCCCGAATGTCCCTTTGCACCGCTACTAGCGCTGTCCATCCCGCGGCTGTAATCCATGGCCATGATCAACATCCTGAACACACCCGATTTCCAGCAGAGCCAGCGGCTGCGCCTCAACACGCTGATCCGGCTGCGCTGGCTTGCCATTGTCGGCCAGAGCGTTACGGTTCTTGTCGTCGCCTACGGCCTGAAATTCCCGCTGCCGGTCAGCCTGTGTTTTGCGCTTATCGCCTGTTCGGCCTGGATGAACCTGTTTCTGGCCTTCCGGTTCCCGGCCGCGCATAGGCTTACCCCGTTCGCCGCCTTCGGCATCCTGATCTTCGACAGCCTGCAGCTTGCCGGCCTGCTCTACATGACCGGCGGCCTGACCAACCCGTTCTCGCTGCTGATGACCGTGCCCGTGGTCATTTCGGCGACGTCGCTGCCCCTCCGGCTCACCGCCATCCTTGGCGGGCTGGTGATGATAGCGGCGACCTTGCTGGTCTTTCGCCATCTGCCGCTGCCCTGGTACGAAGGCGCGCCGCTGGTGATGCCCTTTATCTATGTCGCCGGCATGTGGATGGCGGTGCTGTCCTCCATCGCCTTCACCGCCATGTACGCCTTCCGGGTGGCCGCCGAGGCCCGGCTTCTGGCCAACGCGCTGGCCGCCACCGAACTGGTGCTGCAGCGCGAGCAGCACCTTTCGGCGCTCGACGGCCTGGCGGCCGCCGCCGCGCACGAACTCGGCACGCCGCTCGCCACCATCACGCTGGTCGCCAAGGAAATGGAGAAGGCGCTCGGCACCGATCCGAAATACGGGGAAGACGTGAAGCTGCTGCGCTCGCAGAGCGAGCGCTGCCGCGAAATCCTCAAGCGCCTGACCAGCCTGTCGTCGGAGGGCGAGGCGCATCTGTCGCGCCTGCCGCTGACCTCGCTGGTCGAGGAGGTCACCGCGCCGCATCGCGACTTCGGCATTTCGATCAAGCTTCGTCCCGGCGACCGGACCGGGCCGGAGCCTGTCGGGCGGCGCAATCCGGGTGTCATCTACGGCCTCGGCAACCTGGTCGAGAATGCCGTCGATTTCGCCCGCAACAGCGTCACCGTGCGCTGGAGCTGGGACGAGGCGATGGTCTCCTTCTCCATCACCGATGACGGCCCGGGTTTTCCGCCCGAGATCATCGACCGCATTGGCGAGCCCTATATGTCGACACGCCAGGGTACGGAAGCTGGCGGCGGCCTCGGGCTCGGCCTGTTCATCGCCAAGACTTTGCTCGAACGGTCTGGCGCCACGCTCGATTTTCGCAATTCGAGCGGCCTCGGCGAAGGGGCGGTGGTGCGGATTTCGTGGCCGAGAACTGTCTTCCTGAACCCGCAATCGGCCCCGGCGACCATGTTTGACACTGCGTAAATTGGACAATAGCCCCGCAAAACTATATCTGCGTAAAAATAAGGCAGCAGGAATTTTTCAAGACGATGACAGGCGATGAAAACAGTGGGCCCATGGTTGAAGGCGAGGACACCTCGCTTCTGATCGTCGATGACGACAAGCCGTTCCTGACCCGTCTGGCCCGTGCCATGGAAACCAGGGGTTTCGTGGTCGAGACGGCGGAGAGCGTCGAGGAGGCCGTGGGCAAGGCCCGCGCCAATCCGCCCGCCTATGCCGTGGTCGATATGCGGCTCGGCGACGGCAACGGCCTCGACGTGGTCGCCGCCATCCGCGAGAAGCGCGAGGATTCCCGCACCATCATCCTGACCGGTTACGGCAACATCGCCACCGCGGTGACCGCGGTGAAGCTCGGCGCCGTCGACTATCTGTCGAAGCCCGCCGATGCCGACGATGTCTTTGCCGCACTGACCCGCACCACCGGCGAGCGCGCCGCCCCGCCGGAAAACCCGATGTCGGCCGACCGTGTCCGCTGGGAACATATCCAGCGCGTCTACGAAATGTGCGAACGCAACGTCTCCGAGACCGCGCGCCGGCTCAACATGCATCGCCGCACGCTACAGCGGATCCTGGCCAAGCGCGCGCCGCGCTGAGGCGCGTCAACCACGCGGAGCATCAGACCAATACCAGTTTACAACGCGCAGCGGAGACCGCCTATTAGACAGGTCAGTGCCGCCCCTCATTGCCCTGCCGGGCTTTCTCCCCGTACGGGGAGAAAGCGGCCCGCCGCAACGCGGCGCCATGTTGCGACATCGGCGGTTGGCGAAATCGGCGATAACAGCGCCCCTCTCCCCGTCACTATACGGGGAGAGGATGCCGGCAGGCAGGTGAGGGGCAGCGCCGACGCTTGGACAATGAAACTCCGCCGAGCAGGCGGCATGACGGAGGCGACATGCAGGATCAGAAGCAGCGGCCGGTTTCCGTCTTCCGCGAATTCCTCGACAGCGAGGCGGCCGGCGGCATCATCCTGATGGCAGCGGCCGCCCTTGCCCTGATCGTCGCCAATTCGCCGCTCGCCGAAACCTATTTCGCCGTTCTCCACGCCTATCTCGGGCCGCTCAGTGTCTCGCACTGGGTCAATGACGGGCTGATGGCGGTGTTCTTCCTGCTCGTCGGGCTGGAGATCAAGCGCGAGATGCTGGATGGCCAGCTCTCGACCTGGCCGCGCAGGGTGCTGCCCGGCATCGCCGCGGCAGGCGGCATGGTGGTGCCGGCGCTGGTCTATGTCGCTGTCAACAGCAACAATCCGGCCGCACTGTCCGGCTGGGCGATCCCGACCGCCACCGATATCGCCTTCGCGCTCGGCGTGCTGTCGCTGCTCGGCAGCCGCGTGCCGGCTTCGCTGAAGGTCTTCCTGACCGCGCTTGCCATCATCGACGACCTCGGCGCGGTCATCATCATCGCCATATTCTACACCAGCGGCCTGTCGCTAGCCTATCTCGGCGCGGCCTTCGCCGTCATTGCCGTGCTTGTCGTGCTCAACCGCATGCGGATGATGAGCCTGGTGCCCTATCTCGTGCTTGGCGCCATCCTGTGGGTGCTGGTGCTGAAGTCGGGCGTCCATGCCACACTCGCCGGCGTTGCGTTGGCGCTCACCATTCCGCTCGAACGCTCCGCCGGGATCGGCCACGATCTCGACCATTCGCCGCTGCACCGGCTTGAGCATGGCCTGCACAAGCTGGTGGCGTTCATCGTCATCCCGATCTTCGGCTTTGCCAATGCCGGCGTTTCGCTCGCCGGCTTGAGTTTCGGCGCCCTGATCGAACCTCTGACGCTGGGCGTCGCGGCCGGTCTCGTCGTCGGCAAGCTGGTCGGCGTGTTCGGCTCCTCCGCGCTCGCCATCCGCTTCGGCCTTGCCGACCTGCCGGCCCATGCCGGCTGGGTGCACATGCTCGGCATCTCGCTGCTGTGCGGTATCGGCTTCACCATGAGCCTGTTCATCGGCCTGCTCGCCTTCGCCAGCGACGTGGCGCTGCAGGACGCGGTCAAGGTTGGCATCCTCGCGGGCTCCTTCATCGCCGCGCTGCTCGGTGCCGCGGTGCTGCTGATGGCTCCGGCTGCGCGTGGAGTGGAAGTGGAAGAGTAGAACGGGTTTTGCAGACCTCGGTTCCTCGCCCCACTTTCGTGGGGCGAGGAACCCATGTTCTGCGAGGCTGCCGCATGTGACTCTTGGCGCAATTGCCAGCCGCTACTCGCTTTCCCCCTCGAGCACCGGCACCGCGACACCCGCAAGCTCCGCCGCCAGCAGCCGCGAAGCACCGGCGCGCGCGATGCGCAGCATCAGCGCCTTGCGCGTTGCCGCCGCCATGCGGTGTTCGGGTGCGTCGCGCAGGATTTCAGCGCCATAGCCGTCGGAGAGGATGAACCCGCACTCTTCCGGAAAAATCTCCGCCGGCACACCGGGATGGGTGGCGAAGAAAAAACGGTCGGAATGTAGCCGGTAATCAGGCCATTTGCGGTCGACGCGAAAATCCTCGATCGAGGATTTGATCTCGATGATCCAGATGTCGCCCTGCCGGGTCAGCGCCACGAGGTCGGCTCGGCGGCCGGTGGCCAGTGACAGTTCAGGCAGCACATGCGCGCCCATTTGCATCAGCAACCGCTGCACGCCGCGCCGCACCAGCATGGCGCGCTCGGACTGGCGGCCGTCGATCAGAGGATTCAGGGGAATCGGGGAGATGATTGGCATGCCAGGCACCATGCCAGATTTTGTTCACGGTTTGAACCCGGCGATTGGAGGCGATTATATATTTGACAGACCCAAACGGATATGCGATAACGAATCCAAGGAGTTATCGTTATGTCCGTTCTGTCACGCCCCTACTTCCACGATGAAGCCGCCGCCTTTGAGCATGTCGAGGGTATGCTGTGGCCGCAGGGCCCGGTTTGCTTCCATTGCGGTTCGATGGAAAAGCACTACGCCTTGAAGGGTGGCCGCACGAAGCCCTCCAAGAAGAACCCGCATGGCTTGGAAATCCACGGCCTCTATAAGTGCTCGGATTGCCGTAAGAAGTTCACCGTTCGCATGGGCACGATCTTCGAGGAGTCCAAGCTCCCGCTGCATATCTGGCTACAGGCGTTGCACGCCATGTGCGCCAGCAAGAAGGGCGTTTCGGCCCATCAACTGCACCGCGCTCTGGAAATCACCTACAAGACGGCGTGGTTCCTCTGCCATCGCATCCGCGAAGCCATGCGCTCTGATGACTTCACGCCCATGGGCGGGGCAGGCAAGTTTGTTGAGGTGGACGAAACCTACATTGGCCGTCTCGCCGGTATGCCTGTGAAGAAGGGCGGCAGCGCTCACAAGAATACGGTCGTTACGCTGGTCGAGCGCGGCGGCAAGGCCCGTTCCTTCCACGTCGATACCGCCCGCATGGGCAATGTCATGCCTATCGTCCGCGCCAACATCGCCAAGGAAAGCGCGCTCATGACCGACGAAAGCGGCATCTATCGCCGCGCGGGCCAGGATTTCGCCTCGCACGAGTTCGTCACGCATTCCAAGGATGAATATGTTCGCGGCAATATCCACACCAACACCATCGAAGGCTATTTCTCGATCTTCAAGCGCGGCATGAAGGGCGTCTATCAGCATTGCGCCGAACACCATCTGCACCGCTATCTGGCCGAGTTCGATTTCCGGTACAGCAACCGCGTCGCTTGGGCATTGACGACAACGTTCGTTCGCTGATCGCCTTGAAGGGCGCCAAGGGCAAGCGCCTGACGTATCGTCAACCTGCTTGATGCCAAGAAGGACCACTACCGAAAACCGGTGCAGCTAAAGTTGCCGCTTTGGAAGGGCGAACCGTTTCGGAAACGATACAAGCGTTGAGAACTAAGGCTCTAGTGGACAATTTATTTACGGGATTCACAGACCTCTTCCGATTTGCTAAAATCACCATGCTTAGCGAGGTCCGCACTTCCCGAGGGAGGGATAAGCACTATGTTAGGCCGTTCTGGCGTGCGACACGGTGAAATTCTGCCTGCCGTAGCACCATGTTAGGCCATGGGAGCGACTTATAGGGTTCTCAGGCAGGCCCTATCATGCCAGTTGACGAAGGGGACGGCTGCCTAGGCCGTCCCCTCATTATTTGTGGGTCTGCAAGAGCGGGCCGCGCCGCAGGATTGATGTAGTCTGCCGAGCCCGAGACCTGTGGAACGTGGTGAGATAGATCTCAAAACCAGATGCCGCCGACTTCACCGCGCCTATGTATCGTACCAGGGTCTCGGGATGGACGTAGCTAACGCAGCCAGAATTGGGCTTTTGATTTGCTCCAACCCTATCGGACTGGCCTACCCAAAGGCCAAATGTAAGCATAAGGGGGATGCAAAGCAGGTCGATAAACGTAACGTCTGGATGTTCCTCCATTACGTGCTTGAGTGAGTAGTTCGACAGGTAGACAATGGGCAAGGAGGCACAAATAAAATCCGCCACCGGCTCTGGCAACTTACCTACCTCAATTGGATCGATCCTGCCGGCAAGAAGTTCATATATCTGAGAAAGTTCCAGCCCCATGAATAAAACGGAATCAGAGAAGCCCCCCAAGAGTCAAGTAGAGAAGTTCCGCGAACTGGCGCGCAAGATCGAAACCGTCGATTCCGAAGAGCCGTTGAACGCAGCGATTAGGAAGGTGGCGAAAGCGCCGCCGCCGAAGGCGGATACCGAAAAGGGCGGCAAAGACTCAAGCTGAGCGGCTTTGATGGCGTTCCTTCTGGCCTTCATACTTTGCGGGGCAGCATTAGTTGCCGCCGCAATCATTCATCAAAACTGGTTGCGGGACCACACAAAGGACTGGGTTCCGACAACCGCAGAGGTCTTGAAATTTATTGATGGGGGCGACGGGTCAGACAGTTATCTGCTGCAATACTCGTTTGACGGAGAGGTTTATCGCATCGAAACGAGCCCATGGCTATTTCCCATCGGCGCTGCGAAGGCTGGCTCGATTATCACCGTTTTAGTCAATCCGAAGGCTCCGCGAGAATGCGCTGGCAAGTTACCGCAGGGTGGCGGATTCCGGTGGTTTGGGGCCGGGTCGAAGTAGGCCCTAACGGCGCTTGTCGCCCGTCCTTACGGACTATCGATAGCTTGGGCGCGCGGGCTTCCCGGATGATCTTGGCGGCTTCCTGAACCGTTATGCCAACCTTGCGGGCATAGTAGGCGGCTTCCGCTTCAAGATCGACTTCTATCGGCTCTTCAATCGCCTGATTGGCCTTCCGTTTTGTCTTCTTCCCCATGTGCCGAAGGCTGTCATTGTGTTACCGCGCGGATGGAGGGGTCCGATTGCGCCCCGGCAAATTCGGTTATTCCAGCGCTTCCTTTGTCTTCAAAACCGCACTAACGAAAGAACCGAACTCTTCGACGCTGAATGTGCAGCTGCAGCTCTCGACTGCGCCCGTATGGCCGAGGTGGAAGCTCACGAACTTCTCGTTTTCGGCTGGGATAAGCTTAACCAGAAACATAAATGAATGGGAGCCTGCCGTCACAGAGTTCCGGCGCAATTCGCCAATGGGTCTGTCAAATATACAATCGCCCGATTGGATATTTGACAACCCACCCCCTTGGGCGCGAAGAACCACTACCGCTGCCAGAAGCCACGGTGCACCGAGACCAGTTCGTCCGCAATTTCGGGGAAGGGGCCGTGAACCTCGATCTTCTTCTGTCCAGAGCCGAGCACAATGCGCGAGGACAGGCTCATCGTCGGGTTTTCGGGATGGTCGCCAGTCAGCGCGAGGAGTTCGGTTTCCTCGAAGCCGTAGACCAGCCGGCCGATATTTGCCCAGTAGAGCGTTCCGGTGCACATCGCACAGGGCTCGCCGGTCGAGACCAGCGTGCATGTCCAGAGAAACTCCGGCGAATAGGCTGCCGCCGCGCGCCGGGCAAGTTCGGTCTCGGCATGATGCACGGTGTCGATATTGCCTTGGCGCATGAGGATCGCGTCATCGGGGCCGACTAGAACAGCACCGAACGGATGGTGGCCGTGCGCGGCAGCCTCGCGAGCGACCGCATCGGCGGCGCGAAGGTGGGCGAGCATCTGGTCGCGGGTCATGCGGTCTCTCCGATCACCGGGGTCACCGGTCAGTGGGACAGCTGCAGTGCTTATATCCTACGCTCATATTAGAGCGTGCAATATACCACACGAACCAATGCTGACAGCAAGGTCGCTCGCACCGCCAACAACCACGGCGGAATCCAGCCAATCGGTCATGAGGCGGGACCAGGCTTTGAGGATCTCGGCCTATCCGGCTTGTCGCCCGTCGCACCCTGGCGTTGACCACCGTCTTCAATACGCTGTCCATCGATCCTGCGCTGGGGTTTGTCGCTGACTAACGCCCCCGCCATATCATCCAGGATCGGGCAGTCCGGCCGCTCGTCGCCATGGCAGGCGTGGACGAGCTTCTGCAGTGTCGAGCGCATCGATTGCAATTCGCGCACCTTCTCCTCGATGGCCGTGACATGGGCGGCGGCGATCGCGCGCACGTCGTGGCTGGCGCGGCCGCGATCCTTGTAGAGCGCCATCAACTGGCGGCAATCGTCTATGGAAAAGCCGAGATTGCGCGCGCGGCGCAGGAAGGCCAGCCGGTGGATGTCGTCGCCCGAATAATCGCGGTAGCCATTGGCGGCGCGCGCGGGCGCGATCAGGCCGATCTCCTCGTAGTAACGGATGGTCTTGGCCGGCAGGCCTGAGCGGTGGGCGGCGTCGCCGACATTCATGGCGGGTCCTCGATTTTGCGGGGCCCGTGATTCAGGCCTCATTGAATTTCCTTCACAATCCGGTGAAGTATGTTGCCGAAATGCCATAGTGATACGCATACCAGCACGTAAGTCCCCGCATATAGGCATCGTGTGCTTGGCAAGCAAAGCAAATGCCAGCATGAATGATGGCAAGAAAGCGGCCGACTCGTGCCGCTCTGGTTCAGGCGGGGCACCGATCACCACATGCGCATGAAGTCGCTTGCAATAATTGCCGCATTGGCGCTGTCCACCGCTATTGCCGGTTGCAGCACCATCGGCGGGCAGATATTTTCCAACGACTATGGCGCGGTGACCGATGCCGGCTACCAGCTGCCGCGCATCCCGATCGAGAAGGTTCCCTCGAAGTACCATCGCCAGGAAGTCAGCTACGACACCAAGGAAAAGCCGGGCACCATCATCGTCGATACGCAGAACAAGTTTCTGTACTTCGTCGAGGGTGACGGCCGGGCCATCCGCTACGGCATCGGCGTCGGCCGCGAGGGCTTCGAATGGCACGGCACCGCCCATATCGCCATCAAGCGCGAATGGCCGACCTGGACGCCGCCCTCACAGATGATCAAGCGCCAGCCCGAGCTCGCCAAGTTCGCCGGCGGCATGGATCCTGGCCTGAAGAACCCGCTCGGCGCGCGCGCCATGTACCTGTTCAACAAGGGCGGCGACATGGGCTACCGCCTGCACGGCAGCCCGGAATGGAACTCGATCGGCAAGGCGATGTCGTCGGGCTGCATCCGGCTGATGAACCAGGATGTCATCGACCTCTATGATCGCGCCGAGGTCGGCGCCAAGGTCATCGTTCTTTAGGCCATGATGCCGGGAAGCCTGTCCGCTTTTTCGGCATATCGTGGTTAAATTGGAAGTCGCCTTTCATACGCGGACCGTCTAGGCAACAACGGACGTCCCAAACAGAAAACCGGGCAATTCGGCCCGGTTTTTTGTTGTTCGCGGATAGGATGTTTCAGGCCGCGCTCGCAGATCGACGGCGGCGCGGAAGAAGAATCAGGAAACCTGCTCGACCTGCTGCACTTCCGGTACGAAATGGCGAAGCAGGTTCTGGATGCCGTGCTTCAACGTCGCCGTCGACGACGGGCAACCGGCGCAGGCACCTTTCATGTGCAGGAACACGGTGCCGTTCTCGAAGCCGCGGAAGGTGATGTCGCCGCCGTCCTGGGCGACCGCCGGGCGCACGCGCGTGTCGAGCAACTCCTTGATGGTGATGACGAGCTCCTCGTCGGCCTTGTCGTAGAATTCGCCCGTCTGGCTGGTCTCGGCGGCGGGGCCGGCCTTGGCCATGACAGGCGCGCCGGACATGAAATGCTCCATGATGGCGCCGAGGATCGCCGGCTTCAGGTGCTGCCAGTCCGGACCATCCTTCGACACGGTGATGAAATCATAGCCGAAGAACACGCCGGTGACGCCAGGGATTTCGAACAGCCGCCCAGCCAGCGGCGAGGCCGTCGCCGCACTGTCGGCATCACGGAAATCGGCGGTGCCTTCGAGCAGCACTTCCTTGCCAGGCAGGAACTTCAACGTCGCCGGATTGGGCGTCGACTCGGTCTGGATGAACATGGCCGTCTCCATGCCCGTTTTGGGCAACTAGTTTGGAATAGTTCTAAATAGGCTCTATCGGCGGGACATTCAAGCGAAACGCATCGCCGGAACGGCCGGCCGGCGGAATGTTTTTGCTGGCTGGGGAGCTGAATCCCGGGCGGGCCTCAGGCCAGGCTGTCGATTTCCTCATCCGACAGATTCTGCGGTACAACGGTGACCGGAATGGGGAAAGCGGCACCCTTGCCGGCCACGGCACCGACCAGCGGGCCCGGCCCTTCCTTGCCGGCGCCGGCCGCCAGCACGAGAATGGCGATGTCCTGGTCTTCCTCGATCAGCTTGTGGATCTCTTCGGTCGGCTTGCCTTCGCGCACGACCATCTCCGGTTCGATGCCGAGCTTCTGGCGCACCTTGTTGGCGTAGCCGTCCAGCGCCGCGCGCGCCGTGGCGTTCGCCTCCTCGCGCATGATCTTCTCGACGCCCAGCCAGTGCTGGAAGTCGTCCGGCACGATGACATAGAGCAGCACCAGCGTGCCGCTGGTGCTCTGCGCCCGCTTCGAAGCGTAGGCGACGGCGCGTTCGCATTCCGGCGTGTCATCGATGATCGTCAGGAATTTCCTGCGATGACCGGCTTCGCGGCTGAGGCGTTTGGAGACCATGTCTATCTACTCGGTATCTTTTCGGCCGCAATCTGCCACCGCGGCAGGCCGGCGGCAAGCCGCCGGCCATAGGCCAGTATGTCTTGGGCCGGTACGAGGCGGCGCATTGACGATCGGGCTCAGCCCTGCAGCAGCCCGATAATGTCGCGCACCGTCTTCATAGTCGTCTCGGCGAGCACGCCGGCGCGTTCGCCGCCATCCCGGAGCACCGCGTCGACATAGGCGCGGTCGCCCTGGATGCGGCGCATCTCGCTGGCGATCGGCGCCAGTTTCTCCACCGCGAGATCGGCCAGCGCCGGCTTGAACACGGAGAATTGCTGGCCGCCGAATTGCTTCAGCACATCGGCCTTCGACATTTCCGCGAGGCCCGCATAGATGCCGACCAGGTTCTCCGCCTCGGGCCGGCTTTCCAGTCCGTCGACCTCGCTCGGCAAGGCCTCCGGGTCGGTCTTGGCCTTGCGGATCTTCTTCGAGATGGTGTCGGCATCGTCGGTCAGGTTGATGCGCGACAGATCCGATGGGTCCGACTTCGACATTTTCTTCGACCCGTCGCGCAGGCTCATGATGCGCGCCGCCGGGCCGCCGATGACCGGTTCGGTGATCGGGAAGAAGCCGTTCACCGTCTCCTCGCCGACCTGCATCTCGACGCCGACACCAAGACCGGCGATGCGGTTGGAGAAATCGTTGTTGAATTTCTGGGCGATGTCGCGGGTCAATTCCAGGTGCTGCTTCTGGTCCTCGCCCACCGGCACATGGGTGGCGCGATAAAGCAGGATGTCGGCCGCCATCAGCGAGGGATAGGCGAGCAGGCCCAGCGAGGCATTCTCGCGGTCCTTGCCGGCCTTGTCCTTGAACTGCGTCATCTTGTTCATCCAGCCGATGCGCGCGACGCAATTGAAGATCCAGGCGAGCTCGGCATGCTGCATCACCCGCGACTGGTTGAAGACGATGTGCTTCTTCGGGTCGATGCCGGAGGCGAGGAACGCCGCGGTGATCGACCGCGTCTGGTCGGCAAGGTCGTCATGGACGAGTTGCGCGGTCAGCGAATGCAGGTCGACGACGCAGTAGATGCAGTCCGACGTATCCTGCAGGGCGACGAATTTCTTGATGGCGCCGAGATAGTTGCCGAGATGCAGATTGCCGGTCGGCTGGACGCCGGAGAAGACGAGTGGCTTGAAGGCGGACATGGATTTTCCCCGTGGCTTGTGGAGGGCCGTTTCGCACGCGGCGAAAGTCTTTCGACGGCGCGCTTATGAACGAAGGGGCGGACGGGATCAAGAGGCGGAAGTTGGGCCGCTGGGCGGATGACTTCGTCCTGACAGGTTCGCGCCGCCCCTCATTGTCCTGCCGGACATTTCTCCCCGTATAGTGACGGGGAGAAAAAGCGCCGTAGCCCGCTCAGCCTCTTTCTCCCCGTTCTACGGGGAGAAATGCCCGGCAGGGCAATGAGGGGCGGCGCAGACACTATAAATCCTGGGACGGGTCCTTGACCGCCGCCTTGCCTGAGCCACGTTTCACATTCCTGCGGATCATGCCGAAATCGGCGCCGCCCGTGGCGAACGCCGTGACGAAATAGAGCGTCGCCCCGCCGGCCACCAGCGCCAGCACGGTCGTTGCCTTGATCACCAGCGGCGAGCCCGGTCCGAGCCTGACGGCGAAATAATGCTCGGCGAAATAGAGGGCGACCCCCATTACCACCGCTGACAGCACGAGGCGCGGAATGCGTTTCAAGAGCGGAACGTCGCGACCCCAATGGCCGCGCCGGATCAGCACGGCAAGCAGCATCAGCGCGTTGACCCAGCCGGCGACGGCCGACGCCACGGCGATTCCGGGCGCGCCCATCCTCGGGAACAGCGTCAGCGCGGTGGCGACGTTCACCGCCACGGAGATTGCGGCGAAGATCATCGGCGTGCGCGTGTCCTCGCGGGCGAAATAGCCTGGGGTGAAGGCCTTGATCAGGACGAAGGCCGGCAGGCCGAGACCGAAGATCGCAAGGATCGCCGCCACGACAGGGGTCGAATGGTTGGCGGCGAAGGCGCCGCGCTCGTAGACCAGCCGCACGATCGGCTCCGACATCACCCACAGCGCCGCCGCCGCAGGCAAGGTCATGAAAAGGGTGAATTCGACGGAGCGGTTCTGCAGATTGGCAGCCTCGATCAGGTTGCCCGACTTCAGCGCCCGCGACAGCTCGGGCAGCAGGACGATCGCCACCGCGACGCCGACGACACCGAGCGGCAGCTGGTAGACGCGGTCGGCATAGGCCAGCGAGGAGACGGCACTGTCCTGCGCCGAGGCGATGGCCGTGCCGATCAGCTGGTTGATCTGGGTGATGCCGCCGGTGATCGCCGCCGGCAGCGCCAGGATCAGGAGCCGTTTCACGTTCGGCGTCATCTTCGGCCGGCGGAAGCCGATCGAGATGCCGGCATTGCGCACCGCCACCCAGACGATGGCGAGTTGCACCATGCCCGCCGCCAGTACGCCCCAGGACAGGGCGAAGCCGACAGCATGTGCATCAAGCCCATGGTACCACGCGTAGCCAAGCACGCTGATCAGGATGATGTTGAGGAAAGCCGGCGCGATCGCCGCCGCGAAATAGCGGCGCAGCGAGTTCAGCATCCCCGCCATCATGGCGGCGAGCGACATGCAGATGAGATAGGGGAACATGATCGTCGCAAGCGTGACGGTCGTCTCGAACTTGCCCGGCGTGTCGGCGAAGCCCGGCGCCACCAGGTAGCGCACGATCAGCGGCATCGCCAGTTCCATGGCGATGGTCAGCACCAAGAGCGCCGAGAACAGGACCCCGAACACTTCTTCCGAGAAACGCTTGGCGCCGTCGGTGCCGTGCGTCTCGATTTCCTTGGCGAACAGCGGCACGAAGGCGGCGTTGAAGGCGCCCTCGGCGAACAGCCGGCGAAACGTGTTGGGGAACTGGAAGGCGGCGTTGAAGGCGTCCGCGACCGGTCCGGTGCCCAGAGCGGCTGCCATCAGCATTTCGCGGCCGAAACCGAGCGCACGGCTCATCAACGTGCCGGAAGCGACGGTAGCGAATTTCTTGACGAGACTCATGCGTTCGCAGACTGCCTGTGGGAATGGAAGAAGGAGATGATGGCCGTCACTCGGCGGCTGCCCTGGCCTTGCCGCCGCGTTCGAGTGCCGCGCCTTCGAGCGTCGCTATCAATCTGTTGCGAATGGTGGCGATGCGGGCCGGGCTGTCGATCTTCTGGCCGGTGAGGTCGGTGACATAGAAGGTGTCGATGACCTTCTCGCCGAAAGTGGTGATGTGCGCCGAGGCGATGTCGAGCGACAGGTCGGACAGCGTCCCGGTGATTTCCGACAGCAGGCCGGGCCGGTCGAGCCCCTCGACCTCGATGACCGAAAACCGGTTCGACAACGCGTTGCGGATTTCGGCGCGCGGCGGGATCTTGAACACCTTGGATCCGCGCCTTGGCTTGGTCCGTTTCTCGATCATTTCCGGCAGCCAGCTCTTGCCCGACAGCACGTCCTCGATCAGCTTGCCGACGCGCTCGGCGCGCCGGCGCTCGTCCTCGTCGCGGTCGAACTCCCTCGATATCAGGATCGTGTCCAGCGCGCGGCCGTCCGACGTGGTGAAGATCTGCGCGTCGACGATGTTGCCGCCGGCGCCGGCGCATGCCCCGGCAATGACCGAGAGAAGACGGGGATGGTCCTGCGCCAGCACGGTGATTTCGGTCACCGCCTCGAACTGGTGGGTCTTGACCATGGTGGCGAGCTTGTTGCCCGCCGCGTCCGCCTCGCGGATGAATTCGGCGTGGCGAAGCTGGTCCGGCAGGTCCACGGTCAGCAGGTAGTTTTCATAATGCAGTCCGACATAGCGCTTGCGCGCCTTGTCGGGCCAGTCGGCGAGCGCCTCCGCCAGGCGTTCGCGTGCCGCCGCCGTGCGCTGGGCGCGCGAGACTTCCGAAAAGCCGCCGGTCAGCAGCAGTTCGGTCTCGTAGTAGAGCGTACGCAGCAACTGGCCCTTCCAGCCGTTCCACACGCCCGGTCCGACGCCCCGGATGTCGCAGACGGTTAGGATCAACAGCATCTTCAGCCGCTCGACCGACTGCACGATCGAGGCGAAGTCCTCGATCGTCTTGCGATCGTTGAGGTCGCGGGTCTGCGCCGTCATCGACATGACGAGGTGGTTCTCGACCAGCCAGGCGACGGTTTCCGTATCGGCCGGCGAAAGCCCCATATGCGGGCAGATCCGCCTTGCGATCCTGGCGCCGGCCTCGGAATGGTCTTCAGGCCTGCCCTTGGCGATGTCGTGCAGCAGCACGGCGACATAAAGCGCCTCGCGGCTCTTCTTCAGGCCCGGCATCAGCGAATGCGACAGCGGATGCACCTTCTCGCCATCGCCGCGCTCGATCTCGGCCAGCACGCCGATGCAGCGGATCAGGTGCTCGTCGACCGTGTAGTGGTGGTACATCGAGAACTGCATCATGGCGACGATCTTGCCGAAATCCGGGATCAGCCGGCCCAGCAGCCCCGCCTCGTTCATGCGCCGCAGGTTGAGTTCGGCGTTGCGGTCCGAGGTCAATATGTCGAGAAACAGCCGGTTGGCTTCCTCGTCGCGCCTGAGCGACTTGTTGACCAGGCCGAGCGAACGGGTGAGCAGTTTCAGCGCATCGGGATGGAATTCCAGCCCGTGCTTGTCGGCGAACCAGAACAGCCTGAGAAGATTGACCGGATCGCGCTCGAACACCTGGTCGTCGGCGATGTTGATGCGATGGTTGTCGACGATGAAGTCTGACGTCCCGGCCAGCTTGCGCTTGCGGCGCTGGAAGGTCAGGAAGATGCGGTTGAAGCCGGGAACGTGCTTGGCCTGCTCCTCTTCCAGCGCGGCGCAGAAGATGCGGGTCAGGTCGCCGACATCCTTGGCAACGAGGAAATAGTGCTTCATGAAGCGTTCGACCGCCGACAGGCCGGGATGGGTCGTATAGCCGAGCCGTTCGGCGATCTCGCGCTGGATGTCGAAATGCAGCCGCTCCTCGGCCTTCCCGGTGAGGAAATGCATGTGGCACCGCACCGCCCACAGGAAATCCTCGGCCTTCTGGAACTCGCGATACTCGGCCTCGGTGAAGACGCCTTTCTCGACCAGTTCCTCGCCGGTGCGCACGCGGTAAAAATACTTGCCGATCCAGAACAGCGTCTGCAGATCGCGCAACCCACCCTTGCCGTCCTTGACGTTGGGCTCGACCAGATAGCGGCTTTCGCCGGCCTTGGCATGGCGCTCGTCGCGTTCGGCGAGCTTGGCCTGCACATATTCCGGGCCGGTCGTGCGCACCACCTCGTGGTCGAAGCGCAGCATCAGCTCATCATAGAGCTTGCGTTCGCCCCACAGGAATCGCGCCTCCAGGATCGAGGTGCGGATGGTGATGTCGGTGCGCGACAGCCTGAGGCACTCATCGATGTTGCGGGTGGCATGGCCGACCTTCAGCCCCATGTCCCACAGCATGTAGAGCATGTACTCGACCGTTTGTTCGCCCCACGGCGTCTGCTTGTAGGGCAGCAGGAACAACAGGTCGATGTCGGATCCCGGCGCCAGCGTGCCGCGGCCATAGCCGCCGACGGCAACGACCGCCATGCGTTCGGCCGAGGACCGGTTCTTCACCCGGTAGACATGCGTCGCGGCAAAATCGTAGAGCGCCCGGATCAGCTCGTCCATCAGGTGCGACAGCCGTTCGGCGCAGGCGTTGCCGCCGCCATCTTGCATCAGCATGGCCTCGGCTGTCTTGCGGCCCTCGGCGAGGCGCCCCTTGAGAAGCTGAAGAACGGCGGCACGGATGGCCTGGCTGGAACCGTCGCCGGCGCTGGCCGCGGTCAGCGCCGTCATCTCGCGGCGCAAAGCGTCGCCGTCGATCAGTTCATCGAGCTTCAGGGAGATTTTCGCCATGGATACCGGTCGGCCTTGCCTTTTGGGCGGCGTCTATAGCGTGTTTTCTCGGCGCTGGGTATGGCCTGCTGTCAATCCGGCAAACGCTCTAGTCGTTTGCCTCGACTGGAGCGAGCGGGACGACAATCCGCCGCCGCAGCTTAAAGAAATCGGTGATCCGCCGCGCTGCCCGCCCGGCTTCCCTGCTGATTCTCGCGGTTGTCGGCTTCCTGTGCTTTGTCATAAGTCCACTCGCGGTCCGCGCGGCGTCCCGTTCCGGGGCAAGCAGGCTTGGCAGCCCGTCGCCAATGAACTGGTCCTGCGCGCAGAGCGCTGGAACGAGTTGGTAGACAGTCTTGCCGGCTGAGATAGTGGGGTCGAAGATGAGATCATCGACAGCTATGTTGACCTGCGCCGTTGCTTCCAGGAAGTCGCATGCGGTTTGCCGCGAGAGGAGATAACCCCCGGCCCCGGGATGGCCCTTGCGGAGCCGGACCATGGAAAAACCGTTCCTGGCGGAAGTCCTTCTCCTTTGAATGACGGTTCTGGAAAAGAACGTCTCGAGCTTCACGACGTCCGCGTCTGCTGGCACCCAACTCGTATCGCCAAGCAATGCACCGGCTTTGCCAGAGAAGACCATGTCGTCCTCGAACACAACACCGTACGGGGCGTCGCCCTTGGCAATGATCGTCCAGCAGGCGCGATGGCTGTGCAGGCAGGCGATCTCGCTGCCGGAAAGAGGCCGGATGGCGTGTATCGCGTGCTGCGGCTGCAGCACCAGGTCGGGATGTTGCCTGGCATCGATCCCGGCGACTCGCTCAAACCCGATGCCGATGCGGGCAAATTCGGCGGTCATATGGGCAAGCCGCTCGGGAGAACGATCGAGATTGATGACAAGGCACTTCATATCGCACGCAGGCTTTACCTTCAGCGGATCGCCAGAGCCGTCTAGCACGTGAAGGTCTAGGGATTGCTGATCATTTCTGGGGCTAATTTGCGGTTCGACGAAATGAGCGCGGCTAAAACAGGGCGTGAGCCTTCCTTCGAAGCAGCGTCAGAGATCAATCCTGGCGAGCTTCAGCAGGAATTTCGACACGGGCACCGAAAGGCCTGCCTCCTGCTTTCGCGGCGTGGGCACGGGCACGCCGGCGGTAGCGGCAAGAGATCTAACGTCCGGCTTCGGGCGGATCGAGCGGGATAACCGCGTGTCGCCGCAACTGGCAGTAGTCGAGGATCCACTCGGCGACCCGCCTGGTCTCCACCGCTACCTTTTTCGACAATGGCCTTCGGCGTTTTTCGGCCTGCCCGCTCGCGGTCCACTCGGCTTGCCGTTCCTGATGGAGCAGGCTTGGCAATCTGTTGCGCAGGAACTGGTCCTGCGCGCAGAGCGCGGGAACAAGCTGGTAGATCGTCTTGCCTGCTGCCGTTGCGAATGCGGGGTCGAAGATGAGGCTGTCCACCGCCACGTTGACCTCCGCGCTTGCCCGCAGAAGGGCGCGGGCCGCTTGCCTGGAAAGCAGGTAGCCTCCGGATCCTATGTGGTTCTTGCGCAGCCTGGACACGGAAAATCCCGGGCCGACGGAGATGCCGGCCCGATGGATGACCGTTCTGTGGAAGAATGTCTCCAGCTTGACGATATCGGCGTCGGCCGGAACCCAGCCCGTATCGGCAAGCAGCACACCGGCTTTCGCGGAAAACACAATGTCGTCCTCGAACACGGCGCCGTAGGGCGCGTCGTCCCGCGCAATGATGGTCCAGCAGGCGCGGTGACTGTGCAGGCAAGCGATCTCGCTGCCGAATAGGCGTCGCTCGGCGTACCGGGCATGCTGGGGCTGCAGCACCAGGTCGGGATGTTGTCTTGCATCGACCGCCGCGACGCGCTCGAACGCGATGCCGATGCGGGCAAACTCGGCGGTGATATGGGCAAGTCGATCCGGGGATCGATCGAGATTGATGACCAGGTACTTCATTTTCGGATAAAATCTATACTTCCAGGAGACTGTCGCCGCCCTCTAGCACAGATGGTGCCCGGTCGCATGATTATTTCGTCAGGAATCCCGAAGGAGCAATGCAACGAGCAGCGACGAAGCGGCTCTTGAGCTTCCGGTTACTAGATCGATGACCCGTTTCTGGACGCAGGACAGGGTTTCTATTTCGTGACATCGGACGCGAAACGGAATTCGATTCGGTTGCTCGACAGCATCTTGGCGAGCTGGGTGGAGCTGCCCTGTGGCGGCATTTACGCCCGGTTTCGGCGGCGCTGTGAGTGGGTCCCGGAGAAGCCTGGTTAATCCCTTGGCCCCGGCGAAGCGAGAGGGATGACGGTCCGTCGCCGCAACTTGCAGAAATCGACGATCCATTCCACGACCCGCCCGATCTCGATCCTGATCTTCTCGGTCATCGGCCGCCGGCGTTTTGTCATCAAGCCGCTGGCGAGCCATTTGCATTCGCGTCCGTGGTCGAGCAGGCTTGGCATCCCCAGCGCCCTGTCGCCGAGGACTTGATCCTGTGCGCACAGTGCCGGGACAAGTTGGTAGATCGCGTTGCTCGACCATGTCGCGAACGCCGGGTTGAAGATCAGGTCATCGGCGGTCAGGTTGATCCTTTCGGTCGCCTCGAGAAGATCGCGCGCGGCCTGCCTGGAGATGATGTAGCCCCCGGTTCCCGGATGGAACTTGCAGAGCCTTGACACGGAAAAACCATGACCGGCGGAAATGCTCATCCGCTGGATTATGGTCTTGCTGAAGTACGTCTCCAGCTTGACGATGTCGGCGTCGGCCGGGATCCAGCCGCAGTCGGCAAGCAAACAACTGGCATTCGCGGAAAAGACCACGTCGTCCTCGAAGATGGCGCCGTAGCGCGCCTCGCCCCGCGCCAGGATCGACCAGCAGGCACGATGGCTGTGCAGGCAGGCGATTTCGCTGCTCGATAGTTGCCGGGGTCCATACATTGGATGCTGAGGTTGCTGTTCGAGTTCGGGATGGCTGTGTCCGTCGACCGCCACGACGCGCTCGAACGCGACGCCGATACGGCCGAATTCTGCTCTCATATGGGCAAGTCGGTCCGAGGACCGATCGAGGTTTATGACCAGGCACTTCATTGTCGACCGAAATCTAGCGAGATGAACGTGATGCGGCGAGTAATATTAGCAAGCAAAGTTTTAGCACGAGATGTACCTTTGCGCAGGGGGTGTTCGATCGATTTCACGGCGCCCGAATCGGAAAATCAAAACAGCCCTTGACCTTCCAGTTACTGGAAGCACTACCTCGACCTCGAAGCAGTGACATCAAGGCATTTTCGAAATGACGCATTCAGATCACCATCATCACACGCATGGCTCGCATGGCGGCTGTTGCGCGCCCAAAGGCGCCGCGAATGCGGTGCCGCGCGACCCGGTCTGCGGCATGACCGTGGATCCGGCCGCCGGCAAGCCGACATCAGAGCATGGCGGCCGCCTCTATCATTTCTGCAGCGAGCACTGCCGTTCGAAGTTCCAGTCCGAGCCGGAAAGCTACCTGACGGCCACCGACCCTGTCTGCGGCATGAGCGTCGACCGCTCGACGGCGAAACATTTCGTCCGCCATGAAGGCCAAGGTTTCTACTTCTGTTCCGCCGGCTGCAAGGCGAAATTCGAGGCGGCGCCACAGACCTATCTCGGCGACAGGCCGGCACCGGCGCCGATGCCCAAGGGCACGCAATACACCTGTCCCATGCATCCCGAGATCATCCGTGACAAGCCCGGCTCCTGCCCGATCTGCGGCATGGCGCTCGAGCCCATGGGCGTGCCGACAGGCGATGAAGGGCCAAATCCCGAACTGGTCGATTTCACAAGAAGGCTCTGGGTGAGCGCGGTGCTGTCGGTCCCGCTGCTGGTCGTCGCCATGGCGCCGATGGTCGGCCTGTCGCTGGAGGGCCTGGTCGAGGATCGCGCAAAGGTCTGGATCGAACTGGTCCTGGCGAGCCCTGTGGTGCTCTGGGCTGCCTTCCCGTTCTTCCATCGCGGCTGGGACTCGATCCTCAACCGCAGCCCCAACATGTGGACGCTGATCTCGCTCGGCGTCGGCGCCGCCTATGTCTACAGCGTCGTCGCCACGTTTTTTCCAGACATCTTTCCGCACCAGTTCCGCGGCCATGGCGGTACGGTGCCGGTCTATTTCGAGGCAGCCGCCGTCATCGTCGCGCTGGTCTTCCTCGGCCAGGTGCTGGAACTGCGCGCCCGCGAAAAGACCGGATCGGCGATCCGCGCCCTGCTTGATCTCGCGCCGAAGACCGCGCGGCGGATCGCCGAGGACGGCGCCGAGACCGATGTAGCGCTGGACGACGTCAAGGCCGGCGATCGCCTGCGCATCCGTCCCGGCGATGCTGTCCCGGTCGACGGCACGGTGCTGGAAGGCCGCTCCTCCATCGACGAATCGATGATCACGGGCGAACCCTTGCCGGTCGAGAAGGCCGAAGGCGACGCCTTGACCGGCGGCACGCTCAACAAGAACGGCTCGCTGATCATGCGCGCCGAGCGGATCGGCGCCGAGACGACGCTGTCGCGCATCGTCGAACTCGTCGCCAAGGCACAGCGCTCGCGCGCCCCGATCCAAGGCCTGGCCGACCGCGTTTCCTTCTACTTTGTGCCGGCCGTCGTCCTGGTCGCCGTCGCCGCGTTCATCGCCTGGGCGATCTTCGGCCCCGAGCCCAGTCTGATCTTTGCCATCGTCTCGGCGGTTTCGGTGCTGATCATCGCTTGTCCCTGTGCGCTGGGCCTCGCCACGCCGATGTCGATCATGACCGCCACCGGGCGCGGCGCGCATGCCGGCGTGCTGATAAAGGAAGCGGCCGCGCTCGAACGCTTCGCCGCCGTCGACACGTTGATCGTCGACAAGACCGGCACGCTGACCGAGGGCCGGCCGAAACTGACCGACGTCGTCGCGGCCGCGGGCTTTTCCGAGGACGAATTGCTGGTGTACGCCGCGACCCTGGAAAAGGGGTCGGAGCATCCGCTGGCCGAGGCCATCGTCGATGGGGCGGGCCAGCGCGGCGTGAAGATCGCCGAGGCCAGCAGCTTCGAGGCGGTTACCGGCAAGGGCGTTTCCGGCACGGTGTCGGGCAAGAAGGTCGCGCTCGGCAATGCCGCGATGATGGCCGATCTCGCCATCGACGTTTCCGCAATCCTGGGCCGCGTGGAAGCATTGCAGGGCGATGGCAAGACGGCGATGTTCGTCGCTGTCGACGGCAAGCTGGCCGGCATCGTCGCCGTCGCCGATCCGGTCAAGGCGACCACGGCGGAGGCGATCAGGGCGCTGCATGACAGTGGGCTGAGGATCATCATGGCGACCGGCGACAATGAGCGCACGGCCAAGGCGATCGCCGGACGTCTCGGCATCGACGAGGTTCGGGCAGGTCTATTGCCGGAACAGAAGGCAGCGCTCGTCGACGAACTGCGCGGCAGGGGTGCCGGCGTCGCCATGGCCGGCGACGGCGTCAACGATGCGCCGGCGCTTGCCGCCGCCGATGTCGGCATCGCCATGGGAACAGGCGCCGATGTCGCCGTCGAAAGCGCTGGCATCACCTTGGTCAAGGGCGACCTCAACGGCATCGTCCGCGCCCGCACCCTGGCCCAGGCGACCATCGGCAACATCCGGCAGAACCTGTTCTTCGCCTTCCTCTACAATGTGCTTGGCGTGCCGGTCGCGGCCGGCGTGCTCTATCCGCTCACCGGCACGCTTCTGTCGCCGATGCTGGCGGCGGCGGCGATGAGCCTGTCCTCCGTCTCGGTGATCGCGAACGCATTGCGGCTCAGAACGTTGAAACTCTGAGATTAACCCCCAGATACGAAATCCAACCAACAGGAGACCATGAATGACCTTGGCTAAAAAACTCGTGCTGCTGCTGATGGCGGCCGGAATGCTGCTTGCCGTCTTCCTCGAAAGCGTGCCGGCGCAGAGCGAGGAGATGAAGCACGACATGGGCGCCATGGCCATGGGGGCGGAAAGCCCTTCGACGGCGGGCTACAAGGCGGCGATGGACAAGATGCATACCGACATGATGGCCTCGCAATATACCGGCAACGCCGACGTCGATTTTGTCCGCGGCATGATTCCGCATCATCAAGGCGCGATCGACATGGCCAAGGTCGAGCTGGCCAACGGCAAGGATCCGGAAATCCGCAAACTCGCCGAAGGCGTCATCGCCGCGCAGGAAGCCGAAATCAAGCAGATGCAGGACTGGCTCGCCGCCCATCCGGTGAAGTAAGCTTCCCGGCATCGCTAAGCAGGGTCCGGCGAGAACTCCTTGCGGAGTCTCGTCGAGGCCTCGATGCGATCGAGTACCGACGGAGCCATGCCATGGAATCGAGCGTCAGAACCACCACGCTACCCTGCGGCGAGGCCATACCCGTTCTCGGCCAGGGCACGTGGAAAATGGGCGAGGATTCGCGGCGCCGCTCCGACGAGGTAAATGCCCTCAAGCTCGGCCTCGACCTCGGCGTCACGCTGATCGACACCGCCGAAATGTATGCCGGCGGCGGTGCGGAAGAAGTGGTGGCCAAAGCCATCGCCGGCCGCCGCGCCGAGGTCTTCCTGGTCTCGAAGGTCTTGCCTTCCAACGCTTCAAGGGCCGGCGTGCAGCGCGCCTGCGAGAACAGCCTGAAGCGCCTCGCCACCGACCGCATCGATCTGTATCTGCTGCATTGGCCGGGCAGCGTGCCCCTATCGGAAACGGTGGAAGCCTTCGAGGCGCTGAAAAAAGCCGGCAAGATACGGCATTGGGGCGTCAGCAATTTCGACACCGAGGAGATGGAGGAACTGGCTGGCCTGCGCGACGGCGGCAATGTCCAGACCAACCAGGTGCTCTACAATCTGGTTCGCCGCGGCCCGGAATTCGATCTGGCGCCCTGGAGCCGAACACGCGGCATCCCGCTGATGGCCTATTCGCCGGTCGAGCAAGGCGCGCTGGCGCGCAATGCCAGGCTTGACGCCGTCGCCGCCCGCCACGGCGCGACACCGGCGCAAATCGCCTTGGCCTGGGTGATGCGGCAGGACGGCGTCATCGCCATTCCCAAGGCCGGCAGCCAGGAGCACGTCCGCCAGAATGTCGCTGCGTTGGACATAAAGCTTACGCCGCAGGACATCGCCGATCTCGACCGTGCATTCCCGCCACCGAAGCGCAAGCGCGGGCTGGAGATGATCTGAGGCGGCGGTGCTGCCAATTTCCCCCTCCGCCGCCCAGATTGCAAAATTACTTCCTCGCCAGCCCTTTCAGCCGGTAGAGCGCCTCCAGCGCTTCCTTCGGCGTCATCTCGTCGGGGTTGATCTCGCCGAGCGCGGTCCCCAGCGCGTCGCTCTTCACCGGCTTTGGCGCTTCCCGTTTCACCGCCACCGAAAACAGCGGCAGGTCGTCGACCAGCCGGTTGGTCTTGCCGGAGACCTCGCCTTCCTCCAGCTGGTGCAGCACCGCCTTGGCCCGCTCGACCACCGCACCCGGCAGGCCGGCGAGCCGCGCCACCTGCACGCCGTAGGACCGGTCAGCGGCACCCTTGCCGACCTCGTGCAGGAAAACGACGTCGCCTTCCCATTCCTTGACGCGCATGGTGACGTTGGAAAGCCGCGCCAGCTTGCCGGCGAGCGACGTCATTTCGTGGAAATGGGTGGCGAAAATCGCCCGGCAGCGGTTCTTCTCGTGCAGATATTCGACCGCCGCCCAGGCGATCGACAGGCCGTCGAACGTCGCGGTGCCGCGGCCGATCTCGTCGAGGATCACCAGCGCGCGTTCCCCGGCCTGGTTGAGGATCGCCGCCGTCTCGACCATTTCGACCATGAAGGTCGAACGGCCGCGCGCCAGATCGTCCGAAGCGCCGACGCGCGAGAACAGCCGGTCGACGACGCCGATATGGGCAGACGCCGCCGGTACGAAGGAGCCGGTCTGGGCCAGGATCGCGATCAGCGCGTTTTGCCGCAGGAACGTCGACTTACCTCCCATGTTCGGGCCGGTCAGCAGCCAGATCGCGCCGTTCTTGGCAGTCCCCTCGGGCGAGAGGTCGCAATCATTGGCGACGAACGGGCCTTCGCCCGAACGGCGCAGCGCCTGTTCGACCACCGGATGCCGGCCGCCTGAAATCTCGAAGGCAAGGCTGGAATCCACCACCGGCCGGCACCAGGCCTCGCTTTCCGACAACAGTGCGAGGGCCGCCGATACATCGAGCACGGCGAGCGCATCGGCGCCGGCGCGGATCGCCTCTGCCTCGCCGACCGCCTCCGCCGTCAGCGCATCGAAGGCTGCCAGTTCGATGCTCAGTGCCCGGTCGGCGGCATTGGCGATCTTGGTCTCGAGTTCGGCGAGCTCGGTCGTGGTGAAACGCATGGCGTTGGCCATGGTCTGGCGGTGGATGAAGCGCGCCTTGGCGCCATCGCTGCCGGTCATGATTGCATGATGGTTGGCCGTCACCTCGATGTAGTAGCCAAGCACGTTGTTGTGCCGGATCTTCAGCGAACGGATGCCGGTTTCCTCGATCAGCGAGCGCTCCAGCCCGGCGATCACTCTGCGCGACTCGTCGCGCAGCGCCCGCATCTCGTCGAGTTCGGCATGATAGCCGCCGCGAACGAAACCGCCGTCGCGTTTGAGCAGCGGCAGTTCCTCGCCGAGCGCCTGGGTGAGATGCTGGGCGAGTGCCTTGGGCAGCGCTTGAATCGCGGCCATCGCGCCGGCCAATTCCTGGGGCAGGGCGGCCGCGGCAAAGGTCTCGGCGATGGCGCCAGCCGCCTCGAAGCCGGCGCGCAGTGCGCCGAGGTCGCGCGGGCCGCCGCGATTGAGCGCCAGTCTGGACAGCGCACGCGGCATGTCGGCCACGCTCTTCAGGCTCATCCGCACTGCCTGGCAAAGCCGCACTTCGGAACGGAAGAACGACACCGAATCCAGCCGTGCGACAATGGCCGCCGGGTCGGTCAGCGGCGCCATCAGCCGGTCGGCGAGCAGCCTTGCGCCGCCGCCGGTCACCGTGCGGTCGATCGCCTTGAACAGCGAGCCCTCGCGGCTGCCGGACAGCGTGCGCAACAGTTCGAGATTGCCGCGCGTCGCCGGATCGATGAACAGGGTCGAGCCCTGCTCCTCGCGCTCGGGGCGCGACAGCGGCGGCCGCTCGGCCTTCTGCGTCTTCTCGACATAGGCGATGGCGCCCGAGATCGCCGACAGTTCGGCGCGCGAAAACGTGCCGAAACTGTCTGGTGTCGCCACCTCGAAGAACCGCGCGATCCGCCCCGTGGCCGAGGCCGAATCGAACAGCGAAGGCGGCTGCGGGCTGGCAATGCGGCCGAGCACGTCGAACACCGGCTTCAGCTCGGGATCATGGAAGACCGGCTCGGCCATGATAAGCTCGCGCGGGTCGACACGGAAGATGTCGGCCATCAGCCGGTCGACGGAGGTCTCGGCGACGCGGAAGGCCCCGGTCGAGATGTCGATCCAGGCAATTGCAAAGCTGTGGTCCGCTCCGCCCTTCACCCTGCCCAGCGCCATCAGGAAACTCGATTCCGACGGCGCCAGCAATTTGTCCTCGGTGATGGTGCCCGGCGTCACCAGCCGCACCACATCGCGGCGCACCACCGATTTGGAACCGCGTTTCTTGGCCTCGGCCGGATCCTCGATCTGCTCGCAGACGGCGACGCGGAACCCCTGGCCAATCAGCTTCTGCAGATAGTCGTCGGCCGCATGCACCGGCACGCCGCACATCGGAATGTCGTGGCCTTGGTGCTTGCCGCGTTTGGTGAGCACGATGCCCAGCGCCCGGCTCGCCTTCTCGGCATCGTCGAAGAACAGCTCGTAGAAATCGCCCATGCGGTAGAACAGCAGCGAATCCGGGTTGGCCGCCTTGATCTCGATGAATTGCTCCATCATCGGCGTGACGGCGGCGCCTGGCTGTGGCGCCGCCGTCAACTCGGGAGCGGCATCGGGCTCGTTCGGGCTGTGCATGTTCATGGCGCGGCACGCTAGCAGATGTGGTGGCGGGGTTTAATGCCGGGCCATCGAAAAGCAGGGGAAGATCGCAAGCCATCGTCCATGGCCGGCTATTCAGCGGCATTGCCCGATGCCGTGATCGCGAATATCTGTCGTCTTGGGGGTATAATGGTCATGGACAGGGATGGGCACGAAACGTTCGAGGAGATGGTAGGGCCGATCGACTCGGCCCTCGAACGGCTCTGGCTCATGACGGTTCGGCATGCCAGTCAAAGGTTGGGCTGGCTTAAGTTTTCGGCGGCCAAGCGCCTCCCTTTCGCGCTGCCGCTCAGCGGTCCGTTGTCCCATCTGGACGGCGGCATTCGGCTCGCGGTTTACGTTCTCAGCCACGATCCGCTGTTGATCTACACGCCGATCGGCGGCGCTCGTCCCCTCAACTCGATCGTCGCAATCGGCCGTCGCCTGGCCTCGCGGCGCGCCGTGTTCCTGCTGATGCCGAGTTGGACGCTCGAGCGGCCGCACGTCGTCGCAAAGCTGGGCCGGGATCTCGCCTGGTACCGTGAGAACTTTCCGCTTCACGAACTGATTTTTCTTTGCAACACGCCGGAGGAGCGTCGTCTGGTCACCGCTGTCGGAGGAACCGCGATCGTCTCCAACCACAATCTGATGGTCTCAGAGGACATCTTTCGGCCATTGCCGGATGTCCCCGTCGAATTCGACGCCGTCTATAACGGCCGCATCTCGTACACCAAGCGTCATTACCTCGCCTTCGACGTCGAAAGGCTCGCCCACATCACCTTTTCGATCGGCGAGCTGCCCCGGGCCGGCGACCGTGCCTTCATCCGTCGCCTGCAGGCGCAATCGCCGCTGCATCGTATCGCCAACCCGATTATCGATGGCCTGGCCGGCTGGCTGGCGCCGCAGGAGGTCAATCGCGTCTACAACCAGGCCGCGGTTGGGCTCTGTCTGTCGGCGGCGGAAGGGGCGATGTGTTCCAGCATGGAATATCTGATGGCCGGGTTGCCGGTGGTCAGCACGCCCAGTCTTGGCGGCCGGGATGTCTTCTTCGATCCGGACTATTGCATCATCGCCGAGCCCGATCCGGCGGCGATCCGGCGGGCTGTCGAGACGCTGCGCGACCGCGCCATACCGCGCGAGGATATCCGTAACCGCACGATGGCCAGGGTCGAGCCGCAACGGCGGCAACTCATGGAATTCCTGTCGGAGCTGTTCGAGCGGATGGGAAGCCGACGGCCGCCCTTGTCGCAATGGCCGTTCCCCGGAACCAGGACGCTGCGGCGATGGGCAACGGCCCGCCAGCATGCGCATGAAATCACCGCATTCAAGCCAGCGCAGCCCAGTCCCTGACCGAGCGCGTCCGCTTTGAAGCAGCTTTGCAGAGCTTCGTGGTTTACACGCGGCGGCCCGTGGTCTTAATTCGCAAGGACACAGGCACCCGCTTCAAGGAGGTGCCGCACCGGCGAGGAAATCAAAAAGCATCATGGCCAGGAAAACCGAGAACAACGGTCCGTCCGTCAGCGCACAGGAAGCGCTCGAATTCCATGCCATGGGCCGGCCGGGCAAGCTGGAGATCGTCGCCACCAAACCGATGACGACGCAGCGCGATCTCAGCCTCGCTTATTCGCCGGGCGTCGCCGTGCCCGTGCGCGCCATCGCCGAGGATCCTTCGAGAGCCTTCGACTATACGACGCGCGGCAACATGGTCGCCGTCATCTCCAACGGCACCGCCATCCTCGGCCTCGGCAATCTCGGCGCGCTGGCCTCGAAGCCGGTCATGGAAGGCAAGGCGGTGCTGTTCAAGCGCTTCGCCGATGTCGATTCGATCGACCTCGAGGTCGACACCGAGGATGCCGACGAGTTCATCAACTGCGTGCGCTTCCTCGGTCCCTCCTTCGGCGGCATCAACCTGGAAGACATCAAGGCGCCGGAATGCTTCATCATCGAGCAGCGCCTGCGCGAACTGATGGACATCCCGGTCTTCCATGACGACCAGCATGGCACGGCCATCATCTCGGCCGCCGGCCTGATCAATGCGCTGGAGGTAACCGGCCGCGACATGAAGACCACGAAGCTGGTCTGCAATGGTGCGGGTGCCGCCGGCATCGCCTGCATCGAGCTGATGAAGGCGATGGGATTTTCCCCTGAAAACATCACCTTGTGCGACACCAAGGGCGTGGTCTTCCAGGGCCGAACCGAGGGCATGAACCAGTGGAAATCGGCGCACGCGGTCAAGACCGAGGCGCGTTCTCTGGCCGAAGCGCTCGACGGCGCCGACGTCTTCCTCGGCCTTTCCGCCAAGGGGGCGCTGACCACCGCCATGGTGCAGTCGATGGCCAAGAACCCGATCATCTTCGCCATGGCCAATCCCGATCCCGAGATCACCCCGGAGGAAGTGGCCGAAATCCGCACCGACGCCATCATGGCCACCGGGCGCTCGGACTACGCCAATCAGGTCAACAACGTGCTCGGCTTCCCCTATATCTTCCGCGGCGCGCTGGATGTCAGGGCCACCACCATCAACGACGACATGAAGATCGCCGCCGCCCGCGCTCTCGCCGAACTGGCGCGCCAGGACGTGCCCGACGACGTCGCCGCCGCCTATCAGGGCAACCGGCCGAAATTCGGCCCCAACTACATCATCCCGGTGCCTTTCGACCCGCGCCTGATCTCGGCCATCCCGATTGCCGTGGCCAAGGCGGCAATGGATTCGGGCGTCGCCCGCAAGCCGATTCTCGATCTCGACCGCTACGCGCAGGAGCTTTCCGCTCGCCGCGACCCGATCGCCTCGACCCTTCAGCGCATCTACGATCGCGTGCGCCGCCAGCCCAAGCGCATCGTCTTCGCCGAGGGTGAGGAGGAGCAGGTGATGCGCGCCGCCGTCTCCTATGTGAACCAGCGGCTCGGCACGGCCATCCTGCTCGGCCGCGACGATGTCATCAAGGAGAACGCCAGGCACGCCGGCATCGACTTGAACAAGCAAGGCATCGAGATCATCAACGCGCGCCTGTCGCGCCGCAATTCGATCTACACCGACTATCTCTACGAACGCATGCAGCGCAAAGGCTTCCTGTTCCGCGACTGCCAGCGGCTGATCAACAACGATCGCAACCATTTCGCCGCCTGCATGGTGGCGCTGGGTGACGCCGACGGCATCGTCACCGGCGTCACCCGCAACTATTCCACCGCGCTCGACGATATCAGGCGCGTCATCGACGCCAAGCCCGGCCACCGCGTCATCGGCGCCTCGATCGTGCTGGCGCGCGGCCGCACGGTGATCGTCGCCGACACCGCCGTCCACGACATGCCCAACGCCGAGCAGATCGCCGACATCGCCGAGGAGGCGGCAGGCTTTGCCCGCCGCATGGGCTATGAGCCGAGGCTCGCCATGCTCGCCTATTCCACCTTTGGCCATCCGCAGGGCGAGCGTTCCGAGCGCATCCAGGAAGCCGTGCGCATCCTCGACAAGCGCCGCGTCGATTTCGAATATGACGGCGAAATGGCCGCCGACGTGGCGCTCAACGCCCGCGCCATGGCGCAATACCCGTTCATCCGCCTGACCGGCCCGGCCAACGTGCTGATCATGCCGGCGTTCCACTCGGCCTCGATCTCGACCAAGATGCTACAGGAACTCGGCGGCTCGACCGTCATCGGCCCGCTGCTGGTCGGCCTGAACAAGCCGGTGCAGATCGTCTCGCTGAACGCCAAGGACAGCGATATCGTCAACATGGCGGCGATCGCGGCGTACACGGCGGGGACTTGAGGAGCGTCCCGCCTAGCGGACGAAAGCTTCTGCATCAGACAAGCCCGAAGCGCGCCGCGGGCACCTTCTCGCGCCGACTTCACCCCGGCGCAAACACCCGCGCCGCCTCGACCACCTCTTCCGCCTGGTCCTGCCGCAGCAGGTCAATCGGGATGCGGCCGTCGAGCTGTGCCGCTGGGCGGGTCAACCATAGCCATGCGAGCCTCGGGTTGCCGATCAGCTCCAGCACGTCGCTTATGCCCGCCACCGGCCTCCCGTCGACGAATTGCGCCAGCGGGAAGACGTGCTTGCGGCCGCCCTTGCGCAACGCGATGACGTCGCCGCGCTGTTGCCAGCGGTGCAAGGTGGAGCGGGCGATGCGCAGGTTCTCTTCCAGATAGGTCGAGCCGGCGACGCGGCCGGCCCAGTCCTCGATCAGCATCGATTCGAGGTCGTCGGACTGGGGGAGCCCGGCCAGCGTTTCGGCCTCTGCGGACAGCGTCGTCGTGCCGGTGGTGCCGGCTTCGCTGCGGCGCGCCGCTTCGGCCGCGAGCGCACGCACGAATTTCGAGGCAAGGCCGGGAAGGTCGGCATGGATGGCGTCGATGGCGCGCTGGTGCTTGGGCGACAGCAAGGTAACGGCGGACGCTATGCTGCCGGCGATCTTGCCGACCGAGACCATGGTGGACTGGTTGATCGCCTCGTCATAATGGGCGAGCGCGCGCTCGACCTTGTCGGCGACCAACTCCGCGAAGTCGTCCTGGTTTATGCCGGTCGCCTGGATTGGAAATCTGGTCATGCATCTGTCTTCTGGCCGCGCTCCTCCCCGACTGCGGCCGTTTGTCAACGGCTAAGGGAAAAGCGGGACTCCGAACGGCAACAGATGCAGCGAACCCGACAGGTTGCTGTCTTGCATTTACGACACCCCAACTGACTGCGAGCATCCCGAAATGCCAGTCACGGGACGCTCGCAATTTCCTGTAGGAGCGGTGTGTGACAACCGCGCGACGGTCTTTTCCTTCTCCCCTTGTGGGAGAAGGTGGCCTCGCGAAGCGAGGTCGGATGAGGGGTGTTCCAGCTTGGCAAAAACGGCGATCCGTCACCCACCCCTCAACCGTCTCGGCGCTGCGCGCCGATCCACCTTCTCCCACAGGGGGAGAAGGGAAAAGCCCCCCTACAACAACCCCGCTTGCTTGGCTTCCTTGCGCAGATTCTGCTGTGGCCTCGGGCCGATCTGCTGGATCACCAATCCGGCTGCCAGTGAGCCAAGGTCGCCGCAGGTCTGGAGGTCGCGTCCCTGTGTATAACCATGCAGGAAACCGGCGGCGTAGAGGTCGCCGGCGCCCGTCGTGTCGACCAGTTCCTTGATGGCGGTCGCCTTTATGACCACGGTCTCGTCGCCGCGCACGATGACCGAGCCCTTTTCGGAGCGGGTCACCGCCGCGATCTTGCAATCCTTGCGGATCTGCGCCAGCGCCTCGTCGAACGACGAAGTCTGGTAAAGCGACTTGATCTCGTGGCTGTTGGCAAAGACGATATCGACCGTGCCCGAGCGCATCAGGTCGAGGAACTCGTCACGGTAGCGGTCGACGCAGAACGAATCCGACAAGGTCATGGACACTTCGCGGCCGGCAGCGTGCGCCAGCCTGGCCGTCTGCCGGATGGCTTCCTTGGCGCGCGGCGGGTCCCACAGATAGCCTTCGAAATAGGTCACCTTGGCGCCCGACGCCTTGTCGGCCTCGACATCTTCCGGCCCGAGTTCGACGCAGGCGCCGAGATAGGTGTTCATCGAGCGCTCGCCATCGGGGGTGACGAAGATCATCGAGCGCGCCGTCGGCGGCTCGCCCTCGAGCGGCTTGGTGTCAAAGGCGACACCTTGCGCGTGGATATCGTGCGCGTAGATTTCGCCCAGCGCATCGTTGGAAACCTTGCCGAAGAAGGCGGCGCGTCCGCCGAAGGAGGCGACCCCGGCCGCCGTGTTGCCGGCGCTGCCGCCGGAGGCCTCGATTGCCGGACCCATGCGGCTGTAGAGCAATTCGGCGCGATGGGTGTCGATGAGATTCATCGCGCCCTTGATGATGCCGTTGGTCTGGAGGAAGTCCTCTTCGCACTGGGCGATGATGTCGACAATCGCATTGCCGATGCAAAGCACGTCATAATCCGGCATCAATGTCTCCGCCAAAAACCCGAGCCGGCTTCTTGCCATGCCCGCGCGGGTCTACAGCATGACGCTGAAAACAGGCAACCGATTTTCTGTCCTTGCCGCGCCAGCCAGGCGCTACGACAATTCGACCGTGGCCGAAACATTTCGTCGCGATGTCGCCTACATCTGCGCTCCTGAGATCACGGTCCGAAGGCGCGAGCCCATGCCTGCCAAAAACGACACGGCTACCGACCTGGCGCTGCTTGGCGTACTGGCTGTCCTTTGGGGCGCCTCCTACACCTTCATCAAGATCGGCGTCGAGACCATCCCGCCCATCACCTTCATCGCCGCCCGCACCCTGATCGCCGGCGCCATCCTGTTCGCCATCATCCGCTGGCGTGGGCTTGCCTTGCCGGGAGACGCGGCTAGCTGGCGCCGCTTCGCCTTCCAGGCCTGCCTCAACAGCGTCGTCCCGTTCACGCTGATCGCCGCGGCCGAGCGCTCGGTCGACGCCGGCCTTGCCACCATCCTCAACGCCACCTCGCCGATCTTCACCTTCCTGCTCACCGCGCTGATCACCCGCCATGAGCCGGTCACCCCACGCAAGCTGGTCGGCGTCGGCGCCGGCATTGCCGGCATCTGCCTCATCGTCGGCACGCAGGCGCTTGGCGGCATCGGCCACCAGCTCTGGGCACAGATCGCCATCGTCGCGGCAACCGTGTGCTATGCCGGCGCCGCCATCTTCGGCCGTGGCTTCAAGGGCCTCGATCCGATGCTTCCCGCCGCTGGCTCCATGCTGTGCGGCGCCGTCATGCTGGTGCCGCTCAGCCTGGTGGTCGACCAGCCATGGACGCTGACGCCTTCGGCAGCTTCCATCCTCGCTTTGCTCGGCCTGTCCGTGTTTTCGACGGCACTGGCGTTCGTCATCTATTTTCGCCTCATCCACTCGCTGGGTTCGGTCGGCACGACGTCGCAGGCCTATCTGCGGGTGCCGATCGGTGTCGGCATCGGCGCCATCTTCCTCGGCGAAAGCCTGGGTCCGACGGCATGGCTCGGCATGGGCTTTGTCGTTGCAGGCGTGGCGGCCATGACCATACCGGTCCGCAAACCGGCCTTCGCCCGGTAGCCAGATTTCGGCAGCGTCCAAAGACAAGCAAAGGCCCGCGCTTGTGCTCGCGGGCCGCACTGCCTATCTCGGAGACGTCCTGCCTTGAGCGGTTCAGTGTTTGATGGAATCTCTGACCCGCTGTAATTTCTCGTTTTTACGCAATCCCGGGCGGAAAACCGCTACGCACTTTTCCTGGAATTGCTCTGTGGTTGTGTCCGCTGACCTGGGGTTGAAGCACGGTGATTTTCGACGCTGCCCGCACCGCGGCCCTGGAGCTGCTCTCGCCTCCGTTCCGCGCCGTGTTCATCAAGACGCTCGGCCTAACCCTGCTGGCGCTGGTCGCCCTGTGGTTCGGCCTGACCAGCCTTGTCGAATGGCTGGCCCTGCCGTGGCTCCAGACCGTGTTGCCCGGCATACCGTCCTGGGCCGGCTGGCTGCGCGGCATTGTCGCGGCCATCGCGCTGGCCTTCGGCATGGCGCTGCTTGTTGCGCCGGTCACGGCCGTCATCGCCGGCCTGTTCCTCGACGATGTCGCCGAAGTGGTCGAGCGCACCGATTACCCAAGCCACCCGGCCGGACGGGCCATGCCGGCATTGCGCTCGATGGTGCTGGCGATAAAGTTTTTCGGCGTCGTCATCCTGGGCAACATCGTGGCGCTCATGCTTCTGCTGGTGCCGGGCATCAACATCGCAGCCTTCTTCATTGTCAACGGCTACCTGCTGGGGCGCGAATTCTTCGAATTCGCCGCCATGCGCTTTCGCCCCGAGGAAGATGCGAGGGCCCTGCGCCGGCGCTATGCCGGTACGGTGTTTCTGTCCGGGCTGGTGATCGCGGCATTCCTTGCCGTGCCGCTGCTCAACCTGCTGACGCCGCTCTTCGCCGCCGCCATGATGGTGCATCTGCACAAGGCGGTCTCGGCGCGGGAAGCGGTCCGTTCCGCAAACGGTTGAGCCTTCAGCGCAAGAGGAAACCACGCCCCAGCTCGTCGTCCGGTTCGACAATGAATTCGGCTCGTCCGGAATAATAGGCGCGGCCGCCGACGCGGGCGACGATCGCTTCGTGCGGGCCGGCCTGTGCCGTTCGCACGACCGCCCCGGAAAAGCGCGAGCCGGCGATGCTCTCGAAACTGCGCGTCTGCCCGATGGCGATCTCACCCTTGGCATGCATGGCCGCCAGCCGGGCGGTCACGCCGGAACCGGTCGGCGATCGGTCGACTTCCGCCTCGGCGAAGACGCAGACATTTCTGGTGACTTCCCCGGAAAAGGCGTCCTTTCCGTCGGTCAGGATGGTGCCGTAGAGGAAGGCGAGGTCGTCATGATCGGGATGCGACAGCGCAAACTCGGCCTTGAGCCGGTTCGTCAGCGCCGTTGCCGCATCGACGAAATCGCGCACGCGGTCGCGGCCGAATTCCAGCCCGAACTGATGGCAGTCGGCCAGCGCGTAGAAAGCCCCGCCATAGGCGATATCGAAACCGATCTTGCCATACTCTGTCAGCTCGATCTGTTGGTCGCGGGCGAACAGGAAGGCAGGCACGCTCTCGAACGACACCGCACCGGCCTTGCCGTCGCTGACCTCGACCGAGGCGACGACCAGGCCACAAGGCGCCTCGATGTTGACGGTGGTGAACGGCTCCTGTTTCGCCACCAGGCCTTCATCGATGGCATAACGGCCGAGCGCGACGATGGCGTGGCCGCACATGGTGGAATAGCCCTCATTGTGCATGAACAGCACGGCAAGGTCGGCGCCGGGCAAATCGGGCTCGACCAGCAAGGCGCCATACATGTCGTAATGGCCGCGCGGCTCGAAGATCAGCAGTTTGCGCAAATGGTCGAGGTTGTCCCGCACATAGGCGCGCTTCCCCAGGATGGTGCCCTTGGGGATAGCGGGATAACCCCCGGTGACGATCCGCAGCGGCTCGCCGCCCGTATGCATGTCGACGACGGTAAGGTTCATGCGGCGTCTAACCCTGGGATTTGCCGTACAGCGCCTGCAACTTGCCGAACGGCATGGCAGCGCGGGTGAAGCCGAACGTTCCGTCCTGCTGGATCTCGCGCGCCGCCGTCTCCAGCATGCCGTAGGCGAAATTGGTCAGCCACGGCCCGAGCGAAATCCGCTTGACGCCGGCCATGGCAAGGTCGGCGATGGTGAAGCCGGGTCTCGCCATGACGTTGACCGGCTTGGTCACCGCCGAGCAGAGCGTGCGCACCATCTCGACGTCGCCGATGCCCGGCGCATAGAGCACGTCGGCGCCGGCCTTTTCGAAGGCCTGCAGCCGCTTGATCGTATCGTCGAGGTCGGACTTGCCCCACAGGAAGTTCTCGGCCCGCGCGGTGAAGACAAAATCGCGCTTCAGCGCCCGCGCCGCCTCCACCGCGGCGGCGACGCGCTCGACCGCATGCGAAAACTCGTAGATGGGCTTTTCCGGATCGCCGGTATGGTCTTCGATCGAGCAGCCGGCAAGCCCGGCGGCCTCCGCTGCGAAAATGGTCTCGGCGGCCTGCTCGGGGCTGTCGCCCTTGCCTTTTTCGAGATCCGCCGAGACCGGCAGTTCGGTCGCGGCCGTCACCTCGCGGCAATGATGGATCATCTGGTCGAAGCTCACGGCCCCGTCCGGCAGGCCGCGCGAAAAGGCAAAGCCGGCGCTGGTCGTGGCCAGCGCCTTGAAGCCGAAGGAGCCAAGCAGCTTCGTCGTGCCCGGGTCCCAGGGATTGGGCATGACGAAGGTCGAGGCATGCAGGTCGCGAAAGATCTTGCCCTTGTCCATGAATGTTCCCCATGACGAGTGTCGGAGCGGATGCTAGCGCGCCGTTTCCGGCCGGGCAAACGAATGCGGTTGGTTCAGAAGCGTTTCTCGTTGTCTGCTGCCAATTTTTCGAAGGCATCGGAATCGGCGACGTAGCCCGCTGTTTTCTTGTCCCAGCGGTAGGTTACGGAAATGTCGTTCGAGACGGCTTTGGGGGCGGGTTCGTCGCACGTCTCTTCGCCAGGTGCCGTCTTGTCGGTTATCGTCGCCTTGATCGCGGCGTAGGGCTGGCCATCGCTCACGGCCTGGAAGGTCAGGTCCTGGGAGCGCCGATAGGAACAGACATTTTCGTCGAACGTGTTGATGAGGTCGATCAGCTCAAAACGGTCGTCTCGCACCAGGATAAGCGGCGTCGACATGTAGCCCTGGTTCGAGTTGAAATGCGTGCTGGAGATCATCAGCGCATCGTCGCTGGCGCCGAGCGAAAGTTTGCCGGGGTGGCGAAAGAAGGTGAAACGGTCGGTCGCCACATTGACGGCATCGAGCAACCTCGGTTTGCCGGTGAGATCGTAAAGCGCCAGCACCGCATAGCCCTCCGCGCTGTCGGGCGATTCGCCGAGATCGAAAAGCATGGCCAGCCGCTCCTTGCCTCCGGCCTTGATGCCAAGCACGCCGGCGCTGAAAACGCTCGGTGCTTCTGGTGGCGAGCTGTCATTGTCGGGACCGGCAATGTGCCGCATCTCGATCGGCGAGGAGCCGACATAGTAGTCGCCCTTCGCCGTCAGATCCGGAATGACCATCCTGATGAGATCGGCATAGGTCGTGCCGGCGTGGCCATCGATGGGTTTGCCGAGGTCCGGGCTGGCCGCGTCCTGGGCGCCGGCCGCGCCGCCCAGCAATGGCAGCAGCAACAGGCAGGCAAAGACGAGCCGATGCAAAAATCCCGACATGCTTGATATCGTCCCCTCACCGCAAGCACCGCGAAGCTGACACTTCCGGGCGACATGCATTAGCCCATCCGGCCGGCAAAATCAGTGGATCGGCACCAGCCCGGCGAGTTCGCGCATGTCGTCGAACAGGATGCCGCCGGCCTGGATCAGGCCGTCGCGGTCGGAATAGGGGTCGCCATGATAGGAGAACACCCGCATGCCGGCAGCGATGCCTGCCTGCGTGCCGGCGACGCTGTCCTCGATGACGATGCAGTCGGCCGGCTCGAAGCCCATGGCTTTGGCCGCATGCAGGAACAGGTCGGGGAACGGCTTGCCGCGCGAGACCATGGTGGCGCTGAACATCGCATGTTCGAACAGCGGCAACAGCCCGGTCTGGCCAAGCGTTATGTGCATCTTCGAGATCCTGGCCGAGGTGGCGACGCAGTAGGCGAGGCCGGCGGCGCGGACCGCCTCGATGAACTCCCGGACATAAGGGATCGCCTCGACGCCATGAGCGAACAGATCCGGCAGGCCGGCATTCCAGCGCTCGACGAAATCGGCGCCGAGCCTGGCGCTGGTCGTCTCCTCGATCTCCTTCTGCACCGAGACCATGCTGCGGCCGGAGAAGTTCTTGCGGCAATATTCGAAGGTCGTTGGATAGCCGCTCGCGCTGAGCCATTCGGCCAGGCGTCGGTTGGCGAGGTTCTCCGTGTCGACCAGGATCCCGTCGCAGTCGAAGATGACAAGTTTCGGCAAGGGCATTGGATTCGCTATCAGGCGGTGCCGGTCGATCCGAATCCGCCCGAGCCGCGCGCCGTGCCGCCGGCGAGCGAACGCTCTTCAACCGCCACCTGCGTCACGGCGGCGAAAACGATCTGGGCAATGCGCATGCCGCGCGTAACGGCAAAGTCCTCGTCGCCGAGATTGACCAGCAGCACCTTCACTTCGCCGCGATAGTCGCTGTCGACCGTGCCGGGTGAATTGAGGACGGTAAGGCCGTGTTTGAAGGCAAGGCCCGAGCGTGGCCGCACCTGGCCTTCCATCCCTTCGGGAATTTCCAGGATCAGCCCGGTCGGCACCAGAGCGCGCTTGCCCGGCAGGATCAGAAGCGGCCGGTCTTCGGGCACCGCTGCGCGCAAATCCATGCCGGCGGCGCCGGTGCTTTCATAAGCGGGAAGCGGAAGTCCCTCGCCATGCGGCAGCCTGACGAAGCCGACGGTGGGACCGATGACGGAGGGTGTTTGAAGGGCTGCGCGCATAAAATCGATCCTATCGGCGCGATTGCCGATTCGGTCAATTCGCCCGCAGGGCTATCAACGGCTTTCTTTCGGGCATCACTATGGCCTGAGGGCGGCTCAACGCACTTCCATCGGAACCACCGTCGTCTCCTTGATCTCCTCCATGACGAAGGAGGCGGAAACATCCGACAGCGCCACCTTGGCGATGAGCCGCTGGTAGAGCCGGTCATAGGCCTTCACGTCGGCGACACGGGCGCGCAGTACATAATCGAGATCGCCAGACATGCGATAGACGCCGATGATCTCTGGCAAGCCGCTTACCGCAGCGCGGAATTTCTGCAGCCAGTCCGGGTCGTGGTTGGATGTGCGGATCAGGATGAACACCGAAAGGCCAAGCCCGAGCTTTTCGGCATCGACCAGCGCCACGCGGCCGGTGATGACGCGATCTTCCTCCAGCCGCTTGACGCGACGCCAGCAGGCATTGCGCGACAATGCCACCCGCTCCGACAGCTGGTCGACCGACAACGTGCCGTCTCGTTGCAATTCGGCAAGCAATTTTCGGTCGATTTCATCGATTTCCAGTGTCATTTGGGATGTTTGTCCCATGAAGTGGCAAAATACAAGGATATTTTGGGACCAATGAACCGGTGAGACGTGTCAGGATACTCATATCAGGAAGCTCCAGCGCTGAAGGGGAACCAGCATGTCGCTCGCAAGCATTTTCACCTCTCATCCGGCCAAGGTCGGCGAAACCTATTTCGGCCATATGGCCTTCGCCGCCTGGTTCTCGTCGCGCCTGCTGATGGCGGCGGGAGCAGCGCTCGTTCACGCTTTCTTGCCATTTCTCTTCGAGACTACCGCCAGCCGAATCATTCGCGAGCTCTACGAGCGGACGCACAACAGAGGCAATCATACGGTCGATGCGCCGGCGGCGCTTGCGGATCGTGCCTAGGGGACGACAAAGCGATGTGCCGATGGGCGGCCTATCTCGGTGAAGCGGTCGTTCTCGAAGATATCCTCACGGCGCCCTGTCACTCGCTGATCGCCCAGAGCCACTGCGCCCAGGAAGCCAAGTCGCCGACCAATGGCGACGGTTTCGGCCTTGCCTGGTATGGCGAGAGGCCCGAGCCCGGCCTCTACCGCGACATCCTGCCGGCCTGGTCCGACCCCAATCTGAAAAGCCTGTGCCGGCAGATCAAGTCCGGCCTGTTCCTCGCCCATGTCAGGGCCTCGACCGGCGGCGCCACCAGCCGCATGAACTGCCATCCGTTCATCTCCGACCGCTGGTCGTTCATGCACAATGGCCAGATCGGCGGTTTCGAGAAAATTCGCCGCGCGCTGGAGAACTCGCTGTCCGACGCTGTCTTCGACCAGCGCGAAGGCACCACCGATTCCGAACTGTTTTTTCTCCTGATGATCGACGAGGGCCTTTCGGCCGACCCGCAAGGCGCCGTCTCGCGTGCCACCAGCCGCGTGCTGGAAGCCTCTCGCCGCGCCGGTCTCGAGCCGGCGCTTAAACTCACCGCCGCTTTCTCCGACGGACAGGCGCTGTATGCGGTCCGCTACGCCACCGACGCCCACGCGCCCACGCTCTACACGTCCATCTTCCGCAAGGGCGCTGGCCGCTGCATCGTCTCCGAGCCCTTCGATCGCGAGGGCGGCGACTGGCAGGCGATCCCGCCATCGAGCTTCGTCACCATGACCAGGGATGGCATCGACATAAGTCCATTCGTTCCGGTCGCGGCGAAGCTGGCGCTGGTTGGATAGCAAATCGTTTCGGTCGAGTTCCTCCGCGCCCCTCTCTGTCCTGCCGGACATCTCCCCCAGAGCGGGAGGCCAGATGTCGCGATGGCCTTCCCAATCTCGAACGTTGAAGAGCGAAGCCGCCGGCGAAGCTGACGTCTCCCACTTGTAGGGGAGATGTCCGGCAGGACAGAGGGGGGCGCCGTAGAGTGCCGCCTCGGAAGCAGCCATTGCTACTGCGCAAACCGCGCCAGCCCGTAAGGCGCCAACAATGCATCGCGCTCGCCTTCAAGAATCTCCCGCGCGGCAAACAGGCCGACGGCTGGTGCCAGCGTGATGCCGGAATGCATGACCGCGACGTAGAGCCCATCCAGGCCCTCGGCGCGGCCGATGATCGGAAAGCCGTCGATCGGATTGGGGCGGTAGCCAATGGTGTGGAAATCGAGTTCCAGCCCCTCGGCGCCACGCAATGCTGCTTTCGTGACCGCGAACAGCGCGCGGGCGGTCGCTTCGGCGTCCATACCGGGATCGCCGCCGGCGAAATCCGAGCCGGCGATGATGCGGCCCTCGGCGGTCTGGCGCATGTGTAGCCTCTCGGCGTGCACCAGTCCGTTGAGCAATTTCCTGTAAGGCCGCGAATGGACGATAAGGCCGGGCGGCGTCTCGATCGGCAAGGTGATGCCGGCCGTCGCCGCAATATCCGGAGAGCCGACGCCAGCGGCGATCACCACCTCGTCGGCGGCAACGAGCCCATGTGATGTGTCCACGCCGGTAATCCTGCCGTTGCTCTGGGCCAGCGCGGTCACCGTGCCGGAGAGGATGCGCGCGCCTTGCCGCGCTGCATCCGCCAGCAGCGCCTTCGCTGTGGCCGCGGGCTCGGCGACACCTTCCTCAGCGATATGCAAGGCAAAATCTGGAGGCTCGGCGAGATTGGGCTCAATGCGTGCCACCTGCTCTCGGCCAACCCGTTCGATGCCGTAGCCCCAGGCCGAATGCTCGTCCGCATAGGCTTCGAGCCTCTCCGCCTGCAGGTCCCAGTTCAGGCCGCCGCACCAGGCCAGCGGCAGGCCGGGCAAATCATTTGCAAGTCGCTTCCACTCGGCCATGGCACGGATGCGCAGCCGGAAATAGGTTTCCGGATTGCCCCAACTGGCGTTGATCCAGGCAAACGAGTTCGGCGTCGCCACGCCGCCCGGCGCGCTGTCGGCAATGACCGTCACCTGCGCGCCAGCTCTGGTCAGATGCCAGGCAACCGAGGCACCAATAATGCCGGCGCCGATGACGATCACTTGTTTCGACGCAGCCATGGTCACTCCTCTGTCTCCTGATTCCAAGGGATGTTCATCCAAGTGGCATTCCTATGGCCGCTTGCCAATGTTGAAATACACGGCTCCCGGCCATTGCTGGCTTCAGCAGAGAGACGGCATCCGGCGGCATCCGTGCCGCCGGAACGGTCGACAGCCCGGCGTAGCGCTGCTAGAAGCCCGGCCTGTCACACGGAAATCCCAACAGAATGCCCGATACAATACCAGAGGAAGTGGCGCGCCGCCGCACTTTCGCGATCATCGCCCACCCCGACGCCGGCAAGACGACGCTGACCGAAAAGCTGCTGCTGTTCGGCGGCGCCATCCAGCTTGCCGGCGAGGTCAAGGCCAAGAAGGACCGTATCCAGACGCGTTCCGACTGGATGAAGATCGAGCGCGAGCGCGGCATTTCGGTCGTCACCTCGGTGATGACCTTCGAATATGAGGACAACGTCTTCAACCTGCTCGACACGCCCGGCCACGAGGACTTCGCCGACGATACCTATCGCACGCTGTCGGCGGTCGACTCGGCCGTCATGGTCATCGATGCCGCCAAGGGCATCGAGCCGCGCACGCTGAAACTGTTCGAGGTCTGCCGGCTGCGCGACATCCCGATCATCACCTTCGTCAACAAGATGGACCGCGAAAGCCGCGATCCGTTCGAGATTTTGGACGAGATCGAGCAGAAGCTGGCGCTGGACACCGCGCCCATCACCTGGCCGATCGGCCGTGGCAAGACCTTCTCCGGCACCTATCACCTGGCGCTGAACGCCGTGCGCAAGGGCGACGACGAGAAGGAGCGCACGCCGGTCAACGGTCCCGATTCCAACCGCGTTGCCGGCCTTCTGCCGGAAAATGAGCGCGAGGCCTTCATCGAGGAACTCGAACTGGCGCGCGAAGCCTGCCGTCCGCTCGACATCGACGCTTTTCGCGAAGGCCATCTGACACCAGTCTATTTCGGCTCGGCGCTGCGCAATTACGGCGTGCGCGACCTGATCGAGGCGCTTGGCGCCTTCGGGCCGCCACCGCGCGCGCAGGAGGCCGACACCCGCACTATCGAGGCGACGGAGGAGAAGATGACCTCCTTCGTCTTCAAGATCCAGGCCAACATGGATCCCAACCATCGCGACCGCATCGCTTTCGTGCGCGTCTGCTCGGGCAAGCTCGAGCGCGGCATGAAGGCCAAGCTGGTGCGCACGGGAAAGCCGATGTCACTCTCGGCGCCGCAATTCTTCTTCGCCCGCACCCGCGTCACCGCCGACGAAGCTTTCGCCGGCGATGTCGTCGGCATCCCCAACCACGGCACGCTGCGCATCGGCGACACGTTGACCGAGGGTGAGGAAATCCTGTTTCGCGGCGTGCCGAATTTCGCCCCGGAAATCCTGCGCCGCGTGCGCCTCGGCGACGCGATGAAGGCCAAGAAGTTGAAGGAAGCGCTGCACCAGATGGCCGAGGAAGGCGTCGTGCAGCTGTTTTCGCCGGAAGATGGTTCGCCGGCCATCGTCGGTGTCGTCGGCGCCCTGCAGCTGGATGTGCTGAAAGAGCGGCTGAACTTCGAATACACGCTGCCCGTCGAGTTCGAAATGTCGCGCTTTTCGGTCTGCCGCTGGATCTCGGCCGACGACAAGGCCGAAGTTCTTCGCTTCATCGAAGCGCATCGCGGCGACATCGCCCGCGACCTGGACAACGACCCGGTGTTCCTCGCCCAGCACGCCTTCTCGCTGAACTACGAAGCCGAGCGCTGGAAGGCGATCCGCTTCGCCACGATCAAGGATTATCAGGTGAGAGATAAGGCGGCGTAGGCTGCCCTTTCCCTTCTCCCCTTGTGGGAGAAGGTGTCGCCGAAGGCGACGGATGAGCAACTGTGTTTTCAGGCTTTGTCTGGATACCAGGGTTGGTTGTGTCGAAGCATGGCGCTGAGGATGGTCATAATCTTTCGG
>NZ_SRTD01000128.1:0-397 GCF_004792105.1 Mesorhizobium sp. M8A.F.Ca.ET.161.01.1.1 | reverse complement strand
CTGGAGATCAGCCGCGGCCTGTCGATCTCCGAGACCCAGGTCGGCCACCTGATCAGCGCCTATGCCATCGGCGTGGTGGTCGGTGCGCCGATCCTCGCCTTCGTCGGTGCCAGTTTCCCGCGCCGCAAGCTGCTGCTGGCGTTGATGGGGTTCTACGCAGTGGGCAACCTCGCCAGCGCGCTGGCCCCGAACTACGGCACCATGCTGGCGGCACGCTTCGTTGCCGGGCTGCCGCACGGTGCGTATTTCGGCGTGGCGATGCTGGTGGCCGCCGCGATCAGCCCCGCTGGCCAGCGTGGCCAAGCCATGTCCCGGGTTCTGCTGGGCCTGTCGATCGCGATCCTGGTCGGCAACCCGCTGACCACCTGGCTGGGCCAGCAGCTGAGCTGGCGCACAG
>NZ_SRTD01000127.1:0-398 GCF_004792105.1 Mesorhizobium sp. M8A.F.Ca.ET.161.01.1.1 | reverse complement strand
TCCACCCTTTCAGCCCATGTGCGCGAGCTGGAGGCGATCAGCGGTGTGAACCTTCTGGAAAGAAAACCGCGGGGGGTGAGCCTCAGCCCACAGGGCGAACGCCTGTTCGAAATCACCGCGCGCCTGTTTCAGGCCGAAAACGAGGCCAAGGCCTTCCTGCGCGGCGATACGGGTTCTGCGGGCGGGCATCTGCGCGTCGCTGCCGATGGTCCCGTGCTGCCGCTGCCTATTCTTTCGCGCCTGAAGGCCGAGCGGCCGCAGCTTACCTTTTCGCTTTCGGTGGACAATTCCGCGCGGGTGATGGAACAGATCATCGATTATCGCGCCGATGTTGCCATTACCGCCCGTGCACCTGATGATCCGCGCCTCTATGGCGTCAAATTCCTCAGCATGCGGCT
>NZ_SRTD01000126.1:0-399 GCF_004792105.1 Mesorhizobium sp. M8A.F.Ca.ET.161.01.1.1 | reverse complement strand
CGAGCCCCGGACGCGTCGGCCACATGCTGCTCGAAGAGGGGTTCGAGCTCGATATCAGGCGGCCCCCGCTGGGCGATGCCTTGCCGGAGACGCTGGCCCACCATGCCGGCGCAGTGGTGTTCGGCGGCCCGATGAGCGCCAATGATCCGCATGATTATGTCAAAGCCGAAATCGACTGGCTGAAAGTGCCGCTGAAGGAAAACAAGCCTTTTCTCGGCATCTGTCTCGGTGCGCAGATGTTGTCCAAACATTTGGGCGGCAGGGTGGAAGCCGACAGGGACGGCAAGGTGGAGATTGGCTGGTATCCGCTCCATGCCACCGAACATGGGCGGCTTCTGATGCCGCACTGGCCGAAGATGGTCTATCACTTCCATCGCGAAGGCTTTGAGCTGCCGCGTG
>NZ_SRTD01000125.1:0-400 GCF_004792105.1 Mesorhizobium sp. M8A.F.Ca.ET.161.01.1.1 | reverse complement strand
CGGTTCTCGATCTGCTTGCCGAAGGCACGCTGCCGCAGAAGGGCTTCGTGCGCCAGGAGGAAGTGGACCTGCCCAAGTTCCTCGATAACCGGTTCGGCCGGTATTATGGCGCGCATGAGCCACTGGCTCGGGTGGGGTGAGTTACCGGCCTCAGTTTATTCCGTCATACCGGCCTTGAACCGGTATCCAGCCAGCCCAAGTCTTTGGGCTGAAAAGAGTCTTTTCTCCGCGCAGACGCGCGTCGGCTGGTTTCCGGCTCAGGGCCGGAATGACGGAGGGAAAGTGACGGACGCCAGCAAACGCTCCAGCCCGTCATACCCCCCAACACGACTGCCGCATATTTTGCCCGGACTGCACCCAGGACCGTCTATACCAGCGTCGTCTCTGCCCATTTTGCACA
>NZ_SRTD01000124.1:0-400 GCF_004792105.1 Mesorhizobium sp. M8A.F.Ca.ET.161.01.1.1 | reverse complement strand
GATCGGCAACCGTGGCCGGTGCGGTGATCAAGGCGGCATCATCGCCATCGGCAAACGCCCACCAGCTGCCCGCGCCGGCAAGAACGGCCAGCGTTGCGGCAATGATCCAGGTCCTGCGGTTGTTCATGAAAACATCCGGGGTGCGTGCAGCCGCCGGGTGCGGCTGCCAGGTCCGCAGTCTGGGAGCCCCAGGTGGATGTTTCTTGGAGCCACCGTGGAGATTGGATGGAGACGCGGCAACCGTTCATGCACCACGTCGGCGGCTGAATCCGCGGCCCGGCTCCACGAAATCTCGACACAATCTCGACCAAGTCTCCATCTACGGGCGCTAGCCTCGGCGGCCTCGCCGACTGCCTGCCCGCCGTGACCCGTGCCTATCCCGAGCTGCCACCGTTAGATG
>NZ_SRTD01000123.1:0-400 GCF_004792105.1 Mesorhizobium sp. M8A.F.Ca.ET.161.01.1.1 | reverse complement strand
CGCCCAGTTCGCCGGTGCGGCGCTGGCGCAGCCACAGCGGTCCATGGCCGAGCAGGCGGGCGAACACGCGCTCACGCAGGGCCAGCCGCGCGGCATCGGCCACATCGCCGGCGGCCGCCTGGGTGGCGCTGCCCAGCAGCGTGCGCAGCACCAGGATCACCGCCAGCCCTGCCAGCACCGGCAGCCCCGAGGCCAGCGGCGCGCGCTCCACCAGTACCTGCTGCACCAGCCAGGCGATGGCAGCCGCCTGGCCGATCAACAGGGCGCCGGACAGGCTGATGCACATCGCCGCCAGGCGCTGGCGGCCGCGCGCGGGCCGTGCCAGATCGGCCAGCCATGCACTGCGGCCGCGCCGCTGGCGGGTCGTTTCGGCGTCCTGGGACAGGCCGTCAGGGGTCGG
>NZ_SRTD01000122.1:0-401 GCF_004792105.1 Mesorhizobium sp. M8A.F.Ca.ET.161.01.1.1 | reverse complement strand
GCAATCCTCATGGAATGCGCCATGGTTGCGGAAGGACTGCAGGAACAGCTTCAGCGACTTCGATTCCACCAGAAAATCGCCGGGAATATAATCGATGACGATATGGGCGAAATCCGGCTGGCCGGTCATCGGGCAAAGCGAGGTGAACTCGGGCGCGGTAAAGCGCACGACATAATCGGTGCCGGCATTGCCGTTCGGCACTTTTTCAAGAACGGCCTTTTCAGGGCTCTCTGGCGTATCGACCTTCGTGCCCAGCTGCGACAGGCCGGAAACATCCGTCACGGACATGGAAAACTCCTGTTTTTTAAACGATCACTTTGACGCCATGCGCCTTTTCGCCTTCCGGCTCGACGTGAATGGCAAGGCTGGCGCCCGGTATGACGTCCCTTATGGCATCTTCA
>NZ_SRTD01000121.1:0-402 GCF_004792105.1 Mesorhizobium sp. M8A.F.Ca.ET.161.01.1.1 | reverse complement strand
CCCGCCTTCTGCAAACCGGATGATATTTAAGGAGGCTCGTTTCCACATGCCTCAAGCTTCAGCGAGTTTTGTTTGTCTTCGCCGGTGGGTCTGGTAGAAACGCCCTGATTGAAAGAAATTATCGCTCTTTCTGGTTAATGACTTCTGAACAAGGCAGCGGCAAACGATGACCCCCAAGAAGAGACCGACAGTCTATATCACCCGCAAATTGCCTGATGTCGTCGAAACCCGAATGCGCGAACTTTTCGACGCAGAACTCAATATCGATGACACCCCGCGCAGCGAGGAAGAACTGGTCGCCGCCATGCAGCGGGTGGACGTGCTGGTGCCAACGGTCACCGATCGCATTACCGCCTCGATGATCGAGCAGGCTGGACCGCAGCTGAAGCTGATCGCGAGTTT
>NZ_SRTD01000120.1:0-403 GCF_004792105.1 Mesorhizobium sp. M8A.F.Ca.ET.161.01.1.1 | reverse complement strand
TGGCTGAAGCCGCCGGCGTGCAACCCTCGGCCTTCATGCGTTTCTGCCAGATCATGGGTTTGTCCGGCTTTTCGGAAATGCAGCGCCTGTTCCGTGATTCCTATGTCGGCGGCTGGCCGGATTATGCCACGCGGCTCGATCATCTGCGCGAAAAGGGCGATGAAAGCGCGTCCGGCCTGCTTGCCGAATTCGTGGAAGCCGGCCGCTCGTTGCTGGAAATGCTGCTGAAATCGGTCGACACCCGACAGCTCGATGAGGCGGTTTCCGTGCTGGCCAAGGCGCGCACCGTGCATATCGTCGGCCTGCGGCGGTCCTTCCCCATTGCCAGCTATCTGGCCTATGCCTTCGAGAAGATGAAGGTACCGGCGGTTCTGCATAGCGCCGTGGGCGGGCTCGGCAATAT
>NZ_SRTD01000119.1:0-403 GCF_004792105.1 Mesorhizobium sp. M8A.F.Ca.ET.161.01.1.1 | reverse complement strand
CCCAGCTCCTCAATATAATCCACGCGAAGTGCGAAACTCTGGGCGTCAGCAGCAGCGAGACGAAAATCTTCCGCCCGCATTCCAACAGTCACCGGGCCGGACGTGGGGGCAAAGCCATTGAGCGCAAACAGCGACGGCCCGATGGCAAGGCTATCGCCGTGCAATTCGGCGCTGAGAAGATTCATGGCCGGAGAACCAATGAAACTCGCGACGAAGGTTGAGGCAGGCGTGTGATAGACATCCAGCGGCGCACCGATCTGCTCGATACGGCCGCCATTCAGCACGACGAGGCGGTCGGCCAGCGTCATGGCTTCCACCTGGTCGTGGGTGACGAAGACGGAGGTGGCGGACAGGCGCTGGTGCAGCTTGCGGATTTCGGCGCGCATGGTGACACGCAGCTTGG
>NZ_SRTD01000011.1:49369-220644 GCF_004792105.1 Mesorhizobium sp. M8A.F.Ca.ET.161.01.1.1 | reverse complement strand
TCTCTTCACCCGAAAGGCAATCCACAACAAACCGTAGCCGCTCGTCCATGATCCCAGTTTCTCGCCAAACCATCGCCGGTCCTCCCGGCGGACAAGAAAACTGTCACCCATGCTATCGGTCCATTCTGTTACCTATCTATCCGGTTCGGACAACATCCCCTTCTCCCCGTCACTATACGGGGAGAAGATGCCGGCAGGCAGATGAGGGGCAGCACTGAGTTTTGCCGGTTGGCCGCTAAACGTCCTCGGAATGCCCGATCTCGACGCCATACTCCGCGGCCGAGTCCAGAATGGTGTGCCACAGGCTCTCGGCAAAGGTCGCGAACACCAGCAGATTGAACACCGCCTGTCCGTCGCGATCCGCGCCGCGCCACAGTGTGACGCTGGTGTGGTCCATCGACGTGGCTGCCGCCGCGCCTACGCCAAGAACATCGGGGTGCAGGTCGATCGACGACAGCTTGGCCAGCATGGTCCGCGCCTTGGCGCCGGAGATGCTGATCAACACCCGCGCATGCGACTGGTCGGAAAGCGAGGCCGAGCCGGTAAAGCCGGGCGCAAGGGCCTCGATCGAATGCTTGCCGCCTGTCGACAGGGCAAGGAACTGATCCGGCCCCGACCAGATCAGCGTCGCATCGGCTGTGTCGATCGCCTTTGGCGTCAGCGGTGCAGCGGCGCCGAAGCGCGCCTTGGCGACTTTCGCCATTTCGTCAGTCTTGCCGCGCCGCGCCATCACCTGGACGAGGTCGAAATTGCGGATCTCGGTCAGCGACACGCCGGCATCGCCGCTCGCACCATGAGGCCCGGCAACGAGGGCCCGGTCGAGCGGGCTGCGGGTCTCCCAGGAAAACTCAGCCACGCTGGCGCCCTCCATCCGGATCGTAGAAGACGGGATTGCAAATCTCGACGTCATAGTCTTCGCCGCGCAGCGGATCGTGCGCGTGCACGATCTCGCCGATGCGCTCACGGCCGCGCTCGACAAGGGCAAGCCCGATCCAGTGGTCTGATGTCGGCGAGAAGCAGACCGAGGTGACATAGCCCTGGTCGTTATCAGGCCCGGGTGTCTGCCCCTTCGGAATGATGTGCGCGCCGGAGCGTAGCCGTCGCGCCCTGTCGGTCGGCTTGATGCCGACGACCACCTGCCGGTCCGCTGCAATCAGCGCCTCGCGCCCGGCCATGACGCGGCCAATGAAATCCTTCTTGGTCGACATCATCTTGCCGAGGCCGAGATCGGCCGCGGTTGTCGTGCCGCTGAGTTCCGGGCCAGCGACATGGCCCTTTTCGATGCGCATGACGCCGAGCGCCTCGGTGCCGTAAGGCGTCACGCCGAACGGCTGGCCCGCTATCATCAGATTGCGGGCCATCGCCTCGCCGTAGCGCGCCGGCACCGAAATCTCGAACGCCATTTCGCCGGAGAAGGAGATGCGGAACAGCCGCGCCTTGACGCCGCCGCGCAACGCGACTTCGCGCGCGCCCATGAAGGGGAAACCTTCGTTGGAGAGATCCTCCGAAGGATCGACGATCTCTTTCAACAGGTCGCGGGTCTTGGGTCCGGCAATGGAGAACTGCGCCCACTGGTCGGAGACCGAGGTCAGTTGGACATCGAGTTCCGGAAACAGCACCTGCCGGCAGAATTCGAGGTGCTGCATCACCAGTCCGGCCTTGGCCGTCGTGGTGGTCAGGAAATAGTGGTCCTCGGCCAGACGCGACGTCGTGCCGTCGTCGTAGACGATGCCGTCCTCGCGCAGCATCAGCCCGTAGCGCGCTTTTCCCACCGCAAGATTGGAGAAGGTGTTGATATAGACGCGGTCGAGGAAGGCGCCGGCATCCGCGCCGTGCACGTCGATCTTGCCGAGTGTCGAGACATCGCAGAAGCCGACGCCGCCGCGCACAGCCTTGACCTCGCGGGTCACCGATTCCAGCCAGTCCTTCTCGCCCGCGCTGGGGTACCACTGTGCCCGTTTCCATAAACCGGTGTCGACAAAGATAGCTCCCTGTTCGGCGGCCCAGTGATGCGACGGCGTCAGCCGCGTCGCATGAAAAGTCTCGTCGCGATGGTGGCCGGCGAAGGCGCCGATGGCCACCGGCACGTAAGGCGGCCGGTAGATCGTGGTGCCCGTCTCGGGAATGGATTTGCCCGTGACCGCCGCCATGATGGCGAGGCCGGCGACGTTCGAGGTCTTGCCCTGGTCGGTCGCCATGCCGAGCGTCGTGTAGCGCTTCAGGTGCTCGACCGATTCAAAACCCTCACGCTGCGCCAACTCGATGTCGGATGCGGTGACGTCATGCTGCTGGTCGACAAAGGCCTTGCCCTTGCCGGCGACATGCCACAGCGGCGTCAGCGAAAAGGCCTCGTCATCGGCCACCGGCGTGGAGCCTGAACCATTGCCATGTCCGGCATCGCGTGCCGCCGTCACGCCCGCCGCAAAACCTTCGCGCAGGCAGGCGCCAAGTCCGAAGGCACCGTTTGCGGCGCCCGCTGCGACCATGCCGGGCGGTGCGCCGTCAGGCACGAAGGCGGCGATGTCGTCGCGCCATATCGGCCGGCCGCGATGGTAGGAGGTGAGCCCGACGGTCGGGTTCCATCCGCCGGAAACGGCAAGCCCGTCGGCTTCAACTTCGGCGCGCGCGCCGCCTGTGAGCGAGACCGAAATCTTGCGCACGCCGGTTTTGCCGCCATCGATGCCGCTGACGGAGCCATGCAGAACGGGAAAGCCGCCCTTGCTTGCAAGCGAGCGATGCGCCGGCGAAATCTCCGCGCGCGCGTCGATCACGGCCGCCACTTGCAAGCCGGCACCGAGTGCGGTCTCCACCGTGCGCCAGCCATCCTCGTTGTTGGTGAACAGCGCCATGCGCTTGGCCGGGGCCGCCGCGTAACGTGTGATATAGCTGCGCATGGCGGACGCCATCATCACGCCCGGCGCGTCGTTGCCGGCAAAGACGATCGGCCGTTCGAGCGCGCCTGCGGCGACGACGCAGCGCTTGGCCACGATCCGCCACAGACGCTGCCGCACCTGATGCTCGGGCGGCGAGGGCACGTGGTCGTTGACGCGCTCGATGGCGCCATAGGTGCCGCCGTCATAGACGCCGAACAGCGTCGTGCGCGTCATTATGCGCACGTCGGGCAGGGATCCAAGTTCAGCCAGCGTCCGTGAAAGCCATTCGGCCGCCGGCATGCCGTCGATCGTGCCGCCATCGGCAAGCAGGCGGCCGCCGGGGGTAAAATCCTCCTCGCACAGGATGACGCGCGCACCCGTGCGGCCTGCGGCCAATGCGGCCGCGAGGCCGGTCGGGCCCGAGCCGGCGATCAGCACATCGCAATGCGCCCACGCCTTGTCGTAATGGTCGGGATCGGCGATGCCCGCCGCGCGGCCAAGGCCGGCGGCGCGTCGGATTGCCGGCTCGTAGATCGCTTCCCAGAACTTCGCCGGCCACATGAAGGTCTTGTAGTAGAAGCCGGCGACGAAGATCGGCGCGAACAGCTGGTTGACCGACATGACGTCGAAATTGAGCGACGGCCAGCGGTTCTGGCTGGCGGCCTCAAGACCTTCATAAAGTTCGGCCGTCGTCGCCTTGGTGTTCGGCTCGCGCCGCGCGCCGCTGCGCAGTTCGACCAACGCGTTGGGCTCTTCCGACCCCGCCGTCAGGATGCCGCGCGGCCGGTGATACTTGAACGAGCGGCCGACCAGCTTGACGCCGTTGGCAACCAGTGCCGAGGCAAGCGTGTCGCCTTTGAAGCCGGAGTAGCTCTTGCCGTCGAAACTGAAATTCAGCGGCGCCGAACGATCGACGAGACCGCCGGAAGAGAGGCGATGAGAGGTCATGGTGTCCGGCCTCTCGTTTCATGGCGAAGGGCGGTGCTGCCCCTCACTGTCCTGCCGGACATCTCTCCCCGTATAGTGACGGGGAGAGAGAGGCTGGCCGCAACGCCGGCGACAAGCCCCTTCTCCCCGTCTCTATACGGGGAGAGGATGCCGGCAGGCAGGTGAGGGGCGGCGCCGACGTTAGCAAAATTGCTCATTTCGCCACCTGGCTCGCGCCAGCGCCGGCAGCAGCCTCTACCCCGGAAATCTCGTGCGTCAGCGTGTTGCGGGTGACCTTCAGCCAGGCCCGGCAGCCGCCGCCGTGATACCAGTTCTCGTCCATCACGCCGGCGATATTGTCGCGCAGATAGACATAGTCATAGACGGCGTCCTCGCCGGCGTCGGCCGCCGGCCGCACCGGCTTGGCGTCGCCGAGATAGGTGAATTCGCCGAGTTCGCGTTCGCCGCAGAAGGGACAGGTAATGCGCATGGTTCCAGCCGCCTTCAGTGCAGGTTCGGTTGGGCGCCCTGGCCCTTTTCGTCGATCACAGCGCCGGTCCGGAACCGGTCGAGGCGGAAGCGCGCGGCCTCCTTGTGCGATTCATCGCGCGCGATCAGATGGGCGAAGACAAGGCCCGAGCCGGGTGTCGCCTTGAAGCCGCCATAGCACCAGCCGGCATTGAGATAGAGCCCCTCGACCGGTGTCTTGTCGATGATCGGCGAGCCGTCCATCGACATGTCCATGATGCCGCCCCACTGGCGCAACAGCCGCACGCGGCCGATCATCGGGATGATCGCCATGCCGCCCTCGCACACATCCTCCATCACAGGCAGATTGCCGCGCTGGGCGTAGGAATTGTAGCCGTCGATGTCGCCGCCGAAGACGAGGCCGCCCTTGTCGGACTGGCTGACATAGAAATGTCCGGCGCCAAACGTCATGACGCCGGGGATGAGCGGCTTGATCGCCTCGGAGACGAAGGCCTGCAGCACATGGCTTTCGATAGGCAGGCGCAGGCCCGCCATATCAGCGACGCGCGAGGAAGAGCCGGCAACCGCCATGCCGACCTTGCCGGCGCCGATCCTGCCGCGCGAGGTCTCGACGCCGGTCACCTTGCCGTTCGCGTCCCTGACAAAGCCGGTGACTTCGCAATTCTGGATGATGTCGACGCCAAGTTCACTGGCAGCGTGGGCGTAGCCCCAGGCCACCGCATCGTGGCGCGCCGTGCCGCCGCGCCGTTGCAGCAGCCCGCCTTGCACCGGGAAGCGCGCATGGTCGAAGTTCAGGAACGGCAGCATCTTCTTCAGCGCCGGCTGGTCGAGCAGTTCGGCATCGATGCCGTTGATGCGCATGGTGTTGCCGCGCCGCGCATAGGCATCGCGCTGTGCGTCGGAATGATAGAGATTGAGAACGCCGCGCTGGCTGACCATCGCGTTGTAGTTGAGGTCCTGCTCCATCCGCTCCCACAGCTTCATCGACAATTCGTAGAAGCCGGTGTTGCCGGGCAGGCCGTAATTGGAGCGGATGATGGTCGTGTTGCGACCGGCATTGCCGGAGCCGATCCAGCCCTTTTCCAGCACCGCGACATTCTTGATGCCGAACTCGCTGGCCAGGAACCAGGCGGTGGCGAGCCCATGGCCGCCGCCGCCGATGATCACCACGTCGTAGCGGTCCTTCGGCGCGGCGTCGCGCCAGGTGCGTTGCCAGTTTTTGTGGCCGGAAAGAGCGGCGCGCGCGAGCGAGAAGATCGAGTATTTCATCAGTTCATTCCGAGGTCGCTCGCACCGCCAGGACGATCAAATGTCCAGCGTGTGGTCGCGCTCCCATTGCGTGAAGTGCGAAGCATAGGAATTCCATTCCTGGTGCTTCAGCTTTAGATATGCCGACGAGAATTCCTCACCCAGCGCCGCCTTGAGCGATTTGTCCTTGTCGAACTCGCGCAAGGCGTCGAGCAGGTTGAGCGGCAGTTTCGGCGCGCCCTTCACCGTGTGGCCGTGCTGGTACATGTCGATGTCGTAGCGCTTGCCCGGATCGGCCTTCGAACGGATGCCGTCGAGACCGGCGGCGATGATGACCGCCTGCAGGAGATAGGGGTTGGCCGCGCCATCCGGCAGGCGCAATTCGAAACGTCCAGGGCCGGGCACGCGCACCATGTGGGTGCGGTTGTTGCCGGTCCAGGTCACCGTGTTCGGCGCCCAGGTCGCACCCGAAATGGTGCGCGGCGCGTTGATGCGCTTATAGGAATTGACCGTCGGGTTGGTGATCGCGGCGAGTGCGGAGGCGTGCTTCATGATGCCGCCGAGGAAGTTCTTGCCCTTGTCCGACAGGCCAAGCTCCATTGAATTGTCGGCGAAGACATTGGTCTTGCCTGATTTGTCCCAGACCGAGATGTGGGCATGGCAGCCATTGCCGGTCAGACCCTGGAAGGGCTTGGGCATGAAGGTGGCGCGCAGGCCATGCTTTTCCGCGATCGACTTGACCATGAACTTGAAGAACGAATGCTTGTCGGCGGTCGGCAGCGCGTCGTCGAAAGCCCAGTTCATCTCGAACTGGCCGTTGGCGTCCTCGTGGTCGTTCTGGTAGGCGCCCCAGCCGAGCGCCAGCATGTGGTCGCAGATCTCGGCGATGACATCGTAACGGCGCATCACGGCTTGCTGGTCGTAGCAAGGCTTCGATGCCGTGTCGTATTCGTCGGAGATCGCCTTGCCGTCAGGCGAGATCAGGAAAAACTCGGCTTCGACGCCGGTCTTGACATGCATGCCGTCGGCGGCTGCCTCGGCGATCAGCCGCTTCAGCGTGTTGCGCGGCGCCTGGTCGACCTCCTTGTCGTCCATGATGCAGTTGGCCGCGACCCAGGCGACTTCCGGTTTCCACGGCAACTGGATGACGGAGTCCGGATCCGGCACCGCCAGCATGTCGGGATGCGCCGGCGTCAGATCGAGCCAGGTGGCGAACCCGGCAAAGCCGGCACCATCCTTCTGCATATCGGCGATCGCCTGCGCCGGCACCAGCTTGGCACGCTGGCCACTGAACAGGTCAGTGTAGGAAATCATGAAATATTTGACGCCGTTCTTTTTGGCGAAAGCGGCGAGATCGTTCCCCATTATAGTTCCTCGCTTATGGTATTTCGGGTGTGTGTTAGAAGCCGTTCTTCCCCGGTATCCAGTTGGTGCCGGCCAGCGGCACGCCGGCCATGGCGGCTGCCTCGATCGTCAATGCGACGAGGTCCTCGGGTTCGAGATTGTGCAGGCTGTTCTTACCGCAGGCGCGGGCGATGGTCTGCGCCTCCAGCGTCATCACCTTGAGATAGTTCGCCAACCGGCGGCCGGCGGCCACGGGGTCGACCCGCTTCATCAGTTCCGGGTCCTGCGTGGTGATGCCGGCAGGGTCCTTGCCCTCGTGCCAGTCGTCATAGGCGCCTGATGTGGTGCCGAGTTCGTTGTACTCCGCCTCCCAGCGGGGATCATTGTCGCCGAGCGCGACGAGCGCCGCGGTGCCGATCGACACCGCGTCGACGCCGAGCGCCAGCGCCTTGGCGACATCGGCGCCGTTGCGGATGCCGCCGGAGACGATCAGCTGCACCTTGCGGTGCATGCCGAGGTCCTGCAGCGCCTGCACCGCCGGCCTGATGCAGGCGAGCGTCGGCTGCCCAACATTTTCGATGAACACTTCCTGCGTCGCCGCCGTGCCGCCCTGCATGCCGTCGACCACGACGACGTCGGCGCCGGCCTTCACCGCGAGCGCTGTGTCATAGTAGGGGCGGGCGCCGCCGACCTTGACGTAGATCGGTTTTTCCCAGTCGGTGATTTCGCGCAGTTCGAGGATCTTGATCTCGAGATCGTCCGGGCCGGTCCAGTCGGGGTGGCGCGAGGCCGAGCGCTGGTCGATGCCTTTCGGCAGCGTGCGCATTTCGGCGACACGGTCGGAAATCTTCTGGCCGAGCAGCATGCCGCCGCCACCCGGCTTGGCGCCCTGGCCGACGACCACCTCGATGGCATCGGCGCGGCGCAGGTCGCGCAGGTTCATGCCGTAGCGCGACGGCAGGTATTGATAGACCAGTTGCTTGGAATGGCCGCGCTCTTCCTCGGTCATGCCGCCATCGCCGGTCGTGGTCGAGGTGCCGGACAGCGTCGCGCCGCGCCCGAGCGCTTCCTTCGCCGGGCCGGACAGCGAGCCGAAGCTCATGCCGGCGATGGTGATCGGAATTTTCAGTTCGATCGGCTTCTTCGCATGCCGCGACCCCAGCACCACGGATGTGTCGCAACGCTCGCGATAGCCTTCCAGCGGATAGCGCGAGATCGAGGCGCCGAGGAACAGGAGGTCATCGAAATGCGGCAGCTTGCGTTTGGCGCCGGCACCTCTGATATCGTAGATGCCGGTCGCCGCGGCGCGGCGGATTTCGGAAAGCGTGTAGTCGTCGAAGGTCGCGGATTTGCGCGGTGTCGTCGGCGGGTTGCGGTACGTCATCTTGCCTCAATACGCGTCGGCGTTGTCGATATTGAAATTGTAGAGCGTGCGCGCCGAACCGTAGCGCTTGAACTCCGACGGCTTTACCCCAGTCACGCCGGCGCGGTCGAGCAGGCCCTGCAGCAATTCCAGATGTTCGGGCCGCATCTCCTTGGCGATGCAGTCGGCGCCCAGACTATCGACCTTGCCGCGCACGAAAAGCCGTGCCTCGTAGATGGAATCGCCCAGCGCATCACCGGCATCGCCCAAAACCACGAGATTGCCGGACTGCGCCATGAAGGCCGACATGTGGCCGATATTGCCGTGCACGACGATGTCGATGCCCTTCATCGAGATGCCGCAGCGCGACGAGGCATTGCCCTCGATGACCAGCAGCCCGCCCCTGCCGGTGGCGCCGGCATACTGGCTGGCGTCGCCTTTCACCGTTATCGAGCCCGCCATCATGTTTTCACCGACGCCGGGGCCCGCAGAGCCGTGCACGGTGATGGCGCTGCCCGAATTCATGCCGCCGCAATAATAGCCGACGCTGCCGCGCACATCGATGCTGACGGGCTGGTCGACACCGACGGCGACCGAGTGGTTGCCTTTCGGGTTGAGCACTTCCCATGCCGTCTCATTCGAGCCGGCGGTCAGCTTATGGAGCGCCTGGTTGAGTTCCCGCAACGACTGGACGTCGAGGTCGAAGACGCGCGCATGGCTTTCGCGCGTTGCCTTGGAGGTTGCCGGCATGAACTCAATGCTCCCAGAAATAAACGGTTGCGGGCTCCGGTTCCCAGACCCTCGCATTGTCGATGCCGGGCAGTTTGGTCAGTGCCCGATATTCCGAGCCGAAGGCGACATACTGGTCGGTCTCGGCCATCACGGCGGGCTTGCAGGCGATCGGATCGCGCACCACGCCAAAACCATTCTTGGTGCCGACGACGAAGGTGAAGAAGCCGTCGAGGTCGGAGAGCGTGCCTTCCAGCGCCTCGCCGAGATTCTTGCCGTGCGCCATCTGCGAGGAAAGGTAGGCAGCGGCGACCTCGGTATCGTTCTCGGTCTCGAATTTCATGCCTTCGCGCACCAGCTCGCGGCGGACATTGTTGTGGTTGGACAGCGAACCATTGTGCACCAGGCACTGGTCGGCGCCGGTCGAGAAGGGATGCGCGCCCATCGTCGTCACGGCCGATTCCGTCGCCATGCGGGTGTGGCCGATGCCATGCGTGCCGGTCATCTTGCGGACATCGAAGCGATCGACGACGGCCTCCGGCAGGCCGACTTCCTTGTAGATTTCAACCGCTTCGCCGGCGCCCATGATGCGGACATCGGGCCTGAGCGACTGAAGGGCTTCACGCGCCGCGTCGACCTTGTCGGGCGTGGTCCTGACCACCGCGTGTGTCGATTTCACCGCAATGCTCACCGGCGCTCCGAGAGCCTTGGCGAGTTCGGCGTCCAGCCCGCGGAAATCGCGGTCAGGCTTCGGCGACTGGATGGTGATCTTGGCCTCGTTGCCCGATGTCGCGCCATAGATGGCGATGCCGGCGCTGTCGGGGCCACGATCGCTGAGCGATACCAGCATCTCCGACAGCATCGCGCCGAGCTTCGGCTCCAGCGCCTTGTCCTTCAGGAAAAGTCCAACGATTCCGCACATGTCAGCCTCCCGACGTTTGTGACTAGAGATGATGTACCGAATGAAATCCTTGAATTCAATGGGATGAAAAAAATTTTCCTCTGGTTACGTATGCGGCTCAATGCCACTCTGCGTAACATCGCCCTCGCGCTGGGCATTATGAGCCCATTTGGCGGCGCGGATACGGGCGATCTTATAGGCGTCGAGGATCGACAGCGCATAGATCAGGAAGCCGCCGGCGTGACGGCCGACGAAGTTGGCATCCGGCGGCGAAATCTTGGCGGTCACCCAGGCCAGAATGACCATGAAGAAAAGGAACTGCAGTCCGCGCACCGGTACGCCAAGAATGACATGCCCGCTTGCCGGCAGCACGATTGCGGCGCCCAGGACGAGATAAGGGCTCACTGGCGCCGGCGAAGTGTTTGAAGTGCTCATGCGGCCTGCCGTTCGCTTCGGTTGATGGCGTCGCGCAGCTTCGAGAGAGATACGAGCAGCCGTTCGATCAGCGTCGCATCGATACGCGTGTCACCGAACGCGGCCTGCCTGAAGACCCCGTAGCGTGCCCGCTCGGCCTCGGCCAGCAACCACACGATGCGCACTCCGTTTGGCGTGATCAGCAGCTCCTTGGCGCGGCCATCCGCAAAGGGTTCGAGATGGCCGGCGATGATGCCTTGCGGAAAACGCGTGCCTCTGCGGTCCGTCCGCAGCACCGCTTCGGCCGGAAATCCCGGAGCTTTCGGCAGCGTATGGTCCAGATGGTCGAAATTGGAGAATGTCGTCGGCGAGCCCGGCCGCATCATCATGTCGAACACCGCCGGCACCGCGACCTTTTCGGTAAGGGACACCGACAGCCAGCGCGCCGGCAGCTTTCGTGTCGCAAGCGTGTCGACGATGGTGCGCAACTGGACATGATGGCCGTTCCACGATCCTTCCCAGGTGATGACGCCGGCCGTGCCCTCCGAGACATTGGCCACGTCCGCGACGACGGTGCGAATGCTGGCCTCGTCGGCGGCGAGCGCGGCCGAGGCCCTGTCGCGGCTGCGGCGTGCCAGCCACGCAAAGTGAAGGACGAGAGCCAGGACAATTGCCCCGGCAAGCAGTGCTGATGTCACCTCGGACATTTTATCGTGCAAGGCCCGTCCAGATCCTGGGCGGGCCTACTCCCATCAATAGCCCTGCGGTTTCGGCCACGGCATGGTGAACTGGTCGCCACGCCGCACGAATTTGTAGCGGTAGAAGTGGAACCACAGCGAGATCAGGAAATAGAAAGCGACCATGGCGATCAACTGCGAGCCGAAGCCGAGGAAGATGGCGAAGAAGGTCACCACGCACAGGCAGAACAGCACGATTGCCGGCAGCGGATGGAAGGGGTGCGTGTAGCCGCGGCGGATCGACCCCAGCGGCCACTTCTTGCGGAACATCATGATGTTGATGCTCATGAAAGTGTACTGCAGGACCCCCGACAGGATCGAGAAGGTGATCGCCTGGTTGAGATCGGCGATGAAGGCGAAGGCCAGCGCGATCGGCAGCAGGAACAGGATCGAGCGGTAGGGCGTGCGGTATTTCGGATGCACCGCCGAGAACCAGCTCGGCAGATAGCGGTCGCGGCCGAGCGAGAACCAGGCGCGCGCCGCGTCGTTGATGCAGCCGTTTGCCGAGGCAAGCGCGGCGAGCAGCGTCGCTATGAACAGAAGGTTCTCGAGCAGCGGGCTTCCGGTCAGCTTGCCGGCATCCCACAGCGGATAATAGGTGATGCCGAGATATTCCCAGGGCATCAGCGAGGCGCAGACATACCAGGTCATGGCGGCGGCGATCAGAAGCGTGATCATGCCGGCCATCGTGCCGTAGGGCAGCGAGCGTGCGGGCGAGCGCACCTCTTCGGCCGCCTGCGTGGTGCCTTCGATGCCGAGATAATACCAGATGCCGAACTGGAAGGCGGCAATGACCCCGATCCAGCCATAGGGCAGCGCGTTGCCTGGAGTGACCAGTTCGTTGAGCTTCAGCACCGCGCCTTGCGTCCACGGGCTGACCGAGAAGAACAGGACGACGATCGAGACATAGGCGATTGCCGTGATGACGAAATTGACGTTGAGCGTCATCAGCACGCCGCGATAGTTGAGCCAGGCCAGCACCACGATGGTCGCGGCGATGAAGGAATTGTGGGTTAGCCCTTCGACTCCGGCCTTGGCGACGATCGTGTCGCCGAGCAGGATGGCGTCAGACACTTCCAGCATCGTGTAGGCAAAGACCAGGAACAGCGCGACGTTGAACGCCATCAGCGGGCCCACGATGTGCTTGGCCTGGGCGTACTGGCCGCCGGCGGCGGCGACAGTCGACGTCACCTCGGAATCGATCATGGCCACCGAGGTGTAGAGCAGTCCGACGACCCAGCACACGATCAGGGCCGCCAGCGCGCCGCCCTTGTCGGCCGAGAAATTCCAGCCGGTGAACTCGCCGACCAGAACGATGCCGACACCGAGCGCCCAGACATGGGCCGGGCCGAGCACCCGAAGCAGCGATACCCGGTCGCCGTGAATTGTGGTGGTGATGTTGTTTTCAAGCGCGACCGTCATCGATCAATCCCCACTCAGATCCGGTGTTTTTCGGAAGCGGCTTCAAGCTCGCCTTCACGCGACGAGGTCAGAACGTCCTCGGAGTAGTTTGTATCGATCTTGAACCAGTCGTAGAGCATCCACAGCGCGAGCACGATCGAGATGCCCCAGCATGCGTAAGAGAGTGCCACCCACATGATCGTGTCCCCAAATTCTTCGTCGCCAAACTCTATTTGTCGTCGAACTTCTCGTTGATGACATCGCGATATTCGCGGTCGGATGCCCGGAACAGGAACACGAAATAACCGATCAGGACGGCCGCCATGATGATCAGTGTCGGCCAGTCGATGATGTAGTGGAACCGGTTCTGGATGATGTCGTGCGCGGTCTCCGGCGTATAGCCGAGCTTTTCCCAGATCGAGGCCATGGTCGGATTCTGCCCGAGCGCTTCCCAGGTCTTGGCATCGAGTGCATCGATGGATTTTGCGGCCCCGGCAAGACCAAGCTTCAGCGGTAGCCACAGCGCCACGAAGATGGCGACCACGACAACGGCGATGTCGAAGACTTGCGCGGCCTTGCTCTGCTCCGGCGGCGTGTAGCGGGACATTGTTTCTCCCCTCAGGACTTGCGGTTGCGGGACGCGTCGGCGTTCTTGATGTCGAGCCCGTAGATGAACTCCTTGTCTTCCTTGTAGTGTTTGACCATCGCCAGGATGGCCGCCGTGTTGAAGATGAGCACCGCGGCGGCGGCCATGGCTACGACGGCCTTGATGCCGCCCTGCGGAATGTATGGCCAAGTCATGAGGAGGACGAAGAGGATCGTCGCCCACAGGCAGACGATCAGAAGCGCGGATCCGCGCAAATCGGAGCGGTACAGCGCTTCGATGCGCTGCTGCAGGTCTGACATCGGTTTTCCCCTTCTTTGCCGACGCCCGGTTCCGAATCCACCGCCCGCCGCCCTCTTTCAAGAGAGTGAAATTTTTTTCATAAGTTCCGCTCGAATCCCCGACTTGTCAAGACGAATTTACGTAGAGTTAACCGCTCGCTTCGAGTGAACAATTTTGCCTGACAATGAAATTATTTGCTTCAAGGGGATTGCAGGCTTCCCGCGTTTGCGGTCAATATTCCATCCAAAGCTCCGGTCTCGGGCAAAGGAGCAGGGAACAGCATGATTTTCGAACGGAGGACGAGCGGATGACGGCATCCTGGAGATTTTCAACCCTGGCGGATCGCCATCGCGCTCTGGGGTCGAAACTCGAAGACTGGAGCGGAATGGGCACCGCCTGGACCTATGACAAGGATGCCGATGAGGAATATGTCGCCATCCGCACCAAGGCCGGACTTATGGATGTTTCCGGCCTGAAGAAGGTTCACATCACAGGGCCGCACGCCTCGCACCTGATCGACCTCGCCACCACGCGCGACGTGGAGAAAATCTATCCCGGCAAGTCGGCTTACGCCTGCATGCTGAACGAAGCGGGAAAATTCACCGACGATTGTATCCTCTACCGTACCGGGCCGAATTCCTGGATGGTGGTGCACGGCTCGGGCACCGGCCATGAGGAATTGCAGCGAGCGGCCATGGGCCGGGACGTGTCGCTGCGCTTCGACGACAATCTGCACGATTTGTCGCTGCAGGGGCCGACGGCGGTCGACTATCTGGCCAAGCACGTGCCGGGCATTCGCGACCTCAACTACTTCCATCACATGCAGACGCAGCTCTTCGGCTTCCCCGTCATGATCTCGCGCACCGGCTACACCGGCGAGCGCGGCTACGAGATTTTCTGCCGTGGCCAGGATGCCGGCACGATCTGGGACAGGATCCTCGACGAGGGCAAAAGTCTCGGCATCATTCCCTGCCGCTTCACCACGCTCGATATGCTGCGAGTCGAGAGCTATCTGCTCTTTTACCCCTATGACAATTCGCAGAAATACCCGTTCGACAATGAAGGCCCCGGCGACACGCTGTGGGAACTCGGCCTCGACTTCACCGTCAGCCCCGGCAAGACCGGTTTTCGCGGTGCCGAGGAGCACTATCGCCTGAAAGGCAAGGAGCGCTTCAAGATCTACGGCGTCCTGCTCGACGGCAAGGAGCCAGCCGATGAAGGCGCGCCGGTCTATCGCGACGGTAAAAAGGTCGGCGTGGTGACCTGCGCCATGTATTCGCCGCTGGTCAAGAAATCGATGGGCATCGCCCGGCTCGACGTCGACTGCGCGGTCAAGGACACCAAGCTCGAAATCCGCAACAAGAGCGGATCGATCAAGGCGACGGCGCAGCCCTTGCCGTTCGACGATCCCAAGAAGACCAAGCGCACGGCGAAAGGCTGAGGCATAATCGACAGCGAGGGTTTCGAGGCACAAAGACAGAATGGCAGCCAAGACCATCATCAGCCGGCCCATTTACGGGACCCTGTCTCCGCAGCCGGGCAAGCATCATCTTTTCGTGGCGGATGCCGAAGGCGCGCTCGCGATAAAAGACATGGCCGCCAGGGCTCCGGCCGGATTCTTCGACGGAGCCGAAATCGTCTTCATTGCCGGTCCAGACGGCAAATACGTTGCCGCTCTCGAAGCCTTGAAGCCGGCGCAACTGCACATTGCGCCGTCCTTCGCTAGCCTGCTGCCGCGTCTGAAGCAGACCCTGACCAACGCGCATATGGGCTTGCGCCTTTATCTTGCCGGCACCGAAGGGCTGATCGGCCAGGCCATGCAGGTGGCGCTCGAAGCCGGCATCGACCACACCTCCATGCAGACCGAGCATCGCGGCTCGCTGGCGCGGCGCATGCAGTGCGTGCACTGCAAGGGCATAACCGAAAATGTGACGACGCAGCCCGCGACCTGTTCGCATTGCGGCCTGCTGCTTCTGGTGCGCGACCACTATTCGCGACGGCTCGCCGCCTTCCAGGGCGTCTGCATCAACGCCGAGGACCGCTCCGAGATTCCTCCGACCGAGGAGGCCTTCCCATGAGCACCGGCACCACCAAGCTCGATGTCGTCGTCAGCGACGTTGTCCCGGTCAATGACCTGGTCACCCGCTTCCATTTCCGCCGGCGTGACGGCGGGTTGTTGCCCACCTTTTCTGGCGGCGCCCATGTCGTGGTCGAGATGCGCGATGGCGAGCGCACAAGGCTCAATCCCTATTCGCTGATGGGCTCGCCGCTCGACACGCGCGAATACACCATCTCGGTGCGCCGCGACGATGTCGGTCGTGGCGGCTCGCTGTTCATGCACAACCAGGTCCGGCCGGGGCTGGAGATGGTGGTAAGCTATCCGGTCAACCTGTTCTCGCTTGATCTCAGGGCGAAAAAACACCTGATGCTGGCCGGCGGCATCGGCATCACGCCGTTCATGGCGCAGACCGCGCAACTGGCTGGCGAAGGCGGCAATTTCGAACTGCACTACACCTGCCGCACCGCCTCGCTTGGTACCTATGCCGACCTGCTCCGGGAACGCTACGGCCGTCGGGTCCGACTCTATCACGATGACCTTGAGGAGCGCATCGATCTCGACCGGCTGTTGTCCTCGCAACCGCTCGGCACGCATCTCTATGTCTGCGGCCCCGCCGGCATGATCAACTGGGTGCGCGACCGCGCCGCCGCGCTCGGCTGGCCGCCGGAGACCGTGCACTACGAGCATTTCGCGGCGCCCCAGCCCGGCCTGCCATTCGACGTGACGCTCGCCGTCAGCGGCAAGACGATCCGCGTCGGCTCGCAGCAGAGCCTGCTCGAAGCCATCGAGGCGGCCGGCGTCGATCCACCCTATCTCTGCCGTGGCGGCGTCTGCGGCCAATGCGAGACCAACGTCATCTCGTGCGACGGCAAATTCATCCACAACGACCATTGGCTGAGCGAGGAAGAACACCGTTCCGGCAGGAAGATCATGCCGTGCGTGTCGCGCTTCGAAGGCCGGTCGCTGGTGCTGGAACGGTAGAGCATTTTGCAGCCAAGTGGATACTTGGCGTCGCAGAAATGCGGCTAAAACAAAGAGATAGAGCGGGCATCCCGCTCTAGGAGGAAATCATGGGCATCACCTTTCGCAAGGAAACGTTCCGCGACGACTTCACCTTCAGGAACAGCCCTGAGCACATCAGACGATTTCCGTTCCCGTTCCACGAAGACAGCTACATGTATGCAGTCAATATCGAGCCGCATGTCGTCGGCCCGAAGGGCTCGGTGCTGGAGAACCTGATCGACGTCGACGAACACTATGTCGCCGAGATGCAGGACCGCGCGATGGTGCTGGCAGAGGATCCGCTGCGCTGCCAGTCGCTGCCGCACATGACGCTCGCCGGCTGGGATCTGCTGGAACTTTTGATGGAGCAGCAGGCACTGGGTTACCCCGAGCATTTCACACTGATGCGCGACGGCGATCGCTGGCGCTGGATCAACCGGCCGCTCGGCATCGATGACACCTTCACCTTCGGCGACACCTCGACTTTGCCTTACGGGCCGATGGAATACATCACCCGCCAGAGCCAGGGCGATTTCTGCATCCTCGACCAGCGCGACGGCAATCTGTGGATGGATGCCGGCATGGTCACCACCCAGGCCGACTGGTCGCTCGATTTCGACATCGGCATGAATTTCTTCGAGTGGCACGCGCCGGTGCCGCTGGCGCATGAGAAGGGGATTTTCGTCAGGGCGCTGAAATTCCTCACCAATATCCAGCAGGGCAAGCCGGCCAGGCGACTGAACTGGACGATGACCATCAATCCGCGCCTCGATACCAGCCCCGAAAACTACCACAAATGGGGTCCGGACCGGGCAACGGTGACGCCCGAGAACGTCGGCGACAAGGTGCATCTGCGGGTCGAGTTGCAGAGCTTCTGGCGGCTGCCGCGCTCCAACGGCATCGTCTTCCCGATCCGCTGCTACCTGATCAAGATGGACGAACTGGTGACGCAGCCGAAATGGGCGCGGCGCCTGCATCGCGTCATACGCGACCTGCCGGAGGAACTCGCCACCTATAAGGGCTTGACCCGCTATCGGTCGACATTGGTCGAGTGGCTGTCGAAGCTGGATGATGGGAGCGCGACATCACCGGGGTTTGGGCCGGATTGACCTCCAAAGACTTGGGTTCCTCGCCCCCGCCAGAGGCGGGGGAGAGGTGTCCGCGAAGCGGACGGAGAGGGGGCCTTCGTAGGGCGCTCCCCTCTCCGTCTCGGCTTCGCCGAGCCACCTCTCCCCACTACAGGGGCGAGGAACCAAGTGCCTAACCAGCGCTGTTCTGCGGATAGCAGATAATCGAAAGGTACCGCATCGGCAGCCGCGTCAGTTCTTCCGGCCCGTGCGGCGCGTCGGCGTCGAAGAACAGGCTGTCGCCGGGCTTCATCGGATAGAGGTTGCTGCCATGCCGGTAAACGACCTCGCCCTCGAGCATGTAGAGGAACTCCATGCCTTCGTGCTGGAAGGTCGGGAACACGTCGGAATCCTCGGTCAGCGTGATCAGATAGGGCTCGACCACGACGCCGCTGGTGTTGGAACCGATATGACCGAGCAGATTGTACTGGTGGCCGGCGCGCGTGCCGCGGCGTTCGACGTCAAGGCCTTGGCCGGCCTTGACGAAGACAGCGCTGCGTTCTTCCTCGAAACGGCGGAAGAAGGCGGTGACGGGAACGCCGAGCGCCCGCGACAGCGCCTGCAGCGTGGTCAGCGACGGCGAAGTGATGCCGTTCTCGATCTTGGACAGCATGCCCAGCGAAATGTCGGTGGCGACGGCGAGATCGGCGACGGTGATGCCGAGTTTCTTGCGGAACGCCCGCACCTCGCGGCCGATCGCCACCTCCAGCACCTTCTCGCGGGTATCACGGATGGCGTGCGGGTTCTGCGTCAGCGGCGCTCGGATAGTCTTGCCGTCCGCCGAGACCTTTGGCTGCGGCTTTGGTTTGGCGCCGGCAAGCCCGGCCTTGGTACTGTCTTTCGCCATGTCGCCCCCGGACTTCGCGGATTTATTTCACTCAAGGTGAACATGTCAGGTGGCGATACAGCAGCGCAACCGCAACGGCAAGCCGTCTTGTGGTGCATGCGCCGGTCCTTTGAGTGCGAACGTCGCGGGTTTTTCGCCAGGAATCGATTGTGCGCAAATGCCGTTTCCGCAGATCGCTGTTGACAGCACGGAAGGGCCAATTACTGTCCTGTCAGTGAAATTTGTTTCGCTGGGGAAATCAAAAAAGAGGAGGCCCGGAAATGAAAACTCGTGTTGCCGTCATTGGAGCCGGGCCGTCCGGTCTGGCTCAGCTCAGGGCCTTCAAGTCGGCTGCCGACAAGGGCGCCGAGATTCCCGAGATCGTCTGCTTCGAAAAGCAGTCCGACTGGGGCGGCCTGTGGAACTACACCTGGCGCACCGGGCTCGACGAACATGGCGATCCCGTGCACGGCTCGATGTACCGCTACCTCTGGTCGAACGGGCCGAAGGAATGCCTGGAATTCGCCGACTACACATTCGAGGAGCATTTCGGCCGGCCGATCGGCTCCTACCCGCCACGCGCCGTGCTGTGGGACTACATCAAGGGCCGCGTCGAGAAGTCGGGCCTGCGCAAATGGGTGCGCTTCAACAGCCCGGTGCGCATGGTGACCTTTTCCGACGAGACGAAGAAATTCACCGTCACCGCGCATGACCGGACCAACGACGTGACTTACTCCGAAGAGTTCGACAACGTCGTTGTTGCCTCCGGGCACTTCTCCGTGCCCAACGTGCCTTATTTCGAGGGCTTCTCGACCTTCAACGGCCGCATCCTGCACAGCCACGATTTCCGCGACGCGATGGAGTTCAAGGGCAAGGACATCCTGATCATCGGGCGTTCCTATTCGGCCGAGGACATCGGTTCGCAATGCTACAAATACGGCGCTAAATCGATCACCTCCAGCTATCGCTCCAAGCCGATGGGTTTCAAATGGCCGGAGAATTGGAAAGAGGTGCCGCTGCTGCAGAAGGTCGTCGGCAAGACGGCGCATTTCAAGGACGGCACGACCAAGGATGTCGATGCCATCATCCTGTGCACCGGCTATCTCCATTCCTTCCCCTTCCTGACCGATGACCTCAAGCTCAAGACAGCCAATCGCATGTGGCCGCTCGACCTCTACGAGGGCGTGGTCTGGGAGAAGAACCCGAAGCTGTCCTATATCGGCATGCAGGACCAGTTCTACACCTTCAACATGTTCGACGCGCAGGCCTGGTTCGCCCGCGACGTCATCATGGGCCGCATCAAGCTGCCCTCGGCCGAGGCGATGGCGGCGCATGGCGCCAAATGGCGCGCCCGCGAGGAGACGCTTGAGGACGCCGAGCAGATGATCTGGTTCCAGGGCGACTACACCAAGGAATTGATGGACCAGACCGACTATCCCGGCTTCGACGTCGAGGCGGTCAACCAGACCTTCATGGAGTGGGAGCATCACAAGGCGGAAGACATTATGAGCTTCCGCGACCATTCCTATCGCTCGCTGATGACTGGCACCATGGCGCCGCTGCACCACACACCGTGGCTGCAGGCGCTGGACGATTCGATGGAGAGCTATCTCGAAGTGAAGGGCGTCGCGGCGGAGTAGCCGCCGCGCACCTTGCTGACTATCCCAATCTTGCCCGCGCCTTCGCCGTCCAGGCGTTGAACACCCGGTCGGCGACGATGCCGATGAAGGCGATGGCGAGGCCGGCGACAATGCCGCGGCCGGAATCGGCCTTCGACAGCGCGATGAACACTTCCTGGCCGAGGTCGCGGGTGCCGACCATGGCGCAGATGATGATCATCGCCAGCGCCATCAGGATCGTCTGGTTGACGCCGAGCATGATTTCGGGAAGCGCCAGCGGCAATTGCACACGGAAAAAAGTCTGGCGCGGCGTGCAGCCGGAAACCTTCGCCGCCTCGATCAGTGCCGGCGGCACCTGCCTGATGCCATGACTGGTGTAGCGGATCGCCGGCACCACGGCGAAGGCTATCGTCGCGATCATTGCGGTGACATCGCCGACACGAAACAGCATCACCACCGGAATGATGAAGCAGAACGACGGCAACACCTGCAGCGTGTCGATGACGGGCGTGACGATCTTTTCGAAGCGGTCGCTTCGCGCCGCCGCAAGCCCGATCGGAATGCCGATCAGGCAGGCTATGAAGGCCGAGATGCCGCAGAGATAGACCGTCGCCATGGTCTTTTCCCAAAGGCCTGTGATGGCGCAGAAGGCGGTGAGTGCCGCGACAAGTGCGGCCAGCCGCAAGCCTGAGAGCTGGTAGCCGGCAAGGCCGAGCAGGAACACCGCGCCCAGCCACGGAAATCCTTCGCAGAAGGCGCGCACCGGATTGAGCACGTTGAGGATAAGCGCCACCCGAAACGCTTCGATGATGTCGAAGAAGTTGATCGTCACCCAGTTCACCGCCGCTTTCCACAATGGCGCGGTGGTGAAGGTGATCGCCTTCGGCACGGCCGCGAAAGCCGGCACGAACAGGCCGAGCAGCGTGGTGACGGCAAGGATCGCAATGGCCAGCGTCAGATTGGGGTAGCGGCGCCAGAAACCCGGGCTGGTGGCCGACCGGCGGTCATTGCCTGTTGCCTGCTTGTGGGCGATGGCCTGGCTCAGCCGGTCGAGCGCGATGGCGAGCGCGACGATGGCCAGCCCGGCTTCCATCGCCTCGCCGACCTTCAGCGCGCGCAGAGCGAGCAGCACGTCGTAGCCTAGCCCGCCGGCGCCGATCATCGAGGCGATGATCACCATGTTCAGCGCCAGCATGATCACCTGGTTGACGCCGACCATCAGCGTCGGCCGCGCCGAGGGCAACAGCACCCGCCACAATTTCTGCCGCGCGGTGCAGCCGGCCATGTCGCTGAACTCGCCGATCTCCAAGGGCACCCGCGTGAGGCCGAGCATGGTTGCCCGCACCATCGGCGGCGTGGCGAAGATGGCGGTGGCGATCATCGCCGAGACCGGGCTGTTGCCGAACAGGAGCAGCATCGGGATCAGGTAGGCAAAGGTCGGGATCGTCTGCATGAGGTCGAGGGCAGGGGAGACGATGAGCCTCTCCGCCCACGGCTTGCGCCACGCCCAGATGCCGGCGAATAGCCCGGTGAGAATGCAGAACGGCACCGCGATCGAGATGAGCGCCAGGGTCAGCATGGCGCTGGTCCACTGGCCGAACAGCGCGATGTAGAGGAAACAGCCGCCAACCAGCATGCCAAGTTTTCTGCCGCCGGCCGCATAGCCGGCAAGGAACGCCGCTCCACAGACGCCAACCCAGGACAAACGCGGCAGCACGAAAGCTTCGGCGCCGTGACCGATCTTGAAATTCTTGGCCAAGAGGTTGAGCGCGAAGTCGAGCGGCACGCCGAGCATCGCGGTGACCGAGCGGGTCAGCCAGGACAGGTTCGACTTGATCCAGTCCATCAGCGCGCTGACCCAGTCGGCAACGGGCACGACGGCGCTCGCCGGATAGTCGACAGCCCAAGGGACGACGTCCTGCAGCAGGAACACCACCAGCACGGCGGCAAGCGCCAGCACCCAGATCACCAGCCACCGTTGAATAGGCGGCCTTGCCTGGCTGCTGCTTGCCGTTACAGTCATGCGCCGGCTCGCTCGATGCCGGCCAGAAGATCGATCACCGCTTGCGGCGTCACCTCGCCGATCGGCTTGCCGGTGCCGTTGACCACGGCGAACGGTTTACCGGCGGCAACGATGCTGGCCGAGAAGCTGGCGATCTTGGCCTCCGGCGCCACCGTGCCGCCATGTTCGGCGCCATCGCAAGGGCGCATCAGGCTGCGTGCCGAAATCACCTTGGCGCGGTCGACGTCACGGGTGAACTCGGCGACGTAGTCGGTCGCCGGATTGACCACCAGTTGCTCCGGCGTGCCGATCTGGATGACTTCGCCGTCCTTCATGATGGCGATGCGGTCGGCCAGCCTTATCGCCTCGTCGAAATCATGGGTGATGAACACGATGGTCTTGTGCAGCATGGTCTGCAGCCGCATCAGCTCATCCTGCATCTCGCGGCGGATCAATGGATCGAGCGCCGAGAACGGCTCGTCGAGAAACCAGATTTCCGGCTTGGTGGCGAGACTGCGGGCGATGCCGACACGCTGCTGCTGGCCGCCCGACAATTCGCGCGGATAGAAATGCTCGCGCCCGCGCAGGCCGACGAGTTCGATGACTTCCCGGGCGCGAGCCTCGCGTGTCGAACGATCCTGTCCCTGGATGCTGAGCGGGAAGGCGATGTTGTCGAGCACGTTCAGATGCGGCAGCAGCGCAAAATTCTGGAACACCATGCCCATGCGGTGGCGCCTGAGTTCGATCAGCGCGGCATCGGAAATCTCGAGCAGGTCCTTGCCTTCGAATTCGACCTTGCCATGTGTCGGTTCGACCAGCCGCGACATGCAGCGCACCAGCGTCGACTTGCCAGACCCTGACAGGCCCATGATGATGAAGATCTCGCCCTGTCGGATTTCGAGATCGACGGCGCGCACCGCGCCGACCAGCCCCGCTCCGGCTATGTCGGCTGCGCTGGCCTTGCCGTCGCGCTCGCGGATGAAATTGGCGGCGTTCGTCCCAAACAGTTTCCAGACATTGCGGCAGGCAAGTTTTATCGGCCGGGGATCTTTCCCCGTCGCGTTCGATGCCTGTTCAATAGCTTTCGTCATTCAGTCGTCCTTCTGGAACACCAGGAATTGAGACCCGGCTGGTACCAGCCGGGTCTCCCTTTTCCAGTCGGAGCGATCACTGCGCCCAGGCTTTCCAGTCGGCTTCGTGGGCGGCGATCCAGGCAGCGGCGACATCCTCCGGCGTCTTGCCGTCGAGATCGATCTCGCCGCTCATCTTGTTCAACTCGTCGGTGTCGATCGTGTAGGCTTTGGCCACCTTGTAGGCGACCGGCCATTTGTCCTTCATGCCGTTCCAGGAATATTTCCAGATCTCGCCATGCGGCTTGCCGCAGTCGAATTTGGCGTCCGGGTTCACGCCCCATTTCGGGTCGTTGTAGCACTCGGGTGTGTATTCGGGGAATTGCACCCATTCGCCCTTGTATTTTGCAGGCGCCCAATGCGGTGAGTAGATCCACAGCATGATCGGCGCCTTGCGCTGATAGGCGGAATCGAGTTCGGCGAACATCGCCGCATCGGTGCCGGCATGGATGACGGTGAAGGGCAGTTTCAGCGCCGCGACACGTTCGTCGTCAAAACCTTCCCAGGTCACAGGGCCACCGAGATAGCGCCCTTTCGGTGCCGTCTCGGCGGTCGAGAACGATGCCGCGCAGGTGGCGTCGAGCAGCGCGTGCCAGTCCGGCAAGGTCGGGCACTTTTCCTTCATGTATTCGGGAAACCACCACTCTTCCTTGGCTTTTGGGCCGAGCTTGCCGAGCCGTTCGGTCTGGCCAGTGGCGTCGGAGGCCTTCATGGCCTCGCCGGCGGTGGTGTCCCAGAACTCCAGGCCGACATCGATGTCGCCATTGGTGAGGCCGGTGGTCAGGCTGGAGAGATAGTCGGCGGTCGGATATTCGACGGTATAGCCGAGCTTTTCCAGGATGCCGCCGAGGATCTTGGCGTTGAGGTTGACGCTGGTCCAGTCGAACAAGGCAATCTTGATCGGGTCGTTGGACTCCGGTGCCGCTGCCTGCGCTATCGGCGTCATGACACTTGCCGCGGCAAGTGCAAAAGCTCCCATTGAGAATTTCGAAATCAAACTGCGAACTGGCATTGCTTGGTTCTCCTTCAAGCTGTGACGTTTATTGGTCGTTCCCTTCTTGCGTCTTTTCTTGATTGTGTTGGAAAGGCTGGCTGTTGCGCAAGGCTGTTGTCGCCAGCGGCGCAAGGCCGGCGCGGCGATGCTCGATTTCGATGATGACGGATGCTGCCGGGGCGGCCAGTCTCATGGCCGATCGATCGCCGCGATAGCAATCCGCGGATCACTTGCCAGTCCTGCGGCGCCCTGCAAGGTGCGAGCCATCAAGGTCATGATCTCGGCTGTTGGCCGGCAAGCCCCGTCTCGCCAGCGCGTTTCATAGGATGAAATTATATATACCAACGTTCATGCCGCGCAACGACTAACGCTACGTTCGCGGCGTATTTCAGGCTGCAGGCCAAGTCGGCCGACGCCGACGGGACAGGGCTCGCATGCCCTGTTACCAGCAGACGTAGCCGCCGTCGACGATCAGGTCGAGGCCGGTGACGAAGCTCGACGCCCGGCTGGCCAGGAACACCGTCGGCCCGACCATTTCCTCGGGCGCCGCCATTCGTCCCATCGGCGTGTCGCGTTTGAAGATCTTGACCTCTTCCGCAACCTCCGGCCGCTTGTTCATCGGCGTCAGCGTGTAGCCGGGACTGACGACGTTGACGCGCAGCCCGCGATCGGCCCACTCCATGGCCAGGCTCTTCGACATATGGATGACGGCGGCCTTCGAGGAATTGTAGTGCGCCTGCGTCAGCCCGCGATTGACGATGGTGCCCGACATCGAGGCGATGTTGATGATCGAGCCCTTGCCGCGCGCCAGCATCTTGCGCGCTTCGGCCTGGCAGGACAGGAACACGCCGGCGACATTGACTTCGTGCACTGTCCGCCATTTTTCCAGCGGCAGTGTCTCCGCCGGTTCCGAGCCGGCAATGCCGGCATTGTTGACAGCGACCGTCAACGCACCGAGTTCGGCTTCGATGCGATCGATGGCCGTGGCCAGGTCGCTCTCCGACGTCACCGTGCCTGTCAGCACCAGCGCCCGGCGGCCGAGTGCCGTGATCCGGTGGGCGGTTTCGTCCAGCCCGCCCTTTGATGCATGGCCAAAACAGGCGACATCGGCGCCGGCTTCGGCCAGCCCGATGGCGATTGCCTGGCCGATGCCGCTGCCGGCACCGGTGACCAGTGCGACGTCACCATTCAGTTTGAAAAGATCCATTGCTAGCCTCCCTGTGCGGTGAGGGTATTCGCTATGCCGTCTCTCGATCAACCTCTTCAGAAATCACAGGCCTTCGGGCGCATTTCAGAGGACCAGTCCTTCAGCGGTACCGGTTTGAACTTGCCCTTGATGGGTTTGCCCGCCTCCAAATCCTTGGAGACGGTACCCTTGCCGGTGAGATAGTTGATGTCGCATTCGCCAAGCGTCGTCTCGACGCCGCTCGACGTCTGCTGGTTCCAGTCCCAATTGCGGCTATAGCCGCCGACCAGGAACTTGCCCTGGCGATGCACGATCGTCAGCGTCTCTTCCGTCGATTTGCTGGCGCCGCAGCCGAAGCAGGACGTAACCGACAGCGATCCCTTGTCCTTGCTTTCGAGATCGATGACCCGGTCTTCCGTCAGCCCTTTCCTGACGAAATCCGCTTGGCGTGAGGGACCGGGCTTTTCCGAGTCCAGATAGATGTAGAGATCGGCGGGGCCGCCGGCCTCTTGCTGGACGACCGCCCGGTCGCTCTTGCCGTCCCGATCGATGTCGAGCTTCAACTCGAAGGCGGGAGCGTTCTTGGCAAGCACCGGCATCGGCGTCGCCGCCAGGGCGACAAGCCAGGGCCAAATCGCATGATGGAGTGCTTTCCTCATAAGCAGGTGTCCGCCGCGCGGCACAAAAATAGCACCGCTGCCGGCGGACGCAAATGCGAAACGCAAGGCTGAACCAGGCCCGACCAGTCGAGCGTGAAGGCTCAGAAATATCCGTCGGACGCGGCCGTGGCCTCCTTAGGGATTTCGACGCCGTCGACCAGGATCTTGTCGACCAGTTCATGGTGGAAGCAGACCAGTCCCTTGATGCGATCTGCTTCATGGACCGGCTCTGGATAGTACCAGACCAGGTTCTCGTGCCGCTTCTTCGGCGTCGTCACGTGGTAGTAGTTGGAGATGCCCTTGTAGGGGCAGCGTGAGATGTAGCGGCTGGGCGCAAACATATCGAGCCGTGTGTCCGAAATGGGCAGATAATGGCGCACTGGATGCCCGGTCTCGAACAGGAACACGCCGCGCCGCGAATCTGCGACCTGCTCGCCATCGAGGATAACCTGTACGCGCCGCGAGGAGGGCAGGCAGTCGACGCGGCGGAACGGATCGCGGGCATGGACGAAGATCTCCTCGTCCTCCTCGAACCAGTGGCCCATCTTGCTCCACACGAACGACATGTAGCCTGAGATCGGCGGGCAACCCTTGACGGGATCGAGATAGCGCCATGCGCCATCCTCGACCAGGGTGATGCCTGTATTGAGCGAGTAGTGCGTGGCGACGCCCTTGTATGGGTCTTCCGTCGTCGTCTTTGAGGGCAGCAGGAATTCCTCGCGCACGTCTTCGATCGGAAAATAGTAGACCGGCAGATGGTCCGATTCGTACAAAACCAGTGCCCTGGTGGTGTCGGCAACGGTCATCGAACCGACCTGGACCCGCAGCCGCTTCAGCGAGGGCATGGTGAAGGCGACATAGCCGGGCTCGAAATCGTACTGCACGATAGTGTCGAGCACGGGGAAATGCGGTCCGCGACCGCGCAGATGAGGCTTGCGAATGGTAGTCTCCCGTTTCTTGTCTGTCGTGGCCGGACGAGGGCGCATGGCTAGGGCGATATGAGGCCGAGCCGATGGCCGGCGAGGGCTTCCGGGCGGCGGGCGTTGCCGGTGTCGAATCGCTGGAACGATGGCCCCCCATCGTTCGTCGCGGCCCTGCTGCCGGATAGCCCCACCGCCCGAAACCCGGAGCGGTCCGATCTGGCCTCTGCCTGTTCGAGCATGATCTCGGCAGCCTCTACCCCAGCGACACACGATCGAGCAGCAGCCCGGCGGCGATCGGCGGCAGGCCGCTGACATTCTTGCGCACCGGCACCAGAAGGTCCGGGAAGTAGCTGAAGATCACAGGCGTCTCGTCGAGCAGCAGTTTCTGGATGTCGGATGCAGCCGCGCGCTGCGCGCCGATGTCGAGCGCCTTGAGGTAGCTGGCGACCATGCCGTCATAGGCAGGGCTCTTGAAATGCGCGGCGTTCCACGGGCCGTCGCTGACCAGCGGGCTCTTCAAAAAGACATTCGGCACGCTGCGATGCGCGTAGTCGGTGATGCCGAGCGGGCTGTCCAGCCAATCTGATTGGCCAAACACCGCCTTGCCGTAATATTTGTCCTGATCCTCGATGTTGAGCGAAATGCGGGCGCCGATCTCCTTGGCGAAATTCTGGAACAGTTGCGCATAGCCCGGAATGTCGGAATAGCGCAGCGTCGTCAGCGTGATGTCGAAGCCGCTGGCGAGGCCCGCCGCATCCATGAGTTGCTTGGCCTTGGCGATATCCTGGGTGCGCTGCGGCACCGACTTGTCGGTGGCGGGGAAGGCCGGCGCGAACGGGCTGTCATTGCCGGTGGCCGCCATGCCGCGGCACAAGCCGTCGACCAGCTTGGACCGATCGATGCCGAGCGCAAGCGCCTGGCGCACGCGCTTGTCAGTGAAAGGCGCCATGTCGCAGCGCATGTGAAGCTGGCGGTGCGCCGTCGAGGCGACGCGCAGCACCGTGATGTCGGGGCTGTTCAGCACCACCTGGCTGACATCGAGCGGAACCGCGTCGAGAATGTCGACCTCGCCGGCCTGCAGCGCCAGGATGCGCGGTTGCACATCACCGTAGAACTTGAATTCGAGTCGGTCAGGCAACGCTTTTTCGCCCCAATAGTCGGGGTTGCGGACGAAGGTCGCACCGACCTTGGGCGTATAGGTCTCCATCCGGAACGGCCCGGTGCCTTCAAAGGTCTTTTCGTAGTCGCCCTTGTAGCTCGCCGGCAGGATGACGGCGTTGTAATTGTCGATCGACACCGAGTAGGGAAAACTGCCGTTCGGCGCGTCGAGATGGAAGGCGACGGTGTGGTCGTCGACCTTCTGGGTGCCACCTTTAGAAAGCAGGCCCTTGAACACCGACAGCGCGTTGGAAGCGCCATTGGGATCGGCCAGCCGATCGAATGTCGCCACCACGTCCTCGGCCTTGAAGTCCTCGCCATTGTGGAATTTCACGCCCTTGCGCAGCTTGAAGGTCCACACGCTGCCGTCTTCGTTGGGCGACCAGCTTTCCGCCAGAACCGGTTTCAGGGTCAGGTCCGGCTGGGTGATGCAGAGGAATTCGGCGGTCTGGAAAACCAGCTGGTAGCTGCCGCTGTCATAGAAGGTGACGGGGTCGATGGCGCCGCCCGGCGTCGCCACACCGGCGCGCACCGTACCGCCCTGCTTGCCCTCGGCGCGGGCCTTTTGCGTCCCGAAACCCGCCGCTCCCAGAATGCCACCAAGCAACGGCAGCGACAGGCCAAGCACGCTGCCGTGGCGCAGAAAATCGCGCCGGTCGAGCCTGCCGGCCAGCAATTCGTCGACAGCGGAATTTTCGATTGCGGTCAGGTTTTTGCGGGCGGCGTCAATCGTCATGAAATGCCTTGGCATGGCTGCATTCCTCGCTTGCCCTTGGGAGATCGGCCATTTAGGGCATTGTTGACCGCGACCGGAAAGCGATATTTTTTGATAGGGTCCATCGAAATTTTCGATGGACGAGTGATGGCATGGATACCGAAAACCTGCGCAGCTTCCTCGAAGTCGCCGAACATGGCAGCTTCACTGTCGCCGCCAACCGGCTCAATCTCGCGCAATCCACCGTCAGTGCGCGGATAAGGGGGCTTGAGGAGCAGTTGGGGCGCCGGCTCTTTGTCCGTGACCGCGACGGCGTCACGTTGACGCCAGCCGGCCGGCAGTTCCTGCCGCATGCCTCCTCCATCACTCGCACCTGGGAGCAATCCAGGCAGGATATCGCCGTTCCCGATGGCTACGAGACGCTGTTGCGCTTCACCGCGCCAGCCTATCTGTGGGAGCGCATCACCTCGCCATGGGTCGAGTGGATGCGCGCCAGAAGGCCGAACGTGGCGCTACGGCTGGAAGGAAGCTTTCCCGACCAGGCAATCGACCAGTTGGCCGAAGGCCTGCTCGACATCTGCATCCTCTATCTGCCGCGACCGCATCCCGGCATCGTCTACGAGACGCTCGCCGTCGACCAGGTGGTGCTCGTCCAGCATGCCGCCCAGACGCAGCCGTGGACCGAAAACTACATACTGATGGACTGGGGGCTCGAATTCCGCATCGAGCATGACCGGGCGTTCGCCGGCATGGTCAAACCGGCTATCTCGGCGGGGCTGGTCTTCATCGGGCTCCAGCATGTCCTGTCGCAGCACGCCGCCGCCTATCTGCCGCTCAGCGCCGTCAGCGGCCATATCGAGCGCGGCGAAATGCGCCGCATCGACAACACGCCGGTATTTCAACGGCCGATCTATCTCGCCTATCCCAGCAATCCCGCCTCGTCCGACACGCTCGACGTCGCGTTGACCGGGCTGCGCACGCTGGCCAGGGATTGGACCGAAGGTCAGGGGTTTTCGGAAGGCGACCGTTCCCTGGGCATCGCCGGCCAGGTGTAACCGGCCAGGCAAATGCCCCATACGATGTCTCGCTATGCCGGTTCGGCCACCGTTGTCTTCTGCAGCCGCCTCAGTTCCGCATAGGGGATGTGGCAGCGGATCGAGTGTCCCGGCTGCGCCTCGGCCAATGGCGGCTCCTGCTGTTCGCAGATGGGGCCGATCTTGCGCGGACAGCGCGTGTGGAAGACGCAGCCCGAGGGCGGGTTGGTGGCGCTGGGGATTTCGCCGTCGAGCCGAATGCGCGCCGTCTCGGTCTGGTCGAGCTTGGGCACCGCCGAGAGCAGCGCCTCGGTATAGGGATGATGCGGACCGGAGAAGACGTCCTCCGATGGCCCGAGTTCCATGATGCGTCCGAGATAGAGCACGGCGATCTTGTCGGAGAGATAACGCACCACGCCGAGGTCATGCGAAATGAAGATGTAGCTGACGTCTTCCTTCGACTGCAGGTCGGCAAGCAGATTGAGGATCGCCGCCTGGACGGAGACATCGAGTGCCGAGGTCGGCTCGTCGCAGACGACGATGCGCGGATCGCCGGCGAAGGCACGCGCAATGGCGACGCGCTGCTTCAGCCCGCCCGAGAGCTGGCGCGGTTTGACGGCCAGATGCCGGTCGGTGAGCCGCACCGAGCGGACGAGATCGTTGAGGCGCGCCTCGAGGGCGGCACCCTTGAGCCCCGCCAGCCGCTTCAGCGCCCGGCCGATGAGATGGCGGATCGAATGCGAGCGGTTGAGCGCCGAATCCGGGTTCTGGAAGACGATCTGCATCGCCTTGACCTGATCGTCGTTGCGGTTCTCCAGCTTAGGCGCCAGCGCCTTGCCTTCGAACTCGATGGTGCCGCCTTCATCGGGTGGCACCAGCCCGAGCAGCAGCCTGGCGAAGGTGGTCTTGCCCGAACCGGATTCGCCGACCAGCCCGAGCGTCTCGCCGGGCCTGAGATCAAGCGACACGTCCTTGACGGCGCGCAGGGGATGACCATGGCTGGCATAGGTCTTGTTCAGCCCGGCGACCCGCAGCACCGGATCCGTTGCGGGCTTTGGCGCTGGCGCCACGTCGGCGGGCGTCGCGCGGGGCAGGGCCTGCGCCTTGTCGTGATGGAAGCAGCGCGACAGCCGGGTCCCGCGCTCGTCGCTCAGTTTATAGAGCGGTGGCAATTCGGTGCGGCAGCGGTCATCTGCAAGTGCGCAGCGGTCGGCGAAAGCGCAGCCCTTGATGATGGCGCCGATGCCCGGCAGGAAGCCCGGAATGGTATCGAGCCGGCCCTGGTCCTTGCGCTGGCCGCCGAGCGGCAGGCAGCGCAGCAGCGCGACAGTGTAAGGATGGCGCGGATCGTTGAAGACGACCTCCGTTGGTCCTTCCTCGACCAGCATGCCGGCATAGAGCACGCCGACCCGGTCGCACATGTTGGAGACGACGGCGAGGTTGTGGCTGATGAACAGGATCGAGGCTGAGAGTTCCCGCCTGAGCTGCGCGATGAGGTCGAGCACCTCGGCCTCGACTGTGGCATCCAGCCCAGTCGTCGGCTCGTCGAGGATCAGCATCGAGGGGTCGTTGGCCAGCGCCATGGCGATCGCCACGCGCTGCTGCATGCCACCCGACAGCTGGTGCGGATAGCGCTGCATGACGCTTGGCGGATCGGAGATGCGCACTCGGTTCAACATGGCGATGGCGCGATCGGTGGCCGCATGGCCGGTTATGCCGCCAAGCTCGAAAATCTCGGTCAGTTGCCGGCCGATGCGGATCGACGGGTTCAGCGCCTTGCCCGGATCCTGATAGACCATCGAGACGCTTTCGGCCCGCGCGCGCCGCAGCGCCTCGGCGTCGAGCTTCATGACATCCTGGCCGTCGAGCGAGATGGCGCCGCCCGATATCGAGCCGTTGCGCGGGAGGTAGCGCACCACGGTGAGCGCCACCGTCGACTTGCCGCAGCCGGATTCTCCGACCAGCCCGTAGGCCTCGCCCTGGGCGATGGTGAGGCTGAGATTGCGCAGCACCGCGCGATTGCGGCCGCCGACCCGGTAGGCAACCGACAGGTCTCTGAGTTCGAGCGCGTTTTTTGCCACGGCGGGTTCAGTCATTGAAGGCCCCATGCACACCGTCGGCGGCCAGGTTGACGCCGATCACCAGCGAGGCGATGGCGAGCGCGTCGAACAGCACCGTCCACCAGAAGCCGCCGCCGATCATGCCGTAATTGCTAGAGATCGAGAGGCCCCAGTCGGGAGACGGCGGCTGGATGCCGAAGCCCATGAAGGAGAGCGTGGCGACAGCGAAGATGGCATAGCCCAGTCGCACCGTGGTCTCGACCAGGATCGGCGGGATGACGTTGGGCAGGATCTCGACGAACATCGTATGCAGCGCGCTCTCATGCCTGAGCTGTGCGGCCGCGACATAGTCGAGTTCACGCTCGGCCAGCACCGCCGAGCGCACGGTGCGCGCGATGATCGGCGCGAAGCTCAGGCCGATGACGATGATGACGGTGGTCTTGGAGGTGCCGAGCGCGACGATGGCGAGCAGTGCCACGATCACCACGGGGATCGCCATGAAGGCTTCCAGGATGCGGCTGACGACATCGTCGACGATGCCTCGGAAATAGCCGGTGAGCAGGCCGAGCGCGGTACCCGCGACCGTCGCCAGCAAGGTCGCCAGCGGCGCGACCGTCAGGATATCGCGCGAGCCGACGATGACGCGCGAGAACACATCGCGGCCGATCTGGTCGGTGCCGAACCAGTGTTCGCGCGAAGGCGGCGCCAGCGCGTTGATGATGTCGTCGGCGAGCGGGTCGTAGGGCGCGAAGTGTTCGCCAAACAGTGCGCAGGCAACCCAGAACAGCACGATGGCAAGACCGACAAGGAAGGTTCGCGAGCGCAGCAGGGAGAAAAGGACTTCGGCCAGCGGACCGCGCTTGCGCGTGTCGTCCTGTGCGGGGGAGGTGGTCTGGACGGCGCTCATTGGTCTGACCCCAGGCGGATGCGCGGATTGAGCACGGAATAGAGGAAGTCGGCGACCAATGTCGCCACGGCATAGACGATGCCGATGGTGAGGATGCCGGATTCCAGCATCGGAAAATCCTTGCCGCGCGCCGCGGTGAAGATCAGCGAGCCGATGCCCTGGTAGCGGAACAGCGTCTCGATCACCACCAGCCCGCCGATAAGATAGCCGGTCTGGGTGGCGATGACGGTGATGGTCGGCAGCAGCGCATTGCGCAGCACATGCCGCCAGATCACGGTGCGCCACGGCAGGCCCTTGAGCACGGCGGTCCGCGTATAGTCGGAATCGAGCGCCTCGATCATGCCCGAACGCGCCATGCGCGCGATATAGCCGAACAGCACCAGGAACAGCGGCAGCGATGGCAGGATCAGGTAATAGAGCTGGGTGAAGAAGCCGGCATTCCTGGGCCAAGCGGCCGAGATCGGCAGCCAGCGCAGCCATACGCCGAAGATCAGGATCAGGATGATGCCGGTGACGAACTCGGGCAGCACCGTCACCGACAGGCCGCCGAGGCTGATGATGCGGTCGAGCGGACGGTTGAGGTTGAGCGCCGCAATGACGCCGCCCAGAATGCCGATCGGCACCACCAGCACGAAGGCGACGGCCGCCAGCTTCATCGAATTGCCGAGCGCATCGATGACGAACGGCGCCACAGGCGAGCGGAAGATGTAGGAGGTGCCCATGTCGCCCTGGACGAAGTTGGAGATCCAGCTCCAGTACTGGACAAGCAGCGGGCGATCGACGCCGAGTGTGTGATTGAGCGCGTCCACCGCGCGCTGGTCGGCGAACGGGCCGAGGATCGCGCGCCCGACATTGCCTGGCAGAACCTGGCCGCCCAGGAACACCATGATGCTGAGCAGGAACAGCGTGATCAGCGACAGGGACACACGCCGCGCAAAGAAGGAGAGAATGGCTAAGACTCCTTGCAAAGCCAGCTCCCCGGAGGAGCTGGCTATTAGAGGACTGGCTTTCCCTTTTCGCTTACGCCTTCGACGCCTTATCGAGGAACAGCTGCGACATTGCTGTCGGCTGCACGCCGGCCACGCCCTTCGCCGTTGCCGTCAGGTAGTCGTAGAAATAGCCGAAGATGACCGGGGTTTCCTCGAGCAGAAGCTTCTGGATCTTGCCGGCGTCGGCCTTCTGGGCTTCGAGATCGAGTGCCGCGATATAGCTGGTCGCCAGCGCGTCGTAGTCCTTGTTCTTGAAGTGCGCTGCATTCCAGGTGCCGTCGCTCTTCAAGGGAGCGGCAAGATAGACATTCGGCACGCCGCGATGGCCATAGTCGGTGATGCCCATCACCGAATCCAGCCAGTTCGATTTGCCGAACACCGCGTCGCCGTAATAGGCCCCCTGGTCGAGGATGTTGAGTTCGAGCTCGATGCCGATCTCCTTGACCCAGTTCTGGATGAGCTGGGCGTATTCGGGGATTTCGAGGTAGCGCTCGGTGGTCAGCGTGACTTTGAAGCCCTTGCCGGCACCGGCTGCTTCCATGAGCTGCTTGGCCTGCGCGATGTCCTGCTTGCGCTGCGGTATGCTCGTATCGGTCGAGGGGTAGACCGCGGCGAACGGGCTGTCGTTGCCGGCCACGGCACGCCCCTTCATCAGGCCTGCGACCAATTTGTCGCGATCCATGCTGAGCGCGATGGCGCGGCGCACGCGTGCGTCCTTCAGCGGGCCGTCGTCGCAACGCAGATGCAGCTGCTGATGCGCTGAAGACTTCAGGCTGATGATGTCGACGCTTGGATCACTGAGCAGGGCCACGCCGGCCAGCACCGGCATCTGGTTGATGATGTCGACCTGCCCGCCCTGCAGCGCCAGGATCATCGGCTGTACATCGGTGAAGAAGGTGAATTCGGTGCGTTCCGGCAGCGCCTTCTCGCCCCAATAGTCCTCGTTGCGGACGAAGGAGGCGCCGACCTTCGGCGTGTATTTCTCGATCTTGAACGGCCCGGTGCCGTCGAAGCTCTTTTCGTAGTCGCCCTTGTAGCTCGCCGGGACGATGACGGCGTTGTAATTGTCCGACGACAGCATGTAGGGAAAGTTGCCGTTCGGCGCGTCTAGGTGGAATTCCACCGTGTAGTCGTCGACCTTCTTGCTGGCGCCCTTCGACAGGATGCCGGTGAACACCGACAGCGCGTTGGACGAGTTTGCCGGATCGGCGAGGCGGTCGATGCTCGCCACCACGTCCTCCGCCTTCATCTCGCCGCCGCTGTGGAACTTCACGCCCTTGCGCAGTTTGAAGGTCCACACCGAGCCGTTGTCGTTCGGCTTCCAGCTTTCGGCCAGTGCCGGCTTGAGCACGAGGTCGGGGCCGTCGACGCAGAGGAATTCGGCTACCTGCTGCATGACCAGGAGGCCGCCGGCGTCGGCAATGGTGACCGGATCGATGGCGGCTGCCGGCACGCTGCTGGCGACACGGATGGTGGCGCCGGGTGCGCCCTGGGCGCGGGCCAGCGACGGCATGCCGCCAAAGCCGGCGGCCGTGGTGATGCCTCCAAGCAGCGGCAGCGACAGGCCGAGCAGGCTGCCATGGCGGATGAAGTCGCGGCGGCTGACACGGCCATCGACGAGCCCGTCGATCAAGTGATTTTCGAGCGGCGAGCGATTACGCCGGATCAGGTCGAGAATGCGGTAGTTCTTGATCATGGGTTTAACCCTTTCCCCTGTTTCTTATGGTTGATGAATGTGTTTTCAGTTGACGAAAGTCCGTGGAGTTCTCCTGTCCCGGCCATCAACGATGTCAGTCGACCGGGACTGTAGCATGCGGTTTTTCTGGGTCCATCCGATCCTTCCGGCGTGCGGGTCAGATTTTCTTGAGGCAATGCTTCCATCCGTCCGGTCCTGCCGTCGCCATCCGCGCGCGGCGGCGGACTCTTATTCCGTCTCCTTTCCCGTCTCGTACTCCTAGTTCAGCGGCAAACGGCGATATGTCCCGGGCTTGGCCGGGTCGTGATATTTGTTGCACGGGCCGTTCTCGGCGAAGTCGCGATGGCAGGCCGCGAGATTTTTCCGCGACAATGTGACACCGAGACCCGGGCCTTCCGGGACACGCACCGTATTGTTCTCGGGCGAAAACGGCCCTTGCTCGGTGATGTCAATCGGTTGCATGCGAAACAGCGACTGGTTCGGCTCCCGGATCCAGCCGAGCGCCGCGCACAGGTGCAGGTAGGCCGCGCTGCCGATGCCGCTGTCGCCGCTGTAGCACCAGAAATCGATGCCCGCGTGCTCGCAGGCACCGACGAACCGCAGCATCCGGCCGATGCCGCCATGCGCCGTCGGGTTGCCGACGAAAGCATCCGGCACCTTGAGGTCCATGGCGCGCGCAATGTCGATATTGTGGGTCGAGAACGGGATCGAACAATGGCGGCGAAGCTCGCGCATCTCCTCGATCGTCGCCACCGGATCCTCCCAGTTGCGCACGCCGAGATCTTCCAGCGGCCGCGCCAGCCGCCGGGCGGTGGCCAGCGAATAAGCCTGGTTGGAATCGATGCGGATCATCGCATCGTCGCCGAGCTTCTTGCGGATCAGCTCGACCATTCTCAGCGAGACTTTCGGGTCGTCGGTCGAGAACTTGCCTTCGAAGAACGTCGTTCCATGCGTCTCGTGCAGTTCGACGCAATAGTCGGCGACGGCTTCCGGCGTCGTCTCGCCCTTTACACCAGCCCCATTGCCGCGCAGCGAGAAGTAGTCGGTGAACGGGATGTCCTTGCGCACGGCGCCGCCAAGCAATTGGTAGAGCGGCTGGTTCCATGCCTTGCCGCGTAAGTCCCAAAGCGCCATCTCGATGGCGCCGAAGGCCATGATGCGGGCGCGGTCGTTGATCGACTGCACGCCGGTCCAGAAGGGCAGGCTGACATGCTCGGCGCCGGCGATGTCGAAGGCGTCGCGGCCGACCAGCCGTTTGGCGAGACCATCGTTGATGATGGCGGCCGCCGCCGGCGTCGGCGCTTCGCCCAGCCCGACAAGGCCGTCCTCGGTCTCGACTTCGACGATGGTCGGCGAAAAACCGTCGAGTTCGCCGAACACCCAGGCATAGGGCGCTTCGAGGCGAAGATTGATAGGCGTCGCCTTGATGCTGCGGATCTTCACCGGCTGACCTCGAAGAAAGGCTTGCCGAGCAGGTCGGGAACGACGTCGATGCCGAGGCCCGGCCCGTCGGGAATGCCCATGCGGCTGCCGGTGACCGGCGGCGCGTTCGACGCGGTGCGCACGGTCACCCATTCATGGAAGGCGATCGCATGCAGCCGCCGCTCCTCCGGCGTCGACAGCGACAGATGCGCCATGGCGGATGTGTCGATCTCGGCGCCGCCGGTGTCCTCGACCGTGATCATGAAGCCGAGATCGACGGCGACGTCACGGATCAGCCGGGTCTTGGTGACGCCGCCGAGCCGCGAAATCTTCAGCGTCAGGCCGTCGGCCGCGCCGAGGCGATGGATTTCCAGCATCGCCTCGAGCGAGGTGACGGATTCGTCGAGCACCATCGGCTTGTCGAGCATGCGGCGCACCGACATGTTCTCGTCGATCGTCGTGCAGGGCTGCTCGAACGTGTAGTCGATCGCCCGCGTGGCATCGGCGAACTGCCGCGCCTGGTAGGGTGTCCAGCCGGCATTGGCGTCGCAGAAGATGACCGTGCCTTTCGGCACCGAGGCGGCGACCGCCGTGACGCGCTCGATGTCGTCATGGACATTGCCGCCGACCTTGACCTGCAGCCGGTGGAAACCGTCCTTGACGATGCGCTTGGCAAGTGCGGCCATTTGATCGACCGTGCCATGGGTGACGACCTTGTAGAGTTCCGCCGTGTCGCTTTCCTTGCCGCCGAGCAGCGTCACCAGCGGCACGCCGGCCGCGCGCGCCGCCAGATCCCAGCAGGCCATGTCGAACGCCGATTTGATGTAGGGATGGCCCTTGAACACGGTGTCCATCAGCCGGCCGATGCTGGCCAGCCCGCACGGGTCCTGGCCGATGAGGTGCGGTGCGATCTCCGGCACGCCGGCTCTCGTGCCGGCCGGGAAGGCGGCCGAGTAGAAATTGCCGAGCGGCGCCATCTCACCCCAGCCGGTCAACCCGCTGTCGGAGGTGATGGACACGATCACGGCGTCGAAGCAGTCAGCCACGCGCCCCTTGGACATGCGGTAGGGGCCGTCCACGAAGGGCTGCACGACGTGATAGGCTTTGATGGTTTCAATCTGCACGTGGGTATCCATTGTCCGCGATGATGGGAGGGATCAGGCGCCTTTCGACGGGCGCCGTTCAAGGCCGCGCGCATAGGCAAGAAGCTCTTCGAAATCGAGGTCGATATGCTCGCGGGCATGGCGCTGGGCGGCACGCATGTCGTCGCCCTTGAGCAGCGCCACATAGGTCTCGTGGACATCTTCGGCCGGCACCGCTTCCTTGCGCGCCTGCTGGTGCAGGGCAAAGTACATCTGCAAACGGCTGGTCAGCCTTTGCCAGGTTTCCAGGAGCACCGAATTGTCGGCCCATTCATGGATCAGGCCATGCAGTTGCAGCGCGGTTTCGATCTGCCTTGTGGTGTCGCGCTCGCGCGTCGCCTGCTTCACCGCCTCGTGGCGCCGGTCAAGCTCGTCCAGGAAACGCTGGTCACGCTGCTTCCACATCCGCTCGATGGCGAACTCGTCCAGCACCTTGTTGAGCGAATAGGCATCGTCGATGTCCTTGGCGGTGACATTGATGACGAAGGTGCCGGCATAGGGGATGCTGGTCAGGATGCCTTCCTGCACCAGCTCGCGCATCGCCTCGCGCAGCGGCGCGCGGCTGACCCGCATCTGTTCGGAGATACGGAGCTCGTTGAGCTTCTGACCGGGCTCGAGCTGACCGGTCAGGATCGCGCGCCGCAGCAGTGCCACGATTTCGGCACGGCGCGTCGTGTCGGCAATCGGGCTGAACTCCGTCTTCACCATTTGGCCCACTCCAGCGAGAACAGAAGGCAAGACAATCAGATTGTCGACAATCTAACAAGAGGCCATGCTCGAATTTCTGAGCTTTGCTTGGCAGCCCGGCCGGCTGGGCTGAATCAAGCCGCCCGGCCATAAAAACCGACACGCTCCTCATCGCTGAACATCACGCCCGGCTTCTCATAGTAGGAGAACACCGCGATCATCCGTTCGCGGTCGCCTTCGACCGTGGTGACGCGATGCGCGGTGTTCTTGCCGCGAAACACGTTCAGCGTACCGGGCTTCATGCGCAGGACCCTGGCTTCGGGATCGCGCCCTTCGAGCAGTCTGGCAACGCCGTCATAGTTTGGATCCTCATCCGATCTGAGATCGGTGCGGTATTCCAGGTCACCGCCGCGCTCCGCCTGTTGCAGGAGCAGCGTGGTGGTGAATTCCGAGCGGTCGAAGTGCCAGTTCAGCGCTTCGCCGGCGCGATAGGCCATCACATTGGCGCGTGCCAACGGATCCTGCATGACATGCAGTCTGGCCTTGCCCATCGTCGCGGCGAGGAAACGCACCAGCGGTTCGTATTCGTAGATCGCCATCACCATGCTGCCGGGAATCTGGTCGGCGCAGACGGTGTGGCTGATGGTTTCCACCTTGCGCAGCGCCGGGTGGTCGGGTGCCAATTCCGGAATGCTGGGCTTGAAGTAGATGTTGTGCAAACGCTTGTGGACATGGGACCGCGCGTCCATGACCGGCTTGATTTCCCGCACCGCTTGTTCGGCGATACCGGGCCGCAGAAAGCCCTCGAGATTGAACATGCCGTCGGCTGCGAGCGCGGCGAGCGACTGCTCGACGAGGCGATCCCATTCGGGGCTGCCTTCGCGATCGAGCGGATAGCGGTCGAGGTCGAGAATGTCTTCCATGTCGTATGCTCCAATCGGGAAGCTCCAAGGTTGGGCACAGAAGACGGCAAAAAATTCTTTCTCTCAACGTGGAAAATTATTAGGATTGGCCAAGAAAAACTTCTGGAGGCTGATGTGGACCGGCTGCCGCCGTTGAATGCGATCAAGGCCTTCGAGGTCGCCGCCCGCGCCGGCAGCTTCACACTGGCCGCGAGCGAGCTTGGCGTCTCCTCGGCGGCGGTCAGCCAGCAGATCCGCAATCTCGAAACCTGGTTCGGCAAGCAACTGTTCGTGCGCACCGGCAATCGCATCGCGCTGACCGACGCCGGCCACGCCATCTATCCGCAGACGGCGCGTGCGCTCGGTGACATTGCCGCCATCGGCCAGCGCATGCTCGAAGGCGGCCTGAGGACACGGCTTGTCGTCAGCGTGCCATTCTCGCTGGCCGAACTGTGGCTGGCGCCGAGGCTGGCCGTGCTCCTCGAGGCCTTCCCGCACATGGCGATCGACGTGCGTGCCGAGGATGATCCGATCGATCTGATGCGCCAGAACGTCGACCTGCGCATCAGCTATGGCGACTATCACTATCCCGGCCTGCGGATGGTCCGCCTGGTCCATGACGATGTGCTGCCGGTCTGCGCGCCGGACTTCTGGCAGCGGCACGGCAATGGCGATACGGGCCTCACCGATCTGCATGAGAGCCTGTTCATCCACACCAATTGGGGGCCGAACTATGCCTCGCACCCGAGCTGGGCCGATTGGTTCGCGGCATGCGGCGGCAACCGGTCGCCCGACCCGTCGCAGGGGCGCCGCGTCGGCCTCTCAAGCCTGGCGATAGCCTCGGCTCGGTTGGGCCTCGGCATTGCCCTTGGACAGCGGGTGATGGCCCAGGCCGATCTGGATGCGGGCCGGCTGATTGCGCTTTCTTCCGTCTCGGTGCGCCTGGGGCACCCCTATTGCGCCTTCATGCCGCCGGCAAAGGCCGATCGCGCCGACGTCGCCGCTCTGGTCGGTCTGCTCGTGAAAACGGCGCCCGCGACCTGAGAAAGGGTCGAGGGCGCCGCGCGGAAACCGGGCCTGCGGGGGAGTCAGGTAGCCGGTTTCTGTGGGAGGGGCGAAATCGGCATTCCGGGGCCGATCTTCTGCAGATTGCCTGTGATCACCTGGTCGCCTTCGGCGACGCCGCTGAGGATGGCGACCATGTCGCCGCTGGTCGGCCCAAGCGAAACCAGCCGCTGGTCGACCGTATTGCCCTTGCCGACGACGTAGAGATATTTGCCGAGCTGGCTTGATCCCAGCGCGACCTGCGGCACCATCAGCGCATCGGGCTGTTGTTTGACGTGCAGCCGCACGCGAACATACTGGCCTGGCAAGAGCGTGAACTTGGCGTTGCCGATGGTGGCGCGTGTGGTGATCGTGCCGGTCGAGTGATCGATCGTGTTGTCGATGAAGGTGAGCTCGCCCTTCTGGTGGGCTTCGGTCTCACCCGGAAGCAGGACCTCGACCTCGATCGGGCCGGCAGCACGCGCTTCCTCGATCTGCGCCAGATCCGTCTCGCTTGGATTGAAGGTGACGTAGATCGGATCAAGCTGCACCAGCGTGTTGAGCACGGTGCCGGCAACGCTGACCAGCGTTCCCACGGAGGCCTGGTTGCGGCCCAGACGTCCGGGGAATGGCGCATGGATTTCAGCGTAGCTCAAATTGAGCTCGGCCGTGCGCACGGCGGCCTGGTTGAGCGCCAGCGACGCCTGCGCCTCGCGCAAGGTGCTGGTGCGCTGGTCGAAGCTGTCCTTGTCCAGGTAACCGCTCTTGGCAAGCTCGGTACCGCGGCCGAGATTGGAACGCGCATAGTCGAGCGTCGCCGTATCGCGCTGCACCTGGGCCTTCGCCTGATCGAGCGCGGCCTGAAAGTCGTCGGGCGAGATCTTGTAGAGCGTGTCGCCCTGCCGCACATCGGCGCCGTCTTGCGCCGTCTGTTCCTGCAGGTAGCCGGGGACGCGCGCCTGCAGCGTGATGCTGCGGATCGGCTCGGTCCGCGCGGCATAGTCGAGGTAGATCGGGATCGTCTTCTTGACGACGCTCGCCACCGGCACCGGCATGACGAACGCGGCTGGAGCGGGCGCGGCCCCGGCCGTGCCGGCATTCAGGCTGAGATTGCCCATGTCCAGCAGGTGGACGCTGGCCACCGAGATCGCACCCAGCGCGACAGCCGTTCCCAACGCGATTTTCCATTTACGCATGATGATTCTCCAATCTTATTCGGCCGCTTCCGCCAGGGGAGGGAAGGCGGGTTTGGCCGTTGGTTCAGTGTGTTGAGAGGCGGGCTCGTCGCCGCCGCGCCGTTCGCGCAGCTGTTCGATGACCGCGTAGAAGACAGGCACGAACACCAGCGACAGGATGGTCGCCGCGACCATGCCGCCAAACACGGTGGTGCCGATCGACTGGCGGCTTGCGGCACCCGCGCCGGTGGCGATCATCAGCGGCACCACGCCGAGGATGAAGGCAAACGCGGTCATCAGGATCGGCCGCAATCTCAGCCGGGCGGCCTCCATCGATGCCTCGACGATGGTGAGGCCTTCCTCGCGCCGCCGTCTTGCGAACTCGACGATCAGAATGGCGTTCTTGGCCGCCAGGCCGATCAGCATGACGAAGCCGATCTGTGAATAGACGTCGATCTGCATGCCACGCACCCAAAGTGCGGCGAACGCGCCGAACAGGGCGAGAGGCACGGCCAGCAGCACCATGAACGGCATCGCCCAGCTCTCGTACTGCGCCGCCAGGATCAGGAAGACGAAGACGATGGCGAGGGCAAACACAACCGACGCGATCGATCCAGCCTTGAGTTCCTGGAAGGTGATGCCGGTCCATTCGAAACCGAAATCCCTGGGCAGCGCGGTCGCCGCTGCCCGCTCCATGGCGGCGACCGCCTGGCCCGACGAATAACCGGGCGCGGCGCCGCCATTGATGGTGGCCGAGGCGTTGTTGTTGTAGTGCGGCACGGTTTCCGGGCCGACGAACGGCACGAGCTTGCCCAGCGTGCTGAGCGGCACCATGCCGCCGGAGGCATTGCGCACATAGAGCCGTGAAATATCGGCGGCACCCGCACGAGAATCCTTGTCGGCCTGGATGGTCACCCGGAAGGTGCGGCCGAACAGGTTGAAGTCGTTCACGTAGAGCGAGCCGAGATAGATCTGCAGCGTGTTGAAGACGTCGGGCAGGTTGAGGCCGAGCAGTTTCGCCTTGGCGCGGTCGAGATTGTAGTTGAACTGCGGCGTCGAGGTCGAGAACGGCGAGAACAGCTGCTGCGGATTGATTTCCGGTTGCTTGCGCGCCTCGGCGATCACCGCTTGCGTGGCGTCGTTGAGGGCCGTGCTGCCGCGGCCGGTGAGATCCTCGACGACGAATTCGAAGCCGCCTGTCGTACCGATGCCGGGGATGGACGGCGGATCGAAGGAGAGCGCGAAGGCCTCCGGGATCTGCAGCAGCTTCATGCGCACGTCGGCGACCAACTTGGAGGCGCTCTGGTCGGGACCACGCTGTTCCCACGGCTTGAGGATGGCGAACTCGACGGCCGAATTCGACTGCGCCGCGCTGGTCAGGAAGTTCAGGCCGCTGATCGAGCCGACGATGTCGACGCCGGGAGTCGCCTGCAGGATGTCGCGCGCCTTCTGTGCCACCGCATCGGTGCGCTCCAGCGAAGCGCCGTCGGGCAGCTGGATGACGACGAAGAAATAGCCCTGGTCCTCGACCGGAAGGAAGGTCGAGGGCAGCTTCTGCCAGACGAAATAGGTGGCGACCAGGCCGGCCGCGAACAGGCCAAGCATGATCCAGCGCAGCCGGATAAGGATGCGCACGCCATGGGCATAGGCATGCGACAGCCTGTCGAAGCCTGTGTTGAACCAGCGGAACAGGAAGAATTGCGTCTCCCCGCGATGGCGCAGGAAGGCAGCGCTGAGCGCGGGACTGAGCGTCAGCGAGTTGAATGCGGAGATACCGACGGAGATCGCCACCGTCAGCGCGAACTGGTTGTAGAGCTTTCCGGAGACACCGGGAATGAAGGCGACCGGCACGAACACGGCCATGAGCACGGCGGTGGTCGCAATGATCGGACCTGTCACCTCGGCCATGGCGGCTTTTGTCGCCGCCAGTGGTTTCAGCCCGGCTTCCAACTGTCGCTCCACATTCTCGACCACGACGATGGCGTCGTCGACGACCAGACCGATCGCCAGCACCATGCCGAGCAGCGAGAGCATGTTGAGCGAGAAACCCATCATCTCCATGATGACGAGCGTCGCCACCAGCGACACTGGAATGGCGATGGTCGGAATGATGGTCGTGCGCCAGCTCTGCAGGAAGATGAACACCACCGCCACGACGAGCACCAGGGCTTCGCCGAGCGTGATCAGCACGTCATGCATCGAGGCCGAGACGAAGCGCGTCGTGTCGTAATGCATGGCATAGTCGACGCCCTTGGGAAAACGCGCCGACAGTTCCTGCATCTTGTCCTTGACGCGCTGCTGCAGATCGAGCGCGTTGGAGCCGGGCATCTGATAGACGGCGAGCACCACGGTCGGGTCCTTGCCGAAGAAGGCCGAGGACGAATATTGCAGGGCGCCAAGCTCGATACGGGCGACGTCGCGCAGCCGCACCAGCGAACCCGTATCCGTGTTGGCACGCACGACGATGTCGCCGAATTCCTTCGGATCGCTCAACCGGCCGACGGCGTTGACCTGCATCTCGAAAGCGGTGCCGGCTGGCGCCGGCGATTGGCCGATCTTGCCGGCCGCCACCTGCACGTTTTGTTCGGCGATGGCGTTCTGGACGTCGACCGCGGTGATGCCGAGATTGGCGAGCTTGTCCGGGTCGAGCCAGACGCGCATCGAATAGCGCCGTTCGCCGAAGATCTGCACGTCGCCGACGCCAGGCAGCCGCTTCAGCGGATCCACCACCTGCAGATAGGCCAGGTTGGAGAGCGCCACCGGGTCGACGGAATGGTCGGGCGAGGTCAGGTTGACGATCAGCACGAAGTTCGGGTTCTGCTTCTTGATCGTCACGCCGCCCTGGTTGACGATCGCCGGCAGCGAGGATGCCGCCTGCGAGACGCGGTTCTGGACGTCGACAGCGGCGGTGCTCAAGGAATAGCCGACATCGAAGGTGATGGTGATGGTCGACGAGCCGTCATTGGAACTCGTCGACGACATGTAGGTCATGCCTTGCACGCCGTTGATCTGCTGCTCCAGCGGCGTCGTCACGGTGTCTGCCACCACTTGCGCGCTGGCGCCCGGATAGTGGGCACTGACCACGACCTGCGGCGGCGTGATGTCGGGAAACTGCGAGACGGGCAGCAAGAAATAACAAATCGTCCCGGCGAGCACCATGATGATGGCGATCGCAGAGGCGAAGATCGGACGATGGATGAAGAAGTTTACCACGACACGCACGCCTCTCCAGCCGCTCTTACCCGCCCGAAGGCGTTGGCGACCCTGGACAACTGGCCATGCCCGTCACGGGACATTTCCCGTGAACGCAGCAACGGCACCCCGCGACGCTGCCCATCGGCAAGCGAGCGCAACATGTTCTCGAAGGCGCGGGGGTCGACCCCATCTGCTTTCATGACCAGCCGGATCATCGGATCCCGGACGGCCTCATCTATGGTAAGATCGCGGCGCTGTGGCATTGGCCGGCTCCTTGTCTGTCGATTCGCAGCCCATGCTCACGAACCGTTTTTCATCTCTTCACCGGCCGAAGCCGCATGATTGGCAATCTTTTCGTCCATCTCGATCTGGTAGGACCAGTTCACGACCTTGTTATTGACGACGGACGCTATAGGTGTTACCAGTAAGTAACATGCTGGAAGTTACAGACCGGTAACACCCTAGTCAAGAGGTGGCCGAGGGTTTTTTGGAAACGAAAGGAGATCATGATGACAGACGGCGTCGTGGAGCGCTCTCGTCCCCGGGATCGGATTCTGGAGACGGCGCGTGACATGTTCCATAAGCACGGCATCAAGGGCGTCGGCGTCGACGCCATCACCGAGGCTGCCGGCACGAACAAGATGACGCTCTATCGTCACTTCGAGTCCAAGGACGAACTGATCGTCGAATGCCTGCGCGCCAACGCCTTGAAAGCCGGCGCGATGTGGGAAACGTTCGAGGCCGAGCATCCGGGCGACAAACTCGCCCAGCTTCATGCCTGGGTTCGCAAGGCCGCCGCCATGCTCAACGCCGATGGCCGCGGCTGCGACATGGCCAATGCCGCCGCCGAACTGACCGAGCCTGATCATCCGGCAAGGCGCGTGATCAAGGAGCTCAAGGAAGCTCAGCGCGGACGCCTGGTCGGGCTCTGCCGGGATGCCGGTATCGGCCAGGCCGAACTTCTCGCCGATACGCTGTCGCTGCTGTTTGAAGGCGCGCGTGTCAGCGTGCAGACCGTCGGCGCCGAAGGCCCCAGCACGCAGTTCGTGCGTATGGCGGAAGGGCTGATCGTTTCCTTCAGGGGAACTGCAGCAAACTGACACCTGCCGGACTGCCAACGATCCATGCGATTCCGTGACCGGGAAGGACCGGGTGGCGTGGCGGCGTCGCGATTGCTGCCGATCGGAACGAAAAAAGCCCGCTGCCGGGAGGAGGTGGCAGCGGGCTCGATTTCGAATGTGGCGCGGGAGGAGGTGCGTCCCATTCAGCGTCGGCATCGCATCTGGGAGGAGTAGATGGCCGACAACCAGAAACTACGGATTGCCCAATGATTCGGCAACAATGAATTGTGCATAGCTGCTGTGCAGATTCGCCGTGGCGCCGCGCGAATTCGGGAAAGTGGGCCTCACTGCACCGGCACGTTTTCCCGGAAAATCAGTCGCGGCTCGATGAATTTGCGTGTGAGATAGGGCGCCGATGAGGCGATCGAGCCGAGCAGTTGGATGACCGACTGCTCCGCGATCAACCTGGCGTTCTGGTCGATGACGACGTCGGTGAGGTCGTCGACGAGATAGCCGCGCGTCTCCCTCGTCAGGTCGTGGCAGATGAACACCGGCTTGCGGTTGGGCCTGGCTTCCCGGATCGCCTTGGCAATGCCGGAGCGCCCGGCGCCGACGCAATAGATGCCGAGCAGTTCCGGTTCGTTGCGCAACGCCTTCATGGTTTCCGCATAGCTGGCATCGGGTTCGTCATTGATCTCGACGGCGCTGCTGACGGTGAGATTGGGAAATTCCTCGCCGAGTACGGAGCGAAAGCCCATCTCGCGCTCCTCATGGCCGCGATAGGAACGCGAGCCGACGACCATCGCCAGCCGCCCCTCGCGGCCGCCAAGGAAACGTCCCATCAAAAGGGCTGCCGTCCGTCCCGCCACGCGGTTGTCGATGCCGACATAGGCCGAGCGCGGTGCGGCCGGAATATCGGATACCAGCGTCACCAGGCGGATGCCGGCCTCGACGATGTCGCGCAGGATGTTGCGTGTCCTGGGATGATCGACCGCGATGACACCGACGCCGTTGGCGCGCAGCGACAATTTTTCGACCGCTGTCTGCAGGGCATTGGGCGAGATGCCGGCAACATTGTGGATCCGGCAGGATGCCACCAGCGGCAGGCGTGAGGCGTAGTCCTCGATATGCTTTGCCAGATCCTGCATGAAGGCGTTGCTGCCGATCGGCAGGAAGAATTCGAGGTTTGCGGGCTTCGAGGGAAGCGTCACCTGGTCGGCGACAGGCAGATAGCCGAGCTGCTTGGCGGCCTCCATGACGCGTTGCCGGTTGGCGGCACTCGCTCCGGGCCGATTGTTGAGCACCCTGTCGACCGTGGCGGTCGACAGCCCGCAGTTCCTGGCGATGTCGGAGACGGTGGCCTTCATGCCGCGACCCTATATGCCGATGCTCCCTCAGTGCCCCGGCTTGCCATCGGCGAGGGCGTCGCGGATGTCCTTTTCCGACATGCCGGTGATGATGCGTTCGACTTCCGTCACGGTCGTCGTCTTCGGATCGATGTCGTCGGCGACCACCTTGCCCCTGCGCATGACGACGATGCGGTCGACCACCTGGAAGACATGGTGGATGTTGTGCGCGATGAAGATGCAGGAGTGGCCAGAATCACGCGCGTTGCGCACGAAGCTCAGCACGCCTTGTGTTTCGGCGACGCCGAGATTGTTGGTCGGCTCGTCGAGGATGATCAGGTCGCTGTCGAAATGCATGGCGCGCGCGATCGCGACCGCCTGGCGCTCGCCGCCGGAGAGCGAGCCGATCGGCGTCGTCGGCGGGATGTTCTTGGAGATGCCGACCTGTTTGAGCAGATCGCGGGCGACCGTGTTCATCGCCTCCTGGTCCATGCGGTTGAGGAAGCGCGGCGGCTTGATCGGCTCACGTCCCAGGAACAGGTTGCGCGCGATCGACAGTTGCGTGACCAGGGCGGAGTCCTGATAAATGGTCTCGATGCCGTGGGCGATGGCATCGCTGGTGCTGCGCAAGGTGACCTTCTTGCCGCGGATGAAGATGTCGCCGCTGGTCAGCGGCACCGCGCCGGAGAGAACCTTGATCAGCGTCGATTTGCCGGCGCCATTGTCGCCCAGCAGGCCGACGATCTCACGCTCGTTGACATGGAAATTGGCGTCCACCAGCGCCTGCACGCGGCCATAGGACTTGCGGATGTTCTGCATGCGGATCAATGGCTCGGCCATGGTTCAAGTCCCCGCCTGGTGCCGGCGTTCCAGCCATGAATGCAACGCCATCATGCCAAGGATGATCGCGCCGATGAAGATGTTGTAGGCAAGCCCGGGCACGCCGATCAGCACGATGCCGTTGCGCATGACGCGCAGGATCAGGATGCCGAGCACGGTGCCGATGATGGTGCCGCGCCCGCCGGTCAGCGCCGTGCCGCCGATCACCACCATGGCGATCACCTCCAGTTCGTAGCCGGTGCCGCTGTTGGGGTTGGCGGCGGATGTGCGCAGTGAGGAAATGACGCCGGCAAGCGACGCCATGAGCGAAGACAGCACGAACAGGCCGACCTTGACGCGGTTGACATTGACGCCACGGGCGCGCGCCGCGTTGGGATTGCCGCCGGCCGCCTGGATCCAGTTGCCGGTCCGGCTTTGCGTCAGGACATAGCCGAGGGCGATCGCGGCGGCGATGAACCAGAACAGCGACATGTAGATGCGGAACGGGCCGATGAAGAAATCGCCGACCAGCGCCTCCGCCAGCCAGCTGCCCTCGGCGCTCCAGGTGCGCTGCGGAAACCCGTCGGTGATGAAAAGCGCGCTGCCGCGCACCACCAGCAGCATGCCGAGCGTCACCAGGAAGGACGGGATCTTGAGCCGCGTGACGAACCAGCCATTGACCAGGCCGATCAAGGCGGCAACCACCAGCGCGACGACGAAGCCCATCTCCAGCGAGGTGACGCCGGCATTGAACAGCGTCCACATCAGCACCGGCGAGAAACCGAACAGGGACCCGACGGAAAGGTCGAATTCGCCCGACGTCATCAACAGCGTCATCGCCAGCGCGATCAGGCCGAGCTCGACGGTGAAGGCCAGCGTGTTGGAGATGTTCTGCGGCGACAGGAAGTCGTGGTTGAAACCCCAGAAAACGGCGATCTCGGCGATGAGCAGAACGAAGGGTCCGAATTCCGGCCGCGCGATCAGGCGTTGGATGAGCGAATGATTTTCCACTGGGAACCCGCGACATGGTTGGAACGGGCCGCGACCTCCACCGCATCGGGTGGACATGCCGCGGCGCAGGAAGATAGCTGGCGCCGCGCGAGATGCGCGGCGCCAGGGATCGCGGATTATTTGCCGGACAGGATCTTGTCGTAGACCGCCGCGGTGTCCTTCTCGTAGAGCGCGCCGGTGATGACGTTGAAGCCGGGGGGAATGCCGCTGGCCGCCATGTTGGCGAGCGACAGCGCGACGTAGCTGGTCGCCTGCGGGTCCTGCCACTGGCCGGCATTGACGTAGCCGTTCAGCACTTCCTGGGTCGTGTCGAGCGAGTTGCCCCAGCCGACGACCGGGATTTCGCCCGGCTTGACGCCGACCTGGTCGAACACGCGCTTGATCGAACCGGTGACGAGGTCGCCCAGGCCGATGATGGCGTTGACCTTGCCCTTGTGGGCGGTGAGGTAGTCGACCATGCGGTTGATCACCTCGGCCTGGTCGAGCGTTGCTTCGGTCACTTCATAGGTGATGCCGAGCGGGCCGAAGACGCTCTTGATGCCTTCCTCTTCCTGCACGCCGTAGGTGGCGCCGGGGATCTCGACCGGCATCCAGACGAAGTCGCCCTTCTTCACAAGACCCTTGTCGACCAGATATTGGGCCCAATGCTTGCCGAAGGTGACGTTGTCGCCGCCGACATAGGCGTTGAAATTGGCCTTGGGATCGGGCGTGTTGAAGTTGATGATCGGGACGTTGGCCGCGCGCGCTTCCTTGACGATCTCGACCAGGCTGCCCGGATCGGGGCTGGTGGTGACGATACCGTCGGCCTTGGCGGAGAGGGCGGCGCGGACCGCTTCCTGCTGCGAGGCGACGTCGCCATTGTGGAAAGAGGTGTTGACGGTGTTGCCGGTGTCCTTGGCCCATTGCTTGGCGCCGGCGAGGAAGTAGGTCCAGACCGGGTCGGCCGGCCCGCCATGTGAGATCCAGTAGAACGTCTTGGCCTGCGCGGCTGCCGGAATGACCGTCAGCGCGACCAGCAGGCCGTAGAGCACAAGTCTTAGTCTCGTCAGCATGTGATTTCCTCCCGGTTGAAGATGATCCGTCCCTTGTTCCGGCTTCGGCCGGATTGCGTCTTTTGCCAGCGCCGCTCGGATGCCTAAGAGCATTCCCTTTTTCGGCGGATGGCAAGCCTCCATCTGCAGATGTAGTTGGCGCCTGACACGGCGCCATCAACGACCCCATCAGATCGCATCAGTTGGGATGATTTTTTCCAGGCAGTCGGATGATTGTCGCCGAGGCGCAGCCCGGCGGACTGTCCCGATCATGTTTGGGCGGTCTCTTGGGGCGAAAGCCCTGAAGAACCACTTAGAGCAGGCCGGCTTTGGCGAGGTCGCGCATCAAATGGCTGGCGCCATAGGTCCAGTGCGGGCAATCGGGCGACAGCCGCACGCGGTTGACCAGCGCGCCGAATTTTTCCGACGAGATGGTGACGATGTCGCCGACCTTATGCGTGAATCCCTTACCCTTTTCGCCGCGATCCTTCGATGGCACGAACATCGTGCCGAGATACAGCGCCAGCCCGTCCGGATACTGGTGGTGCGGCCCCATGGCCGCGGCAACCAGCTCCTCCGGCGAGCGGCTGATCTCGGCCATCGAGCTCGCCCCCTCCAGCGAAAATCCGTCCTCCCCCTCGACCTTCAGGCGCACGACGGCCTGCTTCACGTCGTCGAGAGAAAATGTGTCGTCGAACAGCCGGATGAAGGGGCCAAGCGAGGCCGAGGCGTTGTTGTCCTTGGCCTTGCCGAGCAGCAGCGCAGAGCGCCCCTCGACATCGCGAAGATTGACGTCGTTGCCGATGGTGGCGCCGACGATCCTGCCGCTCGAGGCGGCGATCATGGCGATCTCCGGCTCCGGATTGTTCCAGGTCGACACCGGGTGGAGGCCGACATCGGCGCCGAAGCCGACCGAGGCCATAGGCTGGCACTTGGTGAAGATCTCGGCATCCGGGCCGATGCCCACTTCCAGATATTGCGACCAGGCGCCGCGCGAAATCAGCTTGGCCTTGATCTCCATCGCCTCGGGCGAACCGGGCTTGAGCTTGGAAAGGTCATGGCCGATCAGGCCGGCAATGTCGGCGCGTATGGCGTCGGCCTTTTCTGCCGAGCCGCGGGCCTGTTCCTCGATCACCCGTTCGAGCAGGCTGACCACGAAAGTGACGCCGGATGCCTTGATCGCCTGCAGGTCGACCGGGGACAGCAGAAAGGGTTTTGCCGGATCGCGCGTGGCTTCCAAACTGTTGGCCGCGATGTCGCTGACAGAACCGATGGGAGTGCCCTTGGCCGAGCCCACATGGCCGGCCGGATCCGCCAACTCGCAGACGTCACGGACGGTAGGCGCCGCGCTCGAGGTGATGTCGAAGACGGTGCCGTCACGCACGGTGACCACCATGGGATGGGAGACATCGCCGCTCCTGGCGCGCCCGACAAACAGGCCTTCGGAGGGCAGATGTGTCGGATTGGTCATGAGTTGGGTTCCTCGAATGGATCGAAAATTCTGGCCGGATCGGCGCGGCACTTTCACCGGATTCCACTCAAAGGTCTATCCCGTCCGGGGGCAAATTCGAGCTGCCATAACCGGTTCTTCATTGAAGCCGTCCCTTCAGAAATGTGAAATCCGCGTCGGGTTTTATTGCCGACGGCAACTGTACCTCAAATGCGAGATCGCCGTTCACAGCAGCGCAGTACTCTGAATCCGCTTGACAGTTTCACAAATATGAAAAATCCTTAGTCAATTTCAAAATCCTGGGACGGGCAGGTCGATGTCGACCCTAGTTGCAGCACATGTGCCAGAGACCCGGGCTTCATCGGGCTTCCGGTTCGCCATGTTGCTGCCCGGCGCGCTGGTCACTTTCCTGCTGATCCTGTTTGCGCTTGGCCTGGTGCTTTTCCTCGCCTTCCGCGGCAATGACGGGTCGCTGCTTGGCGCCGGCTTCAGCCTGGCCAACTTCATCACCGTGGTTTCCGATCCGCTGTACTGGACGGTCACGCTGCGCTCGCTGATCATCGCCGCGCTGGTCACGCTGGCCACGGTCGTCACCGCCTACCCCGTCGCTTACTATCTTGCCTTTCACGCCGGCCGGCGGCGCGGCCTGCTGCTGTTCCTGGTCACGCTGCCGTTCTGGACCAGCTATCTCCTGCGTGTCTTCGCCTGGAAGATCGTGCTGGCCTACAATGGGGTGTTGAATTCGGCGCTGATCGAAAGTGGCATCTGGTCCGAGCCGACACTGACCTTCCTCAACACGCCCGCCGCTGTCGTCGTCACGCTCGCGCACGCCTATGCGCCGTTCGCCATCCTGCCGATCTATGTGGCGCTGGACACGATCCCGAAATCGTTGATCGAGGCCGCTTCCGATCTGGGCGCGAGGCCGTTCACTTCCTTCCGTCGGGTCGTGTTGCCCAATTCGATGCCGGGCGTGCTGGCCGCCGCGCTTGTCGTCTTCGTGCCGACGGTCGGCGACTATGTCACGCCGGCCATGGTGGGCGGTCCGGCCAGCACCATGATCGGCTCGCTGATCCAGTCGCAGTTTGGCAAGGCCAATGACTGGCCGTTCGGCGCAGCCCTTTCGGTCTGCGTCATGCTGGTCATCCTGCTCGTGGTACTGGTCGCGCGCGGCGCGGACCGCCGGTTTGGCAGCCGCACATGAAAACAGGGCGCGCCAGCATGAAACGGGATGGCCGCTGGCTCGGCCTCTATGTGCTTGCCTATCTGATCTTCCTTTATCTGCCGGTCCTGCTGATCCCGCTGTTTTCCTTCAACGATTCCATCCAGGCCGCGTTTCCGCTGCAGGGCTTCACGCTGCAATGGTATGCCACGCTCTACGGCAATCCGGCACTGTCGGGTGCGCTCGTCAACAGTCTCGTCATCGGCGCCATCGCGGCCTCGGGCGCCACGCTGTGCGGCATCACCGTGTCCTATATGGATCTCTATGGCCGCTCTCCTTTGGCCGCCACCATCAGCGCCATCGCACGGCTTCCGATCCTCATCCCCGGCGTCATCGTCGGCATATCGTTGCTGATCCTTGTCAACCTGATCGGCCTCGGGCCATCGCGCATCGCCATCGTTCTCGGCCATATCCTGGTCGCGTTGCCGACCACCGTGGTCATCATGCGCAGCCGGTTCGCCGCCATCCCCAGGACCGTTCGCGAGGCAGCCCTCGACCTTGGCGCTTCCGACTGGACGACGTTCCGGCGCGTCATGCTGCCGCTCAGCCTGCCGGCCGTGCTGTCGGCCTTCATGCTTGCTTTCCTGATCTCCTTCGACGAATTCATCGTCGTCTTCTTCCTGGCCGGCACCGAGCCGACATTGCCGCTCTACATCTGGAGCCAGCTGCGCTTCCCCCGATCGCTGCCGACCGTCATGGCGCTCGGGACGGTGATCCTGGCCATATCGTTCATCATCGCCGGCACCGCCGAGATCCTGCGCCATCGCGGGCTCGGCGCCGCGCGCCGCAATCCAGCCTGACCATAACAACGAAGAGGAGAACGAAAATGGCATTCCACCTGAGATCTATAACCGGACACAAGGCCCGGGCCGGCCTCGCGGCATTGGCGCTCGCACTGTCTTCGACCGTGACGCTGGCCGCCGAAAAGCTGCAATACTTCACCTGGTCGGGCTATGAGTTGCCCGATTTCAACAAGAGCTTCCTTGCCGCGCACCCCGATGGCGTCGAGGCCTCGATCTTCGGCGACGACGATGATGCCTTCACCAAGGTCAAGGCCGGCTTCCGGCCCGACATCGCGCACCCCTGCTATGACAAGGTGGCGCGCTGGAACAAGGAAGGCCTGCTGCAGCCGATCGACACCAAGCGCATCAAGAACTGGGATTCGATCTTCCCGGTGTTCAAGAACCTGCCCGACCTGCAGGCTGGCGACGGCAAGGTCTGGATGGTGCCATGGGACTGGGGTAACACCTCGATCCTCTACCGCACCGATCTGGTGAAGAACCCCGAAGCGAGCTGGAACCTTCTGTGGGACAAGCAATATGCCGGCCGTATGGCGACCATCGACGCCGTGCATGACACCCCGATTGTCGCGGCTCTTCTGGCAGGCGTGAACCCCTTCGACATGACACCGGAGCAGATGGACAAGGTCGCGGCAAAGCTGCGCGAACAGCGCCCGCTGCTGTCGAGCTACACCACCGACATGACCTCGGTCGAGCAGGCCCTGGCCAGTGGCCAGTTGGTCGCCGCCATGACCTGGAATGCATCGGCCACGTCGCTCAAGAAGCAAGGCGTGCCGGTCGAGTTCATGAAGCCGAAGGAGGGTATGCTGACCTGGGCCTGCGGTTTCGTCATGCTGAAGGACGCCAAGAACGTCGATCTCGCCTATGACTTCATCAACAGCCGGCTCGACGCTGACTCCGGCAAATTCCTGATCCAGTCCTACGGCTATGGCAGCTCGCTCGGCACCGCTTTCGCCGGCGTGCCGAAGGACGAATTGGAGAAGCTGCAACTGCCGTCCGACCCCGAGGTGATGCTGAAGAGCACGATCTTCACCGGGCCGATGAAACAGAACGACGATATGGCGAAGATGTTCGAGAAGGTGAAGGCTGGCGGGTAAGCTACGGCCTTCCCTTCTCCCCTTGTGGGAGAAGGTGTCGCCGAAGGCGACGGATGAGGGGTGCTCCAGCTTGGCGCCGGCGGCGATCTGTCACTCACCCCTCAACCGTCTCGGCGCTACGCGCCGATCCACCTTCTCCCACAAGGGGAGAAGGAAGAAGCAAACGAGGACTTGCACATGGACATGCTTGACGAGGCCGCCGAAAAACCGAAGGACGATGCCGACGTTCGCGTCGGCCGGCGCGTGCGGGCGCTCAGGCTCGAGCGCCGCCTGTCATTGGCCGATCTCTCGGCAAAAGCCGGCATGTCGATCGGCGCGCTGAGCCAGATCGAGCGCGGCATGTCCTCGCTGCGCGTCAAGGTGATCTGGCCGCTCGCCGCGGCGCTCGACATCGAGCCGTCGGCGCTGATCGCCGACGGCAACGATGCGGTCAATGATCTCTATTGCGTGCGCGCCGACAAAAGGCGTCAGATCCCGGTGAAATCCGAAGGCATCGCCAAGGCGCTGCTGTCGCCGCCCGGCGCGACGCTGACCGGCATGCTGGTGACGGTGGAAGCCGGTGGCGGCACGGCGGAAGCCTACGCCCATGCCGGCCATGAATTCGGCTTCGTGCTTTCGGGCGAGGTCGAACTGGTGGTGGATTCGACAAAATACGGGCTGAAGACCGGCGACAGTTTTGCCTTCAAGAGTACGCTTTTGCACGCCTTCCGCAATCCCGGCGCGGAGCAGTGCCAGATCCTCTGGGTCAACACCACGAAGCCGTCCGAGGTTCGCGATGGCGCCTGATCCACTCGTCCGGCTGCAGGCGGTTTCCAAGGTTTTTCCAGGTGGCATCGTCGGACTCGATACCGTCGATCTCGACATTGTCAGCGGCGAATTCATCACGCTCCTCGGGCCGTCCGGCTGTGGCAAGACCACCAGCCTGCGTGTGATTGCCGGCTTCGAAAGCCCGTCGAGCGGCGAGGTCTTGCTCGACGGTCATGACATCACGGCCCTTCGGCCGTTCGAGCGGCCGGTCAACACCGTGTTTCAGGACTACGCGCTGTTTCCGCACATGAACGTCGCCGAAAATGTCGGCTTCGGCTTGTCCCTGCGAAAACTCACCAGTGCCGAGCAGGCAAAGCGCGTCGGCGAAGCCCTGGAGATGGTCGGTCTCGCCGACAAGCTTCGCGCTCGCGTCCTGGAACTGTCGGGCGGCCAGCGCCAGCGCGTCGCGCTTGCCCGCGCCATTGTCTGCGAGCCGCGCGTGCTCTTGCTCGACGAGCCGCTGTCGGCGCTCGACGCGCATCTGCGCGAACAGATGCAGGTCGAATTGAAGCGGCTGCAATCGCGGCTTGGCACCACCTTCGTCATGGTCACTCACGACCAGACCGAGGCGCTGTCGATCTCCGATCGTATCGTCGTCATGAACAACGGCCGCATCGAGCAGATCGCGCCGCCGGCGACCCTCTATGACCGGCCGGCCACGAAGTTCGTGGCGAGCTTCATCGGCACCATGAATCTCCTGCAATCACGTTTTGTCGGCCGGGATGGCCACCGCCTGCGTTTCACCGCCGGCACCTTGCCGCTGGAGGCCATTTCCGAAACCGGCCAGTGGCCCGGCGAAGGCGAGGTCCGCACCATCGGCGTGCGCCCGGAGGATTTGCTGGCGGCGGCCGAGGCTGCGCCCGGCACGGCGCCGGCGCGGGTCAACAGCATCGTCTTCCATGGCCGCACGTTGCGCCTGCATGCCGAACTGGGGCAAGGCATGCCCGTTGTCATCGACGCGCCCCGCCAGGCCGAGGGGTTTCAATTCAGCGCCGGCGACGTGGCGCACGTCAGCCTGCGCCGTGGCGCCAACTGCCCCATGCTGCCCAGCTAGCCTCATTCAACTGCGCAAGGTCGCCCGCACGGCCGTGGGGTTGGCCTGATCGACATGTGGACGAACGACCAAGGAAACTAAGTAGGAATTGACTAATGTAGGAAGACATTCCTAAATTAGTTGATGCCGGAATTGAGCACCCGACCGCGCCGAAATGTGCAAACCCTATGCCTCGCGCACGAAGTCGGGCAACTCATTCGTGTCCGATGCCGGCACTGCAACATCACCCGGCATTATCTGCCTGGCGATCTCGCGAAGCTTGTCGGTGACATTCCCTTTTGGGATGTCGAACGGCATATGCGGTGCGAGCGCTGCAAGCTTCGCGAACTTGATGCCGACATAATTTTGCCGAGTGCTGCGGAGCGCTTGAAAATTCGTGTGAGACGCCTTGTCGAAATCCGCATGGTTCGCCGTGTAATATGGCGAGACGAGGAATGAGGAACGCGGCTATCCCTTAGCCTAGAACAGAGATCCTTGCGCCGGTGCCTGCTGCGGAAACTTGATTTGTGTGGCTGGCTTCTCAACGATCACCAACGCGTTGTCTGGTGCCGTTCGCTGCAAATGCCGTGCTTCTGCCCAAGGTGCTGTAAGCCAGGCCTCGGTCTCCTCCCACGTGGTCAGGATTACTGGCATAGCCTTCTCATGGATCGGCGCGATCAGGGCGTTTGGCTTGGTTGTCATGAAGGCGAATAACTCGAAGTCGCCGGGTCCGTCCTTGACCTTTCGAATACCCTGCCAACGGGTCCAGAATCCGGCGAAGAAGAACAGCGGTCGGCTATCGTCACGGGCAAACCAGTAGTTGCGTTGGATGCCGGTTTCTGGGTCCTTGTCACTCGGTGTCGGGCTGGGTTCGGCAAAACTGGTGACCGGCACGACGCATCTATGCTCGACCCCGACAAACTGTTGCCAGTGCGAATATTGTGGATTGCGAACGTTGGTCGTGCCGTAGTCGGCCTTTCCCTTCATGCGCTCAGGTGGCGTTGGCAACCCCCAAAGCAGTCTGGCCAGCTCACGCTTCCCGTCTGCCGTGTTGCGGACGACGGGGCCGGGCTGATTGGGATAGATGTCGACGGATGGTTCAAGGTTGCCGCTGATATCGCGCAGTGCGCGCGTCCATTGGCGGACCGCCTCTTGTGTCGTGGTGATGTTGTAGAGGTTACACATGCACCCAGCATCGCGGAATTGGCGTGCCTCTGCAACCGAAGTCGGTCCGCGATAGGCTGGTCAGGCGCTTATCCTGACAGGGTCATGTCAGCTATCGACCCGTCAGCTGATGGCATGTCAGCGGGCTGTTCCCTACTTGCAATGCGTCCAAACAGGAGGAACACAAATGACCATCACGGAAATCGCCAAGGACTTCACCGAGCTTCTTAAACAAGGCAACAGCGACGGCGCTGCCGAAAAATACAATGCCGACGCTATCGTCAGCTACGAAGCCATGGAGGGGCCGATGGCCGTCAGCCGCGGCAAGGAGGCCCTCAAGCAAAAGAGCCAGTGGTGGCAAGAGAACCACGAAGTGCATGGCGGCTCGGTCGAAGGACCCTATGTCAACGGCGACCAGTTCGCGGTGCGCTTCACGTTTGACGTAACGCCCAAGGCCACCGGCGAGCGTGTCACCATGGATGAGGTTGGCCTGTACACGGTCAAGAACGGCAAGATCGCCGAAGAGCGATTTTACTACTGAGGTCGGAAACACAGCTGGCTTTCCGGAGTCCGCGCTCTTCGCCGCGAAGGCGGAGATCAACATGGCGGCCAGCGATGCCCTGGCCGCCACCCAGGAAGCTCAAATCGTCTTCACATATTGCGCAAGCTGATCGGCTACCGTGCCCCAGCCGTCGAAGAAACCCATCTCTTCATGGTTGTCGCGGGTCGCCTCGTCGCGGTGGATGGCGGTGGCGGTGTAGCGCGTGCCCCGGCCATCCGGCTGCAGCGAAATCACAGCAGTGATGAACGGCTCGCCTGACGGCCGATAGCCCGGCAGCAGCGCATCCGTCCACACCAGCCGCTCGTTCGGCACGATTTCCAGATAGCAGCAATGGCGGTCGCTGACCTCGTTACCGTCGCGCGACTGCATGCGTGTCCGGAACAACCCGCCTGGCCTGAGGTCGATCTCGCAGTCGGTGATCACCCATGGTTTTGGTGTGAACCATTGCCTGACATGCTCCGGCGTCGTCATGGCGCGCCACAACAGTTGGTGCGGCGCGTCGAGCACGCGCTCCAGCACGAGGTCCAGCCTGGGATCTGGCTTGAAGGGATAGCTCATGTTTCCTGCTCCTTGAGTGTCATCACATAGGCGTCGAACTGGTCGAGGCGGCGCTCCCAGAGCGTGCGCTGCTCAGCCAGCCAGCTTTCGGCGAGCTTCAATGGCTCGGGCGCAAGCTCGTAAGTCCTGACCCGGCCGGTCTTCTGCGACCGAACCAGCCCGCAGCCTTCGAGAATCTTGAGATGGTCGATGAAGGAAGGCAGGGCCATCTCGAAAGGCTGTGCCAGTTCGCTGACCGAAGCGGGGCTCCTGTTGAGTCGCTCGACCACGCGCCGCCGTGTCGGGTCGGCAAGCGCGCGAAAAATACCATCGATCGGCGGGGGGATCGGATTTGCGCTCTGGAGGCTGGTCATCGATGGTCCTGGGTCGTCAAAAGTGGTCATTAATACTTAGGTAAATTCCTTAGTGTTTGCAAGCGGCAAATTTCACGAGCTTCTGGCAAAGCGGGAAGGGCGGTTCTAGGTTGCGAAACGGATTCGACGGTCAGCCCAAAGGAAGCACGTCTTGACGATCACCACGTACGGCATCACCAATTGCGACACGATCAAGAAGGCGCGCGTCTGGCTGGAGAGCCATGACGTTCCCTATCGTTTTCATGACTATCGGGCCGAAGGAATAGAGGCCGGCAAGCTGAATGGCTGGGTCGGCAAGGTGGGCTGGGAAAAGCTGCTCAACAAAGGCAGCACGACGTTTCGCGAACTGCCGGAGGCGGACAGGCAGGGCCTCGACGAGAAGAAGGCGAAAGCGCTGATGCTGGCCAAGCCGACGATAATCAAGCGGCCGGTGCTGGAAGTCGGCGACAGCATCCTCGTCGGGTTCAAGCCGGATGTTTATGAAGAGGCGGTGGGCGGGAAGTAGACCCGACTCTCACCCGCGCCGCGATCCTTCGCGCCCCCCTCTATCCCGCCGGCGTCTCGATGTTACGGGTGGGCTCGCAAATACCCCGCCAGCGCCACGGCATTGTTGTGCGCCTCGTCATGGGCGCCGTAAAGCAGCGTTACCTTGCCGTCGCGAAGCAGGGCGCGCAAACTCGCCAACGCCTCCTCGTTGCGGTCCAGCTCGCCACCATACCGCTTCTGAAATTCCGCCCAGCGCTCCGGCTCATGCCCGAACCATTTGCGCAGTTCGTCGCTCGGCGCGATCTCCTTCAGCCACAGCGTCAACGCGGCATCCTTCTTGGCGACGCCGCGCGGCCATATCCGATCCACCAGCACCCGCTGGCCATCGGCCTTCTCGGGTGCTTCGTAGACGCGCCTGACTGCAATATCGAAGGCCATCACATCTCAGCCGGCTAGAGCCCCTGGGCCCACTCGCCCTTGCGCATCACCGGCACGCGGCTGCCATCCTTGGCGATGCCGTCGATGTCGATCTTGTCCGAGCCGATCATCCAGTCGATGTGGATGAAGCTCTTGTTGCCGCCGCGCGCCCCGATTTCGTCCTGGCTGAGCGAGGCGCCGTCGACGAAGCACTTCGAATAGCATTGGCCGAGCGCGATATGGCAGGCGGCGTTCTCGTCGAACAGCGTGTTGAAGAACAACAGGCCGCTGGCCGAGATCGGCGAGGAATGCGGCACCAGCGCCACTTCGCCGAGGCGGCGCGCGCCTTCGTCGGTGTCGAGCACTTTCTTCAGCACGTCCTCGCCCTTCGAGGCCTTGGCCTCGACGATCCGCCCGCCCTCGAAGCGCACCGAGATGTCGTCGATCAGCGTGCCCTGGTAGGACAACGGCTTGGTCGAGGAAACATGGCCCTCGACCCGCCTCGCATGCGGCGTGGTGAAGACTTCCTCGGTCGGGATGTTGGGATTGCAGGTGACGCCGTTCTTGGCGGTCGAGGCGCCGCCCATCCACTCATGGCCGTCCGCCAGCCCGACAGTCAGGTCGGTGCCGGGTCCAGTGAAATGCAGCGAATGGAAATCGTGGCCGTTCAGCCATTCAGTGCGGCCGCGCAAGGCCGCATTGTGCGCCTTCCAGTTGGCGATCGGGTCCTCGACATCCACACGCGAGGCGGCGAAGATGGCGTCGGCGAGTTTCGCCACCGCCACGTCGTCGGCGTCGCCGGGGAAAACCTGCCTGGCCCAGGCCAGATCCGGATAGGCGACGATGTTCCAGTTGATGTCGAAGCCGGTGATCTTCTCCAGCGCCGGCTGGTAGGCCATCGAATTGGCCTTGTTGGCGCGCGCCACCTTGGCCGGATCCTGCGCCGACAGCAGCGACGGATCCTCGCCGCGTACGGCGAGCCGGGCGGCATTGTTGGAAAAGGCCTTCGCCATGCCTTCATAGAGCCAGCCGGCGGCGCGATCGAAGCCGGCATCGGCGCCGAAGCGGTAGCGCGCCAGCGTCATCTCGTCATCGTTGAAGATCGGCGTCACCAGCCCGGCGCCGGCCTTGTAGGCGTGCTCGACGATGCGCCTGGTCAGCGGCAGCGCCGCGATCGACGATGTCAGCACCAGGTCCTGTCCGGGCTGCAATTGCAGCCCGACCTTGATGGCGACTTCCGCCAGCCTGTCGAGCTTCACCGGGTCGATCGTTGCGGAAACGCCGCGCGAATGTGTGGTCATGATCCTGCCTGTCGTCGTGGGATTTATGATTGAACATAGACCGGTACCGCGGCGCTTTCCACCGCGATCGCGCCACTGGGCCCCGCGACCGACGATCCGAACTGCGCCATGGTCGCCGCGATCTCTTCCTTGATCCAGATTTTGAAGTCCCGGACCTTGCGGCTTTCAGGCTTGGTGGCGGAGGTCACCAGCCAGTAGCCGAGGCCGCTCTGGGCGCGGATTCCGAACGGCGCCACCAGCCGCCCATCGGCCAGCGCATCGGCCGTCAGCAATTGCCAGCCCAGCATCACGCCATGGCCGGCGATCGCCGATTCCAGGCACAGCATCGGGTCGGTGAAGCGCGCGCCTTTCTGGAAGTTGACGGGTGGAACGCCGGCAGCGGCGAACCAGCTTTCCCAGTTGATCATCGCCCGCTCGTCGGTGATGGCGCAGGTCCGCGCAAGGTCGCCGATCGACTTCAGTTTTCTTGCAATGCCCGGTGCGCAGACCGGGAAGACTTCCTGCGCCAAAATGAGCTCCGCCTTCCCGCCCGGCCATTTGCCGTCGCCAAGCCGGATGGCAATGTCGATGTCGGAATGATCGAGATTGGCCAGCCGCACCGAGGCGTCGATGCGCAACAGCACGTTGGGATGCCGGTCGAAGTGCCGCGACAGCCGTGGCAGAAGCCATTTGGAGGCAAACGCAGGTGCCGCCGAAACAACCAATGTGCATTGGGTTGCCTCGTCGGCCAGTGCCACGGCCTGCGCAAGCTCGCGAAATCCGGCGCCAAGGCGGGCCGCGAAGACGGCGCCGAATTCGGTCAGGACGAGACCGCTCGTCGTCCGCTCGAACAGGGCCTGGCCGAGCTGCTTTTCGGTGCGGCTGATCTGCTGGCTGACGGCGCTGACGGAAACGTTGAGTTCGCTGGCGGCGGTCGCGAGCGAGCCGGGACGGGCGACGGTTTCCACGGCGCGAAGGCCGTTGAGATGAACGCGGTTGAGCATGGCCATTTGAGATTTTCTAAACCGATCCGGCCGAAATCTCAATTGAAAGAGATACCGAAACGGCTGACTTTTGGACGGAGACAGGCCCATGGAACCGGAAATGCTGAGGATGTTGTCGTCGCTGAAGGTCCTGTTCGCCGCCACTTCGTCGGATGACACGCGCTGCGACGTCGACACGCTGAGCTGGCTGACCGATCCGCTTGCGCATCCCGCGCTTGACGCGATGTCGGAGCGCGAACTCGGCGATGTGCCGTTCCGCTTGACGGCGCGCCGGACCGTGCATGAGACCGTTTCGCTGAACGCCGGTTTCGGCGGGCGCTGCTGAGCGCGCGGTCCGGCACTGGCCCAACACAAGGCGGATTGTTTCACCCGTGCGCAGATTTATTGTGCACTGCAATGACATCGGCCCCATCGACAGCGCTTCGCTACGCCTTCGCCGGCATGATCGCCATGGCCGTCGCCATGGGCATCGGCCGCTTCGTCTACACGCCGATCCTGCCCGGCATGATGGAGGAACTGCATCTGTCGCCGGCCGATGCCGGCTGGATCGCCTCGGCCAACTATCTCGGATACCTCGTCGGCGCGTTGGTGGCGGCGGGCAACTGGGCGCACGGACGCGAGCGTTCGCTGATGCTGGCAGCCCTCGGTGCCAGCGCCGTGCTGGCCGCCCTTATGGGGCTGACCGATGCCATGGCCGCCTTTCTCGCCATCCGTTTTCTGGCCGGTCTGGCCAGCGCCTTCGTCATGGTGTTCATGGCCAGCATCGTTTTCAGCCATATCGCGGAGGCCGGGCGGGGCGACCTGCAGGCATGGCATTTCGGCGGCGTTGGCCTCGGCATCGCGATGTCGGCGGCGATGATGGCCGTGCTGGTCACAGAACATGCCGGCTGGGCGCAGGGCTGGCTGTGGTCGGGCGCGATTTCGGCTTGCGGCTTCGTCGCCGTGGCGCTGCTGGCGAACCAGGGTCCGCTCACCAATGGCGAAGCCGTCCACGAGCCGGCGCTGCCGAAAGACCTGTCGCTGATGAAGGCGATCGTCGCCTATGGCCTGTTCGGTTTCGGCTATGTGGTGACGGCGACCTTCCTCGTCGCCATCGTCCGCCAAGGCGGCGGCAGCCGCGTCTTCGAGGCCGAAGTGTGGATGGTTGCCGGCCTTGCCGGTTTCCCTTCGGTCTGGCTTTGGCAGAAGATATCGGCGCGGATCGGGCTCTATGCCGCCTATGCGTTGGGGTGCTTCGTCGAAGTTGTCGGCGTTACCGCGAGCGTCGCCGCAGGCGGGCGCACGGGGCCGCTGCTTGGCGGCGTGCTGCTCGGCGGCACCTTCATTGCCATCACGGCGCTTGGCCTGCAGGCCGCACGGCAGCAGGCGCCGAAGTCACCCCGGCGCATCTTTGCCTTGATGACCGCCTCCTTCGGTCTTGGCCAGATCATCGGCCCGATCGCGGCCGGGCTTCTGGCCCAGGCGTCGGGCGATTTCTTCCTCGCCTCCATCGTCGCCGCGGCCGTCCTGGTCGTCTCCGGCGCCGTCACATGGTCGGCCGCGCCAAAATCGCCATGATTTGTGGTCTTGCTCTGCGCCTGAACTCGGGCAGGCATTTTCTTTCCCCCTAATGTGTGACCTTATGCCCGCCGAACCCACCTGATTTGCGCATAGATCGAGGAATTCGCCACAGTGTTCGTATCCTTCTTCCCGCAGCCGAAGCTTTTCTTCTCTTCGGCCGCCATCTGGAGCCTTGCGGCGATCCTGTTCTGGTTTTTCGGCGGGGAGCAATTGGGGGGCCTTGTGGGCCTTCCGCCGGCAGCCGCCGATGCGGCGCCCATCATCGGCATCGCCGTGCTGGTGTCGAAACCGTTCCTCTGGTTTTACATCTATTTCGCGCTTTGCGTGGCCATCTTCTACGCATTCTGGAGCTGGTATTCGCCGCATCCTTGGCAGCGCTGGTCGATCTTGATGACGGCGGTCATCCTATTTTTCATCTATTTCAACGTGCAGGTCAGCGTCGCCGTCAACGCCTGGTACGGCCCCTTCTTCGACTATGTGCAAGGGTTGATGTCGGGGACCGGAAAATCGACCAACGGCGAATTCTACACCGGGCTGGCCGACTTTTCGTGGCTCGCGCTGGTCGGCATGAACGTGCAGGTGGTCAATGCCTTCATCGTCAGCCACTGGATCTTCCGCTGGCGGACGGCGATGAACAACTACTTTATCGAGAACTGGAGCAGGCTGCGCCATATCGAGGGCGCCTCGCAGCGTATCCAGGAGGATACGATGCGGTTCTCGCAGATCATGGAGGATCTCGGTTCCAGTTTCGTCCAGTCGATCATGACCTTGATCGCCTTCCTGCCGGTGATGATCCAGTTGCAGGCCCATATCAGCGAACTGCCGATCATCGGCGCGATCCCGCAGCCATTGGTGGTCGCGGCACTTGCCTGGTGTCTGTTCGGCACGATCTCGGTGATGATTGCCGGCATGAAGCTTCCGGGGCTGCAGTTCCGTAACCAGCGCGTCGAAGCCGCCTACCGCAAGGAACTCGTCTATGGCGAGGATCATGCGGACAGGGCGCAACCCGCCACCACCGCCGAGCTGTTTGCCAATGTCCGGCACAACTATTTCCGGCTCTATTTCCACTACATCTATTTCAACGTCGTCCGGTACACCTACCTGCAGGCCGACAACATTTTCTCGCTGTTGATCCTGGGTCCGTCGCTGGTCGCGCACAAGATAACGTTCGGTGCGCTGAACCAGATCTCCAACGCCTTCGGCAAGGTGACGGGTTCGCTGCAATTCCTGCTTACCTCCTGGTCGACTATCGTCGAACTGCAGTCGGTCCATAAACGCTTGCGCGCCTTCGAGGCGACGCTGCTGGGTGAGCCGTTACCGGACATCGATCAGCGCTATCTGGCAAGGCAGGGTGCAGAAGACCCGGCTTAGGAAGTCTGGGATTTATGCGAAACGGGTTGGCAGCTCAGCCGCCAACCGTCGCCTGCTTCTGGCTGCCGTCCCGCCGCGAAACATAATCGCGAAAACTGATGCACTCGACATCTGATTTGACGCAGACCTCGCCGGCAAAGCGTTCCAGTGCGTTCCAGTAGGCGCCGTCATTCATCAGTGTGAAGTGGAAGCCGAGTTCCAGCGGAATGCGCTTGCCCTGATATTGCGTGTTGAAGGCGGCGCGGAAGGCCTGGTAGGTGCGGTCGGCGAATTCGCCGGCCTTGCTTGGCCGCTCGAAGCCGCCGGAATGCCGGACATAGAGATTGTAATCCATGGCGATCACCGGCCGTGATTTCGGCCCTTCCGGAATCAGCGGCAGGGAAAAGCGGGTGATGCCGCCGATGGTCGGCGGCAGGGCAGGGCCCTTTGAAACGCCGCTGGCGTCGAACTGATAGCCGGCTGCCGGCAGCGCCTCGTAAAGCGCCTTGCTTGCCGACAGGTAGGGCGCCCGGAAACCCGCCACCGCATGCGCGAAATCGCGCCAGCCCTCGGGTTCGGGCGCAATGCCGTTGATGGCATAGGCGTTTTCTAGAATGTGCTCGAACGAGGCGAATTCCGTCAGCCAGTCGGCCTTGCTCCAGTCCTTGCCGTCGAAATGGCCGCAGGCGTGGCTGGCGATGTCGTGGCCCTCATGGGCGGCGAGACCGATCTGTTCCAGCCGCTCGGCCACGTCCTGCCTGGAGGCGGCAAAGCCGATGTTGGATTTGCCCGCGGTCTTGCCAGGTGCCGCGTATTGGCCGCGTGTCTCGGGCGACAGCAGGAAGACACAGGACAGAAAATAGGTGAAATGCGCCCCGGTGCGCTGGGCCAGCGCCCGGCTACGCTTCCACTGCGAGATGTCGCGGGCACTGTCGAACGAGATGATGACGACCTGCTTCGGCCTCGCTGGTTCTGCTGGCGCGGGCGGGTCGGCCAGGGCCGCGCCGGCGGCGGCGAGCGAGGCAAGCGAAAACGCAATAACACGGGACAGACTGGGCATCGGCAATTTTACAGGCTCCGGGTGGTCAGCAAGCCGGCTATCCCCGAAATGTGGCGCCGGTGCGATTGGGTTTTCGTGGGTTTGCCCCGGGGCAAACATCCGTTTGCCCCCGGGAATAGCCGATTTTCCGGTCGAACCCCTTCCATGCCGACAAAATTTCGCTAAAACGCGGGCTCACGAACGGCCCCGGCCCGGGGCCAAGAATGGTTTTGATCGATGTCCGACGACAGTTTTATCCGTGAAGTCAATGACGAGATGCGCCGCGAGCAGGCGCAGAAGCTGTGGGACCGTTTCGGCCCGGCCTTGCTTGTGATTGCCATCCTGGTGGTGCTCGGTACCGCCGCCTTCGTCGGCTATCGCTATTGGGACGAGACGCGCGCCAACCGCTCCGGCGATGCTTTCTCGCAGGCGTTGAAGCTTGCCAATGACGGCAAGAACGACGACGCGCTGGCCGCGCTCGATCAGCTGGAGAAGGATGGCTACGGCGCCTATCCGCTGCTCGCCCGCATGCGCGCAGCGACCGTCAAGGCCAACAAGGGCGACGTCGACGCAGCCGTCAAGGATTTCGACGACGTCGCCGCCGACACCGCCATTCCCCAGGGCCTGCGCGACATGGCGCGGCTGAGGGCAGCACTCCTGCTCGTCGACCATGGCTCCTTCGCCGACGTGTCCAGCCGTGTCGAGGCGCTGACCTCGGACACCAACACGCTGCGCCACAGCGCGCGCGAGGCGCTCGGGCTTGCGGCCTGGAAGGAAGGCAAGACGCAGGACGCGCTGAAACTGTTCGACCAGATCGCCTCCGATGACGGCGCCCCGCGCAACACGCGCGAGCGGGCGACCTTGATGTCCGAACTGATCCGCGGGTCGGGCAGTGCATCGTGACCTTCAAAGTCGCCATCATAGGCAGACCTAACGTCGGCAAATCGACTCTTTTCAATCGGCTGGTGGGAAGGAAGCTGGCGCTTGTCGACGACACGCCGGGCGTCACCCGTGACCGCCGTGTCCATGCCGCCAAGCTTTACGATCTGCATTTCGACGTCATCGACACAGCGGGCTTTGAGGATGCCGGCGCCTCGACCTTGCCGGGCCGCATGCGCGCGCAGACCGAAATCGCCATCCGCGAGGCGGATCTGATCTTCTTCACCATCGACGCCAAGTCCGGCCTGCTGCCCGATGACAGGACCTTTGCCGAGATCGTGCGCAAATCCGGCAAACCGGTCGTCCTCGTTGCCAACAAGGCCGAGGCGAAGGGCGCGCAAGGCGGCATGCTGGAGGCCTGGGAACTCGGGCTTGGCGAGCCGATCCCGGTTTCGGCCGAGCACGGCCAGGGCATGCCCGACCTGCGCGACGCCGTGATCGAAGCGCTTGGAGAGGCGCGCGCCTTCGGTGAAGACGAGGACAGCGAAGACGAAGAAGCCGCCATCAACGAAGTGCTGATCGGCGAGGACATCGCCGATCCGGATGCCGAGCCGGCCTATGACGATACCAAGCCGATGCGCATCGCCGTCGTCGGCCGTCCTAACGCCGGCAAGTCGACGCTGATCAATGCGCTGATCGGCGAGGAACGGCTGCTGACCGGACCGGAGGCGGGCATCACCCGCGATTCCATCTCCGTCGACTGGGACTGGCGCGGCCGCCGCATAAAACTGTTCGACACGGCCGGCATGCGCCGCAAGGCCAGGATCCACGAAAAGCTGGAAGTGATGTCGGTGCAGGATGGCCTGCGCGCCATCCGTTTCGCCGAGATCGTCATCATCGTGCTCGACGCCACCATTCCCTTCGAGAAGCAGGATCTGCAGATCGCCGACCTGATCATCCGCGAGGGGCGGGCACCGGTAATCGCCTTCAACAAATGGGACCTGATCGATAACCCGCAGGAGCTGTTGGCCGAACTGCGCGAGAAGACCGAGCGGCTGCTGCCGCAGGCGCGCGGCATCCAGGCCGTGCCGGTCTCGGCCGAGACCGGACGCGGCCTCGACAAGCTGATGGATGCGGTGCTGAGGACGCACAGGGTCTGGAACAGCCGTGTTTCCACCGGCAAGCTCAACCGCTGGCTCGAGGCCATACTGGCGCATCACCCGCCGCCCGCCGTTGCCGGGCGCCGGTTGAAGGTCAAATACGTCACCCAGGCCAAGACGCGGCCGCCGGGTTTCGTGGTCCAGTGCTCGCGGCCGGACGCGATGCCGCAGAGCTATGTCCGCTATCTCTCCAACAGCCTGCGCGAAGCCTTCGACATGCCGGGCGTGCCGATCCGCATCGCGTTGCGCACCTCGGACAATCCGTTCGCCGGCCGGGCCAAGAAGCGCGGCTGAGCCTCGGCGCTCGTGCTGATCAGGCCGCGGCACGCAAGCCGGCGGTCCGCGTATTTTCCGGCAGGGCCTGCCGCGCCGCCTCCAGTAATATGTCGGCAAGGCGGGCCGCCACGGGCTCGGGTTCGGCATCCCGACGATGCAGGAACAGCGCCATCTTGGGCAACGCCGGCAGGCCGGCGATCTCGGGCTTCATCGCACTGACGCTGGCCGGCAAGCCGATGTCGGTGCGGATCGTCAGCCCCAGCCCCGCGGCGACAGCCGCCCAGATGCCACCCAGACTGGGGCTCGAGAAGGCCATGCGCCAGGGCAGCCCGGCGCGGTCGAGCGTTTCAGTCGCGACCGTGCGCAGCAGACATGGCGCTTCGAGCGCCACCAGCGGCAGTGGCTCGCCGTCGCGCAGGCTCGTCTCGATGCGCTTGGCCGGACCGATCCAGCGCATCGGAACATCGGCGACGTGCTCGCTATAGGGCAGCGTCTGGCCACAGTGCCAGGCAAGCGCGATGTCGAGGCTGCCTGACATCACCCTTTCGGCGAGGTCGTGGCTGCGCGCGATCCTGGCCTCGATCTTGACCTTGGGATGGGCTCGGGCAAATCGGCCCAGCACGTCCGGCAGCACGGCCTCGCCGAAATCCTCCTGCAGACCGAGCCGCACCCAGCCTTCCAGTTCGACGTCATGGATGGCCGCCGCCGCTTCGTCGTTCAAATCGAGCAGCCGGCGCGCATAGCCGAGCATGGTCTCGCCGGCCTCGGTCAGCGCCAGGCCGCGCCCCACTTTGCGGAAGATCGGCGTCGCTGCCTGTTCTTCCAGTTTCTTCAATTGCGCGCTGACCGCCGAGGTCGACCGGCCAAGCCGGTCGGCGGCCTTGGCGAAGCTGCCCAGCTCCATGCCGGTGACGAAACTTCTGAGGACGTCGAGGTCGAATGTCACCCGTTGCAACGTAATGTCCTGTTTTTCAGGATTGATCGTCAAAAACTTCCTTATTTTAAGGACGGATTTATGGCGATAGAGAGATGCCGTCAAGGCCTGAGACACCGGCCCGCAACGGGAATGAAATCATGTCCGCCATCGACTGTGCCGATCAACAGCCACCACAAATCCTGCAAGGCAGCGCTGCCAGCCCTGCCGGCCGAGTGTTCGGCCCCAACCACCGCTGGAAGGTCCTGGGCATCGGGGTTGCCGCGAATGCCGGTTTCTCGGCCACTTTCTCGGGCATACCGGCAACGGCGGTCGTGCTTCGCCAGAGCTATCACTTGAGCAATGCCGAACTTGGCCTGGCGCTCGGCCTGCTTGGGCTGGGCGTCGCGCTCAGCGAATTGCCCTGGGGTCTGCTCACTGACCGCTGGGGGGATCGCCGCGTGCTTCTGATCGGTCTCGGCGCGACGGCGGCCTGGCTCCTGGTCATGGCGATGCTGGTCGTGCCGACAAGATCAGGCATTCCCGATGTCATGCTGCTGGCGGCAAGCCTGCTCGTCACGGGGCTGCTCGGCGGCAGTGTCAATGGTTCGAGCGGCCGCGCCATCATGGCCTGGTTCAGGGAGAATGAGCGCGGTTTTGCCATGAGCATCAGGCAGACGGCGGTACCGCTCGGCGGCGGCCTCGGCGCACTCGTCCTGCCTTCGCTTGCCCTGGCTTTCGGTTTTGCCGCGGTGTTCGGGCTTCTGGCGGCGGCATCCGCCCTGTCCGCACTGTTTGCCTGGCGTTGGCTGCACGAACCGCCGCCGGCGGGTGAAGCCCACGCCGTCTTATCGGATGGACCGGCTCCGTTGCGCAACATCGAGGTCTGGCGCATCTCGACCGCGATCGGCTTGCTCTGCTTTCCGCAAGTGGCGGTCCTCACTTTCGCGTCGGTGTTCCTGCACGACTTCGCCGGGCTTGGCACGACGGCGATCAGCGCGAGCCTCGTCGCTGTACAGGTCGGCGCCATGGTCATGCGCGTCTGGAGCGGCCGCTTTACCGACCGCCACGGCAACCGCCGTCAGTTTCTTCGCTTGTGCAGTGCGCTCAGCGCGCTGGCCTTCGTCGTGCTCTGGGTGCTGGTTCTGGCCGTTCCCGCTATGCCTGCCAGCCAATCCTTCCTGCTCGCCGTCCTGCCCTTGGTGCTTGTTGTTGCCGGCATCTCGGTCTCCGCCTGGCACGGCGTTGCCTATACCGAACTTGCCACGCTGGCCGGTGCCGGCCATGTCGGAACGGCACTCAGCCTTGCCAACAGCTTTGTCTTCGTCGGCTTCTTCCTCGTCCCGGTGGCCATTCCAGGGCTGCTGCACCTCTGGTCATGGCCCGGCGTCTGGCTGTCGGCCGCCGCCTGCGCCCTGGTTGCCTGGCCGGTCTTCCTGAAGCGGGCCTGAGCGCTCCCGCCGCAAAACCGCCGGACTTCGAAGCCACGACCTCCAGCCGGCTGAGAAAACCCGACCGATCCCGTTAACGTCCCATCAAGGTTAATGCATCATTTTGCTCTCCAGTGGGGTCAGTAGCGTTCCTGGAGAGAGTTCCGTGCATCGACGTGTCTTGACGCGGCTGGCCGCCGCCGCCGGTGAGAAGAAACGCGGCCTTGTGTCTCCGTTCATCATCGGCCTCGGCATCTGGATCGGCTTTCCGACCGTCGCCGCCTACCAGGACATGACAAGCCTTGTATCCGGCCTCGAAGCGCCGACCGCCCGCTGGAACTCCTATGTCGAGAAATCCGTCGCCGGCTCGGTCCACGCCGCCGAGATGCCGTTCGTCGATTCCGACGTCACCGGCTCGATCTCGGGTTCCGGCGTTCGCCTTCCCGGTATCGGCTCCGTCTCGTTCCGCGGCAAGGGCGGCAAGGTCAGCGGGTCGCCCGACGAGGATCGTGTCGTGCGCGCCGACAAGAAGGGCCGCATCGTCCAGGTCTCTCCGGTAGCGCCGCCGAAGAACTTCAATGCAGGCTCGATCTTCCAGCGGACCTCTTCGCTGATGCGGCCGAGCATGGACAGCGACCTGAAAATGGCCTTCGCCAAGCCTCAGATCAAAGGCAAGGAAATCCTGATCGCCGCCGCATTCCACGCGCGTGAAGACAAGAAGCCGGATCCCGGCGTGCCGGCCATGCTCGCCGCCCTCGTCAACAACGACCACCCCGATGTGCTGGCGACCGCCTACGCACAATCCGAGCCGGACTACGCCAAGGCTTCACCCTTTGAAGCCCTGCTTCAGGACGAGCAGTCCAACAGCGGCCGCTTCATTCCGCCGATGGCCAAGGGCGACCATGCCTGGATCCAGAATCCGCTTCCGGCCAGCGTCTTCTCCAAGCCGGAGCAGAAATGCCTGGCCAACGGCATCTATTTCGAGGCACGCGGCGAAACCGTGCGCGGTCAGGCCGCCGTCGCCCAGGTTATCCTCAACCGGGTCCGCAATCCCGCCTATCCCAATTCGATCTGCGGCGTCGTCTACCAGAACGACAGCTGGTTCAACCGCTGTCAGTTTTCATTCGCTTGCGACGGCAGAAAGAAGCGCATCGACAACCCCGTCGCCTACAAGACCGCGCAAGACATCGGCATGGCCGTCACCGCTGGCAAGATCTTCATTCCGGAGGTGGGATCGTCAACACATTACTACGCCAACTATGTCCATCCCGGCTGGGCGCGCACGATGCAGAAGATGACCAAGATCGGCCTGCATATCTTTTACCGGACCTATGGTGGCGGCTGGAGCTGAGCCGACCGCCGGGCGCCTCTCTTTTCGGGCGGTCGCACGGTCGATCGGAGAGCCATTGCCCGGGGGATTCGCGCAACGCATCCCTCCGATCGCCGCGGGCACGATGTCGCACCTTTCTAATCCTTTGATTTTACTATTTAAAATACACAGCGCGGAACTTCCCTCCGTGGCTTGACGGGCGCAAACCCTCTAACTATGTTGCCGGCGACTTTAGAAGCGGACGGACGGTGACGGTCTGCCCGGGCAGGGGGGTTGCGATGGCCGAGAAAAAAGGGCCAGACGGAACCGGAGAAACCGGCCGCGGCAAAGAGCATGACGCCGAAATCCGCGACGACGATCTTGAGCGACGTCGGCGTGAACTTGGAGCATCGCTTGCGACAAGGCTGCCGAACCGGCTCGAGGGGAAAGACGACGCGAAACCAGTGACCGGATACGGTCAGGCGATCAAACTATCCAGCGAGTTTATCGCCGGGGTGGTCGTGGGCGCCGGCATCGGCTGGATCATCGACCGTATGGCGGGGACATCGCCGTGGGGTCTGATCGTTTTCCTGCTGCTTGGTTTTGGCGCCGGCGTGCTCAATGTCATGCGTTCGGCTGGCGTTGTGGCGGAATTCGGACAAGGCGCGAAGCCGCGCCGTGACCGGGACGACGGCAAATGACCGCCCTTCAGGTGGCATTTGGAAATAGCCGCTTCCATGCGGCAAGGTAATTTTGGCCGTACGCGGCATTGACGGGGTTTGAACGTGGCAGCTGACAAGGTCGATCCGATCCACCAGTTCCATATCAACAAGCTGATACCGATCGAGATCGGCGGCTATGACCTGTCTTTCACCAATTCCGCCCTGTTCATGGTCGCCACCGTGGTTGTCGCCGCGGCGTTCCTGTTCCTGACGACGTCGAGCCGCAGCCTGGTTCCAGGCCGGCTGCAGTCGGTCTCCGAAATGGCTTATGAATTCGTCGGCAACATGCTGCGTGACGCCGCCGGCACGCAGGGCATGAAGTTCTTCCCCTTCGTGTTCTCGCTGTTCATGTTCGTGCTGGTCGCCAATCTGCTCGGCCTGTTTCCCTATTTCTTCACGGTCACCAGCCACATCATCGTCACCTTCGGCCTCGCGGCCCTGGTGATTGGAACCGTGGTGGTCTACGGCTTCATGAAGCATGGTCTTGGTTTCCTCAAGCTGTTCGTGCCGCATGGCGTGCCGGTGTTCCTGCTGCCGCTGGTGGTGCTGATCGAGGTCATTTCCTTCGTGTCGCGCCCGGTCAGCCTCTCGGTTCGTCTGTTCGCCAACATGCTTGCCGGCCACATCACGCTCAAGGTTTTCTCCGGGTTCGTCGTCAGCCTCTCCGCGCTGGGCGCGGTCGGCGTGGCGGGTTCGATCCTGCCGTTGGCTATGGCGGTGGCGCTGACGGCGCTTGAACTGCTGGTCGCCTTCCTGCAGGCCTACGTCTTTGCCGTATTGACCTGCATGTATCTCAACGACGCCCTGCATCCCGGGCACTGAGGCAAGAGTTCCGGCCAAGAGTTTTCAACATTGGTGCCGGATGAAATCGCAACGGAATTTTCAGATCCAAAGGAGTTGAACAAATGGACGCAGAAGCAGCAAAGTACATCGGCGCCGGCATCGCTTGCCTGGGCATGGGTGGCGCGGGCATTGGCCTGGGTAACATCTTCGGCAGCTACCTCTCGGGCGCGCTGCGCAACCCTTCGGCTGCCGACGGCCAGTTCGGCCGCCTGATTTTCGGCTTCGCCGTGACCGAAGCTCTGGGCATCTTCTCGCTTCTCATCGCGCTGCTGGCCCTGTTCGGCTGAGTACTGAGAAGATTGGACAGGCCGGCCGCGCAAGCGGCGGGCCTGATATCTGGGGATAGTCCATGTTCGTGACATCTGCCTTCGCGCAAGAGTCCGCGCCATCAGCCGACACCAGCCACGCTGCGACCGGAGGCGACACGCATTCCGGCACCAGCGTGCCTGCCGAAGCGCACGGCACGTTTCCGCCATTCAATCCGGAGACGTTTCCGTCGCAGCTTCTGTGGCTGGCGATCACGTTCGGGCTGTTCTACCTCTTCCTGAAGCGGGTCGTGATGCCGCGCGTCGGGGGCATCATCGATGTCCGCAACGACCGCATCAGCCAGGATCTCGACCAGGCTGCCAAGTTGAAGGGCGAGGCAGACGCCGCCGTTGCCGCTTACGAGCAGGAACTGGCGGAAGCCAAGAAGAACGCGAACTCGATCGGCCAGCAAGCCAACGATGCGGCCAAGGCGGAAGCCGATACCGCGCGCAAGAAGATCGAGGCTGCGCTCGATGGGAAGCTTGGCGAGGCCGAGGCACGCATTGCTTCCATCAAGGCCAATGCCATGAAGGAAGTCGGCAGCATTGCCGAGGATACCGCTTCGGCGATCGTCGAGGCACTCGTTGGCGGCAAGGCCAGCAAGGCCGAGATCGCGGCCGCGGTCAAATCCGTGGCCCGGTGAGGAGCGCATCATGGACGCTACATCTCTCGCAACGCTCTGGGCCACGATTGCCCTGATCATCTTCCTGGCCATCGCCGTCTACATCAAGGTGCCCGGCATGATCGCCAAGGCGCTCGACGCCCGCGCCGCCAGGATCAGCAGTGAGCTCGACGAGGCCCGCAAGCTGCGCGACGAAGCCCAGCAATTGCTTGGCCAGTACAAGAAGAAGCGCAAGGAAGCCGAGCAGGAGGCTGCCGACATTGTCGCGGCCGCCAAGCGCGAGGCCGAACTGCTGGCCGCCGAGGCCCACAAGAAGACCGAGGACTATGTCGCCCGGCGCACCGCGCTTGCCGAACAGAAGATCGGCCAGGCCGAGCGCGAAGCGATCGGCGAAGTGCGCGCCAGCGCCGTCGACATCGCTGTCGAGGCGGCACGTGCATTGCTCGCCGCCAAGGTTGACGCCAAGGCAGGAGCCGATCTGTTCAAGTCCGCGCTGCAGGATGTGAAGGCCAAGCTGAACTGAGCTGACAACATCAAGCAAATCAAAGCCGTCCGGGAAACTTGGCGGCTTTTTTTGTACGGTGCGTTGACGCCACCAATCTCCCCTCATGGGGAGATGCCCGGCAGGGCAGAGGGGGGCGCGAAGGATCGCCGGCGTTCGATTCTTTATCCGTCGCACCGGCTGAGAAGTATCCGGCGAATCTGATCGCAATGAACTGACAGGTCGGCGGGACAGCGCCCCCTCTGTCCTGCCGGACATTTCCCCCCCCGAGGGGGAGATCGGCTGTAGTTCGGCGCCGCTTTCGCCTCACTCCAGCCCGGCCAAGCTCTCTTCCTCAACCACCTCGACACCCCCAAGCCTGAACGGCGCAAACGAGGTGCGGTGCAGCCGCGCCACCGGCCCGTGCGCCTCGATCGCCGTGCGATGCCGGGCCGTGGCGTAACCCATATGGACTTCGAAGCCGTAACGATCGTGATGATTGCCGCAGCCACACATCATGCGGTCGCGCATGACCTTGGCGACGATCGAGGCGGCGGCGATCGATTGCGAGCGCTGGTCGCCCTTGATCAGCGCGCGCCCTTCGCAGGGCAGTCCCGGGGGCACGTCGCGCCCGTCGGCGAGCGCGAGTTTTGCCTGAACCGGCAGCCCGACCAGCGCGCGGCGCATCGCTTCGAGGCTCGCCTTGAGGATGTTGCTGCCATCGATACCCTCCGCGCTGATCGACGCCATCGAGACGCCGAGCGCGGAACCGAGGATGCGCAGGAACAGCGCTTCGCGCTGCAAGTGGCTAAGCCGCTTTGAATCGTCGAGTCCTTCGGGAATGTTGGCGGGGTCGAGCACCACTGCTGCCGCGACGACCGGACCCGCCAGCGGGCCACGGCCGGCTTCGTCCATCCCCGCGACCGGCCACAAACCATCGGCCATCGCCTTCGTCTCGAAGGAGAAATCGGGTTTCTCGACGATCTCGAAGAGAAGCGGAGAATCAGAACGCGCGCGAGCCATGTTGCGGCGAGGTTCGCATCGGCTCCGATTCTCCGCAAGTCCCTCCGGGTCGGGTGGGGCGCCGGACCGGGAGGGCACCGTCTGCAGGCCGGGGCAGGCCGGACGGGATTATTGGCCGCAGCGGTCATGAACAGCCGCGGCGATTTTCAATTTTCAGAGCAGCATCAACTGCTCCTGGTCCTTGCCGGCGGCCACGAACTGGTCAGTCCGCAACGTGCGTCGCTCCGCATTGAGGCCGAGCCGCTTGGCGGTGATTTCGAAGCGCCGGCCGATCTGCCAGGCATAGGGGCCGGCGCCCTTCATGCGCTTGCCCCATTCCGAATCGTAGTCCTTGCCGTCGCGCATCGAACGGATCAGCGACATGACGTGGCGATAGCGGTCGGGATAGTGGCGCAGCAGCCAGTCCTTGAAGATCGGGCTGACCTCCAGCGGCAGGCGCAGCACCACATAGCCAGCTTCACGCGCTCCGGCATGGTGTGCCGAGTCGAGGATGCGTTCCATCTCCTGGTCGGTCAGGCCCGGAATGATCGGCGCCACCATCACCGAAGCCGGAATGCCGGCATCCGAAAGCTGCCTGATCGCTTCCAGCCGCTTGGTCGGCGTCGAGGCGCGGGGTTCCATCGTCCTGGCCAGCATGCGGTCGAGCGTCGTCACCGACAGCGCCACCTTGGCGAGCCCGCGCTCGGCCATGCGCGACAGAATGTCGATGTCGCGCACCACCAGGGCCGATTTGGTGACGATGCCGACCGGATGACCGCGTGCCTCCAGCACTTCGAGGATCTCGCGCATGATCCGGTACTGCTTCTCGATCGGCTGGTAGGGATCGGTGTTGGTGCCGATGGCGATGGTGCGCGGCTGGTAGCCGTCCTTCGACAACTCCTTGTCGAGCAGGCGTGCCGCGTCCGGCTTGGCGAACAGCTTGGATTCGAAATCCAGGCCCGGCGACAGGCCCATGAACGAGTGTGTCGGCCGCGCGAAGCAATAGACGCAGCCGTGCTCGCAACCGCGATAGGGATTGATCGACCGGTCGAAGGAGATGTCCGGCGATTCGTTGCGGGTGATGATGGTGCGCGGCTTCTCCACCTGCACCTCGGTCTTGAACGGGGGCAGTTCCTCCAGCGAACTCCAGCCGTCGTCGAAGACATGTCGGCTCACGGGTTCGAACCGGCCGGACGGATTGATGCCTGCCGACCGGCCACGGTTGCGGTCCGGACGGACCCGCATGCCGCTCTGCTCGATCATCGCGTTGGCCATTTCGGCTCGTCCTGCTCCGAAGGCTGCAATGTCGGCGCGCATGATCGGTTCCATCTTCGCCCGCTCCCAGGGACTGTCCATGTTCTGTCGAATCGCTCTGCTCATGGAAATTATTCCTATTTTGTTGATGAGAACAAAGCAAGAACTTTTTATGGTGCGGCGCAAAAACTGGCGTCGGTCGGCGCTTTCCGCTATTCGGCTCATGATGCTCAGTGTTCTCATCGAAACGCATAATGACGAGGAGGGTCTCGCCCGCACGCTGGCGACGCTGATCGGCGGCGCGGTCGAGGGCGTGGTGCGCGATGTCGTCGTCTGCGACACCGGCTCCACCGACCACACGCATCGCGTGGCCGACCATGCCGGCTGCCACTATGTGGGGAGCGGCGGCATCGCCGCTGGCATTCGCCAGGCCAAGGGTGACTGGCTGCTGTTTCTCGAACCGGGTGCGAGGCTGGTGGAGGGTTGGATCGACGCGGTTGTCGCCCATACCGCCAGGCAGACAATGGCCGCCCGGTTCTCGCGGGCGCGGGGCAGCCGTCCGCCGTTCCTGGCCCGGGTCTTTTCGGCAAACCGTGCGCTCGCCGACGGCCTGGTGATCAGCAAGCGGCAGGCGGCATCTCTGTCCAAGAATGCCGGCAGCGCCGAGGCGTTGGCGCGCGGTCTGGCGACAAAGAAGCTCGACGCCGAGATCTGGGCGGCGCCGCCGAGGCAGAGGTGATTTTTTGCGGCTGCTCTGTCCATTGTGCGTTGCACAAAAACTGACGCGCGGGTAACTTTCCGACAAGGCGGGTGAATTGGGTTTGGGTCATGCCGGAACGGCAGGCTCCGACATTGCGTCGGCGCTGCATCATACCCTTGAGGATCCCCATGAACCTTTCGACCACTGACAAGTCCGGCACTGCCAGTCTCGAGGCCATTGCACGCAATGGCAGCCTGCTGCGCCGCATCGCCGTGCGCATCCCGACCTATCTGAAGGACCTGCGCGAAAACCCTGCCTGGCTGCCGATGTTCGTTCTGGCGCGTACCATGCCCGGGCGCCGGATGCATTGGCTGGGCGCGAAGCGCGCTCGTCCGGCCGACAATGCCGGGGACACGATGTTCAGGGGCGTTCAGCGCGAGGCCGTCGTCGGCGCGTTGCGGTCGGACGGGCTGTTCTCGGGGCTGATCCTGCCGCCTGATATCCACGAGGAGATTGCCAGCTTCGCCCGGCGCACGCCCTGCTACGGCAATTTCGACCGCCGGCTCGAATTCGTGCCCGGCGAACATGCCGAAGCCGAAAAGCGCCTTGGCCGCTCATTGCTGAGCGGCCATTATTTCGAACGCATCCTCGACTGCCCGGCGGCACTCGCCATACAGCGCGACCCGCTGCTGCTCGACATCGCCGCGCACTATCTCGGCGCTCAGGCGAAACTCATCACGACACGCGTCTGGTGGAGTTTTCCTACCGGCGAGGCGTCCGACGCCGACAAGAACCTTGCCTCGCTCGGCAAGTATCATTTCGATCTCGATGACTGGCGGATGTTGAAATTCTTTTTCTACCTCAAGCCCGTCGACGCCGAGACCGGTCCGCATGTCTATGTCAGGGGAAGCCACAGGCGCCGCGCCATAAGGCATCAGCTCACCCTTCTCGTCGGCCATCCCGCCAAGGATGTGCTGGACGTGTATGGCGAGCAGAGCCCGGTGACCCTGACCGGAGAGGCTGGCCTCGGCTTCGTCGAAGACCCCTTCGGTTTCCACATGGGCACGGTGCCGGCACGCACGCCACGGCTGATGATGGAAGTTGGCTTCGGCGTCTCCAAGCCGTCGCGCCGTCGTTTCCATGGCGAGCCGGTCATCCGCTGAAGGCAGGTCAGGCGAAGCTCATCTCGACCGGCATCCAGCGAAGGCGACGCCTGGCTTGCCGCTCAGCTCTGTTTTCCCAGTCGAAGTCGACCAGGACCGATTCTCCGGTGAACGCCCTGTGATCGTCCAGGGCGTTGACGATCAGGATGGCCCTGGCCTCGTCATTTTCCCCGGCGATCGCGGCGGCATAGACGCCGCATTCTCGGCAAATCAGATAGTCGGCGGTCTCCAGTCCGAACCGGTATTTGCGCAATCGCCTTGCGTCCTTGACCGAGATGATCAGCCTGCCGTCAGGATCGGCGACGGCGCGCGCGCCATGCTTTGTGCAGAACGAGCATTGGCAGGCGCGGACTTCGATTTGCGATGGATCCAGCTCGGTCGAAAATCGCAGGCGTATATTGCCGCAATGGCACCCACCAGTGTGCATGGTTCCAGTTTGCACGGCCATATCTGCCTTCTCGTGAACGGTAGGGATCGCCCACGAAGATACTGTCTCCGGCATCCGGTTTGGAATGGCCGTTCGAAGGCGCCCGGCGCTGTTCTGCCTGGCGAACACGGCGTGAAGTCGGCACTTTGCCTAGGCTTTTTAAGGGGCTGATTTGCCGCGCCGCAGATGTTCGTCCAGGCGCGGCATGATCTCGACGAAGTTGCAAGGCATGTGCCGGTAGTCGAGCTGTGCCTCGATGATGCCGTCCCAGGCGTCCTTGCAGGCACCGGGCGAGCCCGGCAGCACGAAGACGAAGGTGGCGTTGACGACGCCGCCGGTCGCCCGGCTCTGGATGGTCGAGGTGCCGATCTTGTCGTAGGAGATGCGGTGGAACACTTCCGAAAAGCCGTCCATGCGCTTTTCGAAAATCGGCTCCAGCGCCTCGGGCGTCACATCGCGGCCGGTGAAGCCGGTTCCGCCGGTGGTGATCACGACGTCGATGGCCTTGTCCCGCGACCACGCCAGGACGGTGTCGCGGATCTTTTCGCGGTCGTCGGTGACGATGTCGCGGCCGGCCAGGATGTGGCCGGCCGCGGTGATGCGATCGGCCAGCGTCTGGCCGGACTTGTCCTCGGCGAGGCTGCGTGTGTCGGAAACCGTCAGCACCGCGATGCGCACCGGAATGAAGGCACGGCTCTCGTCAGTCCTGGCCATCTCACTCAGCCTCCGATGCCATGCTGCGCGTTGCCGCGACGAACCAGTCGGGCTGGCGGCCGCGGATCTCGGCCGCCGCGCGCTTGGCGACATTGCCGGTCTCGAACAGGCCGAAGCACGTCGCGCCCGATCCGGACATTCGTGAAAAACCCGATCCAGCCTTATCAAGCCATGAAAGCGCCCTGCCTATGGCGGGCTGCATCGCAAGGGCTGGCTGCTCGAGATCGTTGCGGGTCACCTCCAGCCAGTTGCGCAGGCTGTGAAACTCGATGCTGCGCGGCAGCGGCGGCAGTGGCTCATTGTCGCGACGGGACAGTGAAGCGAAGATTTCCGCTGTCGAGACGGGCGTTCCCGGATTGACCAGCACCAGACCCAGCGCCGAAAAATCCGGCACCATCGACAGCTCCTCACCGATGCCGCGCGCCACCAGCGGCTTTGCCGCCAGGCACATCGGCACGTCGGCGCCTAGCGAAAGACCGATCCGCGCCAGCTCGGTGCTGTCGATGTCCAGGCCCCAGCTCTCCGCCAGCCCGCGCAGCACGGCCGCCGCGTCGCTCGACCCTCCGCCCACGCCGGACGCGACCGGAAGGTTCTTTTCGAGCCTGATGGTCACGGGCGGCGTGCTCCGAATGCCGGCGGCCTGCCGCAACGCATCGCGTGCCTTCAGCACCAGATTGCCGCCATCGAGCGGGACGTCCGCCGCATAGCGGCCGGACACGCTGAAATCGTCGGCTTCAGCCGGCGCGATCTCGATCCTGTCGCCAAAGCGCGTGAACACAGCCAGGCTTTCGATGAGATGGTAACCGTCGGGGCGCCTGCCGGTGACGTGCAAAGCAAGATTTATCTTGGCGGGTGCCGCCCAGGTCCGGACACGCGGACCGGATTCCACAGTCTCTATTGCGAGTGAAATGAGGGTCAGTCCTTGGCCAGCCGGTATTCGCCGGTCTTCGGATCCTTGACCAGCGTTCCCATCGCGCCGTTGGCCGCCTGTTTTTCGGTCCGCCGCACCTTGGCCGTCACGCGCTCGGCCTCGCGCAGGAAGGTGCGGTAGCCGAAATAGGCGGCGACGCCGACGACGGCGAAGAAAATGAGCTGCGGCATGTCAAAACTCCTACCACGCTGGGCCGGTAAGGGCGGCCGGTCGGGTCTTTCGGGCAACCATGCTAGACGCTTTCATGGCTTTTTCAAAGCCCGAAGCGCGCCCACAATGCGCGCTCTTCCGCCGCATCGATGACGCCGCTGGCGGCAGCCGCGGCGATATCGGGCGCTGAAAAGCCCTTGTTCGAGCCGAACAGGCCGAAGCGGCCGAGGAAACCGCGCGGCGCCGAGACCAGCCTGAGCTGGGTCTTCGGCCCGAAGCGGGTCTTCAGCACCGTGCGCATGTCGCCGAGTGCATCCACGAGGCCGAGTTCCAGGCCTCGCTTGCCGGTCCAGAACAGCCCGGTGAACAGATCCGGATCGTCCTTGAGCTTCGTGCCGCGCCGCTCCTTGACCAGATCGATGAAAGTCTCGTGCACTTCGAGCTGCAGCGCTTTCAGCCGCTCGACGTCTTCCTTCTTCTCCGGCTTGAACGGGTCGAGCACCGCCTTGTTCTGGCCGGCGGTGTGGACGCGCCGCTCGATGCCGATCTTCTTCATCAGCTCCGGAAAACCGAACGAGGCCGACACCACGCCGATCGAGCCTACGATGGACGATGGGTCGGCGAAGATCTCGTCGCCGGCGACAGCGATCATGTAGCCGCCGGAGGCCGCGACATCCTCGACGAAGACCAGCACTTTTTTATTCTTCTCGACCGCAAGGTCATGAATGCGCTTGAAGATCAGTCGCGACTGCACCGGCGAGCCGCCGGGGGAGTTGATCGAGATCGCGACCGCCGGCGCGTCGAAGGAAAACGCTTTTTCGATCAGTCCGGCGGTGGAAGCAAGCGACAGGCTCGGCCGGAACTGGCCGCCGCCGGCCATGATGGTGCCGTGCAGCCGGATGACCGGAACGGTGACGACGGTGGAGCGCCAGGACTTCGGCAGCAGACGGTTGAAAAGACGTTTCACGATGACGTGGTCTCCGGCGGTGGTTGCAGGCATGTAGGGATTTCCCGGCCAACGGCAATGTGCAGGGCCGCGAACAGCTCAATCTCCGAACAGCGAGGCGAGCCCGTTGGTGATCATTTCGCTGCGCTCGTCGGGGCCGTTGCCCGATCGCGCGTGAAGCATCAGGGGCGGACGGATGGCGAGCTTTCCCCGTGCCCCAAGTGCTGCCCGCACGACAATGCGGATTGCCGCTGCGTCCGGGCGAGGGTGCACGGCGAGCATCTCGGCTTCGCCGAAGCGGCCTGAAATCGCGTCGAGAATGGAGCCGAGCTGTTCGGGCCGGGCGATGACGGCAAGTCCGCCGCGCGGCCTGACAACCGCCGCCGCGCTGCGGATCCAGTTTTCGAACAGCCCGTCCTCCATGACATGGGCTTCCTTTCTTAGCTGCTCGGGAGTGGCGCGGTCCCGTGCGGCGTTGAAAGGCGGGTTCATGATGACGAAGTCGAAATCATTGTCGGCAAGGCCGGCGGCGGCCCGGGCCCGACCCGACACGGTGACATCGGCCACAAGCACGGCCGCGCGATCGCTGAGATGTGCATTGCCGGGATGGGCAAGCGTGGCCGCCGCGAAGGCCGCCATCTCGGGCGCGCGTTCGACCAGCACAGCCTGGGCGCCCGGACAGCGCGACAGCACCGCCAGACCGGCAGCACCGGCGCCGGCTCCGAAATCGGCGAGCCGTCCGCCAAAGGAGGATGGCACGGACGCGGCCAGCATCATCGCATCCATCCCGGCGCGATGGCCGCCATGCTTGGGCTGCACCAGCCAGAACCGGCCGCGGTGGAAGGCATCGACCGTATGGGCCGGCGCATCCGTGGCAAGGGCGGCTGGCGCGGCCGACATTATTTCCCCCGGATCTCGTTTGCGATGCCGGCATCGGTCAGGATGCGGCGCGCGGCGTCGGCCTGGTCGGCATCGACCATGACGCGCCGCGGCAGGATACCGAGCGAGCCGTCGAGCACGCTCATGTTCTGGTCGGCGACGAAGCAGCCGATGCCGGCATCGCGCATCAGCGATTCGACAAAGGAGATGATGACGGCGTCGTTGGTGCGGATGAGTTCTATCATCGCAAGAAACTCGCAGGTTGCAGCGTGCATGTAAACGTGCGGCCGCATTCCCGCATTTCCCGGCGTTGACACGCTGTCGCCGCCGCCGCGCCAATTCGCCACTTGCCGTGCCCGTGTCCGCCGCCCTAGAGTCCATGCCGGGACTAAGGGTGCCGTCGCACGCGTTATACCAAGACGGGAGTGATTGTCGTGGGTGTCGTTCTCAACATTGAAAACGGGAAGCGGGAGCCCGCCTCCATCAAGGATCTGATCGATCTGACGGCGACCGATATGGGGCGCGTCAACGAGCTGATCCTGTCCAAGGCCGGCTCCGACGTCGAGATGATTCCCGAGGTTGCCAACCACCTGATCTCGTCCGGCGGCAAGCGGCTGAGACCAATGCTGACGCTGGCCGCGGCGCAGATGTTCGGCTATGCCGGCGAAGGCCATGTCAAGCTCGCCACTTCGGTCGAGTTCATGCACACGGCCACGCTCCTGCACGACGACGTCGTCGATGAAAGCGGCATGCGGCGCGGCAAGAAGACCGCCCGCATGATCTGGGGCAACCAGGCCAGCGTGCTGGTCGGCGATTTCCTGCTCGGCCAGGCCTTCCGCATGATGGTCGATGTCGGCTCGCTCGAAGCGCTCGACATCCTGTCGAGCGCCGCTTCGATCATCGCCGAGGGCGAGGTGATGCAGCTTGCCGCCGCCAAGAACCTCGAAACCACGGAGGACGAGCACTTCGCCGTCATCAAGGCCAAGACCGCCGCGCTGTTTTCGGCCGCCGCCGAGGTTGGCCCGGTCATCGCCCAGGCGACCCGCAACGATCGCGCGGCGCTGCGCTCCTACGGCATGAATCTCGGTCTTGCCTTCCAGCTCATCGACGACGCGCTGGACTATGGCGGCACCAGCAAGGATCTCGGCAAGAATGTCGGCGACGATTTCCGCGAGGGCAAGGTCACCTTGCCGGTCATCCTCGCCTACCGGCGCGGCAGCAAGGCCGAACGCACCTTCTGGAAGCGCGCCATCGAGGACAATGTCACCGATGACGCCGGACTGGAAAAGGCGATCGGCCTGATGACCCGCCACGGCGCCATTGCCGACACCATCGGGCGCGCCCGCCATTTCGGCGAGATCGCCCGCGACGCGCTGGCGCCGCTGGAAGAGACGCCGCAGAAATCGGCGCTGGTCGACGTCATCGACTTCTGCATCAGCCGGGTGAACTGAGAAGACCGGCTTTCACGGGGCACCTGCCGGCTGCGCTAGAGGAAAGACGCCTGTGAATTCGCCCCCGCCGTCTCGACAAGCGGCCTTGCCGCAAATTATCTATAAATCATGGCAAAGGGCACGGACGACACCATAGCGGTGCGCATCAGCAAGGTACTGGCGGACCGCATCATCTCCGGCGCGATCGAGCCGGGGGCGAGGCTGCGGCAGGATCATGTCGCCGAGGAATTCAACACCAGCCATGTCCCCGTGCGCGAGGCGTTCCGCCGCCTCGAGGCGCAGGGCCTGGCCGTCAGTGAGCCGCGCCGTGGCGTGCGCGTCGCTGCCTTCGATCTGGGCGAGGTCAAGGAAGTCGCCGAAATGCGGGCCGCACTCGAAGTGCTGGCACTGCGCCACGCCGCGCCGCACCTGACTTCGGCCATTCTCGACCAGGCCGAGGAGGCGACCAAGGCCGGCGACAAATCCCGCGACGTCAGGTCGTGGGAGGAGGCCAATCGTGCCTTTCACCGGCTGATCCTCGCACCATGCGGCATGCCGCGCCTGCTTGCCACCATCGACGACCTCCACGCGGCAAGCGCCCGCTTCCTGTTCGCGGCATGGCGCTCGGAATGGGAGACGCGCACCGATCAGGACCACCGGGCGATCCTCGCCGCCTTGCGGCAGGGCAACGCCGAATCGGCCGCGGCAACACTGGGACGGCATGTCCAATGGATTGGTCGCAAGCCGATCAGGACAGCGTCCGGCGCCACGCGCGAAGCTTTCGCGATCGTGGGTTAAGCGACCTTTTCCGAGCTCAGGCTTGCCAAAGATCCAAAAATGTGGATTCGATAATAGATCGAATGCAGAAATTATCTATAATTTTGGATCGATTGAAGGGAAGCCTATGACCAACCTCGCATTCTCGTCCGCAAGACCGTCCTTCAGCCCGCTGCGCCTCCAGCAGCGATCGGTCGGCTGGCAGGCCGGCGCCGTCGTGCTTGGCACGCTCTTCCTGGCGCTATCCTCCTACATCGAGGTGCCGATGGTGCCGGTTCCGGTGACCATGCAGACCTTCGCCGTGACGTTGATCGGCGCACTCTATGGCTGGCGGCTTGGCGCGGTGACGATCGCCGCTTGGTTGGTCGAAGGCGCTGTCGGCTTTCCTGTCCTGGCCGGGGGAGCTGCCGGCATGCAGCACTTCGTCGGCCCTACGGGCGGCTATCTCTTTGCCTTCCCGGTTGTCGGCGCACTTGTCGGCTGGCTGGCCGAACGCGGCTGGAACGGTAACAGGGTGGTGCTCGCCTTTATTGCCATGCTGCTCGGCAACCTTGCCTGCCTGGTGCTCGGAACGGCCTGGCTTGCCGTCATGATCGGCGCCGAGAAGGCCATCACCCTCGGCTTCGTGCCGTTCATCGTCGGCGGATTGCTGAAGTCGGCGCTTGGCGCCGCGACGCTGATGGCGCTTCCGCGCGGCAAGATGAACCTGCCGACGCCGTGACGATCAGGCTTCGCGCCCATCATCTCCTTTGCCTGCTCACCTATGTGGGCAAGGGATACAGTCCCGCTTTCACCGCCAATTATGACGGGATCGCGGAGCGCCTGAGCCGGGGCGAGGACATCCTCCTCGTTTCCGGACCGGACGACATCTGCGCCCCGTTGCTTGGCGAGCCGGATCCGCACTGCTTGCGCGACAGCGCGGCCGGGCGAGACCGGCAGGCAAGGGATGACGTGGAAGCGCTGCTGGCTCGGCCGATCCGTGACGGCGTCCGCCTCGATCTCGATGCCACGATCCTGATGCGGCTACGGCAGGCGTTTTCGGCCGGCCACGTGCGCAAGGCTTGCGTGGGCTGCGAATGGAACGGGCTGTGCGGCGCGGTGGCAAGCGGTGGTTATCGCGATACGCGGCTGCAACGGCCTGTTGACGCGCAAAACTGTCCCATTTAGCCATGGTTTGTTAATCGGGTGACCCGATTGTGAATTTCGGGTAGATTGAAGCGCGACCCCAAAAAGGCCATGCTTTGCCCGGAAAGATCGAGTCTGGGTCGATCCCGCTGATGCGGAGATGGCGCCTGGCTGAAAGGGATATGATGCAGCAAGGACGTGCGCGCTGGCTGACAAGGCTGGCAATTGTGACGGGCATGGCGATCTCGGCTTTGCCGGCCTATGCCAAGCAATCAACCGAACCGGTCAAGATCTCGTCGTTCTCGGGCGCCTACCTGGCTGCCCGGATCGCGGAAGGCGACAACGACCTCGACAGCGCCATCGCGTACTACAAGCAGGCCTTGGCTTTCAATCCGAGCGACACCGCGCTGCAGCAGAGCCTGATGCTGTCGCTGATCGCGCAAGGCCGCTTCGACGAGTCGCTGGTCTATGCCGACAAGCTCAAGGAAGTGCCCGATGTCGAGCGCTTCTCGCGCCTGGCGCTGGCGGTCGATTCCTTCCACAAGAAGGATTTCACCAAGGCGCAGTACTGGCTCAAGCTGTCGCTGGAATCCGATCTTGACCGGCTGATCTCCGGCGTCATGTCCGGCTGGGCCGAACAAGGTGCCGGCCAGGCCAGCGAAGCGATGGCTTCGATCGACAAGCTGCAGGGGCCGGACTGGTTCGGCCTGTTCAAATCCTTCCACCGCGCCCTGGTCGCCGATGCCGCCAACATGCCTGAAAAGGCGGAGGCGATCTACGCCGCGACGATGCAGGATACCGCCGCCGGCGGTGCGGCGCCTGAAACCTGGATGCGCAACGCGCAGGCCTATGCCTCATTCCTGGCCCGCAAGGGCGACAAGGCCAAGGCGATCTCGGTGCTCGACCAGGCCGAGGCGTTTTCGCCGGGCAAGCTGGAAATCGTCGCCTTGCGCGCCAGGATAAGCAAGGGCGACAAGATCGCGCCCTTCGTGTCCGGTCCGTCCGACGGTGCTTCCGAAATCCTGCTCGATCTTGCCACCGCGCTCAACCGTGGCGGCGGCGAGCCATTCGTGCGCCTCTATTTGCAATATGCCTTGGCCCTGAAGCCGGACAGCGACGCGGCCCTCGTGCAGCTCGCCGCCGTCGCCGAACAGTTGAAGGACGGCGAAGGCGCCATCGCGCTCTATCGGCGTATCCCCGACTCTTCGCCGCTGAAGGAGATTTCGGACCTGCAGCTTGGCCTCAACCTTGCCGATCTCGACCGCCATGACGAGGCGATCACGCATCTCAAGGCCTTCGTCGAAGCCCATCCCGACGACATGCGCGCCTATCTGGCGCTCGGCGGTGTCTACTCCTCGAAGGATGATTTCCGTTCCGCCGCCAATCTCTACGACAAGGCCGTCGAGGTGCTGAAGACGCCGACCGCTGCCAACTGGAACATCTTCTACCAGCGCGGCATCGCCTATGAGCGGCTGAAGGAATGGCCGAAAGCCGAGCCGAATTTCCGCAAGGCGCTGGAGTTGCAGCCAGACCAGCCGCAGGTGCTGAACTATCTCGGCTATTCCTGGGTCGACATGAACACCAACCTGAAGGAAGGCCTGGAGATGATCCAGAAGGCCGTCGATCTCAGGCCGAGCGACGGCTACATCGTCGATTCCCTGGGTTGGGCCTATTTCCGCCTCGGCCGCTTCGATGACGCGGTGCGCGAGATGGAACGCGCGGTCTCGCTGAAGCCGGAAGATCCGGTTCTGAACGACCATCTGGGCGACGCCTATTGGCGCGTCGGCCGCAAGCTGGAAGCGACTTTCCAGTGGAACCAGGCCCGCGACCTGAAGCCCGATCCCGATGTGCTGGCCACCTTGCAGCAGAAGCTGATGAAGGGCCTGCCGCCGATCGAGTCCAACACGGCGCAGGAAACCCCGAAGGTCAAGCCAGAGCCGGTTCCCGCCCCGAAGGGGTGAAAATCGCCTTTTTGAAATGCGAACGGGGCTCTTCGGAGCCCCGTTTTCGTTGGAAAGGCGCATGGCGTTCCCAGTAGACGCGGCGACGCGCTGGAGCGTCCTCAGAACATCTTTCGATAGACGACGAAGCCCGAGCGTTCGCCGACCTTGTCATAGAGCTTCATCGCCGTGTGATTGGTTTCATGCGTCAGCCAGTACACTCGGCCGGAACCGGCCGCCCGGGCGCGCTCATAGACGCCTTCGATCAGCGCCCGGCCGATGCCTTTGCCGCGCGAGGCCTCGTTGGTGAAAAGGTCCTGCAGATAGCAGTTCGGTGCGATCGCCGTCGTGCTGCGGTGGAACAGGTAGTGGACGAGGCCAAGCAACTGGCTCCCGCTTTCGGCGACCAGCGCATGGACCGGCTCGTAGGCGTCGAAGAAGCGCGACCACGTCATTGCGGTGATGTCGCTCGCCAGCGCCATCTCGCCCGAACGGCCATAGAACGCGTTGTAGCCGTCCCACAGCGGCAGCCACTGCTCGAAATCGTGGCGCGTGACGGGGCGGATGATGATCGGGTTGGACATGGCTCGACCTGCTGTGCTTGACGCGGATGCTTTGTCGAATTGGATCGCGGACCGTGGCGGCGGGCAATGGGCCAGTCGCTGGGCAACGTTTCAACATAGTCCGGCATGCTCACCGCGGCTCGCATCGGACGCGCCTTGCTTGACGCTTCGCCGCCGTGTCTCTAGGACGTGGCCGCAAGCTAGCCTGTGTCGCCGAGGCCATCGTGACGATTGAAATCCCAGCCCATATGCACCCCAGCCGCTCGTTCCAGGGGCTGATCCTGACCTTGCACAATTATTGGGCCGCCTATGGCTGCGTCATCCTGCAGCCCTATGACATGGAGGTTGGCGCCGGCACGTTTCATCCGGCAACGACGCTGCGCGCACTCGGGCCAAAGCGCTGGAACGCGGCCTACGTCCAGCCTTCGCGCCGTCCCAAGGACGGCCGCTATGGCGAGAACCCCAACCGGCTGCAGCATTACTATCAGTACCAGGTGATCCTGAAGCCCAATCCGCCAAACCTGCAGGAGCTCTATCTCGGCTCGCTGGCGGCGATCGGCGTCGACCCTCTGCTGCACGACATACGCTTCGTCGAGGACGACTGGGAAAGCCCGACGCTAGGCGCCTGGGGCCTTGGCTGGGAATGCTGGTGCGACGGCATGGAAGTGTCGCAGTTCACCTATTTCCAGCAGGTCTGCGGCATCGAATGCGCGCCGGTGGCGGGCGAACTCACTTACGGCCTGGAGCGCCTGGCCATGTATGTGCAGGGCGTCGACAATGTCTACGACCTCAACTTCAACGGCCGCGAAGGCGCCGACAAGGTCACCTATGGCGACGTGTTCCTGCAGGCCGAGCAGGAATATTCGCGCCACAATTTCGAATACGCCAACACGGCGATGCTGCTGCGGCACTTCGAGGACGCCGAAGCCGAGTGCAAGGCGTTGCTCGAGGCCGGCGCGCCGGCATCGAACGACAATCTGCCGATGCACAAAATGGTCTTTCCAGCCTACGACCAGTGCATCAAGGCGAGCCACGTCTTCAACCTGCTCGATGCGCGTGGCGTGATCTCGGTCACCGAGCGGCAGAGTTATATCCTGCGGGTGCGTAATCTGGCGAAAGCCTGCGGCGAGGCGTTCCTGAAAACGCAGGCCGGTGGATTGGCGGCGGCCTGAGTCTCAAGCGCCGTTGATCATTTCGAGGGAAGCGCTGATCGGCGGCAGGATCTGGCCGCTCGGACCAGACATCGTCCGCAGCGCCTGCCGCACGCCCGGCATGGAGAAGGCGCCGTGGGCCTGCGCGGTGAAGCAGGCGCTGAGCGCGAGGATTTGAAGAAGTCTGGATGCCGTTTTCATCGTCGTTCAGCCAATAGTTCTCTGCCTGAGCGTGGGTCGCTTCAGCGCTGCGTTAGGTTCATGGAAATCTTTGATCCAAGGACGGGCCGGATCGCCTCATCCCGACAGGAGGGTCAAAATTTCTGGAAAGGGTGACAGCGGCCAGCCGAGTTGCTATGCCCCGCGCGGACCACTCTCCCGCATGAGCTGACCCTATGCCTGACCTGCTTCTAGAACTTCGCTCCGAGGAAATCCCCGCTCGCATGCAACGCAAGGCGGCGGGCGATCTGAGAAAGATGCTGACCGACGGTCTGGTCGAGGCGGGACTGACCTATGAGGCGGCGCGTGAGTATTGGACGCCGCGGCGCCTTACCCTCGATATCCGTGGCCTCAACGCTCGCTCGAAGGACATTCACGAGGACATCAAGGGGCCGTCGACATCAGCGCCTGAACAGGCCGTCCAGGGCTTCCTGCGCAAGGCCGGGCTGTCATCGATCGCCGAAGCGCATGTCCATTCCGACCCGAAGAAGGGCGACTTCTACGTCGCCCATATTTCGAAGCCGGGCAGGGCGGCCGAAGAGATCATCGCCGGACTGGTGCCTGATATCATCCGCAATTTCCCCTGGCCGAAGTCGATGCGCTGGGGACCGGCCTCGGCCAAGCCGGGATCGCTGCGCTGGGTGCGGCCGCTGCAATCGATCCTGTGCACCTTCGGCCCCGAGACCGAGGAGCCGGTCGTGGTCGATTTCGAGATCGACGGCATCCGTTCCGGCAACATCACCTACGGCCACCGTTTCCTTGCACCAGGCGAAATCACGGTGCGCCGCTTCGACGATTACGTGAGCAAGCTGGAAGCGGGCAAGGTCGTGCTCGATGCCGACCGGCGCAAGGAGATCATCCTTGCCGATGCCCGCAACCTCGCCTTCGCCAACGGGCTCGACCTGGTCGAGGACGAGGGCTTGCTCGAAGAAGTGTCCGGGCTGGTCGAGTGGCCTGTCGTGTTGATGGGCGAGTTCGAAGAGGCTTTCCTGGCCATTCCGGCCGAGGTGATCCGGCTGACCATCCGCGCCAACCAGAAGTGCTTTGTCACGCGGCCACAGGGTGAAAGCGAGGCGCTCTCCAACCGCTTTATCCTCACCGCCAACATCGAGGCGAAGGACGGCGGCAAGGAGATCGCCCACGGCAACGGCAAGGTGGTGCGCGCCCGCCTGTCCGACGCGCTCTATTTCTGGACGACCGACCAGGGCGATCTGCCCGATCTCGTCGAACTGGAAGCATCGGCGAAAAAATTTGGGCTCGATCTGAAGAAGCCGCTCGACCAGCGCATGGCCCGGCTCGACCATCTCAATGTCACGTTCCATGCCAAGCTCGGCACGCAGGGCGAGCGGGTGGAGCGGATTGCCCGGCTGGCGGAAGAACTGGCGCCGATCGTCGGTGCGGATCCAGTGCTGGCGCGCCGTGCTGCTGTCCTGGCCAAGGCCGATCTCACCACCGAAGTGGTCGGCGAATTTCCGGAATTGCAAGGCGCCATGGGCCGCAAATATGCGCTGCTGCAAGGCGATCATTCTTCTGTCGCGGCGGCGGCGGAAGAGCACTACAAGCCGCAGGGCCCGTCCGATTATGTGCCGAGCGATCCGGTGTCGGTCGCCGTGGCGCTCGCGGACAAGCTGGATACGCTGGTCGGGTTCTGGGCCATCGACGAAAAGCCGACTGGATCGAAGGATCCCTACGCGCTGCGTCGCGCTGCGCTCGGCGTCGTGAGGGTCATACTGGAAAACAAGCTCAAGCTTTCGCTGGGCATCGCCATCGCGACCGCGGTCTCCTCGGCACTCGCCGCGTACGAACAAAAAGGCGAAGGCGCCGAGAGCAGTGGCGTCGTTGCGATGCTCGACTTGCGCATTCGCGACTACAAGGGTGCAAGCCGATTGTTGTCGGAAGCAGGCGTGATTTCCAACTTGTTGAAAGGCGGGCTGGCCAAGGCGAACTCAGAAACCTTTGGCTCCGCCGATCAGGAGCGAGAGTTCTTTGACGGTCAGCGTCTGATGGAGCTTGAGGCATCGCTGTCGCCATTGATCGCTGACCTCTTGTCGTTCTTCCACGACCGCCTCAAAGTCTATCTCCGCGACCAGGGCGCACGGCATGATCTGATCGACGCCGTCATCACGCCGCAGTCCGACGACTTGCTTCAGATCGTTCGGCGCGTCGAAGCGCTCGGCTCCTTCCTCGACACCGAGGACGGCAGGAATTTGCTCGCCGGCACCAAGCGTGCGGCGAACATCCTGGCCGCCGAGGAGAAGAAGAAAACGCTGGTCGCCGAAACCGTTGAGCCGGCGTTGTTCCGGCAGGGTGCGGAGAAGTCGCTGTTTGCGGCGGTGAATCAGGCCGAGAAGCAAGCCGGCGAAGCGATTCAAAACCAAGACTTTTCCGCTGCCATGCTGGCGCTTAGCGTGTTGCGTGAACCCGTTGATTCATTCTTTGAGCATGTTCTCGTGAATGATGAGGACCTGTCCGTGCGCGCCAACCGCCTTGCGCTGCTCACGCGCATTCGCACGGCTACCGGTCAGGTCGCGGATTTCTCGAAAATCGCTGGTTGAGAGGCGAGGAAAAATATCGTCCAGCCGGCCGTTCGAGCCGGCTTACAGTCATATGACGATGATCTCTCCGTGGCAAAAGGGACATGTTCCCCAACCCAACGGAGGCTACCATGAATTCCGATCACGAAATCGAAGTGACAGAAGAAACCTCGGCCCCCGCCGAGGCGATTGAATCCGCTTCCGAAACCGCTCTCGATCATGCCGCTGCCGCGGTCGAAGCCGCCGATCTGTCAGACGAAGACGAGGATGGTGATGACGAAGAAGGCGACGACGAAGACGGCGAAGAGTCCGACGAAGACGACGCCGATGACGCCGTGAAGGCCGAAGGCGACGACGCCGAGGGCGAGGAAGAATCCGAAGACGGCGAGGCCGAAGAAGACGACGACGACAAGGAAGAAGCGGCTTGATTTTTCAGGCGGATTTCGCGAAAAAAGGGCGGCGCTCTCGCGTCGCCCTTTTTCGATTTGATTGGTTTTCCCGAACGCCGACTTTTCAGTTCTCCAGAATGCTGACGCGCACGCTGTTTTCGTAGACGTCGACCTGGATCAGCGGCTCGCCATTGACGATGGCGCGCTTGGTTGAGGAACTCATCGCGCCGGGGCGCTCCAGCATGCGCTGCAGGTCGGCGCGCTGGTCATTGGTCCTGAACCAGGCGTCGCCCTCGTCGTCGCTGTCGCGGCGATGGAATTTGTGCCAGTTGGCGCGGTCCTGCCGCACCATCTGCGCGGCGCTGTCCAGCGCATAGCCGTCACTTGCCTGGTGATCGCGATCGGAAATGCGCGCAACATAGGATCCAGCATGTCGTCCGCATGGGCCACGCCGCCAAGCAATGACGCCAGCAAAAGCCCAGCCACTGTAACGGTCTTCGATTTTTTCATGAGCAACCCCCTTGCCTTGAACGATGCAATCCCCATCTGACGGAGCCGCTTGGCGAAAGGCCGGCCGCAGGGCCGCCAGCGAGATACGTCTGGAAGAAATTCGCCTGACAATGGTGCACGGGGCGCCCGACTGCCGTCAAGCCGTTGAGCATTTTGATCGGCCAGTTGGCAGGTCGCTATTTGACCTTGCCGGCTCCTGAAGCAGGCTGTTTGGCTGGCGGTGGCGCGGCTGCCGCTTTTCCGTGCGCTGGCGCGGGGGCTGCCGAGGCGGTCGCTGTCGCGGGTGCGGTCGCTGCCGCGGGTGCCGTAACGGGGGCGGTTGCCGCGGCAGGCGCCTTGGCTTGCACTGGCGTCGAGAAGGCGCCGCCGACGACGCCGCCACGAATGATCATCGGGCTGTGCGGGAAGGCATGCCTCGGCTCGGCCTTGTCCGGGATTGCCGCTACCTTTTCATAGGTGACGTCGGGCTCGCCGAGTGCAACGACCGACACCACGTCGCTCGCCTTGCCGTCGGTTGCCTTCAGCACAACGACGGAGGGCGTCGAGGCCGGCGCGCCGGGAAAGACCAGCGACGAGGCCTGAGCCTCGCCAACCATGGCAGCCAGAGTGATGACAAGCGTTCCCCAGATACGCACAGACACTGACATAGCTCCCCATTGCCCAGAAGCGGCACGATAGTGCTCGGCGATTGATGCCGGCTTTCATGGAAAGATAGCATTTTAGGAATTGATGAATTGCCTATGCCCGCTTGCCCCGGCGGCGCTGTCGTACTACGCAGCCGGCATCCGCGAGGTGACGAGAGTGGCTGAAATACTTGCCGTCGGCGAAGCGATGGAACCGGCGTTGGCGCTGCTTGAGGGCGGCGATGTCGTCGCCATACCGACCGAGACCGTCTATGGACTGGCCGGCGACGCCACCAACGGCATCGGCGTGGCGCGCATTTTCGAAGCCAAGGGTCGGCCGCGTTTCAATCCCCTGATCGCCCATGTCGCCGACATGCCGATGGCCGAGCGCATCGCGCTGTTCGATCCGCTGTCGAAGAAACTCGCGCTTGCCTTCTGGCCGGGTCCGCTGACGCTGGTGTTGCCGCAGCGCCCCGGCAACGGCATTCATCCGCTGGTCACCGCCGGGCTCGACACGATCGCCTTGCGCATGCCGAGGGGGTTTGGCGGCGACCTGATCGCCAGGCTTGGCCGACCGCTTGCCGCGCCCAGCGCCAATTCATCCGGCAGGATCAGCGCCACCACTGCGCAGGCCGTGGCGGCGGACCTCGGCGCCCGCATCAAGCTCGTGGTTGATGGCGGCGCCACACCGGTCGGGCTGGAATCGACCATCGTCAAGGCCGAAGGCGAAAGACTGCGCCTGCTTCGGCCAGGCGGCATCGCCGCCGCGGACATCGAGGCGGCCATCGGCATGGAGTTGCTGCGCGGCGGCGCCGCCGGGGTCGAGGCGCCGGGCATGCTTGCCTCGCACTACGCGCCGGGCGCGGCGGTGCGGCTCAATGCCGGCACGGTTGGCGAAGACGAAGCGTTGCTTGCCTTCGGCGACCAGCGCGCGGAAGGCTGGCATCATGCGGCCGCATTCCTGAACCTGTCCGAAACAGGTGACCTGCGTGAAGCGGCAAGCAATCTCTTCGCCTACATGCAGGATCTCGACCGTAGCGGCGCGCGCACCATCGCGGTCGAGAAGATTCCCTTTGACGGGCTCGGCGAGGCGATCAACGACCGGCTCTCCCGTGCCGCCGCTCCTCGTGACAACGCACAGCCCACAACGTAGTTTTCCCGGATGACCGAAACCGCCAAGACACTCGATCCCGCTCTCATCGATCGTTTCGCGGCGATCGTCGGCGACAAATATGCGCTGCGCGACCAGCAGGACATCGCGCCTTATCTCATCGAGCGACGCGGCCTCTGGCATGGCGCGACGTCCCTGGTGCTGCGGCCGGGCAGCGTCGACGAGGTCAGCCGGATCATGCGGCTGGCGACAGAGACCGGAACGCCAATCGTGCCGCAAAGCGGCAACACCGGGCTGGTCGGTGCGCAGGTGCCGGACAAATCCGGCCATGAGATCGTCCTGTCGCTGTCGCGGCTGAACCGCATCCGCGAGATCGACGTCCTGTCCAATACGGTCACGGTCGAGGCCGGAGTCATTCTGCAGACCTTGCAGGAGGCGGCCGATGCCGCCGACCGGCTGTTCCCGCTGTCGCTCGCCGCGCAAGGCTCCTGCCAGATCGGCGGCAATCTTTCGTCCAATGCCGGCGGCACCGGCGTGCTTGCCTATGGCAATGCGCGCGAGCTCTGCCTCGGCGTCGAGGTGGTGCTGCCGACCGGCGAGGTCTTCGACGATTTGCGCAAGCTGAAGAAGGACAACACCGGCTACGACCTGAAGAACCTGTTCGTCGGCGCCGAAGGCACGCTAGGCGTGATCACCGCCGCCGTGCTCAAACTGTTTCCGAAGCCCAAGGGAAGGGACGTCGCCTTCGTCGGCCTGTCGTCGCCCGAGGCCGCCCTTTCCCTGTTCAGCCTGGCCATGGACCGCGCCGGGGCCGCGCTCACCGCGTTCGAACTGATCGGCAAGCGGCCATACGATTTCACGCTGGCGCATGCCCCGGGCGTGACACGGCCGCTGATGGAGGATTGGCCCTGGTATGTGCTGATGCAGATTTCATCCGGCCGTTCGTCGGAGGATTCGCGGGCGCTGATCGAGGACGTGCTTTCGGCGGGTCTCGAGCAGGAATTCGTCGGCGATGCCGTCATCGCCGCCAGCCTCGGGCAGGGCGATGCCTTCTGGAACTTCCGCGAGCTGTTGCCCGAGGCACAGAAGCCGGAAGGCGCTTCGATCAAGCACGACATATCGGTGCCGATCGCATCGATACCGCGTTTCATCGCGGAGGCCGCCGGCGCGGTGGCCTCGGTCAGTGCCGGCGCCCGGGTGGTCTGCTTCGGCCATATGGGCGACGGCAATCTTCATTATAACATTTCACGGCCCGTCGACGGCGACGACGAGGCGTTTCTGGCGCTCTACCATGCCATGAACAAGGCCGTGCATGACGTGGTGCGCAGCCTGCACGGTTCGATCTCGGCGGAGCACGGCATCGGCCAGTTGAAGCGCGACGAACTGATCGCCACCGCGCCGCCGATGGCCATCGATCTGATGCGCAGGGTGAAGACCGCCTTCGACCCGGCCGGCATCATGAATCCCGGTAAGGTTATCTGATCCTTTCAACATCTTGTGGCTGGTGGCATTCCGATAACCATCCCTGAGATCAGCAAAATTTAACCGACTTTCTTAAGCGCGGCGGTAAGGAGCCGGCGCTACTGTTTCCCCATAACGAGGCCGGGAAAACTGGCCCGGAGAGAACCGGACACCGGCTCTCAGCAGACAGACAGGAAGGCGCTCTATGAACGTGAACACCGGACTTAAGCCAGTCTGGGCGGGACGCAACATGCGTCTCGACCCATTCCGCCTGCCGCAAGTGGTGAGCTACGCGACGCGCGACGATTATGGCGACGTAACCTTCACCATCGACCAGCGTGGCGCCGTGATCCGCCGCCTGCTCGAGATGAGCGGCCTGCCGGCGATCATCGTGCTGCCCGCCAATGCATTTCGCGGCGTCGCCGCCCGTGCGATGGAGGATCCGGAAGGCAATGTCACGGTGACCCTGGAACTCCTGCACAACGATCCGATGCTGTCGGTGCCGCTGCTGGTGGCCGACGATCTCGAAGACGTCGCCGCCGACTGGCGCGCCTGGGCCGATGCCTACCGTCTGCCGATGCTGCTCATCGAATCGGACGGCGTCGCCCGCACGCTGGAGGAATCGCTCGGCGCCGCCATCAAGACACTGCCGCCGCAGGACCGTCGCAAGGGCCGCGTTTCCAACACGCGCCGCCCACGCTTCCTTGCCCGTCGCAGAACCGGGGACCTCGGCCTCAGGCTGGTCATCGACGGCCAGGAAATCATTTCCCGCGATTAGCTTTCTTCTCCCCGTCTCTATACGGGGAGAAGTGCCCGGCAGGGCGATGAGGGGCAGCGCCGACCTCCGCTGATTTGGCCATTTCAAACTTTGGTAGAATGCAAGCGGCCTGTCGCCGCCGTGCATTTCGCCTCGCCTTCAAGGTCGGCGCTGCCCCTCATCCGGCTGCCGCCACCTTCTCCCCGTATAGTGACGGGGAGAAGGAAAAAGCCGCTACACCAGCGGCTTCAGCGCCACCCACAGCGCGCCACCGATCAGGCCGAGGAAGATCAGCCAGCCGACCTGGTTGTTCGACCGGAACAGCCGCAGGCACTGGTCCGGATCGTCGATATGCAGCACCGCGATCTGCCGGGCAAGATGCGCACCGGCGGCGATCAGTCCCGCCAGCGCCACCACTGGGGCCTGCGCCGAGGCGAAGGCGACAGCGAAGCAGATTAGCATGCCGCCATAAAGCCCCGCGAGCCACGCCTTGGTGTTGTCGCCGAACAGCCGTGCCGTCGAACGCACGCCGACAATGGCGTCATCTTCCTTGTCCTGGTGCGCGTAGATCGTGTCGTAGCCGATCACCCACAGGATCGAACCGATATACAGCATGATGGCGGGGCCATCGAGATCACCGAACTCGACCGCCCATCCCATCAGCGCGCCCCAGGAAAAGGCAAAGCCGAGAAACAGTTGCGGCCAGTTGGTTATCCGCTTCATGAATGGATAGACGGCGACGATCACCAGCGAGCAGACGCCGAGCAGGACGGCAAAGCTGTTGAACTGCAGGAGAACCGCCAGGCCGACCAGGGCCTGCAGCACAAGAAACAGCCAGGCTCGCCGGCGCGTGGTCTGGCCGGACGGCAGCGGGCGCGAGCGTGTGCGTTCGACCTGGTTGTCGATGTCCTCGTCGACAATGTCGTTATAGGTGCAGCCGGCGCCACGCATGGCGATGGCGCCAATCAGGAACAGCACGAGGTACAAGGGCGCCGGCAGCAGCGAAAGCAGCGGGTCGCCAGGCCGGGGATAGGCGCTCGCCGCCAGCGCGGCCGACCACCAGCATGGCCACAACAGCAACTGCCAGCCGATCGGCCTGTCCCATCGCGCAAGCTGGGCATAGGGCCAGATCGCGCGCGGCAGCACGCGGTAGACCCAATGGCCGTTCGGCGCATCGGCGACGCGGCCCTGGGATGCTTTCGACTGGACAGGTTCCATTGGCATGGAGTGGCAGCAGCGGCGGAACCCGTCAAGCGGCAAGCAGGCAGGGAGCGCCCAACCATCCGTCAGGAGGTGAAGATATCGCGTGTGGAAAACCAGACTTTCGCCACCTCGATGAAAGCCAGCGCCGCGTTCGACACGCGCTGCTGCGTATCGTGGGTGAGAATGATGCGCTGCATGGGCAGCGGATCCGACAGCGGTTTGCACACCAGACGCAAGCCGTCATAGCTGTGGTCGCCATGCGGGCGGGTATAGCTGACCGCGACGCCGAAGCCGTTGGCCACCATGCTGCGCTGGAGTTCGAACGAGCTTGTGCGCATGTCGGCGACGGGCGACAGGCCACGGCCGCGGAACAGGTCGAGCATATGCTGCCAGCTATGTGGCTGGTCGGTTGTGATCAGCGGGTAGGCGGCCAGATCCGCAAGGCTGACCTCGGAACGCTCGGCCAGCGCATGGCCCGCCGGCAACAGCGCATGCGGCCGCAGCTCGTGCATCAGGATGCGGGCGAAATGCGACGGCAGGCCGAGATCATAGCTGAGGCCGAGATCGACGGCCGCGTCCGCCAGGCGCCGCCCGAGCGTCTCGAACGTCTCGTCGCGGACGATGACGGTGACCGCTGGATGGCGTTCGGAGAAGGCGCGGATGAGGCCCGGCGCGAAAAAGGGCGCCAGATCCTCGAAGCAGCCGAGCACCAGTTCGCCGCCGACCGCCGAGTTGGCCTTCCCCAGGCCCAGGAGTTCGTCTGTCTCGGCAAGAACCTGCCTGGCCTTCGCCACCACGACACGGCCGAAGGAGGTCAGCGAAACACCGCTTCCCCGCTGGCGCACGAACAGTTTCTGGCCGAAATCCTTTTCGATGGCGTCGATGGCCACCGAAATAGACGGCTGCGAAACGTTGAGCGCCCGGGCCGCGCCGGTGACACTGCCATGGCGGGCGACGGCGATGAGATAGCGGAGTTGGGTGAGGGTGAGACTCATAGTCAAAACCTATGTGTCAGATGAGAAGTTATTATTTTACTGAATGAGCGGCCATTGCGATAGTCGCCTCCATCCTGAAAGGAGGACATTATGGCTTCCCAAACCGCTACACGGGCAACGGACACCGAAATCATCGATGCCCGGACAATCGCCGACTACCAGCGTGACGGCGCGGTCTGCATCCGCGGCGCCTTCAAGGGCTGGGTCGACACGATCGCCGCCGGCATCGAGCGCAACATGCAGAACCGCAGCGCCACCGCGTCCGACATCGCCAATGGCCGCGGCAGTTTCTTCGACGATTACTGCAACTGGGAACGCATCCCCGAATTCGTCAAGGTGGTGCGCGAATCGCCGGCGGCGCGACTGGCAGCCGCGGTGATGCAGTCGCGCACGGCGCAGTTCTTCCACGACCATGTCCTGGTCAAGGAACCCGGTACGCAGAAACCGACGCCGTGGCACCAGGACATTCCTTATTATTTTGTCGATGGCCAGCAGACCGTGAGCTTCTGGATCCCCATCGATCCGGTGAAGGAGGCGACGCTGCGCCTGATCGCCGGCTCGCACAAATGGGACAAGATGATCCTGCCGGTACGTTGGTTGGACGACGGCAATTTCTATGCCGCCGAGGGCGATTATCGTCCGGTGCCGGATCCCGACCAGGATCCATCGATGAAAGTTATCGAATGGGAGATGGAGCCCGGCGACGCCATCCTGTTCGACTTCAGGACGGCGCACGGCGCGCGCGGCAATATGACAGCGGCACGGCGCCGGGCGCTGTCGCTGCGCTGGGTCGGCGACGATGCCCATTATGTCGAGCGGCCCGGCCGAACCTCGCCACCCTATCATGGCCATGGCATGCAGCCGGGGCAGAAGCTGCGCGAGGACTGGTTCCCGGTGGTCCACCAGGGCTGAGCGAGTGCCGGAATAGGGGCGCCGGTGGCGGGCGCCCCTATGGCGCAGGGGGATAACGTTCCCGTGCGCAATTCCGATCAATCCACCCTGATGCCTTGACCCGTCGTCCAGAGAGCAATAGCGGGTTGTTCTCTCTATGGGATAGTTGGCATCAAGAGGTGGCCATGAACGTTCTTCTTCTCGGCTCCGGCGGCCGCGAACATGCACTGGCCTGGAAGATCGCCGCCTCGCCGCTGCTGACCAAGCTCTATGCCGCTCCAGGCAATCCGGGCATCGGCGCAGAGGCCGAGCTGGTGAAGTTGGATATTGCCGACCACGCCGCCGTCGCCGCCTTCTGCCGGGAGAAAAAAATCGACCTCGTCGTGGTTGGCCCGGAAGGGCCGCTCGTCGCCGGCATCGCCGATGATCTGCGCGCCGAAAACATCCGCGTCTTCGGGCCTTCGAAGGCCGCCGCGCGGCTGGAAGGCTCGAAGGGCTTCACCAAGGATCTCTGCGCCCGGTACAACATCCCGACCGCCGCCTATGGCCGTTTCGGCGATCTGGCCTCCGCCAAGGCCTACCTCGAAAAGACAGGCGCGCCGATCGTCATCAAGGCCGATGGGCTCGCCGCCGGCAAAGGCGTCACCGTCGCCATGACAATGGATGAGGCGCAGGCGGCACTCGCTTCCTGCTTCGACGGCTCCTTCGGCGCCGCCGGCGCGGAGGTGGTGATCGAGGAATTCATGACCGGCGAGGAGGCGAGTTTCTTCTGCCTCTGCGACGGCACCACGGCACTTCCTTTCGGCACGGCCCAGGACCACAAGCGCGTCGGTGATGGCGATGTCGGGCCCAACACCGGCGGCATGGGCGCCTATTCGCCGGCCCCTGTAATGACGCCTGACATGATCGAGCGCACTATGCGCGAAATCATCGAGCCGACCATGCGCGGCATGGCCGAGCTTGGCGCGCCTTTCGCCGGCATTCTGTTCGCCGGGCTGATGATCACGCAAAACGGGCCGAAGCTGATCGAATACAACACCCGCTTCGGCGATCCGGAATGCCAGGTGCTGATGATGCGGCTCAGGGATGACCTGCTGGTCCTGCTCAATGCCGCCGTCGACGGCCAGCTTGCGCATACCTCGGTGCGCTGGCGCGACGAGGCGGCGCTGACCGTGGTGATGGCGGCGCGGGGTTACCCCGGCACGCCGGAAAAAGGCTCCGTCATTCGCGGCGTCGAGGACGCCGCGGGCGAAGGCGTTCAGGTTTTCCATGCCGGCACCGCCATCAATGGCGGTGCGCTGGTCGCCAATGGCGGCCGCGTGCTCAACGTCACGGCGACCGGAGCCACGGTTGGCGAGGCGCAGGCGCGAGCCTATGCCGCGCTCGACCGCATCGATTGGCCGGACGGATTCTGTCGCCGCGACATCGGCTGGCAGGCCGTGGCGCGCGAGAAGGCGGGCTGAAGCTCCGACCGGTGGGCGACGGCTACCGCTGGCTGCGATCGAGTTCGGTCGAAGCGGTGCTGAGCGGATCGGCCGCAGCGAAGGCGGCGTCGAGTTGTGCGGGCGAGCGCTGCCCTGCCCGCTTCCAGGCGACATACTGGACGATGCCGAAGCCCGGCCGTGGCGGCACCGTCTTCACGACAGGCATGCGAAACCCGTCGCGGAATTTCGACCAGCGCGAACCGAGCACAGCGACCATTTCCTCGACAGTCGGCGGCGTCGCAACGTCGGCATAAATGATGGTGGCCTTGCCGGCCAGTGCGGCTTCCCGCGAGAGCGGCACCGGCACGCTGGCAAGATAATCGGAAGGCACGTCGAGCAGTCCGCCGAATGGCCATTGCTGGCGCAGCGCGGCGGCATTCGTCGGCACCACGTTGACGTCGATATCGTTCGGCGTGCCGGCGACCCGATAAGGGCAGCGGAAGCGGCCGCAATTGGCCTGCGCCGAGAACTGCCAGAGCGCATAGCCCTGCCAGTTGCCCATCGGAAAATGCACTTCGATGTCAGGTTTGTAGCGCGCGTACCAAAGCGGCAGCCGCGACAGGAGCCGGTATTTGTAGCGGTTGTCAGCGATGTACTGGGCGGTCTTGCCGTTGGTGTAGAGCACAGGGAAGCGGCCGATGCGCCGGTGCACCTGGCGCACGAACTCCTCGGCGTCGTCGAGCGACATCCATTGCGTGGGATCGATGCCCTCGATGTCGAGGGCCATGAGATCGTCCGGCGCGGGGTCGGCGAAATCGAGGAAATTGTTGGCCTGCTCGACTGGATTGCCGGGGCGGGCGAGGTGATAGGCGCCCCATTTCATGCCGAGCGCCTTGGCCACGACCCTGCGTGTCTGGAACAGCTCGCGCGTCACCGCGTGGCGCTTCCACAGCGTCTTGCAAAGCTTCACCTCGGTGTCGCCGCCCGAACAGAAATAGGGCGGCGGCATGCCGTCGGACGCCTTGTTGATGAAGGCGACGATGCGTCTGTCGGTGGCAAGCTGGGCCCAGTCGATGGAATTGTATTCGTAGGCGTCGATGACCAGGGCGCGGTCGGCGTTCTTCCACGGCTCGGAGAAATCCGAAGCCTTTGCCGCGGGCGACAGCGCCATTGCTGCCGCGAAAGTGAGAAGCGCCGTGCGGCGAAGGAAGCGCGCCGTCCTTTTCAAAACAGGGAATCCCCGTTGATCAAAGGCGAATGCTGAACCGCTATGGTTAAGGAAATGCTTCTCGAGACGATGCGGTGCGTCAGACGAACAGCTTCAACGCCGTCGCTACTGACAGGAACATCGACAACGGGCGACCTTGAAACGGCGTGAAACCATGCTTGAGATAAAAAGCGGCGGCTTTGTCGTCCTTGGCGTCGACGATCAGCGCGAAAGAGGCGGGAGCAGCCTCGGCGCAGCGCCGGAGCGCATCCACGATCAATGTCGATCCAACACGTTGCCCCTGATTTCGGGTGTCGACAGCCAACCTTCCAATCAATATGGCGGGCAGGACTGGATAACGCGGCAGGCGTTTCGTCAGGTCTTCTGGCAGAGAAGCGATGGGCACACTTGCTGCTGCAAGAGTGTAATATCCGGCAATGAGACCGACATCACGGTTTGCGGCGACGAAGCAATTGCTGACTCGGCGTTTGATGTCCTGGCTCGCCTGCTCACGAAGATAGTGGTCCAGTGCTGGTACACCGCAGTTGAACCCCTTACGAGGATGCGACCCGCCCAGCGGCTCAATGATCAAGTCCAGACTCACCGGGATTCGACGACAACTCGCTTGTAGGCGTCGGCGGCTTTGCGCAGTGCTTCATTGGGTTCGGGTGGATCGAGAATGGCCTCGACCAGAGCGCGCTGATCCTCAATGGATAGGCGGATGATAGCGGTCTCCTCGATGGTGCGTTGTGCGGCCTCCTGCGCGGCAGCAACCACGAAGTCACTGACGCTGCGGCCCTGAATTTCGGCGGCACGCTTCACCACGCTGAGCATATCTGGCGAAATACGAGCCTCGATACGGGCAGTGCGGGTTTGCTGGTTTGGCATCGCGATCACCTCTGACGCAATATGTACGGGTTTTGACCGTACATATCAAGCGCTGTGGTCACCGCCGGCCGACTGGCGGAAATTCAAACGGATCTGGCGCCGGCTCCTCCCGCAGCGTGCCCTCGGCAGCGCGCTTGCGGTGATGGGCAAGCGAGCATCGCGGCGAGCACAATATGCCGCGATCCGACCAGTAGGCGGGGCCGTTTGCCAGTTCGCCGTGATAGTAGGAAAACCCGGCTGCCCGGTAGGGCAAGCCGCATTCGATACAGCGATAGGCGTCAGGTCTGGCAAGCATGGAATGTTCCGGTCGGCTGGTTTTTTCGCCGGTCGATTTGATCCGGCATCGGTCGAATTTAGTACAGGCCGGCCCGATTGCAAAATCCGCGTGACAAAATTTGACGTTTACGTAAAAAGAAGATGGGAGACCGCCCAAAGGCGGATGGTTTTGCGGTGGCACTCGCTCTAGGGTCGGCGAGGCCGATGCATCAGGGAGGATCGAGCGGCATGTATCGGGCACCGGTCGAGGATATCGCGTTCACCGTGAAGCATGTGGCCGGCATGAAATCGGCCATCGATGCCGGAGCGTTCGGCGATCTCGGCGAGGATCTGGTCGATGCCGTCCTTGGCGAGGCCGGCCGTTTCGCCACCGAGGAGGTGGCCCCGCTTTACAAGATCGGCGACGAACAAGGTGCCGTGCTGAAGGATGCGGTCGTCACCACCCCGACGGGCTGGAAAGAACTCTATCGCCGCTGGATCGACGGCGGCTGGAACGCGCTCTCCGGGCCGGAAGAGTATGGCGGGCAGGCGCTGCCGACGATGCTCGGCGTCGCCGCGCTCGAAATGTGGAATTCGGCCGCCATGGCGTTCGGCATCGGCCCGACGCTGACCATGGGCGCGGTCGAAGCGCTGGACAAGCACGCTTCCGAGGACCTCAAGGCGAAATACCTCGCAAAGCTCGTCTCCGGCGAGTGGATGGGCACGATGAACCTGACCGAGCCGCAGGCGGGCTCCGACCTCGCCGCGCTACGCGCCCGCGCCGAGCCGGCCGGCGACGGCACCTACCGCATCTTCGGCCAGAAGATTTTCATCACCTATGGCGAGCACGATTTCACCGACAACATCGTCCATCTGGTGCTGGCGCGGCTGCCCGATGCGCCCGCCGGAACACGCGGCATCTCGCTGTTCCTGGTGCCGAAATTCCTGGTCGGCGACGATGGGTCGATCGGAGCGCGCAACGACGTCTTCTGTTCCGGCCTCGAGCACAAGCTCGGCATCCACGCCTCGCCGACCTGCACCATGATCTATGGCGACGGCTTTCAAGGCGCCAAGCCAGGCGCCATCGGCTGGCTGATCGGCGAGGAGAACAAGGGCCTCGCCTGCATGTTCACCATGATGAACAATGCCCGTCTGGCCGTCGGCATGCAGGGTGTCGCGGTCGCGGAAGCCGCGACCCAGAAAGCGATCGCCTACGCCAATGAACGGCGTCAGGGTAAGGCGGCGGATTACGCTGGTGCCGGCATGGCGCCGATCGTTCACCACCCGGACGTGCAACGCAATCTCCTGACGATGAAGGCGCTGACGCAGATCGCCCGCGCCATCAGCTACAGTTGCGCCCACGCCATCGATCTCGCGCGCGTATCGTCGGGTGACGAGGCGGGGCATTGGCGCGACCGTGCCAATCTCTTGACGCCGCTGGCCAAGGCTTTTTCCACCGATGTCGGCGTCGAGGTTGCCTCGCTCGGCGTCCAGGTGCATGGCGGCATGGGCTTCATCGAGGAAACGGGTGCGGCGGCTCTCTACCGCGACGCCCGCATCGCGCCGATCTATGAGGGCACCAACGGCATCCAGGCGATCGATCTGGTGATGCGCAAGCTGCCGCTCGGCGGCGGCGAGCACGTGCATCGCTTTATCGACGAACTGGCTGGTATCGCCAATGCAGTGCGCACCTTCAACCTGCAAGGCTTCGGCCGAACCGCCGATCTTCTGGGTGCGGCCCTTGGCGATCTGACGCAAGCGACCCGCTTCCTGCAAAAACTGGCGGCCGATGGTCAGACGGACAAGGCGCTGGCTGGCGCCACGCCGTATCTGCGGCTGATCTCGCTCGCCGCCGGCGGCGCCTATCTGGCGCGCGGCGCTCTTGCCGATCAGGGCCGCATCGCGCTGTGCCGCTTCTTCGCCGAGAATCTTATCGGCGAGGCCGGCGCGTTGAAAGACCGCGTCATCGACGGCGGCGACAGCCTTGCCGCTGCCGGCAAGGCGCTGATTTCCGCCTGACATTCACTGAGGATACAATCGTGACAGACCACATTCTCGTCGAGCGCCAGGGCGCGATCCAGATCATCCGCATGAACCGCCCCGACAAGAAGAACGCGCTGACGCGCGCCATGTATGCGACGATGTCGGCGGCCCTTGCCGAAGGCGACGCCGATCCGGCGATCCGCGTCCATGTCTTTCTCGGCGTGCCCGGCGCCTTCTCCTCCGGCAACGACCTTGGCGACTTCATGGTGGTGGCCACTGGCGGCGATGGTGGCACGGAGGTCTGGGATTTCCTGATGGCGCTGGCCCGGGTCGAGAAACCGATGGTCTCGGGCGTCGACGGCATCGCGGTCGGCATCGGCACCACGATCAACCTGCATTGCGACCTGACCTTCGCCACGCCACGCACCGTGTTCCGCACGCCCTTCGTCGATCTCGGCCTCGTGCCCGAGGCCGGATCGAGCCTTTTGGCGCCGCGCATCCTCGGCCAGCAAGCTGCGTTTGCGCTGCTCGGCCTCGGCGAGGGCTTTTCGGCCGAGCGGGCGAAGGCCGTCGGGCTGATCTACGAGGTGGTCGAGGAAGGCGCGCTGGAGGCTTCGGTGCTGGCGGCGGCTGGCCAGATCGCGGCCAAGCCGCCGCAGGCACTGAGGATCGCGCGCGACCTGATGCGTGGCTCACGCGACGACCTCGTCGCCCGCATCGGGGTAGAGAGCGAGCATTTCCGTGAGCGGCTGAAATCCGACGAGGCGCGCGCCGCCCTCACGGCATTCATGACCAGGAAAAAGGGCTGAACCTTACCCTTTCAGGGATACAGCCTCGTCTTGCTCCAGCCACCATCGGCGTCGCGCGAGAAGACCACTCGGTCATGCAGCCGGAACGGCCTGTCGTGCCAGAATTCGATGGTCTTCGGTACGATGCGGAAGCCCGACCAATGTTTCGGTCGCGGGATATCGCCGATGGCATAACGCGCCGTGTATTCGGCGACCGCCTTTTCCAGCGCGAAGCGGCTTTCCAGCGGTCGCGATTGCTTCGAGGCCCAGGCGCCGATGCGGCTGCCGCGCGGGCGCGTCGCATAATAGGCGTCGGCCTCGGCATTGTTGACGATCTCGACCGGACCGCGCACGCGCACTTGCCGGCGCAGCGATTTCCAATGGAAACACATCGCCGCCTTCATGCTGCCTAGAATCTCCTGGCCCTTGGCGCTCTCGAAATTCGTGTAGAACACAAAGCCGCTTTCATCGAACCCCTTGAGCAGCACCATCCGTACGTCCGGCATGCCCTCGGCATCGACGGTCGCCAGCGCCACGCCGTTGGCGTCGTTGATCTCGCTCTTGGTGGCGTCGTCCAGCCATGCGGCAAAAAGGCGAAACGGCTCGGCGGCCTCGGTAAAGTCACCGCTTGTTAACTCTGCATCACTCATAGTTTTTCTCAAATTGTCACGAAATCAGGGAGGTTGCCGATTGTCGCGTATCGCGCAAGCTTTTGACAGCAGGCAATGGGGCGTTATCGCTTCTGCCAGCGCGAAAGTTGCGATCGTGTCAATCGTCCTGTCGCTTGCTGGCTGCGGCGCGGGAGGCTTCAGCCTTGAGAAAGCCGCAGTCGACCGCTCGATCCTGACCTCAAGCACATCGGCTTCGGCCAAGCCTGCCGATTCGGATCGCGACTCCGACCAGACGACGATCGGCAATGCGGTATCGTCCGCCGACATCGAGCAACTCGGTGGCCAGGCAGTGCCCTGGGCGAATGCCGGCACCGGCTCGCGCGGCTCCATCACGGAGCTGGCGGAATTGAAGGACAGCGGCATGACGTGCCGCCGCTTCAAGGCTTCGCGCGAGAGCTTTGACGGCGTTGCCATGTTCGAGGGCGAACTCTGTCTTGCCAGTGCCGGCGGCTGGCGCATGCAGGGCTTCAAGGCGCTCTGATTTTCCACCTTTGATATGACGCACTGCTACTGGAATTTCTTCCTATGCGAGCGCATATAGGGGGCAAGTATGGACTCAACTCCTTTTCCAGGGCAGGAAGCATGCGCGACCCCTATGAGGTCCTGGGCGTTGCAAAGAACGCATCGGCCAAGGACATAAAATCGGCGTATCGGAAACTCGCCAAGAAGCATCATCCGGACCAGAATCCGAATGATCCCAAGGCGAAGGACCGTTTTGCCGCGGCCAATCAGGCCTACGAGGTCATCGGCGACGAGAAGAACCGCGCCGCTTTCGATCGTGGCGAGATCGACGCCGATGGCAAGCCGCGTTTCCAGGGTTTTGAAGGCGCGGCCGGTGGCGGCGACCCCTTTGCCGGGTTTCGCCGCCAGCAACAGGGCGCCGGCGGCTCGCGATTCGAGTTCCGCTCGGGCCGTCCGGGTGGCGATCCGTTCGACGGCAACAGCGACATCTTCAGCCAGATTTTCGGCGATGCCTTTTCTGGCGCGCGCGGGCCAAGCGCTGGCGACCGCCGCCAGCCGGCGACATCGGCCGATTTGAACGTCACGCTCGACATTACCATCGAGGAAGCCGCGAACGCCGAAAAGGTGACGGCGGTGTTTCCGGACGGCCGCAAGGTCGCGGTCAAGATGCCGGCCTATGTCGAGGATGGCCAAACCATCCGTTTGAAGGGCCAGGGTGAGCAGGGGCCGGGCCAGCCCGGCGACGCGCTGGTCAAGATTCACATCCGTCGCCACCCGCGCTACCGCATCGAGGGCCGCGACCTCCATGCTGATCTGCCGGTGACGTTGGCCGATGCGGTGCTGGGCGCCAAGGTGCCGGTCGAGACGCCGACCGGCAGACTGGCGGTCAATGTTCCCGCCTGGTCGAGCTCGGACAAGGTCCTGCGGCTCAAGGGCAGGGGCCTGCCCGAGAAAGCCGGCGGCCATGGCGATCTCTATGTCCATGTGCGCATCATGCTGCCGGAAGGCGGCGACAGCGCGCTCGAATCGCTGTTGCGCGGCCAAAAGGGCTGATCGAGAGCTTTTGTCCCCCGAACTGTCTGGTTTGAACGCTTGAAGGGGCTGTGTGCCTGTGCGATAGGCACTCCACAAAGCAGAAACCTTGCGGAGAGCGCTGACATGGCGGGTGGACAGGGCCTAATGGCCGGCAAGCGCGGCCTTATTCTTGGCGTCGCCAACAACAGGTCGATCGCCTATGGCATTGCCAAGGCCTGCGTCGATCACGGCGCTGAGATCGCACTGACCTATCAGGGCGAAGCCTTCAAGAAACGAGTCGAGCCGCTGGCGGCGGAGTTGGGCGCCTTTGTCGCCGGTCATTGCGACGTCACCGATCCCGCGAGTTTGGACGAGGTTTTCGCCAATGTCGCCAAGCATTGGGGCAAGCTCGACTTCCTCGTCCACGCCATCGCTTTTTCCGACAAGGACGAACTGACCGGCCGCTATGTCGAGACGACGCGCGACAATTTCCTGCGCACCATGGACATTTCGGTCTATTCCTTCACCACCATCGCCAAGCGCGCCGAAGCGCTGATGACCGAGGGCGGTTCGCTGCTGACGCTGACCTATTACGGCGCCGAGAAGGTGATGCCGCACTATAACGTCATGGGCGTCGCCAAGGCGGCGCTCGAGGCCAGCGTGCGTTACCTCGCCGTTGATCTTGGCGCCAAGAAAATCCGCGTCAACGCGATTTCCGCCGGCCCGATCAAGACGCTTGCCGCCTCCGGCATCGGCGATTTCCGCTACATCCTGAAGTGGAACGAATACAATTCGCCACTGAAACAGACGGTCACGCAGGAAGAAGTCGGCGATTCCGGCGTCTATTTCCTGTCCGACCTGTCGCGTGGCGTCACCGGCGAGGTGCACCATGTCGATTCCGGCTATCACGTCGTCGGCATGAAGGCGGTCGACGCGCCGGATATTTCGACGGTCAAGGACTAGTTCTCTCCGCCTGTCCTGCGTCCAGGCCCTGGCCCGATCTCCGGAAGAGCTGATGTACCCGCTGGTTTATATCGTGCGCCACGGCCAGACCGCGTGGAACGCCGAGTTCCGGCTTCAGGGCCAGGCCGACACCGATCTCAATGCTCGCGGCCGCGAACAGGCGACCGGAAACGGCCATCGGCTGGCCGAATTCGTCGGTGATCCCCAGGAATTCGACTTCGTCGCCAGTCCGATGAGACGCACGCGCGAGACGATGGAACGCATCCGCGCCGCCATGAAGCTCGATCCGCTCGCCTACCGAACCGATATCAGGCTCATTGAAGTCAATTTCGGCGATTGGCAGAGTTTTACTTTTGCCGAGCTCGAGACGCGGTCTCCCGGGGCAAGCATGACGCGTGCTCGCGACAAATGGAATTTTCAGCCGCCGGGCGAAGGTGCCGAGAGCTACCAGATGCTGCTCGAGCGGGTGAAGCCATGGTTCGACGAGATCGACCGCGAGACGATTTGTGTCACGCATGGCGGCGTCATGCGCACCCTGTTTCGCTTCGTGCTTGATATGCCCGAGGACGAAGCCGCGAACCTGGAGATACCGCAGGATCGCGTGCTCAAACTTGAAGGCCGGAGCCTGGAATGGCTTTAGGGCGCCTGATGACGGCCTATTGCTAATGCATGTCGCCCAAAAGTGACCTCGGTTTTGGGGAAGACGACATGCATAAAAACAAAGAACTAAAGCGCGTCGCGACGCGCTTTAGTTCGTGTCGCCGTCTCCCGGCAACTGCATGTCGGTGACGACGTTTTCGCCGTCGGTCACATCGAAAGCGATGACGATGTCCATGCCCGGCTTCAGCGCGTCGAGATCGGTCTCGGCATTCAGCTTGTAGGATTTGCCGTCGTCCAGCGTCAGGGTCAGCGCATCCTTGTCGACCTTCTTGATCAGGCCTTCGGTCTGGCCGGCAAAGGCGGCGGTGGAAAGCAACAGCGTGGCGGCAACAGCGCCAATCAGGGTACGCATTATCGTCCTCTTTGGTCATTGCGCCGGCCTGGGTGGCGGCGGGTCCTCAACGGCGAATGGAAGAAAGCAGAAACCAGCCGAATGTGTCAAAACTTAAACGGCGGGGATGACAGTTTGACCACTGTGGAAAACGCCAATAGAAGGCTGGCTTCAGCCGGTTTTGATGCCGGGCAGGGCGCTTTTCCATGTCTCACAACACGTTTGGCCATCTTTTCCGCGTCACCACCTGGGGCGAGAGCCATGGCGCGGCGCTCGGCTGCGTGGTCGATGGCTGTCCGCCGGGTATCCGTTTCACGCGCGATGAAATCCAGGCCGAGCTCGACAAGCGCCGCCCGGGCCAGTCGCGCTTCGTCACCCAGCGCCGCGAACCGGACGAGGTGAAGATCCTCTCAGGCTTCGTCCTCGACGAGGACGGCACGACGATGATCACCACCGGCACGCCGGTGTCGATGCTGATCGAGAATGTCGACCAGCGCTCGAAGGACTATGGCGAGATCGCCCGCCAGTTCCGGCCGGGCCATGCCGACTACACCTATGACGTCAAATACGGCATACGCGACTATCGCGGCGGCGGCCGCTCCTCGGCGCGCGAGACGGCGGCCAGGGTCGCCGCCGGCGCGCTCGCCCGCAAGGTGGTGCCGGGCATGGTGGTGCGCGGCGCGCTGGTGTCGATGGGCGAAAAGTCGATCGATCGCGGCAACTGGAACTGGAATTTCATCGGCGATGCGGAGAACCCGTTCTTCACCCCGGATCCGGCTTCCGTGCCTGTCTTCACGCAGTATCTCGACGGCATCCGCAAGGCCGGCTCCTCGGTCGGCGCGGTGATCGAGATCGTCGCTGACGGCGTGCCTCCCGGCCTCGGCGCGCCGATCTACGCCAAGCTCGACCAGGATATCGCCTCCGGCCTGATGTCGATCAACGCCGTCAAGGGCGTCGAGATCGGCAATGGTTTCGAGGCCTCGCGTATCACTGGGGAACAGAATGCGGACGAGATGCGCATGGGCAATGACGGCAAGCCGGTCTTCCTCTCCAACAATGCCGGCGGCATCCTCGGCGGCATCTCCACCGGGCAGGCGATCGTCGCGCGCTTTGCCGTCAAGCCGACCTCGTCGATCCTGACGCCGCGCAAATCCATCGACAAGGACGGCAACGACGTGGAGGTGATGACCAAGGGTCGCCACGACCCCTGCGTCGGCATCCGAGCCGTGCCGATCGGCGAGGCCATGGTTGCCTGCGCCATCGCCGACCACTATCTGCGGCACCGAGGACAGACAGGAAAGGGAATAGGCAGTAGGGATTAGGCAGTAGGCCAGTCTGCCCGCCCGAAAGAGCCAAAATTTCCTTTCCCTACTGCCTATTGCCTATTTCCTGCGAGCGAAGCGAGCATTTCCATGCCTTACGACCAGAAGAAGATCGTCGAAGCCATCCGGGCTTTCGAACGCGGCGAGATCGTCGTCGTCATGGACGATGATGGGCGTGAGAACGAGGGCGACCTGATCGTCGCCGCAGTCCACTGCACGCCGGAGAAGATGGCCTTCATCGTGCGCAACACGTCGGGCATCGTCTGCACGCCGATGCCGCGCGAAGAAGCCAAGCGGCTGAACCTCGCGCCGATGGTCGCCGACAATGATTCGGCCCACACCACCGCCTTCACCGTCAGCGTCGACTTCAAGCACGGCACGACGACAGGCATTTCAGCCGACGACCGCACGCTGACCGTGCGCAATCTTGCCAACGGCAATGTCGGCGCTTCGGATTTCGTCCGCCCCGGCCACATCTTCCCGCTCATCGCGCGTGAAGGCGGCGTCTTGATGCGCTCGGGCCATACCGAGGCGGCCGTGGATCTGTGCAAGCTCGCTGGCCTGCCGCCAATCGGCGTCATCTCGGAACTGGTCAACGACGATGGCACCGTCAAGCGCGGCCCGCAGGTACAGGCTTTCGCGGAGGAACACGGCCTGAAGCAGGTTTCGGTCGCCGATCTGATCGCTTACCGGCAACGCAAGGAAACGCTGGTCGAGCGCGTCGCCTGCTCCGACATCGAAACGCTGGGCGGCAAGGCGCAGGTCTTCACCTACACGCTGCCCTGGGACACGATGCATCACGTCGCCATCGTCTTCGGCGACATCCGCGACGGCGAGGACGTCCCGGTGCGGCTGCATTCGGAGGATGTGGTGACCGATGTGTTCGGCACCAGCCACCGGCTGGACGCCATCATGAAGGCGATGGGCGAGCGCAAGCGCGGCGTCATCGTCTATCTCAGAGAGGGCTCGGTCGGCGTCGCCCACCAGGAGCGCAATCGGCCGGTGTCGGGCGACCGCGAGGACCATGAAGAGGCGCGCCGGCGCGAGAGCGAATGGCGCGAGATCGGGCTTGGCGCCCAGATCCTGAAGGATCTCGGCATTTCCTCGATCAACCTGATCGCCTCACGCGAGCGCCACTATGTCGGCCTCGAAGGCTTTGGCATTCATATCGCCAAGACCGAGATTATCTGAGCTCAACAAACCCTGGCGGTCATTCGGCAGGGATTGCCGCCTCGCATCCTTCCAACTCGCATTCGTGGGTGGCGAGGCTGCGCTGGCCGAGCAGCACCGTAACCAATGCGATAACGCCTGATGCAACCGAAACCCAGAACCCGTTCTGGGCGCCGAACGCATCCACCACCGCGCCGGCGGCGAAGGAACCGAGCGCCATACCGATGCCGATGCCGGTCATCACCCAGGTGATGCCTTCGGTCAGCATCGCTTCCGGCACATGCCGTTCGATCAGGCCGAAGGCGGTGATGAAGGTCGGCGAGATCGCCACGCCGCTGATGAACACGGTCAGCGCCAGCAGCGGCACCGTACCGGCGGTGAGCGGCAAAAGCGTGCCAAGCGCGACCAGGGCGACCGCGATTGCCAACTGGCGTTGCAGCGGTGCTTGCAGGTTGAGGGCGCCGACGATGATGCCGAGCACGAACGATCCCAGCGCATAGACGCCGATGACAAGGCTGGCGGCGCCCGGCTGGCCGAATTCCCCAGTGATGGCCACCGTGCTCACTTCCGTCGTCGCGAAGGTCGCGCCGATGAAAATCAAGGCAAGGGTGATGATCTGCACCGGCCGCAGCCTTATTGCCGAGCCGCTCGTGGCACGGTCCACCGGCCGCACCTGCGGTTCGGTCGAGCGCTGCAGGATGAAAGCCGTTGAACCGATGGCCAGCAGCACGGTGCTGACCAGGACGCCGGCTTCAGGAAAGAGGCCTGCGCTGAGCCCCACCGACAGCGACGCGCCGGCAATATAGACCAGTTCGTCCGCCGCCGATTCGAATGCGAAAGCGGTGTTCATCTGCGGCCGTCCTCTGAAGATCTCGGTCCAGCGGGCGCGCACCATTGCCGGCATGCTGGGCATGGCCGCGGCCGCCAGTGCCGAGACGAACAGCGTCCAGACCGGCCAATCCTGATTGGCTGCCGAGATGAGGACCGCGAAGGCGATCACGGTGATGATGGTGGTGGGGACCACGATGCGTGTCTGGCCCAGACGGTCCACCAGCCTTGATATTTGCGGCGCCACGAAAGCGTTGCCCAGCGCGAAAGTCGCCGAGACCGCGCCGGCCAGCCAGTATTCGCCACGCGTCTGAGACAGCATAGCCACGATGCCGATCGGTGCCATGGCGATCGGCAGGCGCGCCAGGAAGCCGGCGGCCGCAAAGCCTTTGGCTCCGGGGGCGCGAAAGATTTCCGAATAGGGGTTTTGCATGGCGGGTTCCTCGACAAAGGATGAAGCGACAATTACATACGATGCGTATGAATGTCAGATAGTTCATACGTAGCGTATGTCAATTGGCATACGAGGCGTATGTGAATAGGTCCAGAACCATGCACAAACCCCGCAAGGAGATGATTGCCGAGACGCGAGCCAAGCTGATCACGGCGGCCCGCCAGGCTTTCGGCACCATTGGCTACGCCGAAGCGTCGATGGACGATTTCACCGCGTCGGCCGGACTGACACGCGGTGCCCTCTATCATCACTTCGGCGACAAGAAGGGACTGCTGCAGGCGGTTATCGCCGAGATCGACGCGGAAATGGCCGCCCGGGTGAATGAGGTCGCGGCGAGGGCGCCGACCCGCTGGCAGCATTTCGTCGACGAATGCACGACCTATATCGAAATGGCGCTGGAGCCGGAAATCCAGCGCATCATGTTCCGGGATGGCCCGGCCGTGCTGGGCGATCCGGCGCAATGGTCTAATGCCAATGCCTGCGTCGGTTCAATGACCGATCATCTGACGGCGCTGCAACAGGAGGGGATGGTGGTGCCGGGCGTCGATCCCGAAACGGCGGCGGGGTTGATCAACGGTGCGAGCAGTCAGGCCGCACAGCGGATCGCCAACTCGAACGATCCCGAAGCGACGTCGAGAAAGGTGGTGGCCGCGTTCAAGCAATTGCTCGAAGGCCTGCTCGACAAACCGGAAGCACGGCCAAACTGAGCCGCCGTGGCGCTTCCGCCACCGCCTCCAATTGACAATAGCTGGTTTGGGCGCATCCTCCACAGCCACCTCTGGGGGATTCGGGGCATGTGGGATTTCGATATCGGCAGGTCGGTATCCATCATGATGCGGACCTGGCCTTTCATTGTCTTTCGCATGATCGTCTATTTCGGCATCACGCTGGCCTACATCATGGCCACCGGCACCGGTGCCTCGGTCGGCTATGGCGTCGGCCATATCTCCACCGATCCCGACGGACCGTTGTCCTTTGCCCTTTGGGGCGGCGTGGTCGGATTCGGCGTCGTCTCGATCGCTGTCTACTGGCTGCGCGAATACATCCTCTACGTCGTCAAGGCAGGCCATATCGCCGTCATGGTGCATCTGATCGACGGACATGACGTTCCCGACGGCCAGAACCAGATCGCCTACGCGAAAGAGGTTGTGACCGAGCGCTTTGCCGAGGCGAACATCCTTTTCGTCGTCGACCAGCTGGTCAAGGGCGCCATCCGCGCCATCACCGGCCTGCTGGGCGGCATCGCGGCCTTCCTGCCCATTCCCGGCCTGAGCGGCCTGGTCTCGTTCCTCAACACGGTGATCCGCCTGTCGCTGACCTATGTCGACGAGATCATTCTCGGTTACAACATCCGCATCAATTCGTCCTCGCCCTTCGAGACGGCGCGGCAAGGCGTGGTGCTCTACGCCCAGAACGGCAAGACCTTGGTCAAGAACGCCGTCTGGCTGGCGGTCATCATGTGGGGCGTGTCTTTCGTGATCTTCCTGCTGATGCTGGCTCCGGCAGCCGCCATTCTTTATGTCATGCCCGGGCAACTCGCCGGCTGGGCTTTCGTGCTCGCCATCGTCTTTGCCTGGGCTTTCAAGGCGGCCTTCATCGAGCCATTCGCCATTGCCTGCCTGATGCAGGTCTATTTCAAGACCATCGAGGGCCAGGTGCCTGATCCGGCCTGGGACGCCAGGCTGGCCGAAGCCTCGTCGAAGTTCCGGGAACTCAAGGACAAGGCGCTCTCGACCTTCGGCGGCTCGCGCTGGGGCACGGCCGCCGCGACGCATTGATCGGCGGGGCTGGTGGGCGCACCTGTGACGGTGTCGAGGCGGGCCACCGCCGATTTGAGCGGTGCCTCACCCTGGCCGCAAAACGTCTCGCTCATGATCAGGTCGGACAGCGTCAGGCGTCGGCCCCAGCCATGCGTTTCGAGGTCCGGTTTCGGCGCGAACTCCGAGACACGACCGACGCAGAGATAGGCGATCGGCGTCACGTGATCGGGGATGGACAGCAGGCTGTTCAGCGCTTGCGCCTCGATGATGCTGACCCAGCCGACGCCAACACCCTCGGCGCGAGCGGCCAGCCAGAAATTCTGCACCGCGCAGACCGTGCTGTAGAGGTCCATTTCGGGGTTGTGCCAGCGCCCCAGCGGCGAGCCTTTCGAGCGCTCGCGGTCGCAGGTGATACAGATGTTGAATGCGCTTTCGCAAATGCCTTCGAGCTTGAGCTTGCGGTAAATCGCCTGCCGGTCTGCCTCGATTGCCGGCAGTTCCTGTTCACGCGCGGCAAGGAACAGGTCGCGCACCTCCGCCCGTCGCTTGGCATCGCGAATGACGATGAAATTCCAGGGCTGCATGAAGCCGACCGATGGCGCGTGGTGGGCGGCAAGCAGCAGCCGCGCCAGCACTGCATCGTCGATCGCCTCCGATGTAAAATGGCTGCGGACGTCGCGCCGCGTGAACATGGCGCGATAAACCGCGTCACGCGCTATCTGATCAAATCCATCGCCCAATGGAGCGGTCATGGCTTCCGGCATCGCTTGTCCCCTTGCGATTGCAGCAATTCAAATTCTCAGAGCGAACTTTGCGCGTCCAAGAGGACCCACATCGCTCTGATGTCATCCGCCTGACCATGCGGATGACGATGCCTGCCAGGCCGGTCTTCTGGCTCGGGATCAACCCGCGTCCGGTGCCTTCCCGTCATCGACAGTGGCATTTACCGGCGCGGTCCCCCTTACAGCGTTGGGCACGCCACGGAATTCAACCGTGTTCCCGATTCTCCCGCCGGAGCATTTGCAGCCAAGTGAAATCATTTGGCGTCGCAGAATGCGGCTAAAACAAACAGACCGGCAGGCACCAGGCAGTGGCGGCAACCTTACGCCGAAGCCCCGGCGGCGCCAATCCCCGCAGCGACGCCAATGGACGCAGGCGTGATTTTCCCCAGCGATCAAGCCGCCACGCATGGCCATTACGGCGTCGGGGCACTAGATAGGGGAGATGGCTACCCGTCTCTACACGCACCCCATCTTTCTCGAACACGTCACCCCGCCGGGTCACCCCGAGCGGCCCGACCGCCTGCGCGCCATCGAGCGCGTGCTCGACGACGAAGCTTTTGCCGCGCTCGACCGCGTCGAGGCACCGCAAGGCGACGAGGCGACGATCCTCTACGCGCATCCCGCCGATTTCGTCGCGCGTGTCCGCGCCGCCATCCCCGACGAAGGCATTGCCCACATCGACGCCGATACCACCGCCAGCCCGAAGAGCTGGCAGGCCGCGATCACGGCGATCGGCGCCGCCAACGCCGCCGTCGACGACGTCTTTGCGGGCCGCGCCGACAATGTCTTCGTCGCCGCCCGTCCGCCCGGCCACCATGCCGAAAAGACCACCGCAATGGGCTTCTGCTTCTTCAACACGGCGGCGATCGCTGCCCGCCATGCGCAGAAGAGGCACGGCGCCGAGCGTGTCGCCGTCGTCGACTGGGACGTGCATCACGGCAACGGCACGCAGGATATTTTCTGGGACGATCCGTCGGTGCTCTATTGCTCGACGCACCAGATGCCGTTGTACCCAGGCACCGGGGCGAAGAACGAGACCGGTGCCGGCAACATCGTCAACGCGCCGCTGGCGCCACAGACCGGCAGCGAGGTGTTTCGCGATGCCTTCCTGTCGCGCGTGCTGCCATCGCTCGACAATTTCGCCCCCGACCTGATCATCATTTCGGCCGGCTTCGACGCGCACCACCGCGACCCGCTGGCCGAGATCAATCTGACCGAGGACGATTTCGACTGGGCGACCGGCCAGTTGATGCAGCGCGCCGCACGCCACGGCGGCAACCGGCTCGTCAGCCTACTCGAGGGTGGCTACGATCTGCAGGGATTGGCATTTTCGGTCGCCGCCCATGTCGGGCGACTGATGAAAGGATGAATGATGAGCGGTGAGATCAATGAAGACGTCAAGGCGATGAGCTTCGAACAGGCACTCGACGCGCTGGAGAAGATCGTCGATGATCTCGAGCGTGGCGACGTGCCGCTCGACCAGTCGATCCGGATCTACGAGCGTGGCGAGGCGCTGAAGGCGCATTGCGACCGGTTGCTGAAGGCAGCCGAAGACAAGGTCGAGAAGATCAGGCTGTCGCGCGATGGCAAGCCGGTTGGAACCGAGCCGCTCGACGCGGACTAAGGCTCCGAGCAGCCTTACCGATTTTTGGACACGATCATGATTGAGGATACAGTTCGTCCCGATTGAAACGGACCAGAGGAGGTTTGGAAACGATGTGCAGAAACATCAAGACCCTGTTCAATTTTGATCCGCCGGCAACCAATGACGAAGTCCGCGACGCGGCACTCCAGTTTGTCCGCAAGCTGAGCGGAACGACGCGTCCGTCGAAACAGAACCAGCATGCGTTCGATCATGCTGTCGAAGCCATCGCGGCATCCGCACGCGAATTGCTTGATTCCCTCGAAACCCACCAGCATCCGCGCAATCGCGAAGAGGTGGCGGCCAAACTAAGAGCAAAGGCCGCGATCCGCTTTGCCTGATGCGGCCGAGGCAGCCACCGAGCGCTGACCAGGAGAGTTCATGAGCTTCTTCCCGGGGAAAGACCCTGAGGCCGGCGATGCCTTCGCCAGCGACCAGATCGAGCTGATGGTCATCCCGAACGCCAAGGATATTGGCGGCTTCGATGTGCGCCGCGCCTTGCCGACCGCCAAGCGGCGCCTGGTCGGGCCGTTCATCTTTTTCGATCGCATGGGTCCGGCGATCCTGCGCGCCGGCCAGGCGCTCGATGTCCGTCCGCATCCGCATATCGGCCTGTCGACCGTGACCTATCTGTTCGACGGCAAGATCAGGCACCGCGATTCGCTCGGCACCGAAATGGTGATCGAGCCCGGCGACGTGAACCTGATGACCGCGGGCCGCGGCATCGTCCATTCCGAGCGCACGCCGCAGGAATTGCGCGGCGCGCCGATGTCCATCTCCGGCCTGCAGACCTGGCTGGCATTGCCCGACGGCAAGGAAGAGGTTGCGCCGGTGTTCGAGAACACAGCGGCGCTTCGGCTTCCCGAAATCGATGCCGAAGGCGTCAGCGGCCGCGTCGTCATCGGCGATTTCCAGGGGTTGCGGTCTCCGGTGCGGGCGGATTCCGAAACGCTCTACGTTGATTTGCGGCTGGCGCCTGGTGCCAGTGTCAAAATCCCGGCCGATGCGGAAGAGCGCGCCATCTACACGCTGGAGGGCGAGGTCTCGATTTCGGGCGACGTCTTTCCGGCGGAACGGCTGCTGGTGTTCCGCCCCGGCGACGAGATCGTCATATCATCGCTGACCGGGGCGCATTTCATGCTGTTCGGCGGCGCCTCGCTCGGTTCGAAGCGCTACATCTGGTGGAATTTCGTCTCCTCGTCCAAGGAGCGCATCGAGCAGGCCAAGCAGGAATGGAAGACCGGCCGCTTCGATATCGTTCCTGGCGATGAGAAGGAATTCATTCCGCTGCCGGAAGGCTGAGCGGATCGAGAGGCTGGCCGTCCGCGTCACCGACACGCATTTACTTTCGCCGGCCGGCGGCCTATCCCGCCGATGAACAGAAAGTCTGGGCCCAACGTGAACGCAACGCCGCATACGCCGCTTCTCGACAGGATTCGCATCCCGGCCGACCTGCGCACGCTGGCCGAGAGCGAATTGCCGCAATTGGCATCCGAGCTGCGCGCCGAACTGGTCGATGCCGTGTCCCGCACCGGCGGCCATCTTGGCGCCGGCCTGGGCGTGGTCGAACTGACAGTGGCGCTGCACTATGTTTTCAACACACCCGATGACCGGCTGATCTGGGATGTCGGCCACCAGGCCTATCCGCACAAGATCCTGACCGGACGCCGGGACCGCATCCGCACCTTGCGCCAGGAAGGCGGCTTGTCGGGCTTCACCCGCCGGGCCGAGAGCGAATACGACCCGTTCGGCGCCGCCCATTCCTCGACGTCGATATCGGCCGGCTTGGGCATGGCCGCCGCCCGCGACCTCTCAGGCGGCCGCAACAATGTCATTTCCGTCATCGGCGACGGCGCAATGTCGGCCGGCATGGCTTATGAGGCGATGAACAATGCCGGCGCGCTCGATGCCCGGCTCATCGTCATCCTCAACGACAACGACATGTCGATCGCGCCGCCGACCGGCGCCATGAGCGCCTATCTGGCGCGACTGGCTTCCGGCAAGACCTATGTCGGCCTGCGCGACTTCGGCAAGAAGCTGACCTCCTATCTCGGCAAGCGGGCCGATCGCGCCATCACGCGGGCGGTCGAGCATGCGCGCGGCTACGTCACCGGCGGCACTTTGTTTGAGGAACTCGGCTTCTATCACATCGGCCCTATCGACGGTCACAATCTGGAACATCTGATTCCGGTCCTGAAAAATGTCCGCGACAACGGCAAGGGCCCGGTGCTGATCCATGTCGTCACCCAGAAGGGCAAGGGCTATGCGCCGGCGGAAGCCGCCGCGGACAAGTATCACGGCGTCAACAAATTCGACGTCATCACCGGCGCGCAGGCCAAGGCGCCGGCCAACGCGCCGGCCTACACCAAGGTGTTCGCCGAAAGCCTGATCCAGGAGGGCCGCGAGGACGACCGCATCGTTGCCGTCACTGCCGCCATGCCGAGCGGCACCGGCCTTGACCTGTTCGGCGAGGTGTTCCCGTCAAGGACCTTCGATGTCGGCATCGCCGAGCAGCATGCGGTGACCTTTGCCGCCGGCCTGGCATCGGAAGGCTACAAGCCGTTCGCGGCGATCTATTCGACCTTCCTGCAGCGCGCCTACGATCAGGTCGTCCATGACGTCGCGATCCAGAAACTGCCCGTGCGTTTCCCCATCGATCGCGCCGGCTTCGTCGGCGCCGACGGCGCCACCCATTGTGGAGCGTTCGACACCACCTTCCTGGCAAGCCTGCCGGGCTTTGTGGTGATGGCGGCGGCCGACGAGGCGGAACTGCGCCACATGGTGCGCACCGCCGCCGGCTATGACGACGGGCCGATAGCCTTCCGCTATCCGCGCGGTAACGGCGTCGGCGTCGACATGCCGGAGCGCGGCTCGGTTCTCGACATCGGCAAAGGCCGCATCGTCCGGGAAGGCAGCAAGGTCGCCCTGCTGTCCTTCGGCACAAGGCTGCAGGATTGCCTTGCCGCCGCCGAGGAACTCGGCGCGGCCGGGCTTTCCACCACGGTTGCCGATGCCCGCTTCGCCAAGCCGCTCGACCAGGATCTGATCCGGAGGCTGGCTCGCTCGCACGAGGTTCTGGTCACCGTGGAGGAGGGCGCCATCGGCGGCTTCGCCAGCCACGTGCTGCAGTTCCTTGCCCAAGAAGGATTGCTGGAGAGCGGCCTGAAGGTACGCCCGCTGGTTCTGCCCGACGTGTTCGCCGATCACGCCAAGCCGGAAAAGATGTATGCCGACGCCGGACTCGACGCCGCCGGGATCGTGCGCACCGTTTTCACCGCCCTCGGCCACACGGTCCGCGCCCAGCGCGCCTGAATCAAAATCTGAACAGTCTGACTCAGTTTGCCGGCTTGATTTCATAACGCATTGTTAACGCTGCCGTTTGGCCTTTCGCTTACCGTGTCCCTTGGCCGTTTTTCAACGGCGCCCTGCTAGACAGCAGCCAGGCAGGGAGACAACGAAAATGAAGACGCTTCTGTGCGGCACGGCCCTCTTGGCCGTGATAGTGGTACCGGCTGCCGCCGAGACGCCCTACGACCGCAATCTTGAAAAGGCGGCGACAGGGATTGTCGCCGGCAAGATGGGCGGTATCCGCGGCGGCTTTTCCTACAAGCAGATGCCGCAGCTTGTGGTCGTGCCCAACGCCGCACCTCAGCCCGCTGTTACGACCGAGCATCCACGTGAACAGGCGTCGGGCAACCGGAACGATGGTCTGTCTCCGGCTATCGAGCGCCAGGTTCCGCGAACCATCTTCTAAAACCACATATCGCGCACGCAGCGACCATCGCGTGGCAAATCGTCGAAAGAGTCGAGGCCATCGAAATGGTCGATCGGCAGGTCGGCAACGGCTTCGGGTGGCGCCAGCCGCACATTGACGGCGATGCGTATTCGGCCAGAATCGCTGGCGCGCAAGCCGCGCCAGGCCAGCACACAGGCGCAGGTCGGGCAGAACAGGACTTCGAGCGACGGCGTGTCCTTTCCGGCGCGCCTATAGCTGGCCGTCGGCCCCGAAACGCGAATGCGCTCGTCGACATAATCATAGGCCCAGAGCGCGCCATAGCGGCGGCAAAGCGTGCAGTTGCAGGCGGTCACCGGGCCGGGATCGCCCTCCAGGGTCCAGTGGGTCGCGCCGCAGTGGCAGGTTCCCGTCAGCATTCGTTCTCCCCGGATTCCCCGATGGAGGCTGTCCCCGACGGCCATTTTGCCGGACCCGACGCGATGCGCGCAAGCCGCGGCTTGGCCCGCTGCTCCAGCCGTTCACGCACGACGTCACCCTGTTCCGTGTAATGTCCTTGCCTTCATCGCGGGCTTTCGCCAGAGAAGGCCGATGAATTCGCCTCTGCCAGCCAGCACACGCCAGCGGCTCGACGACCTGCTCGTCCAGCGTGGGCTGTTTGCCAGCCGTTCGCGCGCCCGTGACGCGGTCGAGCGTGGCACGGTGACGGTTGACGGCGCAATTGCCCGCAAGCCCGGCCAGAACGTTTCGCCGCAATGCCTCGTTGTCATCGACGATCCGGCGCAAGGCTATGTTTCGCGCGCGGCGCTCAAACTGATCGGCGGGCTAGACCATTTCGGCCTCGACCCCGCCGGCCGCGAGGCCCTCGACATCGGCGCCTCGACAGGCGGTTTCACCCAGGTATTGCTCGAACGCGGCGCGTCCCATGTCACGGCCATCGATGTCGGCCACGGCCAGATGCATCCTGATGTCGGCGGTGATCCGCGCGTAACCGTGATCGAAGGCCTGAACGCACGCGATCTCACCGCCGCCGATCTTGCCGGCCACAGTCCGGATTTCATCGTTTCCGACGTCAGTTTCATCTCGCTGAAACTTGCGCTGCCGCCGGCGCTTGCTCTTGCGAGGCCCGGCGCCGGCGCGGTCTTTCTGGTCAAACCGCAATTCGAGGCGGGTCGCGAGGCGATCGGCAAGGGCGGTCTGTTGAAGGACCCCTTCGATGCCGCCCGTGTCGCGGGCCTGCTGCAGGATTGGCTGGATGCCGTTCCCGGCTGGCGCTCGCTCGGCCTCCATCTGTCGCCGATCGAAGGTGGCGACGGCAATCGCGAATTCCTGCTCGGTGGGATCAAGGACCGATGAGCGCACGCTTCACAATACGAAAGCTCGGATCGCAGGGCGACGGCATCGCCGAAACCGAAAGCGGCGATCTGTTCATTCCCTTCACGCTGCCGGGCGAGACCGTCACCGCCGCGCGCGAAAGGGATCGCGCCACGCTGATGGCGGTGCTGGAGGCCTCGCCGCTGCGCGTCGACCCTGCCTGCCGCCATTTCACCGAATGCGGCGGTTGTGCCCTCCAGCATTTCGAGACCGAAGCCTATCGCGGGTGGAAACGCGAAAAGGTGGTGCACGCATTGAAGGGCATCGATTGCGAGATTGGCGAACTGGTCGCCTGCGCGCCGCGATCGCGCCGCCGTGTCGTGCTTGCCGCCCGGCGCACTGAAACAGGCATGTTGCTCGGCTTCAATCGCCATCTGTCGCCGGAAATCATCTCGATATCCGAATGTCCGATCTCGCTGCCGGAGATCGTCGCCGCGCTCGGCCCGTTGAAGGCGCTGGCCGGATTGATATGTGCCACCACCAAATCATTCCGGATGGCGGTCACCGTGACGGCTTCGGGCCTCGACGTCGCGGCGCACGACCCCGGCAAGCTCGGCGAACACCAGCGCCGTATCGCTTCCAATTTTGTCATTGCGCAGGGCTTTGCCAGATTGTCCATCGACGACGAGATCGTCATCGAGCCGAGGAAGCCTGTCGTCATGTTCGGCAGCGTCGCGGTCGCCGTGCCGCCGGGCGCCTTCCTGCAGGCGACCGAGGCAGCCGAACAGACAATGGCCGAGATCGTCGGCGGACATCTGAAGCGTGCGAAAAAGGTCGCCGACCTTTTTGCCGGTTGCGGCAGCTTCGCCTTGCGGCTGGCCGCGAAGTCGGAGGTGCACGCGGTCGAAGGCGATGCGGCCGCACTCTCGGCGCTCGACCGGGGTTCCCGCTTCGCGACCGGCATCAAGCGGGTGACGGGCGAACGCCGCGACCTGTTTCGCCGGCCACTGACGTTCAAGGAGTTGAACGCCTTCGACGGCCTTGTCTTCGATCCGCCGCGCGCCGGCGCCGAGGATCAGTCGAAGCAGATCGCCCGCTCGGATGTCCCGTTCGTTGCCGCGGTGTCCTGCAATCCGGTGACGCTGGCTCGCGACCTGCGCATCCTCATCGATGGCGGCTACAGCTTGAAAAGCGTGACGCCCATCGACCAGTTCCTGTGGTCTCCTCACGTCGAAGCGGTCGCCTTGCTGGAAAGGCCGAAGAGGCGGCGGTAGTTCACGACCGCCGGTTCGCAGGAAATTTCTGAAGCCTCTGTTCTTTCGACCAAATTGTGCCCTAAAGCCGCCTTTGTGCGGGTTCCTAATTTCGCATCTTTGGGAAACATTTCGGCCCATTCGCCGTTACTAATATGAACCGATGGCGATAACGGACATGCAGACCCTTCAGAAATTCACCGGCCTCATCATCGTTCTTATCTTTTTCGCGGTCAGCTCCTCGACCGGAGCCCTCGCGCAAGGTGAAAAGCGCTTGGCGTTCGTCATCGGCAATGGCGCGTATCAGGCCGGCGAGCTCGCGACCGCCGCCAATGATGCGGGCCTGATCGCGCAGACCTTGCAGGCGGCCGGGTTCGATGTGGTCGGGGCGCGCGATGTCGATCAGGAATCGCTGCGCGGCGCATTGCGCGATTTCCTCGGCAAGGTCTCCGCCGCCGGTCCCGACGCGATTGTCTTCGTCTATCTCGCCGGCCACGGCGTGCAGTTCGAAGGCGAGAATTACTACTTGCCGACCGATGCCCAGATTGCCAGTCCAGCCGACGTGCCGCTTCAGGCGATGCGGCTCTCCGATGTCACCAAATCGCTGGCCGGATTGCCGACGAAGGTCAACATCGTCGTGCTTGACGCGGCGCGGCCAAATCCCTTCCCGAAGTGGAAAGAGCCGCTGGCCGGCGGCCTTGCGTTGGTCGATCCCGACCCGAACATGCTGATTGCCTTCAACGCCGCTCCCGGAACGGTCGCGCCCGAAGGCAAAGGCCCCTACGGTGCCTATGCCCAGGCGCTGGCCGAGATGATACGCCAAGGCGGATTGTCGCTTGACGACGTGTTCGACCGCACACGATTGCGTGTCAACGAGGTGACGCAAGGTGCGGAAGTGCCGTGGAACGCCTCGAAAATCGTCACGCCTTTCGTCTTCTTCGACCGCGCTGCGGACGCGCCCGCGCCCAAGGTCTCGGAGGCCGACTCCCGGTCCAATCGAACCAGGGCGATCCGCGATTTCAATGCTCATGACGCCTATGTCGCGGCTCTCGATCGCGACACGATGCGCGGCTACGAGGATTTCCTCGTCACTTATCCACACGATCCGATGGCCAAGCGCGTGCGCGCCATCATCGCCGCGCGGCGCGAGGCGATCACGTGGCGTGAGACCTGGCTGCAGGACACCCCGGAAGCCTATTGGTCTTATCTGCGACGCTATCGGCATGGTCCGCATGCCTGGGACGCGCGCTGGCGGCTCGAGCATTTCGACGCTGCGCTGGAACCGCCGGAGGAATTCACCGTCTATGACTATGATTTGCCGCCGCCGCCGGAGGAGGAAATCGTCTACGTCGACAGGCCGGTGCTCTATTTCGACGATCCCGATTTCGACTTCGAGCCGCCACCGCCGATCGCGGTGATCTTCCTGCCGCCGCCGCCGCCGGAATTCGTCGTGTTGGAAGCGCCTCCGCCGCCGGTTGACGTCTTCGTCCTGCCGACACCGGTATTCGTGCCGATACCTGTGTTTATCAATCCGCCGCGTCACATCGTGCCGCCGCCGAACGACATCATCTTCAACAACATCCACAACACGACCGTCATCAACAACATCAACACGACGATCAAAAACGAGACCATCAATCACAATGCTCAGGGTGGCCTCACGACAGGCCAGAAGACGGCCGGAGGCACGGTTGGGGCCGGCCCGGCTGCACTGGCGGCCAGGGTCGCGCTGCCGCCGCTGCTGAAAAAGAGAGTGGCCATGTCCGGTCAGGCCCCGTCCAATCAGCAACAGGGCGGCTTGCCGCCGAAGCCTGGCCAACGTGTGATACAGGGCCAGCAACCTGATGCAGCGACTCCGCTGTCGAAGACCTTGTCGACCGGTAAGCTTGAAACCGATCACGCCCTGCCAGGAGCCAACGGTAGAAAGCTGCCGCTCATCAACGGTAGGCCGGCGCTGAACGACGAGAATTTGCCCAGCAACAAGTCCAGGAAGCAGCTTGGCAAGCAAGGCATCGTTGGCCGCAACCAAGAGGCGACTGGAAATGCCGGTGCAGCTGTTACCGGAGAGCAGGGCACAGCTCGGCAGAACGGCAAGAAGTTCCGCAAGCTGCCGACCGTCAACGGTGCTCCGGCCGAAAATCGGCCTGGCGTGCAGGAGCGGCTCAGGAAGAACAATCCGGAACTGTTCTCCAACCAAGGTCAAGGCCCGGCCAGCGGAAACGACAGGAGCAGGAAGCTCCGCAGACTGCCGACCGTCAACGGTGAGCCAACCGACAACGGACCGGGCGTGCAGAAACGGTTCAGCAGGAACAATCCGGCGGTGTTCTCCGACGAGAATCAGGGCTCCGCCAGCAGGAACGACAGGGGCAGGACGTTGCGCCGGCTGCAGAACAGCGAACAGGGGGCCGCCGGCCCGCAGGTTAACGTCCAGCGCAACCTCAAGATCAGGCCGAACGAGAATGCGCAGCGTCAGTTGAGACAGGAAAGGCCTAACGAGCAGGTGCTCCGGCCGCAGAGATCGGAGCCGAAGCCGGAATTCCGGGCGCAGCCGAGACAGCAGATGCAAGAGCGGCGTCTCCCGCAGGAGCAGCCGCCACAGCAGCTCAAGAAAAAGCCGTCTTGCGGAAAGCAGGGCGAACCGGCCTGCAACCAGTAGGCTGCCGCGGCCGGGATTCGCCCTTTCCGTTCGCGGGGCGAACATCCTTGCTCGTTGCCAGACAGGGGGCCTCTGGTGTGGCGCATCAGCCCGTCAAAGGCGATCGCTCCGGCCGCTCAGATTACGCGCTTGGCGGCATCCGTCAGGTTTTCGGCGTGCCGCCTCGCTGGTTGACTGACTGCCAGACATTCGGATTCTGCTGCGACTGACGTTTCAGTAGTAGCCGGTCGCGTTCCAGGGCCTGATTTCGTCGACCATATTGTCGAGGACGAGATCGCCTTTGTCGGTTTTCACCGTCAGGATGGTGTGGCCTTCATTGTTGAGGTCGCGCACGACCGTCATCAGCAGCGCCTGTCTGGGAAATCCAGCCTCCTGAAGGAGCTTGCGTTTGTAGAGTGCGTAGATCTTGCAATCGCCCTTGCCGTCAACCGGGTAATCCCAATGGTCCGCCATCGTGCCCCAGTGATCGAAATTGCTGACGGGTTCGATGGCGCTGTTCGCCTTCTGATTTATCCGCTTGAGGATGCGGAGGTTCCGTGCTGTCAGCTTGACATTCGCGGCCGGCAGAGCGGGCACCTTGCACTCTTTTGGCCGGCGATGACAGAAGTCGATCCAACCGTAGGGGACGCTGGTGCTTCCACCCACGGCGGCGGCAGAAGATTGCGTCGATCGCGCCTTGAACCACGTCGACTGTGCTGCCGCCGGACTGGCTTGCAGTGCTGTCGCGCCAATCAACGAAACGAAGCCAAGCAGGAAAGACGAAGTCAGGACAGGCCGCATTGCCAAACCACCACCGCAACGAGGAACTGGTGCTGCGTTCGTGCGCAAAAGGCAGCCCAAGCAGTCAAAGACCTAATAATGTCTTAATGTGGATTGTGTTCGCTTCAAGGTCGCGGCCGGGATTCAGGTTGGGAACGCCGGCAATAGCCTGTCGCTGAGAGAATACGCTCGACGAAGGCAGGCACCATCCGTGTCGCCGGCCGCTCGATCTGTTCGTCGAAGTTCTATCGCCACGAACAGGTCGAAACGCGTCAGCGCTTCGTCGATCTCTTCCGAACGGCGCCGAGCCTCAAACCCGGGTGCCGCCGACCGTCATCTGGTTCATCCTCAGATGCGGCTGGCCGACGCCGACCGGCACGCCCTGGCCGGCCTTGCCGCACATGCCGATGCCATTGTCGAGCTTCATGTCGTTGCCGACCATCGAGACGCGGTGCATGGCGTCAGGTCCGTTGCCGATCAGCATCGCGCCCTTGATCGGCTGCGTCACCTTGCCGTTCTCGATCATGTAAGCCTCGGTGCAGCCGAACACGAATTTGCCCGACGTGATGTCGACCTGGCCGCCGCCGAAGGACACGGCATAGATGCCGTTCTTGACCGAGGCGATGATCTCGTCCGGCTCCATGTCGCCCGAGGTCATGTAGGTGTTGGTCATGCGCGGCATCGGCTGGTGCGCATAGCCTTCGCGCCGGCCATTGCCGGTGGCTTTCATGCCCATCAGACGCGCGTTCTGCCGGTCCTGCATGTAGCCGACCAGCTTGCCGTCCTCGATCAAAACGTTGCGGGCCGAAGGCGTGCCTTCATCGTCGACAGTGAGCGACCCGCGCCGCTCGGCGATGGTGCCGTCGTCGACGACGGTGACGCCCTTGGCGGCCACCTGCTGCCCCATCAGGCCGGCGAAGGCCGAGGTCTTCTTGCGATTGAAATCGCCTTCCAGCCCGTGCCCAACGGCTTCGTGCAGCATCACGCCCGGCCAGCCGCTGGACAGCACGATGTCGAAAGTGCCCGCCGGGGCCGGGATCGCCTCGAGGTTGACCAGCGCCTGCCTGAGCGCCTCCCTGGCGGCGTGCTTCCAGCTGTCCTCGACCAGGAAGTCGCCGAACGCCTTTCGCCCGCCCATGCCATAGGAGCCGCTCTCCTGGCGGTCGCCATCGCCGACGACGACCGAGACGTTGACGCGGACCAGCGGCCTGATATCGCGCACCACCTGGCCGTCGGCGCGCACGATCTCGATATGCTGCCAGGATGCGGCGATCGAGGCCGTCACCTGGCGTACGCGTGGATCCTCGGCGCGCAGCCAGGCGTCGATTTCCTGCAGCAGCTTCCCCTTGGCCTCGAAGGACGGCGAGGGGATCGGATTCTCGTCGCCGTAAAGATGGCGGTTGGTGCGGGCGGGGGCCGCGGCAAGCGTGCCGGAATACCCACCCTTGACGGTCGACACGGCATTGGCCGCGCGCAGCAGCGACGCCTCGGACAGGTCGCTGGAATGAGCGTAGCCGCTGGCTTCGCCGGCGACCGCACGCAGGCCAAAGCCCTGGTCGGTGTTGAAATTGGCGGTCTTTAGCCGGCCGTTGTCGAACATCAGCGCCTCGCTCTCGCTGTATTCGAGGAAAAGCTCGCCGTCGTCGGCGCCCTTGATGGTGTCGGCGACGATCTGCTTGATGCGGTCGTCTGAAATGTCGAATTGGCCGATCAGGCTGTTCATGGCGCGTCCGTCCGTGGGATGATTGCTTTCCCCCGATGTAGGCGTGAAGCCGCGCCCGCACAATCGGCAATGAAGATCAGCGCCGACGAATGACGTCGTCCGCTCGATGCAAGGCATGCGTCAGTGGTCGGCAAAAGCCGCGTCCAGGTCTGGTTCAGCGCCAAGCCGCGATCAGGGCAGGGCGGCGAAACCCTCGGCGAAACCCTTGAGGTCGACCGGGATGCCGATGCCTTCCTCAGGCGTCTGGAAGACGATGAACGTTGCCGAGGTGCCGGTCTTCAGCGTGTCGAGCAGGGGCTTTTCGAGAATGACCTCGGCATAACACCCGTCCTGGAAGCAGCGCACGAAATAGGCGCGGCCGATGTCCTTGCCGTCGACGTTGAGACCGAGGCCGTTCGGCAACAGCACGCCGAGCGGCGCCAGCACGCGCAGGATCTCGGCCTTGTTGTCGGCGGTGCGCAGCACGACGACCGAAAGCCCCATCTCCGGACGGTCCTCGGCGACGACGTTCTGCATCATCACGCATTGTTCCGAGGTCGCGCCGGCCGGCGTGTCGCAGATGATCGACCATGCGCCATGCGTCGACTTGACCGTGCCGCTCGGCTGGGCCGCATTGGCCTGCCCGGCGACGAACAGACCGGCCGCCGACAGGACGGCGAGAAACATGGCGTTTGCCAGGGTTCTCGAAAGTCTCAGTCGCGTATGCCTCAGTCTCGAAAGCCAAGAGTTCATGACGGCTCCATTGCGAATCACGGCACTTTAAGCTGCGCCAATGCCAAGTAAAGGACGAGACCGCGGCCGGACTGTCCCGAAACAGGCAATACAGCGCTTTTCCCTGTCAAATTCGCCTGAATTACGACGCTCTGCGGGCTCCGCCAGCGTAGGGCGGACAGCCCGCCGAACATACGCGATTCGCCACCATCGCCATTGCCTTCGAAGAGCCATGTCAGCTTGCGCGCAAAAATGCCGCACGGTTTCGACCGCTCCTTTCTTGCGGAGGGAAAAAGAGTATGGTTTGAACCACCTTGAGACTGTCGGGATTCCCGTCCCGGCATTGTTCGTTATTCTCGTTGGCGCAGCCGCGAGGAACTGGGAGACGAAGAGGGCGATGAGAAATTTCCTAGCTGGCGCCAGGTTTCTAGCAAGTGCCAAGTTTCTGAGTGCTTGTGCCGCCGCCACGATTTTTGCCGGCACATCCGCCCAAGCCGACCAGCCCGTGGAGTGGGAGACCACCTTCCAGGCGCCGGCGACCGACATGATGCGGCAGATCGAGTGGTTCGGAAACTACACGATGTGGTTCATCGTTCCGATCACCATCCTGGTGCTCCTTCTCCTCGCCTACTGCATCGTGAGGTTTCGCGCGAGCGCCAACCCGGTTCCCTCCAAGACCAGCCACAACACGCTGATCGAGGTGATCTGGACCGTCGGTCCGGTCGTCATCCTGCTTTGCCTGGCCATTCCCTCGTTCCAGCTCTTGACCGCGCAATATACGCCGCCGGAAGAGGCCAAGCTGACAGTCAAGGCGACCGGCAACCAGTGGAACTGGGACTACGAATACCAGACCGACAACACGCTCGCCTTCAACTCCGCGATCCTCCAGGACGGCGACCGCGCCAAGGCCGGCAAGGAAGACCGCAAGGTCTATCCGCGCCTGCTCGCCGTCGACAACGAACTGGTGGTGCCGGTCAACACCATGACCCGCGTGCTCGTCACCGCGACCGACGTGATCCACTCCTTCGCCATGCCGTCCTTCGGCATCAAGATCGACGCCATTCCAGGCCGTACCAACGAGACCTGGTTCAAGGCGGAAAAGGAAGGTCTCTACTATGGCCAGTGCTCGCAGCTCTGCGGCAAGGACCATGCCTTCATGCCGATCGCCATCCGTGTCGTCTCGGATGCGCAGTTCAAGACCTGGCTGGCGGCAGCCAAGACCGATCTGCCGGGCGCCAACAAGACGCTCATGGCCGAGGTCGATGGCCAGAACAAGGTAGCGGCCGCCGGCAATTGATGCCGCGGTTTAGCAAGATTTAGGGAACGGAGCGGAACATGGCAGACGCTGCAGCTCACGACGGGCACGACCACAAGCCGTATCATGGCTGGGTGCGGTGGGTTTATTCGACCAACCACAAGGACATCGGTACGCTCTACCTGATCTTCGCGATCATGGCCGGTATCATCGGCGGCGCGCTGTCGGTCGCCATCCGCATGGAGCTGCAGGAGCCTGGCATCCAGATCTTCAGCGGCCTGGCGCAGATGGTCTACGGCATGAACGGTGACGCCGCGGTCGACGGCGGCAAAAGCATGTACAATGCCTTCGCCACCGCGCACGCCCTGATCATGATCTTCTTCATGGTCATGCCGGCGCTGATCGGCGGTTTTGCCAACTGGATGGTGCCGATCATGATCGGTGCGCCGGACATGGCGTTCCCGCGCATGAACAACATTTCGTTCTGGCTGCTGCCGCCGGCCTTCATCCTGCTGCTCACCTCGATGTTCGTGCCGAGTGCGCCGGGCGCCTACGGCGTTGGTGGCGGCTGGACGCTCTACCCACCCCTCTCGACCTCGGGTCAGCCCGGTCCGGCCATGGATCTGGCGATCCTGTCGATCCACATCGCCGGCGCCTCCTCGATCCTCGGCGCCATCAATTTCATCACCACGATCTTCAACATGCGCGCCCCTGGCATGACGCTGCACAAGATGCCGCTGTTTGCCTGGTCGGTGCTGGTCACTGCGTTCCTGTTGCTGCTGTCCCTGCCGGTTCTGGCCGGCGGCATCACCATGCTGCTCACCGACCGCAATTTCGGCACCACCTTCTTCGCTCCCGATGGCGGCGGTGATCCGCTGCTGTTCCAGCACCTGTTCTGGTTCTTCGGCCATCCGGAAGTCTACATCCTGATCCTGCCGGGCTTCGGCATCATCAGCCATATCGTCTCGACCTTCTCGAGGAAGCCGGTGTTCGGTTATCTCGGGATGGCTTACGCCATGGTCGCGATCGGCGCCGTCGGCTTCATCGTCTGGGCGCACCACATGTACACGACCGGCCTGTCGCTCGACACGCAGCGTTATTTCGTCTTCGCCACCATGGTCATCGCGGTGCCGACGGGCGTGAAGATCTTCTCCTGGATCGCAACGATGTGGGGCGGGTCGATCTCGTTCAAGACGCCGATGCTGTGGGCGCTGGGCTTCATCTTCCTGTTCACCATCGGCGGCGTCACCGGCGTCCAGCTGGCCAATGCCGGCCTCGACCGGTCGCTGCATGACACCTATTTCGTCATTGCCCACTTCCACTACGTGCTGTCGCTGGGCGCGGTGTTCGCCATCTTCGCCGGCTGGTACTACTGGTTCCCGAAGATGACCGGCTACATGTACTCGCCCGTCATCGCCAACACCCACTTCTGGGTCACCTTCGTCGGCGTCAACCTGATCTTCTTCCCGCAGCATTTCCTCGGCCTCGCCGGCATGCCGCGCCGCACCATCGACTATCCCGATGCGTTTGCGGGCTGGAACTATGTGTCGTCCATCGGTTCTTATATCTCGGCCGTCGGCGTCCTGATCTTCCTCTACTGCGTGTTCGAAGCCTTCCAGAAGAAGCGGGTGGCCGGCGCCAATCCGTGGGGCGAGGGTGCAACGACGCTCGAATGGCAGCTGCCTTCGCCGCCGCCCTTCCACCAGTGGGAGCAGTTGCCGAAGATCAAGTAAGGCGGCTTCCCCTCGAATGCGAAACCGCCGGTCCGCCGGCGGTTTTGGCCAACGGAATAATGGACTTCAGTACGCATGGCCCTAGTCGACGAAACCAGCATTGACGAAGCGGGCTTCCGCATGTCGGAAGCGACGGCGGGCGATTTCTTCGCACTCCTGAAGCCGCGCGTCATGTCGCTGGTGGTGTTCACCGCCTTTGTCGGGCTGGTCGCCGCACCGGTGACCATCAATCCGCTGCTGGCGGTGATAGCCATCCTGGCAATTGCGATCGGGGCTGGCGCCTCCGGTGCCCTCAACATGTGGTACGACGCCGACATCGACGCGGTAATGACCAGGACCGCCAGCCGCCCGGTCCCGTCGGGCCGTATCCAGCCGCACGAGGCGCTCAGCTTCGGCCTGGTGCTTTCGGTCCTGTCGGTGATGACGCTCGGCGTGCTGGTCAACTGGCTGGCCGCCACGCTGCTGGCCTTCACCATCTTCTTCTATGCCGTCGTGTACACGATATGGCTGAAACGCTCGACGCCGCAGAACATCGTCATCGGCGGTGCCGCGGGCGCCATTCCTCCGGTGATCGGCTGGGCTGCGGTGACCGGGTCGGTCAGTTTCGAAAGCATCATCCTGTTCCTAATCATTTTCCTTTGGACGCCGCCGCATTTCTGGGCGCTTGCGCTGTTCAAGTCCGAGGACTATGGCCGCGCCGGCATCCCGATGATGCCGAACGTCGCAGGTCATGCATCGACCCGTCGTCAGATTTTCGCCTATGCATTGGTGCTGGCCCCAGTTGGCGTGCTGCCCTGGCTGCTCGGCTACACGACGCCATTCTATGGCGTGGCCGCTCTGCTGCTGGGCGCTGGTTTCGTCTGGTATGCCTGGAAAGTGCTTGGCATGGCCGACGATGACCGCGCCATGAAGCCGGCCAAGGCCCTGTTCGCCTATTCGCTGCTCTATCTCTTCGCCATCTTCGCCGCCTATCTGGCCGACAGTGTCGTCGAACGCGCGCTTGCCATGGGTGGGGCATGACCATGGTCGAGAAAGAACTCGAGACGGTCACCCTGACCGAGCGCCAGAAGAAGGCCCAGCGCAGCCGTTCCATTGCGATTGGCGTGGCGCTGGCTCTGCTGGTCGTGATTTTCTACATCGCGACGATCGTGAAGTTCGGCCACAATTTGTCGGGCAAGATGTGATGAGCGCCGAGACGCCCAGAAAGACGGCGGGCAAGACCAGCAACCGCGTCGTCGCGGCTGTCTGCCTCGCCTTCTTCACCGGCATGATCGGCATGGCCTATGCAGCCGTGCCGCTGTACAAGATGTTCTGCCAGGCGACCGGTTATGGCGGCACGACGCAGCGTGTCGAGAAGCAGTATGCCGGCCGCGTGCTTGACCGCGAGATCACCGTCCGCTTCGATGCCAACATTGCCGGCGTGCCGTGGGAGTTCCAGCCGGTCCAGCGCTCGATGACCATGAAGATCGGCGAGACCGTGCAGGCACATTATCAGGCCACCAACAAGTTCGATCGCCCCGTCACCGGCCGCGCCACGTTCAACGTGCAGCCGGAACTGGCGGGCCCTTACTTCAACAAGGTCGAATGCTTCTGCTTCACCGATACGACGCTGAAGCCCGGCGAGACGCTGGACATGCCGGTCCTGTTCTATGTGGATCCCGACATCGTGAACGTGCCGGAACTGAAGGACATCAAGACGATCACGCTGTCCTATACGATGTTCCCGGTCGAGAAGAACAAGCCGGTCGCCTCCTCGGAGCCGGCCAAGGGCAATAGCAAGACAGTTTCAGATACCGAAGGAAATCTCGGGGGTTGATATGGCAGACGCGCACGCAAAACCACACCATGACTACCATCTCGTCGACCCGAGCCCGTGGCCTTTCCTGGGATCGGTCGGGGCGCTTGTCACCGCTTTTGGCGGTGTCTGCCTCATGGAATACCTGAAGGGCGGTTCCTTCCCGATCTTCGGCTTCAACATTGCCAATCCTTGGCTGTTCTTCATCGGCATCGTGATCGTGCTGTACACCATGTTCGCCTGGTGGTCGGACACGATCAAGGAAGCGCATGAGGGCCACCACACGCGCGTCGTGTCGCTGCACCTGCGCTACGGCATGATCATGTTCATCGCCTCGGAGGTGATGTTTTTCGTCGCCTGGTTCTGGGCCTATTTCGATGCCAGTCTTTTTGCCGGTGAGGTGCAGAACTACGCGCGCCACACGTTTACCGGTGGTGTCTGGCCGCCGAAGGGCATGGAGGTTCTCGATCCCTTCCACCTGCCGCTTTACAACACCGTCATCCTGCTGCTGTCGGGCACCACGGTCACCTGGGCGCATCACTCGCTCATCCATGGCGACCGCAAGGGGCTGGTCAACGGCCTCGTGCTGACCGTCGGCCTCGGCATGCTGTTCACCATGGTGCAGGCCTACGAGTACATGCACGCGCCGTTCGGCTTCAAGGATTCCATCTACGGCGCCACCTTCTTCATGGCGACCGGCTTCCATGGCTTCCATGTCATCATCGGCACCATCTTCCTGCTGGTCTGCCTGATCCGCGCGATGAAGGGCGACTTCACCCCCAAGCAGCATTTCGGCTTCGAGGCGGCCGCCTGGTACTGGCACTTCGTCGACGTGGTCTGGCTGTTCCTGTTCGCCTCGATCTACGTCTGGGGATCGGTCGGCGCGGTGATCGAGGGCCACTGATCCAGCCTTTGGGATTTCGATTTGGGGAAGGCGGTCGCGGCAACGTGGCCGCCTTCTTCTTTTCGGCGCAATGATTGTCGTGGTGGGGCTGGCTGCTTCAATTGGTCGACTGGACCGACGGCTGCATTGCGGTTACGGACTCCGACATGGACGAAATCTGGGCAATGGTGGCCGATGGGACGCCGATCGATGTCGAGCAATGACCATGAATGAAGACAACCATGAGTGAAGATAGGGCGATCTGGCCTCCGATCGATCCGATTTCGGCCGGCCTGCACGGCCGTTGCCCGCGCTGCGGCGAGGGGCGGCTGTTTTCCGGCTTCCTCACCGTCGGCAAGCGCTGCGTCAATTGCGGCCTCGACTATTCCTACGCCGATGCCGGCGACGGGCCGGCGGTGTTCGTCATCCTGATCATCGGCTTCATCATCGTCGGGCTGGCGCTCTGGGTTGAAGTGACGCTGAGCCCGCCGCTCTGGCTGCATCTGCTGATATGGATCCCGCTCGCCCTGGTGCTGTGCCTGACGGCGCTTCGCTTGATCAAGGGCGTGCTGCTCACCCTGCAATACCGCAACAAAGCGGCCGAGGGTCGGCTGGATCGCGGCGAATGAGCGAAGCTTTCGCCAACGCCGGCGGCCGTTCGCGGCCGAGATTGGCGCTGTTGATCGCCCTTGGCCTTGTGCTGTTCTTCATCCTGCTGGCGCTCGGCACCTGGCAGGTCCAGCGCCTGCACTGGAAGGAAGGCCTGCTGCAGACCATCGACCAGCGCACCCATTCGGCGCCGTTGCCGCTGGCAGAGGTCGAGAAGGAATTCGCCGCAACCGGCGACGTCGACTACACGCCGGTCACGGTCACCGGCACTTTCCTGCATTCCGGCGAACGGCACTTCTACGCGACCTGGGAAGGAGATGCCGGTTTCAACATCTACACGCCGCTGGCCCTCGACGATGGCCGTTTCGTTCTGATCAACCGTGGCTTTGTGCCCTACGACCTCAAGGATGCCGCCAAGCGTGCCAAGGGACAGCTAACGGGCAAGGTCACGGTCACCGGGCTTGCTCGCAACCCGCTGTCGGCAAAGCCCTCGATGATGCTTCCAGACAATGACGTGGGGAAGAACATCTTCTACTGGAAGGACCGCGACGTCATGGCCGCGAGCGCCGGCCTGCCGGCTGGGTTCAAGCTGGTGCCGATCTTCATCGATGCCGACAAGACGCCTAACCCCGGCGGTCTGCCGGTCGGAGGCGTCACCATCATCGACCTGCCGAACAGCCATCTGCAATATGCTGTCACCTGGTACGGGCTCGCCGCCGCGCTTGCCGCCATACTCGTCCTGCGGCTTCGCCGGCCCGCGAAAGAGGACTGAACGCGAGCGACGCCCCCTTTCTACACAGACCCTTGACAGGGCGGGGGTGGGCACCTCATTTCGGCGCTGACGAACCGGCAGGATTTAATGCTTCACACAACCGCCAAGCCTCCTCTGACGATCCGGCTCTGCCAGCCGCGCGGTTTTTGCGCGGGCGTCGACCGTGCCATCCAGATTGTCGTGCTGGCACTGAAGAAATATGGCGCGCCGGTCTATGTCCGCCACGAGATCGTGCACAACCGCTACGTCGTCGAGGGGTTGCAAAGCCTTGGCGCCGTGTTCATCGAGGAACTTTCCGAAATCCCGGCCGAACATCGGCAGTCGCCCGTCGTCTTTTCGGCGCACGGCGTGCCCAAGTCGGTGCCGGCGGACGCGCAGGCGCGCAACCTGTTCTATCTCGATGCAACCTGTCCGCTGGTCTCCAAGGTCCACAAACAGGCGATGCGGCATCAGCGGCTTGGCCGCCACGTTCTGCTGATCGGCCATGCCGGGCACCCCGAGGTGATCGGCACCATGGGACAGTTGCCGGAAGGCGCGGTAACGCTGATCGAGACCGAGGCCGATGCCGCCCGGCTTGTGCCGGCCGATCCCGAGGCACTCGGTTTCGTCACCCAGACAACGCTCTCGGTCGAGGATACTGCCGGTATCATCCGCGCGCTGCAGGAACGCTTTCCGGACCTGCAGGCGCCGGCGGCGGAATCGATCTGCTATGCCACCACCAACCGCCAGGAAGCGGTAAAGGACACGGCCCCCGGTGCTGACCTCTATCTGATCGTCGGCGCTCCCAATTCCTCGAATTCGCGCCGCCTCGTCGAAGTTGCCGAACGCGCCGGCGCCGCCATGTCGCTTCTCGTGCAGCGCGCCGCCGAAATTCCGTGGAATGACATCGGCAGCATTTCGACGCTCGGCCTGTCGGCGGGAGCATCGGCGCCGGAGATCATCGTCGACGAGATCATCGACGCGTTCCGTCAGCGTTTCGATGTGACCATCGACCTGGCCATCACGGCCACCGAAACAGAGGATTTTCCGGTCATGCGGGTATTGCGCGATGTCGAACTGACGACGGCCGACATGGCCTTCGTCAACGGGGCCGCGTGAACGGCCATGGCGGTGTACACCGACGTTGCGGAGGGCGAACTCGGCGCTTTCCTGAAGCACTATCCGGTCGGCGACCTCCTGTCCTATAAGGGCATCGCCGAAGGTACCGAGAATTCGAACTTCCTGCTGCACACCTCCAGCGGTTCCTACATCCTGACGCTCTATGAAAAGCGGGTCGAGAAGGCGGATCTGCCGTTTTTCCTTGGGTTGATGGGCCACCTCGCCAACAAGGGGGTGTCCTGCCCGTTGCCGGTGACCGCGCATGACGGCAGCGTCATCGGCACGCTGGCCGGCCGGCCGGCGGTCATCATCACCTTCCTCGAAGGGCTTTCGCTGCGGCGACCGGCCGCGACCCATTGCGCCGAGGTTGGCAAGGCGCTGGCCGCGCTGCATCTGGCCGGCGCCGATTTCTCTATGAGCCGCCCCAACGCGCTCGCCATCGACGGCTGGCGCAAGCTTTGGGACGCGGCCCGCGCCCGCGCCGACGAAGTCGAGCCGGGACTGGCGGCCGAGGTCGATGCCGACTTCGCCGATTTCGAACAGAACTGGCCCAAGGGCCTCCCCAAGGGCATAATCCACGCCGATCTTTTCCCGGACAATGTCTTTTTCCTGGGCGAAAAGCTTTCGGGTCTGATCGATTTCTATTTCGCTTGTGACGATCTCTACGCCTACGATGTCGCCACCTGCCTCAACGCCTGGTGCTTCGAGAAGGATTTTTCCTTCAACCTTACCAAGGGCAAGGCACTGCTTGCCGGTTATCAGAGCGTGCGCCCGCTGAGCGCGGAGGAGAAGGCGGCGCTACCGATGCTGGCGCGCGGCTCGGCGCTGCGCTTCATGCTGACCCGGCTTTACGACTGGCTGACCGTCCCCGATGGCGGGCTCGTCATGAAACGCGACCCGACCGAATACATCAGAAGGATGCGGTTCCATCGGGCGATCAGATCTCCTTCGGAATATGGATTGGCCGAATATGGGGCATCATGAGCAAGCAGGTTGAAATCTTTACCGATGGCGCCTGTTCCGGCAATCCCGGCCCCGGCGGCTGGGGCGCCATCCTGCGCTTCAACGGCGCCACCAAGGAACTCTCCGGCGGCGAGGCCGAGACGACCAACAACCGCATGGAATTGTTGGCGGCCATTTCGGCGCTGAACGCGTTGAAGGAGCCTTGCACGGTCGAGCTTCATACCGACAGCAAATACGTCATGGACGGCATTTCCAAATGGATCCATGGCTGGAAGAAGAACGGCTGGAAGACCGCCGACAAGAAGCCGGTCAAGAACGGCGAGTTGTGGCAGGCGCTGGACGAGGCCAACCGACGCCACAAGGTCACCTGGAACTGGGTGAAGGGCCATGCCGGCCACACCGAGAACGAGCGTGCCGACGAACTGGCACGGGAAGGCATGGCGCCGTTCAAGAAGGGGCCTTTCAGGCCGGCAGTGCTGGCGCCAAAGCCTGATGGCCCGGCAGAGCAGCCGCTGGCTTCGAAGCCGCGTCGTTCTACGCAGAGCTATTGAGCTTCTGTTCGAGGGGGCTGACCGGCCGGAGAGTTTCTGTCATGTCGATCGCCTACTACATCACCCATCCTCAGGTTCAGATCGACGCCACCATTCCGGTGCCGGATTGGGGTCTGTCCGACATCGGCCGCGCCAGGGCGCATGCAATGCTGGACCAGCCGTGGATCGCATCGATCGCGCGTGTGGTGTCATCGGGCGAACGCAAGGCCGTTGAAACCGCCGAGGTGCTCGGGCGGCACCTCGACCTTGCGGTGCAGGTGAGGGAGCGGATGCATGAGAACGACCGGTCGGCGACGGGTTTCCTGCCGCCTCCTGAGTTCGAGGCGGTCGCCGACCGTTTCTTCGCCAATCCGCACGAAAGCATTCGTGGCTGGGAGCGAGCCATCGACGCGCAGCAGCGCATTGTGAGCGAGGTCGAGGCCGTGCTTGATGCCGGCGGCGCCGGAGATATCGCCTTTGTCGGACATGGCGGTGTCGGCACGCTCCTGCTGGTGTCGCTGAGCGACAGCCGGATCAGCCGCGACGCGGATCAGCCGGCGGGCGGCGGCAACTATTTCGCCTACGATATCGGCGCCCGCCGCCTCATCCATGGATGGCGGCCGATCGACAGGGTAGAACAGCCCCTGAATCCTTAGCGGATCAGCAGCGCCGTGCCCCAAAGCCCAAGAGCGAACACCGTGTGCGAGACCAGGTTGAGGGCGCGGATCAGCATCGGATTAGGCCGCTTTGACGCCGCCCAGCCGGCGCCCATGCCTGGCGCCAGCAGGAACCAGCCGGCGCCGATGGTGACGATGCCGAGGATGAAGGCCGGCAGGAAGGTCGGGGCCGCCAACCAGCCCGCGCCCGCCAGCACCACCAGGATGATGCCGTAGACAATGCCGACGAAGTAATGGAAAGCCCAGCCCAGCGCCTTCTCATGGGCGTAGGGCGTGGCATCGCCAATATCGTCGTGAAACACCTTGTGACGCAGATGCCAGACCCAGCGCCCGACCGGCCCCCAGTTTGGCCGTGGTTGGCCGAACGCCTTGTGCAGGAAGAAGGCCCAGATATCCATCAGGACAGTGGCGCCGACGCCGATCGCGATAGCGCGCCAGATGATGTCAAACATCGTTGGAATTCCCCCCGAAAGCCGGCAGTTCTGGAGCGCAGCCGCTTGTTAGGCGAGGCCAGCCGTTGCGACCCCCGCCTGACCGGCCGTCGAAGCTCAGAGCTGGCCGAGAATATGAGCCGCGCCGGACTCGTCGACGCCGGGTTTGGTCTCGACATTGAGCGCGGTGACCTTGCCGTCGTCGATAATCATCGAAAACCGCTTCGAGCGCAGGCCCATGCCGCCACCGGAGTAGTCCGCGTCAAGACCGACCGCCTTGGCGAAATCGCCATTGCCGTCGGCGAGGAACAGCATCTTGCCTTCGCCGCCGGTGAAGCGCGCCCAGGCGCCCATGACATGGACGTCGTTGACCGAAACGACCGCGATGGTGTCGACGCCGCGCGCCAGGATCGCGTCATGGTTCTCGAGATAGCCGGGCAGATGGTTGTTGCTGCAGGTCGGCGTGAAGGCGCCGGGAACGCCGAACAGAACCACTTTCTTGCCCGGGAAAATCTCGGCCGACGTGATCGCCTTGGCGCCGTCGGCGGTCATGGTCTTGAAGGTCGCCTCGGGCAGCTTGTCGCCAACGGAAAGGGTCATGAGTTCCTCGCTTGGGGATTTGGGGAAGGACGGTGCTTGCGTAGCGAACTAGGGGGCTCCCTGCAACTGTTCGGGCAAGCTGGATCAAGGGAAAGGCAGCAGCCCTTCGACCGCGCCCGCCGAACTCGTCAGCGTGTAATGAAGCCCGCCGTCCGTCGGCGTCGTCGAGGGGCGATCGAGGATCGGCACGGTGAAGATCAACTTGCCGTCCTTTTCCGCACGGGAAGGGGTGCCGAACATATAGTCGCGCTCGCCGGCGACGAAGAAATCCGCCGCCTGCGGATCGCCAGGAAAACTCGCCTCGACAACCAGCGTCTCGTGATTGCCCGGCAGCACGTTGATGCCAAAGTCGGGTTTTGCAGCCGCCGGCAATGCCGTGAAACTCGCCTTTACCAATGCCGTGTCGTCGGCATTGTCGGGATCGGCAGCGGGGTCGACGCTCAGCCGTGTCTGCACGGGGATGCAGATGGTTTCGCAAATGCCGAGAAAGACGTCGGCATCGATGACGGCCGGCTGGTTCGGCGTCGACAGCGTGAACGTCACCGGCAGCGAAACCGGATAGTTGTAGCCGGCCCATTTGCCATAGCCATCGTCGTGACGCTGCGGCGCGGGAAACGACAGTGTCGCATCGCCGATATTGGTGCTGGCCGAAATGTCGAGCTGCGGCGGCACGCCGGCGTCACCCGGGTCGCGCCAATAGGTCTTCCAGCCGGGTTTGAGGGCTATGTCGAGGACACCCCGGATGCGGCCGGCGTCGTCCGGCTTGCCTGATGTCACCAGCCGTACCTTGCCGCCTTCGCTGTTGTACCAGGCGGATGAGGAGGCGGTGGCGGGAAGGGCGGTTGCCAATCCGATGGCGGCGCCGAGCAACAGGATTTTCAAGCTTTGCATGGCGGTGATTTGATCGTCCGTTCGTTGCCGCGCAATGATTTCATGGCCGTGCTGATATCATATTTGCGTGACCTTTGTGGGCAAGCCAAGACCGGCCCCGCAATATGGGCTTTGGTCGAATCCGGTACGGCGCATCTTTTCGGCGCCCGGGAAACGCGTTACCCTCCCTGGAATGGATTTGTTGCGCCACAAGAAGACAGCCGCCCGCCGTGGCTTTCTCGACGATCAGTTCCTGATTGCCATGCCTGGCATGAAGGACGACCGTTTCACGCGCTCGGTCATCTACATCTGCGCGCACAGCGATGAAGGCGCGATGGGCCTGATCATCAATCAGACGCAGCAGATGCTGTTTCCGGACCTTCTGGTGCAGCTCGGCATCATGAACGAGCAGGAGGCGATCCGCCTGCCGGCGCAGGCGCGCGATTTCGTCGTGCGCAATGGCGGGCCTGTCGACCGCAGCCGGGGCTTCGTCCTGCATTCGGGTGACTACCGCGTGGAATCCTCGCTCACCGTTTCCGACGACATCTGCCTGACCGCGACGGTTGACATATTGCGGGCGATATCGTCGGGGCGCGGGCCGCGTCGTGCGCTGATGGCGCTGGGCTATTCCGGCTGGGGCGCCGGCCAACTGGAGACCGAGATCGCCGAGAATGGCTGGCTGACCTGCCCGGCAACACCGGAATTGCTGTTCGACGCCGATATCGAGCGTAAATACGACCGGATCCTTGCCTCGATCGGCATCGATCTCGCGCATCTCAGCCTCGCCGCCGGCCACGCGTAACATATCGGGCCGACGCCCAAGGCTTCTAGGCCTGCGTCAGCGGATACTGCTCTTTCAGCGTTTTCAGCACCTGGTCGCCCGGCATCGGCGCGCCGAACATGAAGCTCTGCACATATTCGCAGCCCATCTGGCGCAGCTCGAGCGCATCGCGCTCGTCGGAGATGCCCTCGGCGACGACAGACAGGCCGAGCTCATGCGCCATGTTGACCATGGATTTGAGCAGCACGGCGCGCTTGGGCGTGCTGTCGTCGACGAAGCTCTTGTCGATCTTGATGGTGTCGAAGGGGAACCGCGTCAGATAGGCGAGCGATGAATAGCCGGTGCCGAAATCGTCCAGCGACAGGCCAATGCCGAGCTGTTTCAGCTTGGTCAGCACATGGGCCGTCTGTTCGGGATTGTCCATGACCAGGGACTCGGTGAGTTCGAGCCGGAAGCAGCGCGGCTTCAAATTGGCGCGTGCGATCACGGAACGCACATCGCTGACCAGGTCGCGGCGGATGAGCTGGCGGCTGGACAGGTTGACCGAGACCGACAGCGGTGCGTCGCCGATCTGCTTTTGCCATCCTGCGAGATCCTCGGCCGCCTGCTGCATGGCGAACAGGCCAAGCTGCACAATCAGCCCGCAGCTTTCGGCGACCGGGATGAAATCGGCCGGCGGGATCATGCCGCGGCGCGGATGGTCCCAGCGCAGCAACGCTTCGAAGCCGGCAACGCTGCCGTCCTCGAGCCGCACGATCGGCTGGTAGGCAAGCGTGAATTCGCGCCGCTCAATGGCGCGCCGCAGGTCGGATTCGAATTGCAGCCGATCTGTGCCGACGGTGCGGAAAGCCGGGCGGAACGGCTCGATCCTGTCGCCGCCAAAACGCTTGGCCTGATGCATGGCGAGCTCGGCGTCCTTGACCATGTCCTCCGCCGAGGTCTGCGCCGAGGTCCAGGTGATCAGCCCGATCGAGGCGGTCAGCACGATCTCGCGCTTGGCAAAGGTGATGGGGTTGTTGATCGCGTGCTTGATGGCATCGGCCACGCCGGCGATGCGGGCGGGATCCTGCTCCGACAGCAGCATCAGGGCGAACTGGTCGCCGGCGAAGCGCGACAGCGAATCCTTCGGCTTCAACAGCCGGTGCAGGCGGCGCGCGATGGTGAGCAGGATGGTGTCGCCGGCCGAGATGCCGAGCCCGTCATTGACCTGCTTGAAGCGGTCGATGTCGATGACGAAGACGGTCGGACGCACCTTCTCCTCGGTGCGGGCGATCGAGATGATCGCCTCCAGCCGGTTCATGAACAATTCGCGGTTCGGCAGGCCGGTCAGGTTGTCGTGCACGGCGTCGTGCAGCAGCCTCTCCTCGGATTTCTTCTGTTCGGTGACGTCGACCATGGTGCCGACGCAGCGGATCACCTCGCCGTCCGACCCGATGACCGGGCGCGCGCGCAGGGCAAACCAGTGATAGTGCCCGTCGGCGCCGCGCAGGCGGAAATTCTGCGCCACCTTGCCGCGGCGATGTTCCAGAACGACGTCGAGCGTCGTGCGGAACGTGTCGCGGTCATCGGCGTGCAGCACCGGCAGCCAGTTGCGCGCGGCACCGCCCAGGCTGTTGGGAGCAAGGCCGAGCTGGATGCTGACATCGGGTTTGGTCACCACGCGGTCGCGCAGCACGTCCCAGTCCCACACCGTATCGCCCGACCCCGCGACGGCCAGCGCCTGTCGCTCGAGGTCGGAGAACAGCCCCTGATGCAGCGCACCGCCTGCAAAGGCGTGCTGCATGACGGTGAAGCCGATCAAGAGGATGATCAGGATCAGCCCGCCGCCAAGTGCTGGCTGGGCGATGTCGTTGTCGAGCATGCCGGTGATCGCCATCCATGACCCGCATAGCCATAACAGCACCATGACCCAACTGGGCACCAGCATGATGGCGCGGTCATAACCACGAATGCCGAGGAAGATGATCAGGCCGAGCCCGGTCAGCGCCGTGGCGGCAAACGAGATGCGGGCGATGCCGGCGGCGACCGCCGGATCGACGATGGCGACGCCGGCGATCAGCAGCAGGCCTAGAATCCAGACCAGGGCGCCATAACTGAAATGGCCGTGCCACCGATTGAGGTTGAGATAGGCGAACAGGAAGACCACGAAGGTCGCCGCCAGCGCCACCTCCGTTCCGGCTCGCCACATCTGCTCGTTGCCGGGCGAAATCTCGATGACCTTGTTGAGGAAGCCGAAATCGACGCAGATATAGGCAAGCACCGCCCAGGCGAGGGCTGCCGTCGCCGGGAACATCGACGTTCCCTTGACGACGAACAGGATGGTCAGGAACAGCGCCAGAAGGCCGGCAATGCCGATGACGATGCCGCGAAACAGCGTGTAGGAATTGACCGAGTCCTTGTAGGATTCCGGATCCCAGAGGTAGACCTGCGGCAGCTTCGGCGAGGCAAGCTCGGCGATGAAGGTGATCACCGTGCCGGGGTTCAGCGTCACCCGGAACACGTCGGCATCGGGGCTGGTCTGGCGGTCGAGTGCGAAGCCTTCGCTGGGCGTGATGGCGGCGATGCGCGTCGAGCCGAGATCCGGCCAGAAGATGCCGGAATTGACCAGCCGGAAATGCGGCGCGACGATCAGCCTGTCGAGCTGCTGGTCGGTGGTGTTGGCGAGCGCGAACACCGCCCAGTCGCCGGTCGAGCGGGCGTCGTTGGCTTCGACCTCGATGCGCCGCACGATGCCGTCCGGCCCGGGCGCGGTCGACACCTGGAAGTTCTCACCCTGATTGCGGTAGATCTCGACGGCGCGCGAAAGGTCGAGCGCGACATCGTCGCGGGCAATCTTGATGGGTTCTACGGCAAAGGCCGACGAAGCCGCGCACAGCGTCAGCATCGTCGCCAGCAGAAAGGCGAACAGCGGTCCGTTTCGCAGGAAATTCGTCAAAAATCAGTCCTTCGTTCCAGCGCCCGGCGGATCGTCGGCGATCCGGGCGTAGAGGTAATGGTCCTGCCAGATGCCGTTGATCCTGAGATAGGATCGCAGAAGTCCTTCGCGCCGGAATCCGGCTTTTTCAAGCACGCGGATCGACCTGATATTGTCGGGAATACAGGCGGCTTCGATCCGGTGCAACCTCAGCGTATCGAAGGCGAAGCGGGCCACCACCTTGACCGCGTCGGTCATCAGGCCACGGCCGCCGAAGCGTTCGCCGATCCAGTAGCCGACATGGCCGCTTTGCGAGACGCCGTGACGTATGTTGCCGAGCGTGATGCCGCCGGCGAGCTTGCCGCTCGACTTCTCGAAAATGAAGAAGGCGATCGCGGTTCCCTGTGCATAGTCCTCGCGATAGCGGCTGATGCGCAGGCGCCATGCCGTGCGGTCGAGTTCGTCGGGGGTCCAGCGCGGTTCCCACGGCTCCAGGAACGCCCGGCTTTCGCCGCGCACCGCCGACCATTCGCGGTAGTCGCTGGTGAACGGCACGCGCAGCGTGACGAGGCTGCCCTTCAGTGCCGGCAGGTCACGGCGAAAGAAAGGGAGCGCGAACACGGCGCTTGGGACTTAGACGGCGAGCCTGCGGGCCGTGGTCTGTGTACCCGGAAGCGAATCGAGGATCGCCTCGTATGGTGCCAGCGTACCCACGGGCCCGACAGCGGTAAGCGTCGGCTTGGTCGAGAACATCCGCGACGACAGGTCGGTCAGGCGCTCGATCGTCAGCGCCGCCAGCCGCTCCATCAACTCTTCCTTTGCGATCGGACGGCCGAAAAGCAGCAGTTGGCGCGCGATCTGCGAGGCACGGCTGGCCGGACTTTCGGCGGACATGATCAACCCGGCGCGATACTGGGCGCGCGCACGGTCGAGTTCTTCTTGAAGGATGCTCTCGCCGGCCTTCTGCAACTCGTCAATGATGACAGGCACCAGCTTGGCGATGTCGCTTTGCCCCGTGGCGGCATGGACGCCGAATATGCCCGTATCGGAAAAACCCCAGTGGAAGGCATAGACCGAATAGCACAGGCCGCGTTTCTCGCGGACTTCCTGGAACAGACGCGACGACATGCCGCCGCCCAGAATCATCGACAGCACCTGCGAGGCGTAGAAATCGCGCACATGATAGGCACGGCCCTCGAAGCCCAGCACGATCTGCGCGTCCATCAGGTCGCGGTCCTCACGGAAATCGCCGCCGACATATTGCGCGTATTGCGGAATGGTGCTGTCGGCCTTGCTGCGGAAGCCGCCGAGCCGGTTTTCGACCTCGCGCACGAACTTGTCGTGCTTGATGTCGCCGGCCGCCACGATCACCATCCGCTCGGCGCCATACTGGCGTTCGATGAAATCGTGCAACTGCTTGGAGGTGAAGGATTTTACCGTTTCGGGCGTGCCCAGGATCGAGCGGCCGATGGTCTGGTGGCGGAAGGCCGTCTCGGTGAAACGGTCGAAAACGATGTCGTCGGGCGTGTCGTGCGCGGCGCCGATCTCCTGCAGGATGACGTGCTGCTCGCGCTCGAGTTCCTGCGGGTCGAATTCGGACTCCTGCAGGATGTCGGACAGGATGTCGACGGCCAGCGGCACGTCGTCGGAGAGCACCCTGGCGTAGTAGGAGGTGGTCTCGACGCTGGTGGCGGCATTGATCTCGCCGCCGACGTCCTCGATTTCCGAGGCGATCTCGAAGGCGCTTCGCCGCTTCGTCCCCTTGAACGCCATGTGTTCGAGCAGATGGGCCATGCCATGCTCTTCTTCGCGTTCATTGCGGGCACCCGACTTGACCCAGGCACCCAAGGCAACCGATTCGATACTTGGAAGGGTTTCGGTGGCGACTGTCAGGCCGTTCGACAGACGGCTTACCTCAACACCCATATGGCTCGTACTCCCTAACGCGCCGCCCGCGCACGGCGGCTGACGTAATCTTCCACCATTTTCAGGTCGGATGGAAGTACCGTGTATTTTTCCTCAAATGTCATCAATCCCCCTAGCCATGCGGGCAGGGCGGGCGAGACACCGCTGGCGGCCTCGACGGCGGCCGGGAATTTCGCCGGATGTGCAGTGCCCAGCACCACCATCGGCACGGCGCCCGATGCTTTGCCGGCCGCGACATACATGGCCGCGGCGGTGTGCGGATCTAGAAGATAATTGCTGCCCGCGAGCGTCGAGCGGATGGTGGCGGCGACCTCGTCCATATCGGCGCGGCCGGCATCGAATTCGGACCGCATCCCGGCAATTTCCCGGGCTTCGATGGTGAAAGCGCCCGATTGCTTCAGGCCGGCCATGTAGCGCCGCACCGTCGCCGCATCGCGGTTTGATGCCTCGAAAAGCAGGCGTTCGAAGTTCGAGGAAACCTGGATGTCCATCGACGGCGAGGTGGTCACAAAGACACCCTTGGTGCGGTATTCGCCGGTCGCGAAGGTGCGAGCCAATATGTCGTTGTCGTTGGTGGCGATGACCAGCCGGTCGATCGGCAGGCCCATCTTCTTGGCGGCGTAGCCGGCGAAGATATCGCCGAAATTGCCGGTCGGCACGGTAAAGGAGACCGGCCTGTCCGGTGCGCCGAGCGACAATGCCGAGGAGAAATAATAGACGATCTGGGCCATGATGCGCGCCCAGTTGATCGAATTGACCCCCGACAGCGACACCCGGTCGCGAAAGCCGTGATCGTTGAACATATCCTTCAGCAGGCCCTGACAGTCGTCGAAATTGCCTTCGATCGCCAGTGCATGGACATTTTCAGCCTTCGACGTGGTCATCTGCCGCTGCTGCACCGGCGAGACGCGGCCATGCGGGAACAGGATGAAGATGTCGGTGCGGCTGCGCCCGGCAAAGGCGTCTATGGCCGCGCCGCCGGTATCGCCCGACGTGGCGCCGACGATGGTGGCATGCTGGCCGCGTTCGGCAAGCACATGGTCCATCAGCCGGGCAAGCAATTGCATCGCCACGTCCTTGAACGCCAGCGTCGGCCCATGGAAGAGTTCGAGGACAAAAGTGTTGGCGCCGGTCTGGACCAGCGGGCAGACAGCCTCATGGCGGAAGGTGGCATAGGCTTCGCGGACCAGGCGCTCGAAGACCGGTGCGGCGATCTCGCCGCCGAGGAACGGCGTCAGCAGGCGGATTGCAAGGTCAGGATAGGCAAGGCCACGCATGGCGCGGATCTCGGATGACGAGAAGTGTGGCCATTCGCGCGGCACATAAAGCCCGCCATCGCGCGCCAGGCCGGCCAGGACGGCGTCGGAAAATCCAAGCGCGGGCGCTTCCCCGCGGGTACTCACATAGTGCATGTCACAGATCCGTTTGCCGCCTGTTTTTCCGTTCACCACAAGGTGGTTAATTTCTGCACCGGCTGTAGTCGCATTTTTGCCGCGCGGTTGATATACGTCACCAGCTTTGCGAGAGGGAAGTGCAGTTTCATGGCGTTTCGTATATCAAGTGGTCGCTTTTTGGCGGGTCTCGCGCTCACGGGCTTTATGCTTGCCGCCGCCGGCTGCCAATCCGGCGACAATGGCATCTTGAACCTCGGTTTCGGCAAGAAGGACCCGACGGCGCCACCGCCGCCGCAGGACCCCAAGGTGCTGGCCAGCCAGCTGAACGCCTACTGCCCAAGGGTGACGGTGCGCGATGGCACGGCGTTCTTCAACACCTATGTCAACGAGGCCCGGAAGCCCAAGCCGAAGCTCAAGAAGACCGGCGACGCCGCTGCGGATGCAGCGGCCCAGGCAGCGGCTGACGCCGCCGCCGCTACACCGCCCGACGATTCGGCGAGGATCATTTATCAGGCATCGATCAGCGACGTGACCCGCGATTGCAGCCGTGCCGACGGACAACTGACGATGACGATCGCGGTTGCCGGCAAGATCGTACCAGGGCCGAAATTCACTCCGGGCACCATCACCATGCCGATCCGTACCGCGGTGATGCACGGCACCGACGTGCTTTATTCGCAAATCCACCAGTATCAGGTCCAGGTCACCGATCCCTCGGTCGCGACCCAGTTCGTCTTCACCGATTCCAATATTGTCGTACCGGCGCCGACGGCTGCGGACTATCAGGCCTATGCCGGTTATGATGAAACCGCGCCCAAGGCTACAACCGACAAGTCGAAGCGCAAGAAGAAGAAAGCCGCGGCAACGAACTGAGCGGCCCTCAGCGTGGCGTGCGTCCGGTCGGGCGCACGCAGCTCAAGCATTCGCAGACCACTCCGACAGCGCCGCGATAACGCTTTTCAACTCCGCCCACCGCCGGATCACCGTTTCGGCGCCGGCCTCCGTCAGGGCATCGGCATGGCCGGGATAGCTGTGGCTCGCGCCCGTAAAACCGATCACGCGCATACCGGCGGCCGTGGCGCCGGTGACGCCGTGCACGGAATCCTCGATGACGAAGGTGTTCGCCGGGTTGGCGCCGAGCTTTTCGGCGGCATGCAGGAACACGTCCGGGGCCGGTTTGGTCTTTCCGGTCGGCGTCTCCAGCGCCGAGAAGATGCGTCCGGCGAAGAATGGCAGCAGATGCACCTTCTCCAGCATGAACTCGATCCGCTCCGAACGTGAATTGGAGCAGATGCAGCGTTGCGTCGTGACCGAGGCGACCGCTTCCCGCACGCCTTCGATGGCACGAACGTCGCTGCGCAGTTTGCGGTCGACCAGTTCCTCGGCGCGATCGATCAACGAGACCTGGAACGGGATCTTGGACTTCTCCTCGATCCGCATCAGTATGTCCTTGAAGGTCAGGCCCGCATAGGTCTCGGCAATCTCCTCCGCCGAGACTTCATATCCGGCCAGGGTGATCAATTCGGCCTCGACCCGTGCGGCGATGATTTCGGAATCGACGAGCACGCCGTCGCAATCGAAGATGACAAGGTCTGGCTGGGGCATGATGATCCGGACGATGGAGGATGGAGAAATGGCCGCTCAGGGCTCAAGCGGCGCGGCATACACCAATGGGCACGCCTTCGCAAACTCCTGCGCCGGATCGATAAAGCTTCACCGAATATTTACGCTGATCGGTAACCATAACGGGGAGTAAACAGTAACGCGTGCCTTGGGTATAAAAATGTCAGCCGTGCGTCTTCTCGACGAGCTCTCCCATGCTCCCCAGCAATCCGAATGGCTGGACACGATCCTGAAAGGCGACTGTGTCGCGGCGCTCGACCGCCTGCCGGAAAAGTCGATCGACGTCATCTTTGCCGATCCCCCCTACAATCTGCAGCTCGACGGCGATCTGCACCGTCCCGACCAGTCCAAGGTCGACGCGGTCGACGACGACTGGGACCAGTTCGAGAGCTTCGAAGCCTATGACGCCTTCACCCGCGCCTGGCTGCTGGCGGCGCGCCGCGTGCTGAAGCCCAACGGCACGATCTGGGTCATCGGCTCCTACCACAACATCTTCCGGGTCGGCGCCAAGATGCAGGATCTCGGCTTCTGGATCCTCAACGACGTGGTCTGGCGCAAGACCAATCCGATGCCGAATTTCCGCGGCCGCCGCTTCCAGAACGCGCATGAGACGATGATCTGGGCCTCGCGCGATCAGAAGGGCAAGGGCTATACCTTCAACTACGAAGCGCTGAAGGCGTCGAACGACGATATCCAGATGCGCTCCGACTGGCTGTTCCCGATCTGCACCGGCGGCGAGCGCTTGAAGAACGACAATGGCGACAAGCTGCATCCGACACAGAAGCCCGAGGCGCTGCTTGCCCGTATCATGATGGCCTCGACCAAGCCGGGTGACGTCGTGCTCGACCCGTTCTTCGGCTCCGGCACGACGGGTGCCGTGGCCAAGCGCCTCGGCCGCCACTTCGTCGGCATCGAGCGCGAGCAGGCCTATATCGACGCCGCCAATGAGCGCATCGATGCCGTGCGGCCACTCGACGAAGCGGATCTCACCGTGCTTACCGGCAAGCGCGCCGAGCCGCGCGTCGCCTTCGTCAGCCTGATCGACACCGGTCTGGTGACGCCCGGTGCCACGCTCTATGACGCCAAGAAGCGCTGGGCCGCCAAGGTTCGCGCCGACGGCACCGTGGCGATCGGCGACAGCGCCGGCTCGATCCACAAGATCGGCGCCGAGGTGCAGGGGCTGGACGCCTGCAATGGCTGGACCTTCTGGCATTATGAGCGCAGCGGCGGACTTACCCCCATTGACGAACTGCGCCGCATCGCCCGCCTCGGCATGGAGCGGGCAGGGGGCTGACTCCTGCCGCTTATTCGTTGATTCAAAGTCTCAACGGATCGCCGCAAGCGATAGAGATCACGCCTTTATTCCGAACCGTTCAAGATCCGCTTGAAGCGTTCTGGCATCGGTGAACAGCACCGCTTTCCAGCCGGCCGCCTTGGCGCCGTCGACATTCTTCTGGCTGTCGTCGATGAACAGCGTCGCGGACGGTTCGAGGCCGAACGCCGCCACGTGATGGTCGTAGATGTCGCGGTCGGGCTTGATCTTGCCGATATCGCCCGACACTGTCACGCCGCGCGGACGGTTGAGAAAATCGAAGCGCTGCTGGGCTTCGGCCAGCGTGTCGGAGGCGAAGTTGGTCAGCATGGTGACATCATGGCCGCTTTCGATCAGGCCGAGCATGATGGCGACGCTGTCGTCATAGGCATGCGGCACCATGTCGTTCCAGTAGCGGCGGAAGTTACGGATGTTTTCCGCGTGCCCGGGATGGTCAGCAATCAGCAGCGCCTCGGCCTCTTGCCAGGTCCGGCCGCGATCCTGCTCGAGGTTCCAGTCATGCGTGCAGACATTGTCGAAGAACCACTTTCTCTCGTCAGCATCGGGAATGAGGCGGCTGAACGGAATGTTTGGATCGTAGTGGATCAGCACCTGGCCGATGTCGAAAACGATGTGGCGGATTTCAGTCATGGAGCCTCTTTGTACCTGATGGCGACGGTTTTTTCGTCGCGCCGGGAATCGCAGCCTCGATTGCCTTTTTCATGACAGTCGGCAGCGCCTCGCCGGAAATCTCACTGGCAGGCGACCAGAAGTGCCCGGCCACCGCACCACCTTTGATGTGGGCGTGAAAGACTTCGAGTTCGAGCGCGAAATGGGTGAAGACATGCGTGATTGACCCGGCGTGCCGCCAGGCGCCGGGAAAGGGCGCCGCCGCTTGCGTGGTGGCGCCGTCCACCCGCGCTGTCCAGGCGGTGGTCGGCACTTCCGTCATGCCGCCGAGCAGCCCCTTTTCCGGGCGCTTGCGCAAAAGAATGGCGCCGTCCTCACGCGTGGCCACGAAAGCCGCGCCGCGCCGCAGCGGTTTGTTGGCTTTTGGCAGCCGCACCGGGAAATTCTCGGGGTCGCCTGCAATGACGGCGCTGCAGTCCTCGCGCAGCGGGCACAGCATGCAGCGCGGCCGGCGTGGCGTGCAGATCGTGGCGCCGAGATCCATCATCGCCTGGGCGAAGTCTCCCGGTCGCGTCGCCGGCACCATGCGCTCGACCTGGGCCCGTATCTCGGCCTTGGCTTCGCTGAGCGGCGTCGTGATCGAAAACAGCCTTGAGATGACGCGTTCGACATTGCCGTCGACAACGGCCGCCGGGCGGTCGAAGGCAATCGCCGTTATTGCCGCCGACGTATAGGCGCCGATGCCGGGCAATTCTCGAAGTCCGGTCTCGGTGTCGGGAAACCGGCCGCCGCGTGCCGCCACCAGATCGGCACAGGCCTTGAGGTTGCGGGCGCGGGAATAGTAGCCGAGCCCGGCCCAGGCTTTCATCACATCCTCGGTCGGCGCCGCGGCCAAGGCTTCGACATCGGGCCATTTCTCGACAAAGGCGCGGAAATAGGATTTCACCGCTTCGACGGTGGTCTGCTGCAGCATCACCTCGGACAGCCAGATACGGTAGGGGTCGGGCCGCACGCCGCGTGCATGCTCGCGCGGCGTCACGCGCCACGGCAGTTCGCGATGATGCGCGTCGTACCAGGCGACCAGCCGTGACGCCGTATCGTCGGCCTTGGCTCTGCTGGTCTGGGCCTTGCGGGTCTGGTCTGCTGGTGCCATTGATCTTGCGTAGGCTTGGCCGGTGTCTGCTGGGTCGTGGCTGGAGAACGCACATGGCAGGGAAAAGGCCCTTCGGCAATCCCGTTCCGGTGAGCGACCTCGCCACCGAGATCCTCGACCCGGTGCTGCGCAAGCGGGCAGGCATCTCGATCGGTCTCGTCCAGTCCTGGGAAGAGATTGCTGGCCCGCGCCTGGCCATTCACTCGCGGCCCGAAAAGATCCAGTGGCCGCGCCGCCTGCACGAGGACGATCCATTCGAGCCGGCCGTGCTGGTCATCGCCTGCGAAGGCATGGCCGCGCTTCACCTGCAGCACGAGACCGGCGAGATCATCAACCGGGTCAACGCCTTCCTGGGCTTTATCGCGATAGGCCGCATCAGGATCGTGCAGAAGCCGGTGACTTCTGGAAAAGCCCGGCCCAAACCTGCTCTCAGGCCACTGAGCGCGGCGGAAAAGGCGAAATTGGCCGATACAGTCGGATTGATCGAGGATGACGGACTGCGCGCCTCACTGGAAAGGCTGGGTGCGACCATTTTGGGCACAAGGAAAGCCTAGTTCTGACTGGAAACAGTCATAGGTTTGTCGTTAATCTCGCGCATTCGTGATCACCCTTGTCAGGTTTCGCGATTGGATTGGGGACAGGGATGCCTTAATTCGCGCCAACTCTCGCTTTTTCGTGTCTTTGCATTGCAAAATTCAACCCTTATCAGGTGATTCGTATGAGCCGCACCCCGTTTGGCCAAAGCTTCTCTCGCAGAAACGTCCTGACTTCGCTGGCCGCCATTCCGGCGGTGGCCCTGCTCGCGGCCTGCAGTGATTCCGGCGAACAGGCCAAGGCGGCGGATGTCAAGCCCGCGGACCCGGCAACGCCCGCGAAGCCGGCCACGCCCGCGGCGGTCCAGGTGCCGGAGGCGCAAGGCACGGTGGATATGGCCGAATTGTTGAAGCCGGGTGCGCTGCCCGACAAGCAGCTCGGCAAGGACGACGCCAAGGTCACCATCGTCGAATACGCTTCGATGACCTGCCCGCACTGTGCGCATTTCGCCGAGACCACCTTCCCGGATTTGAAAACCAAGTACATCGATACCGGCAAGGCCCGCTACATCCTGCGCGAATTCCCGTTCGATCCGAGCGCCGAGGCGGGTTTCATGTTGGCACGCTGCGCCAAGGATAACTATTTCCCGATGGTCGATGTCCTGTTCCGGCAGCAGGCGAACTGGGTCGGCGTGTCCAACACCAAGGATGCGCTGCTGCAAATCTCCAAGCTTGCCGGTTTTACACAGGAGTCCTTCGAGGCCTGCTTGACGGACCAGAAACTTCTGGACGATGTGAGATCGGTCCAGAAGCGTGGCGCCAATGAATTCAAGGTCGACTCGACACCGACCTTCTTCATCAACGGTAAGACCTACAAAGGGGCGATGTCGATTGAGGAAATGTCGGCCATCATCGACCCTCTGCTCTGACATCGGCTCAGCGCTGAAGCGGCAGCGCTCCGGCGCTGCTTGCCTTTCTATCTGTTCGCGCGCCATGCGCCCTATCGCAAAACTTCGGTACACTTTTGCGCAACCGGTGTATGAGGCGCGTGAATGAAGTTTTCGCGCCTCCGCCTTCTTGGTTTCAAGTCCTTCGTGGAACCCGGCGAGTTCGTCATCGAACGCGGCCTGACCGGCATTGTCGGGCCGAACGGGTGCGGCAAGTCGAACCTCGTCGAGGCGCTGCGCTGGGTGATGGGCGAAAGCTCCTACAAGAACATGCGCGCGTCCGGCATGGACGACGTGATCTTTTCCGGCTCGGGCACGCGTCCCGCCCGAAACACCGCCGAAGTCACGCTTTTCCTCGACAACAGCGACCGCTCGGCACCATCCGCCTTCAATGATGCCGACGAGCTGCAGGTGTCGCGCCGCATCGAGCGCGAGGCGGGCTCCCTCTACCGCATCAACGGCAAGGAAGCACGCGCCAAGGACGTGCAGCTTCTGTTCGCCGATCAGTCGACCGGTGCACGCTCGCCTTCGATGGTCGGGCAAGGCCGTATCGGCGAACTGATCCAGGCCAAGCCGCAGGCCCGTCGCGCCCTGCTCGAAGAGGCGGCCGGCATTTCCGGCTTGCACACCCGCCGCCACGAGGCGGAACTGAGGCTGAAGGCCGCCGAACAGAATCTCGAACGCCTGGACGACGTCGTCGGCGAACTGGAAAGCCAGATCGAAAGCCTGAAGCGCCAGGCGCGCCAGGCTTCGCGCTTCAAGAACCTGTCCGCCGACATCCGCAAGGCCGAAGCAACGCTCTTGCACCTGCGCTGGACGCTGGCCAAGACGCAGGAAGGCGAGGCGCGTTCGGCGCTGGCTACGGCCACGGCGCTCGTTGGCGACCGCGCCGCCACGCAGATGAACGCGGCCAAGGAGCAGGGCATCTCCGCCCATCGCTTGCCTGACCTGCGCGACGCGGAAGCCGCGGCCGCAGCCGCCTTCCAGCGGCTGTCGATCGCCAGGTCGCAGATCGAGGAGGAAGCCGGCCGCATCCGCACCCGTCAGGCCGAACTCGAGCGCCGGTTGCAGCAGCTCGACGGCGACATCGCCCGCGAAGAGCGGATGGTGCGCGACAACGCCGACGTTCTCGAGCGCCTGCGCGCGGAAGAGGCCGCGCTGAACTCCGAAAACGCTGGTGCCGCGGAGCGCGAGGCCACCACCCGCGCGGCATTCGAACAGGCCGCCTCGACGCTGGCGCAAAGCGAAGCCAAGCTCGCCGCGCTGACCGCCGAGCGCGCGGAGGCTGCCGCCTCGCGCCATCAGATCGAACGCACTTTGCGCGAAACCGCCGAGCGGCGCGATCGCTTCGCCCGCCAACTCGCCGATGTCGACCGCGAATTGTCGGACATCCTCGCCAAGGTGGCCGGCCTGCCGGACCCGGCCGAGAAACAGATCCTGGTCGAACAGGCGCTGGCGTTGCTGGAAGAGTCGGAGGCCGCGGCGGAGCAGGCCGAGCAGTCGGTCATCGACGCTCGTGGCGCCGAAAGTGCCGCGCGTCCGCCGCTTCAGGACGCCAGGGCGGAACTGGCGCGGATCGAGACCGAAGCGCGTACGCTGGCCAAGATCCTGAACGCGGCCAGCGGCGATCTCTTCCCTTCCGTGCTGGAGCAGATCAGCGTCGAGCGCGGCTTCGAGACGGCTCTTGGGGCGGCCCTGGGCGAAGATCTCGACGTGCCGCTCGACCGCAACGCGCCGGCGCATTGGGGCGAAAGCGAAATCCAGCCCGGCGACGCCGCGCTTCCGGAAGGGATCAGGAGCCTTGCCAGCATGGTTCGCGCGCCGGCACAGCTTGCCCGCCGCCTGGCGCAGATCGGCATCGTCGAGGCCGCTGACGGCCGCCGGTTGCAGGGGCTTCTGGCTCCCGGCCAGCGCCTGGTCAGTCGTGAGGGCGCGCTGTGGCGCTGGGACGGCCTGACCGCCAGCGCCGATGCACCGACCGCCGCGGCACAAAGGCTGGCGCAGAAGAACCGGCTTGCCGAACTCGATGCCGAAGCGGTGCAGGCGACGCTCGTCCTGCGCCAGGCCGAGGAGGCGCTGGCACAGGCCGAGCAGGCCCTCCGCCAGGCAAGCGAAGCGGAGCGGACCACGCGCCAGGCCGGACGCGAGGCCCAGCATCGGTTGGATGCCGCTCGCAATGCGCTGGCCGAGGCGGAAAAGGCCGGCGGTGAGCTGTCGAGCCGGCGTGCCGCGCTGGACGAGGCGCGTGCCCGCATAGTCGACAGCCACGAGGAGACGTCGGCGGCTTTCGTCGAGGCCGAGATGTTGTTGCAGGACGCGCCGGATCTCGGCGACCTGCAATTGCAGCTCGAACAATCCTCGGCCAATGTCTCTCGCGACCGCGCCGCACTGGCCGACGCGCGCGCCGTCCATGAAGGCTTGCGGCGCGAAGCCGAGGCACGCACTCGGCGTCTGGATGCCATCGGCGCCGAGCGCGGCAACTGGCTGGCGCGTGCTGAAAACGCCTCGACCCAGATCGCCTCGCTCGGCGAACGCAAGGCGGAGGCCGAGGCCGAGCGCGAACGGCTGGCCGATGCGCCCGACGAGATCGACGCCAAGCGCCGTGCATTGCTGTCGCAACTCACCGAGGCCGAGACTTTGCGCAAGGCGGCCGCCGACCGTCTGCAGGAGGCGGAGAACAGGCAGGCCGAACTGGACAAGGCGGCCACATCAGCCATCCAGTCGCTGGCCGAAGCGCGCGAAACCCGCGCCCGCGCCGAGGAACGGCTGACGGCGGCGGACGAGCGCCGGCTGGAAGTCGAGGCGCGCATCCAGGAAACGCTGAACACGCCGCCGCATCTGGTCATCCGCCACACCGGCCTGGAAGCCGACGATCCGATGCCCGAGATGCCCGAGATCGAACGCCAGTTGGATCGGCTGAAAATCGAGCGCGAGCGGCTCGGCGCCGTCAATTTGCGCGCCGAGGAAGAGCAGAAGGAGCTTTCCGAGCGCCTGGAGACCATCGTGTCGGAGCGCGAAGACATCATCGAAGCGATCCGCAAGCTCAGGCAAGCAATCCAGAGCCTCAACCGTGAAGGCCGCGAGCGGCTGCTGGCCGCCTTCGATGTGGTCAACAGCCATTTCCAGCGGCTGTTCTCACACCTGTTCGGCGGCGGCACGGCGGAATTGCAACTGATCGAATCCGAGGATCCGCTGGAGGCGGGACTGGAGATTCTTGCCCGCCCACCCGGCAAGAAGCCGCAGACCATGACGCTGCTGTCGGGCGGCGAGCAGGCGCTGACGGCGATGTCGCTGATCTTTGCGGTGTTCCTGACCAATCCGGCGCCGATCTGCGTGCTCGACGAAGTCGACGCGCCGCTCGACGATCACAATGTCGAGCGCTTCTGCAATCTCATGGACGAGATGGCCAAGACCACCGAGACACGGTTCGTCATCATCACCCACAATCCCATCACCATGGCGCGCATGGACCGGCTGTTTGGCGTGACCATGGCCGAGCAGGGCGTCAGCCAGTTGGTCTCCGTCGACTTGCAGGCCGCGGAGGCGATGCGCGAGGCAAGCTGACGCCGACAGCGCCGCGGCCGTAGGAACTCAATCAGCCGTCATCCGGACCGCCTTTGTCGTGACGCCCCCGTCGCGTCCTGACCCTCGCGCTGCTGCCGCTGGTGCGCGAGGCGAATTTTCCCGTTTTTAGGGAAGGTTGTTGTCCGTCAAAGCGGGTTTCGCTTCATTTCGGCAAGGATAAGCTCTCGCCATCAATTGGAGCGGCTTGACGATGACAGACCCAGACACCGGGATTCTTCGTATGCCTGACGATCCGGCGGACCTGGCGACGCGGCCACGGATACGCGCGGACATGCCGGGGCAAGGCACGTGCGGGCGCATCTGTGCGACGTGTCCGAAGCGAAACCTGAACTGCGCCTCGTCGGTCCTCGACAGTGTCGCCACGAGGCGAAGCACGCAGTGAAAAAACGGCAGGGCGGCACCGTGGAATGCACCGCCCCGTCGGATGAGCAATCAGGCGGCGAGCCAGGCCTTGGTGAAATCCTGCTCGTAGGCCTGATGCATCTGATAGCCCATCAAGGCGGGTTTCATATGGCAGAACAGCTTTCGCCAGTAAGGCTGAACGATGATGCCGGACTCCTGCAACATCACCTGCAATTCCTTCATCACCGCCCGACGCTGGTCCGGATCGGCGATGGCGTTGGCCTTGTGAACCTTGGCATCGAACGCGGCATCGGCGAAACCCGTCTCGTTCCATGCCGAGCCGCTCTGATAGGCGAGAGCATAGGTCTGGATGCCGAGCGGGCGGGCATTCCAGTTGGTCGTGGCGAAAGGATATTTCGTCCAGTCGTTCCAGAACGCCGATTCCGGGATGACGGTACGCTTCACCTTGAAGCCGGCGTCGCGCATCTGCTGGGCAACCACGTCGGAACTTTCCTTGCGGTAGTCGGCTTCGACCGAGATCAGGTCGAACTCGAAATCGAGCTGGCCGGCTTCCGCGAGCAATGCTTTCGCCCGGGCCGGATCCCGCTTGATCGGCGGCAGTTCGGCATGTTCGGGATGCATCGGGCCGACGTGATCGTTCTGCGCCACGATGCCCATGCCGTTGGCGCCCAGTTGCAGCACCGCCTCGTTGTCGACCGCAAGCTGGATGGCATTGCGCACGCGCTTGTCGTCATAAGGCTTGGCGTTGACGTTGCAGCGCGAGACGATCGTGGCGGCGGTGACGATCTCGCTCTTCTTCAGGCCCAGTCCGTCGAGCATGGCGACGTCATAGGATTGCGTCTGGCCGTTCAGATCGATCTCGCCGGATTCGAATGCGGAGACGGTGGCGGCCGAGTCGGTGCCGTAGTCGATCCAGTCGATACCATCCAGGAACACCTCGCCGCCCCACCAGGAGCCTTCAGGCCGCCTGCGCACGGAGGCCGCGACGCCGACATCGAGCTTCTTGAGCTCAAAGGGGCCTGTGGAGATCGGGTTGGCGGACAGGGCTGCCTGTTTCGGATTGAACGTGCGATGCACGATCAGCGCCGGGTAGTCGGTCAGCGCTGGAATTATGGTGATATCGGGTTGCGACAGTTTCAGCACCACTGTGTGGTCGTCACGAACCGTGATGGCGCCGGTGCGGGCGGCTTTGGTTTCGGGATCGATAAGCGACGTCATGCGGCCGGCCATCGAATTGCCGGCGGCCCCCTTCTCACACCAGCGCGTGACGTTGAAGGCGACGTCGTCGGCGGTGAAATCGTCGCCATTCGACCATTTCACGCCAGGGCGTACCTTGAGCACATATTCCGTGGCATCCGTATTGATTTCCCAGCCCTGCAGCAGCACCGGCTCGAAGGTGAAATCCGGCTTCCAGCGCACCAGCGGCTCGAGAAACTGCATGGCGATGTTGCCCATCTGCGAAACCTTGAAACTGCGCGGATCCTCCATCTCCATCACCTGCATGGCGACGCGCACGATTCCGCCCTTTCTGGGTTGGGCCGCGTCGTCGGCCAGGGCCGGAACCGGCTGGCCGATGAGCCCGTAGGCGACCGCCGTGCTGGCGCCGAAGGCGCTGGCCAGCGCCAGGAATTCGCGGCGGCTGAGCGCGCCGTTTTTGGCACCCCGCGCAAAGGCGTCGATCGCGGGATGAAGAGGCTTGGATGTCATATCGTTTCTCCCATTGTTGATTTTACGTCCAAATCGGGTGGAATGCCCTTGCCGCAACAGCGCTGGGCACGGTCTTTTGTTGGAAACCGCGAGCGGCCGAGCCGATGCGGCGAGGGGGAAACAGGATGAATCTTCTGACGGCCATGCGGGTCTTCGACCGGGTCTGCCTGCTGGGCAGCCTCTCGGCGGCGGCGCGCGATCTCAACATGTCGACGACGGCGGTCAGCCGGACGATCAAGGAGCTGGAAGAGGATCTTGGCGTGCGTCTCATCAACCGCACGACCCGGCGCCTCAGCCTCACCGAAGCCGGGCGCGACTATGCACCGCGGGCCCGCAGCCTGCTGGACGAGATTTCGGAACTGCAGGATTCGACGCGCGGCCTGCACAAGGAGACGCGCGGCCTGATCCGGGTTTCCTGCTCCAATGTCCTTGGCCACACGCGCATCACCAAGCTGGTGCCGAAATTCCTCGAGGAGAACCCGCTGACCACCATCGAATTCGATCTGACAGCGCGCTACGTCGTCGGCATCGTCGAGGAGGGTTATGATGTTGCCATCCGTTTCGGCGGCCAGGCCGATTCCGCTCTGATTGCGCGGCGCCTGGGCGAAGTCCGCAACTATGTCTGCGCCACGCCGGATTATTGGGACAGAAACGGCCGACCGACCCATCCGGACCAACTGGCAAGCCATTCCTGCGTCTTGAGCAATTTCGCCAAGCGGCTCGGCACGTGGCCCTTCATAGGGCCTGACGGGCCGTTTGACGCACCGATCGGCGGGCGCATCTCGACCAACAGCGTCGAGGCCGCCTATCAGATGACGATCGCCGGCTTCGGCATCGGCAACCTGCCGAGCCTCCTGGTCGATGCGGCAATCCGCGATGGACGGCTGGAGATACGGCTCGACGAGTTTCGCCCGGATTCCAGCCCAATCTATGCCCTCTACCCACACCGGACCTATATCGCCGCCAAGGTCCGCGCCTTCGTCGATTTCCTGATCCGTGAGCTGTCGGCGGATTTTACCGCCTGAGGCGCGGCAGGGGCATCGCCAGTCGGCGCCAGCAAAGGCCCGGCGCGAACGCCAGGCCCCCCTTGCCCCCAACGGCAAACTCGGCGGTGTCATTTCCACCAGGCGGTGGTGTCGTACATCGGTCCCGGCTCCTCGAAGAGCTTCTCGTATTTGCAGAGCGCCGGCGTCTTGCCGAGCGCCACCGAGGCACCATCCTTGAACGCCCACTCGCCGCGTTGGGTCGAGTCGGCCCGCACATAGCTGGACAGGGCAAAGGCCCGGTCGTGCTGCGACAGGTTGGGCGAGGAGCCATGCACGGTAAGCAGCCCCCACATGGCGAGGTCGCCAGGCTCCAGGACCAATGGAACGATCGTCGCCGGGTCGATGCCGACCTTGCGCAATTCTTCCTCGGCGGTCAGCCCCTTCATCAACTCGCCCTTGCCTTCGTCGGACAGGCCGAGATAGCCGAGCTTGTGACTGCCAGGCACGACCTGAAGGCAGCCATTGTCGAGCGTCGCTCGGTCGACGGCGAGGCCCGTCGTCACTGTCGCATCGGCGACATTGTCGAAGGCGGCCTGGTTGCGGAAGCGCAGATCCTGATGGAAGCGATAACCAGTGACATTGGCCCCGGGTGGCTTCCAATGCAGCTGCTGGGCGATTTGCTTGATGTCACGCCCGATCAAGCCTTCGAGCAGTTTCAGGTAATTGGGATTGCGCCGGAATTGCTCGAAATAGGAATTGATCCAGGAAAACCAGTAGGCCTGCAGCACGTAGCGTTGGCCGAAATCCGACTCGGGCAGGATCTGGAAGTTGAGATTGCCGTCCCGGAAAGTAGCGTGATGCTTGAGCCCTTCGGCGTAGACGGCATCCGTTTCCTTCTTCAGGCGGACCATCTCGTCGCCGTCGACGAATTGTCGAACGACCGCGTATCCCTCCTCGCGGTACTGCTCCACCGCCTCGCGTGCCTGCTTGTCCGTCAGCATGTCCTTGGCTATCCCTGTCTGATGATCTCCAAGGATCGTAGCGAAGGGACCGCGGGCGATAAGCCACGGATTTTGGCATCGACTTTCCCGATAATCGCAAAAGTCGCGGCAAACTGAACCGGTCTTGGAGGGCGTCAGGCTGAAGCGCGTTGAATACGTGACAGTTCAAAACCGCCTTTGCCCGACAAGCTCTCTTCCGCCGGCCGGAACATGTCCTCGAAGTCGAGGTCCTCCTCGAAAACCACGCCTCCGACGGTCACGGCCAGGATCTCCTCGGCGCCCTGAGGGGAAAAATAGACCTGCGAGACACTGGCGCGGATACGCTCGCCAACCATCCTGGCTTCGGCCTCGTTCGTTCCGGGAAGGAAGACGCCGAACATCGACGCGCCTATGCGGCCGATGACGTCTTGCGAGCGCACGCAAGACCGGATGGTTGAGGCTATGAGACGCAAGGCTTCATCGCCCCAACTCAGGCCGAAGCGCAAGTTGATGGCGTTCAGATGCTCAGGATGAATGACCAGGAAGGCGCCCGATCGCTCGCCTGGAACGGAAGGCCTGATTGCCCGTCTCTCGATCAGCGACGTGAAGACCCTGCCGTTCAGGCAACCGGTCAGCGTATCGAAGGTAGCGGCCCTGTTGAGTTCCCGCCGGTAGCGACGGATCTCTGCCAGTTTCAGGCCTATGAACACAAAAAGCGGCAGGCAGATCACCAAAGGCAAAAGCGTTGCGGTGATCATGCCGCGCCCGAAAGGCGTCAGCGTCTCGCTGAACAACAGCAGATAGTTCAGGCTCAGGGAGACGCAAAGGCTGCCGATGGTTCCAAGGAAAGCCAACCAGCCGACTCTCCTCCATTCGTGATGGGCCGGGACATCAGCTGCTGCGTTGGACATGATCGATCTCCGTTGGATCGCCAAGCATAAGACCGGCAAGTTAGGATTTCGGTTTCAAAGAACAATACAATTTGAGGCGTCGGGATAGATCGCTCAGCTTTCTGGAGGCGATGCCGGCCTTTGCGGCGACTCCGGTTGCTGCCGCCTATGGGGAGCCGAAGATTCCCATCTCCGCCGTCCTGGCTGTTGCTTCGGCCTTGCCATAGATACCGCCCGGCAAGGCCAACGCCCAGCCATTCGACACGAGCCAGGCTCCGACATCCTGTTTGCCCAGCCTGCATGTCGCCGCGACAGGGAAGCGGTCGACCGACGGAGGCACGAAACAATTCAGCGCCCGCCCGCGCATCCAGTTGTTGAAAGCCGCACGCGCCCGCTGTCCACAAGGCCAGGCACTCTCGTGAAACAGGCAGATCCTGTCGGCTTCGACGCTCTGGGTTCCGCTGATGAACAGTTTCCGCCCCATGGAGTCGAAACCAGCCGAGGACGTGGCCACCGGATGATACAGCGGTGTTTCCCGCCAATCCCTGGGCATCGATGGCTTGGGTTGTGACGCGAGGCCGAGGTCGCCAAGGGGCAAGCGAGGTTCCACCCGCTCCACTTCTGACCCCACGACCTGCGGCGGTGCGATGAGATCCTCGGCAATCTTGCGGGCTGAATTGACGATCGATCGAACCGGGTGCCGCGCGACGTCGGCGCTGACGTCCGGGGCCGGGTCGGTGACGGTCCGCTCGACAGGGAACAGGGTCGCTGCCTTGACCAGCAGCAGGATGCCGACGAGAAGCTCGAGGCTTGCGACCGCGATCATCACGCGAAGGCGCCCCGCTTGTCCCGCCGGACCGCCCGCGCCCAATTCGCTAGAAGCTGGACGTCGATTTGGCAACCAGTTTGAGCGCACCTTTTTCAATCCGGTAAAACGGCATCGAGCGTTCGCTGGATCCATCCGCGCGGAACCTGAACAAGCCGGTCGATCCGCGAAATCCGTTCGGGTTCTCGAAAACCTGCCTGTTGAAGCCGGTCGGTCCGGCAGCGCTCGCGATGCCCGCGGTCAGGGCGACCATGTCATAGGCATAGGCGACATTGACGTCGGCCTGGTAGTTGAAGGTTGTCTTGAAACGATCCGAAATGGGGCCTGTTTCGTGTTGGTCGAGGGTCGCGATGTAGGCGCCTTCGAATAGTGGATTGGCCGGGTACTCCAGCCAGCGGTTCGTGCCAACCACGGAGGTCGATTTTCCAGGAATGCCTTTTGCCTTCAGGGCGATCAGGATTGGCGACGGATTGCTGTCGCCGCTGGCGACGACCACTGCATCGGGGGCGTCCACCAGCGAGCCCATGTCCGTCACCGCCTTTGTCGCGCTGTCGGCGCTCGTATAGGGTATGGTGATCGCAAGTGCGGCTCCGTACACGCTGAGGCTGTTGGCAACCCGCTTTTCGACGATGTCGGCACTCGCGCCCGCCGGCACCAGCAGGACGAACTTCTTGCCGCCCTTGGCCGCAATCGCGCCGGCGCCTGCAGCGGCGCTGTCTGCCTCGCTGAGACATACCGCATAGACGCCCGGGCCACCGGCAAAATTGTCCGCAAGAGCCAGAACCACCGGCCGGTTTGCGCCGGACAGTTTCGCGACATGCTGGGCCGCCGGCAGTTCGGTCGGACCGATGACCACTTTCGCTCCCGAAGTTATGGCCTTTACCGCCAGTTGCTGCGAGTAGGTCGCGTCTCCCTTCGTATCCTCGACGGTAAGCGTCAGCAGCGGGTTGCCGAGATCCGTCATCGCGAGCTTGGCGGCGTCGAGCATCTTTCTGCCGTTTTCGCCTGCGGATCCGGAGGCGGAGAGGGGCAGCAGCATGGCGACTTTTGTGGGGCCGGTGCCGAGAGACTGCGTTGCCATGCTTGCGTTGGCGACAGCAACAGCAGCCGGCTGATTGGGGGCCTGGATGGCAGCGGGGTCGAGCGCGTCTGACACCGCGCCTTTCGATTGGCAGCCGAGCAACGACATTGCCAGCGCGCAAGCGACCACGCACGTTCGCAAGCTGTGGACCTGCCGGTCAGATACCATTTTCTGCCGGCGCGCTCTCGCTGTTGCGGTCAGTTCATGTACTCGACCATACGGTCGTGAAAACACTCGCACTTGTTGAGCGTGTCTTCGTCCTTGTAGTTCGTCTTCAGGTAGCCGTAAGCCATGCCGCAGGCGACCTTGGCTTCCGATGCCCAGACGAAGACCGGCCGCGACGAGTTGATCCATTCCGGGCTCTTGGCGACGGCGATCGACTCATCCATCAGCTTCACGACCTGTTTCGTGAGGTCGACCGTGTTTTCGGTCAGCACGAGATTGGAGGTTCCAACGGTGCGGCAATAGTCGGCCGTCGGACCTTCGATGATGTCGGCGGCAAAGCCGGTGGATCCAGCCAAGAGCAGCGCCGCGGCCGTGCCCAGCAATCTTGAACGAATTTTCATGTAAGCCCCTCTCCAAATTGCCATTTCATGTTCCGCTAATGCATAGCATGGGAGCACAAGCACGCAGAAGTGTTAAATCGTGACATGCTGCTGCGTATGTGTTGCGTCGTCATAGAGGATGTTGATCGTACCGGCTGCGGGTGCGTTCTGCAGTACGGCCACATCCACGAAGTTTGCCGCGTTGCCCGAGCCGCTGGTATCGACGCTTACTGTGCTGGTCGCGCTGTTGTAATGCACATAGTCGGCGATGTTGCCAGCCGGCGCCTTGTCGAAAAGCGCCGTCAGGTCGATCTTATCCCCTTCGTCGCCATGGTAGTCGACGATCAGATCCTTGATGTTGAGATTGTCGATCTTGAACGTGTCGGCTCCCGAAGTGCCGTCCATGGCAACCGACGGCTGCGTCGAGGCAACCAGCGATGTATCGAGTTCCACCTCGACATAGTTGCCGCTCGTGCCGTCGGCCATCTGGAAAGTGCCGTTGCCGGTCACGGTCTGCCCGTCGATTTCGCCGACAGCCGCGTTCGCTGCCGTGCTGATGGAGACAATACCGTTGTCGGCGAGGTGCGACAATTCCCCGGTGTCGCTGATGCCGTTGGCATTGGCGTCCTGCCAGATCAGCAGGCTGCTGAACGCCGCGTCGTTGTGGTCGATGACGCCGTCATGGTTGCTGTCGAGCGATGCCAGTGCTGCCGCGCCGCTGGCGAAGTGGCCGCCATTGAAGTTCGGCGTGAACAGCTCCGTGCCATCGTCGATCTTGCCGTCATGGTTGAGGTCGACGGCCAGCATGCCATCATGGGATGTGTTCCAGGCAACCTGGTCCTTCGCCCCATCGCCGTTGATGTCGAACTGGACACCGTGGCTAAGGTCGGAGAAGGCGAACCCATCATGATTCAGGTCGAGGATGATGGGATCGGTAGCGCTGTTGTAGACGACAAAATCCGTGCTGGTAAGCGTGGTAAGCTGCCCAAGCGTGGTGATGTTTTCGAAGGTTGCGACCTGGGTACGGCCAGTAGCATCGCTCCAATTTGTGTCGAACCAGAGTTCGCCGTGCCCCGTGGTCGAGTTGAAGACAAGGACATAGGCGTTGGTTGCCGCTGCAGCTGTTGCCGCCGCAATTTGCACCGGGGTCTGTGCCGCGTCGATTCTAACGACATGCGCAGAGTCTCCAGCCGTGAGTGCGGAGATCGAGGTTCTGTTCGCAAAGTCGCTGGCGTTGAGAGCAGTGCCGGCGGAAGTTCCGATGGTGTTGACGAAATTGACGCTGCCGCTTCCGGTCGCCCCCGTGTCCAGCAGACCGATCTTGTCGGTGCCCGCCACGAAGTCCTTGATGGTATCCGTGTCGGTGTTTGTTGCCATCCGGAACTGATCGACACCGGTGCCGCCGGTTAGAGTGTCGTTGCCGACCCCGCCAACGAGGATGTCATTTCCATCGCCTCCGAAAAGAATGTCATTGCCCCCACTGCCGCTCAACTTGTCGCCGTTGGCTGTACCCTGCATGGTTTCGGCATCCGCAGTGCCCGTATACGTAACACCGTTGACAACGTGAACGTCCAGTTGCTGTGCCGTTGAGGTATCGCCGTCAGCGTCTTTTACTGTGACATTGAAGGTCAGATCGGCATTTTGTGCCGTCGTAGTGGTGCTGGCGAGACCGATATCGGAAATCTTGAACCCAAGATCATTGCTATCGGAACTCAGGTTTTGAGTGCCAGTACTCGCTCCGCCGGCACCGATGGCGCCGTTGAGGTTGATGGCCGTGCCGGTGATGCCTTCATCGGTCGGCGTGATTTGCGCGCCAACCAACACATAGTGCTGACCAGCAGTATTGTAATCGTTAGATTCGATGATCAAAAGCCCATCATTGTTGTCGAGCGTCACACTCGAGTAGATGCCTGGGCCAGAACCTGGGCCCTTAAAGATATCGGCATTCTCGACGTACATTGCCTTGGTCGTATAGGTTCCGGCCACCGTATCGTAGAGTTTCAGAATGACGATGAAGTCTTCGGAGTTCCCGATGCCATCGAACTTCAGGAACATCGAATCCACTTGGGCAGTGGGAGCCAAATTCGTAAGCCCGGTCGGATTCGTGGTAAAGAAGTCCATATCCATGACTTCACCCTTACCCATTGTGTCGCCGGCGACACCGTTTGCCGTACCGGAGATCGACACATAGGATGGAGCTTGGGTGATCAGTTCTCCGTCCACAAAAGTAAGCGGGTTGGCGTCGATTGAACCCGCTTTCAGGTTGTCGGCTCCAGTGCCACTGCCTGGTTCCGCGTAACCGGTAAACTGAATAAACAGGTTTGTGTTGACTTGCGCTACCGCCACGTCCGGCTGGCTATTGTCGACCGTCGAGGTTCCTTCGTGATAACCGGTGATCGACGACGAATTGCTCACCGTGCTGATCGTTACCGCCGAAATCGGGTCGGCTAGATCCACGGTATAAGTTCCCGCCACCTTGTCGAAAGTGATGGTGCCCGTCTCGTGGGTGGATGCTCCACCCGTGAGATAGTCGAAGCTGACATTGAACACGGCCGTTGTCGAGGTCTCGGAAGCCCAGGTCACGGTCGGCGACGTGATAGCGTTCCCGGCCACCGTACCGGCCAATGTGATGGCGGCAAAGTCAGAATTGACATTGCTGTACGTCGTATGTCCGTCAGCCCCGATTGCGTAGTCAAACACACCGGTTCCACTGACGGTCCCGCTGTTGGCGAAGTAGAGATCCGTCTTGTCGAGAACCACCGGGATGTCGTCGACGATTGAGATGACGATCGATGCCGGCGTGGCATCGCTGTCGCCGGTGGCGTCGGTGACCGCCATGGTGATTGTGTCGCTGAGCGGGTTGACCTCGCCCTGGCCGGTGTGGGTCAACGGACCGGTCAGCGTATAGGTATAGCCGTAGGTGACGACGCCG
>NZ_SRTD01000011.1:0-48852 GCF_004792105.1 Mesorhizobium sp. M8A.F.Ca.ET.161.01.1.1 | reverse complement strand
CCGCGCCGATGGTGTCGGCATGATCGCCGGCGCTCGCACCGGCCGCGCCGAACACGTTGCCGTTCGTCGAATGGCCAAGCCCTTCCGTCACGCTGTTGGCATCGTTGGCCGCAACCGGGATGTCGTCAGTAACATTGACCTGAACCGTCGCGCTCGCCTGGTCGCCGTCCGAATCGGTAGCGACCACATTGATGCCGGTCAGGTTGATGACATTCTGTCCACCCGCGTCGGGATGCGGGAAATTGTCGAGCAGCGTCACATTGACTGTCGCCGAGCCGTTGGTGCCAGCCAGGATTGGCAGCGACGATGCGACCAGGTCGATATGGATGGCTTCGATCCCGTTGATCGAACCGACTATCTGAGTCGGCCCGGCCAGCGTCCAGACGATGTCGGCGCCGGCAACTCCGTTGACGTCCGCCGTGATCCCGGCGACCGATGTGAAGGCCACCCCGGTGATGTCGTCGGAACCGGCATGGAACGTCACCGTTCCGCTGCCGTCCTCGACGTTGGTCGCGGGCGCGCTGCCGGTCGCATTGGCGGTGCCGAGCCCTTCCTCGTCCACCGCGATGACCGCGTTGGTGACCACCGACGGGTTGGCCCCGTCATTGATGGTGATAGTCAGCGTGGTCTGCGAGGTGTCGCCGTCGCCGTCCTTCAGCGTGTAGGTGAAGGTATCGGTCACTGGAGAGGCGTTGCTGATGTTGGAATTGGCCACGTAGCTATAGGTGCCGTCGGGGCTCAGTGTCAGCGTGCCGTACTGGCCGACGACATGGAAGTCGCCGCCCACCACCGTCGTTGCCCCAGAACCCGTCACGCCGCTCACCGCGGCGCCGTCGGCACCCTTGGTGTCGGCGCCGGCCGCATTGCCGTCGCTGCCGACGCCGGTAATCACGTTGCCGCTCGCCGTGCCGCCTTCCGTGACACTGTCCGTGTCGGCAACCGCCGTCGGCACGTCATCGATGATGGCAACGGCAAAGGTCGTGCTCGCGGTGTCGCCGTCGACATCCGTGACGGTGATGCTGAAAGTGTCGGGAACCGTGTCGTTGGCGTCGTATCCGGTCGTGTGAACGGGATGGGTAACCGACTCGGTGACCGTGTAGTCATACTGGATGGCACCCGTGCCAGGATCGAACGACAGGATCGTGATGTAGCCGAACTCGCCCGCGATTTGCTGGTTAACGCCGGTCACGGTGGTGCCGTTGATGACGATCGAGCCGATGCCATCGGGTGCGTCGATGCTGATCGTGCCGACGCCGGAGGTTTCGGAGTTGCTTGGTGCGTCGCTGCCCGGCGATTGTTGCGAGCCGCCATCGAGGCCGGTTTCGCTGGCCGCCTGGCCAGGGTCGGTCAGGGACATGGCCACCACGGAGACGCCCCTGTCGACCAAGGAAGGAAACAACTCGCGATGATCCAGCTGCCCAAAATGCAGGTCAGTCGGCGGCAGCAATGCCGACAGGCCGAAGCCGTCGCCGATCCCGCCGGCAGGCTGTTCGAAATTGCCGCCGGCGCTCGAGGCCGAACCTCCCGGGCCCGCCGAGATGGAACCATCCGTGCCAAACGCGACATCGACATGGCTCGCTTCCAGCGCGGCGATCAAGGCCACGCGCGGCACTTCGACTTCGCCGATGATGAAGGTCGGCACATTCAGGGCGCCGTCCTTGATGACGATGACCGAGCCGTCCGCCTGCTCGAGCACGAGGTTGTGCCCGTCGACCTTGATGTTGTCGATCGAGACATTGGCGGGAAGTCTGACGACGTTGCTTGCGTCGGCGACGTATTCGTGTGGGGCATTTGCCGCTGGCGGAGCAGCCGCTGGCGCACCGCCGCCGACATCGACGGGCACGGGTTCGGCCGAAGCCGGCGCCGTTTGGGCCGGTGCCGCCGCCTGCTCGGCCGGTGCGGCCTGCGCCACCAACTGGATCGGCGCTGTCAGGTCCTGGTGATCGTTGGAGACGGAATGCTCGTCCCACGAGTTCGAAACGTTGTCCAATTCAATACTGGTCGCCATAGCTTAAACCCCTCCGGCATTTCCCGGAAAGAGACAGGTGGCGCCTCGACTTTGCAACGGTCCATCAATCCATTCTATATATTTGGATATGCCTGCGATAACTTTTTTTACGCTTGGTAAACTGTGAACATATAATCAGTTATATGTTGTCTTGGACGCATGGCGCTTCGCCGCGAGCGATGCGAACAATCCGGTAAATAGAAGTATAAATACGTGTAAAATTTTACTCAAATTAGCAAAACGATTATACAGGAAAGTTATCCATCTTCCTTTCCAGTAATTTGAGACAAGATTGGTAGCGTCCACGGTCAAAGGTGGGCGTCATGAAAAAACAAAAGAATGCTCCGGGGAAGAGCAAGCTCAAGCTGCTTCTGCTGGCAGTGGGGATGGCCGGCTCGGCGCAACCAGCCCTTGCCGGGCCGGTCGTCAGGGATTTCCTGCCCGAAACAGCGCTGCTTGGGACGGTCCAGGCGCCGCATGGTCTCGGCGGTATTTCGCTGCAAAGGTACCAGCCCTGGCAGCCGGCCGCCCCCTACCAGATCAGCCTTGTCCTGAACGGCTACAGTCCCGTTCCAGCGCAAGACGGCTCCAGCGCCTCGACCGCGCAAGAAGGCAGGGGGGTCGACCCGATGCAGACTGCGTCGATTATCCCGGGCGTGTTCGGGTCGGTTGCATTGTCCATGCGCAATTTTCCCGTTTCGGCGCGCTGGGCACCAGTCTACCAGGCCATAACCGGTTGCACCGCGGGCAGTCCCTGTGACTACAAGAGCCCGGCCTTCGCGGCCATGGTCTCGGCCGCCCAAGGCAAGGGCTTTGTCGAAAAACTGTCATTCATCAACAGCGGCATCAACCACCTGATCGCCTACAAGAAGGACAGCGTCGTTTACGGCAAGCTCGACTACTGGGCGAAACCGTCGGAAATCCTCGCCAATCGCGCCGGTGACTGCGAGGACTTCGCCATCCTCAAGATGACGGCGTTGCTGAGGGCCGGCATTCCGGCACGCAGCATGTCGCTCGTCGTTCTCCAGGACCGCAAGCGAGGTTTCTTCCACGCCGTGCTTTCGGTGAGCACTGCAGGCGGCGCTTACATTCTCGACAGTCTCAACAACACGGTGCTCAAGGACAGCGCGCTCCCGGACTACCAGCCACTGTATTCGTTCAGCACCGACCGGGCATGGATCCACGGGTCCAAGCCGGGGGCCGCGCAGATGGCCGACGTCAAGGGCGGTTTCGAAACCGTCGCGCCTGGCGAAGGCGCGCTGCTGGAAGTCAAGTAAAGGCAAGGTGGTCGCTTCCTGTCCCGGCTCAATGCCGAGAGCAATTCCGGAAAAAGTGCGCAGCGCTTTGCCATTGGGAATTGCCGTGAAAACAAGGAGATGGAACGGTTTCCGCGAAAGGATGAGCCGCTCTATCCGTTGAAGACAAAAGCCATCAGCAATTCCAGGTCCTGCACCGGCGCGCGCACCACGTTCAGCTGGCCCCGGTAGCGGCGCTCGCCGGCACCGATCACAAATCCGCTCGCAACGGCAACGTCGCCATTGGTGTCAAGGCGCGCGAATATATCCGCCACGTTGAGATCCAGCGCCAGCTTCAGGTCCTGCCGCGTGTCCTGGTCGAATGCTGTCGGCAACTGCCGTTTGACCAGTTGCTGGAACGACGCATTGAACGTCACGATCTTCTTCGTCGATGCCAAGGCGAAAGCCGGCGACGGACAGGCAAGCAGAATGGCGTTTACCGTCCTGATCGACGCAAGCTTGCGCAGGTTCAGGTTCTCGTTCCCCGATTCGCGTATGCAGGCGACCCGAATTGCCGAGGTTAGGTTTCCTTTTTCCGCGTGACTTTCGGCGATCTCGTCGACCAGCATGCCGATCGTGCATTTGCGGCTCTCGGCCATCTGCTTCAGCGAAACCCAGAAAGCCCGCTCAAGACGGATGCCGCGCCTTACGCCGCCGCGCGCCACGACGCGGAACTCGAGCTCGAAATCTTCTGTGGGGAGCGGCAGAAGCAAACGGTCTTTCAAGGTCCGGGGAGAGATGGCGTTATCGCTCACTCATTGCCTCCTGACGTGCCTTGTTGATCGGCTTCAGCAGGTAGCTCAGGATCGTCTTGCGCCCGGTCTTGATATCCACGGAACAGATCATGCCGGGGATGATCGAATATGCCTTTCCGTCTCGCACCAGTGTCGATTTCTCGGTTGCAACACGCACCTGATAATAGGGTTCGCCCGTCTTCTGATCGACCAGGCTGTCCGCGGTAATGTTGGAAACCTTGCCTTCGATGCCGCCAAAGATCGAGAAGTCGTAAGCCGTGACTTTTATCAAGGCATCCTGATCGGGGCGGATAAAGGCGACATCGCGGGGCGAAACACGTGCTTCTACCAGCAATGTCTCGGAAGTAGGCACGATGCCGGCTACGACAGTACCGGGCTGGACGAAGGCGCCGACGGTGTTCAGTTCCATCGTGTTGACGATACCGTCCACCGGCGAGCGGATATCCGTTCGCGCGACCTTGTCGGTCGCGCCGCGAATGGTTTCGTCCACCACCGAAAGATCGGCCAAGGCCTGCGTCAGGTCATCGAGTGCTTCCTGCTTCAGTTGCAGCCCGAGTTCCTCGACCTGGAGCTGCGCCTCGGTGATCGCCGACTTGGCTTTCTTTATCGTCTCGCCGGCCAGGTTCAATTGGCCGTTGAGTTCGGTTTGCTCCTGCTCGACCTTGAGCTGCTCGGTCCTTGCCATCAGACCCTTCTTGACCATCGCCTCGACCAGCGTCGCCTGTTGGTCGCTCACAGCCAGGTTTTTTGTCAATCGGTCGAGATTGGCGTTCGCTTCGTCGAGTTCCTTTTCGCGCTGGTCGAGGCGCGACTTGAGCACCGACAGCTTGTTGTCGAAGTTTTCGCGTCGGGCAACGAGGAGATTTTGCTCGTTGTCGCAGATTTCCGGCGCCACCGCCTGAATGTCCTGCGGACATGGAAACGATCCGCTGATGCTGCCGCTCTGTTCGTATTTGAGCCTGGCGATGCGTGTCTGCAGGGCTCGCGCCTTGGCTTGCTGTTCGCCGAGGCTGGACGTGTTCAAAGTATTGTCGAGACGAATGATAAGGTCGTTCTTCCTGACGACCTGCCCCACCTTCACGGCGATTTCCTGAACGACGCCCGGCTCGCTGGCCTGGATGACCTGTGTCTTGGAGGCCGGTATGACCTTGCCATCGCCACGCGCGATCTCGTCGACCTCGGCGAATGATGACCAAGCGACAAAGGCGACGAAGAGCGCCGCTATGATGAATATGGACGCCGTCGCGAAAAGCGGCGGGCGGTCTTCTCTGGCAAGCATTTCCTACGCCCCGTTATTATATCGGGTTTAGCCCGATATAATTTGTTCATTCAGGAATTGGTTCTCTGCAGCGCCTGAATGACTTGTTCTTTTGGCCCGTCAGCAACGATCTTTCCTTGTTCGACAACAATAAGGCGATCAGCCAGTTCGAGCATGCTGAAGCGATGCGTCGAGACGATCAGCGTCGTATTGCGGTCAAAAGCTGTCTTCAGTTGCTTGATCAGCTGTCGTTCCGAAGCCAGGTCCATCGAGCCGGACGGTTCATCCAGAAAGACGATCTTCGGCTTGGTCAAAAGCAGCCGGGCAATCGCCACCGTCTGTCTCTGCCCGCCGGAAAGATTGGTGCCTCGCTCGCCGACATTCATGTCGTAGCCGCGTGGATGGCGAGAGACGAACTCGTCGACGCCGGCGGCTTTTGCGGCTTCGATGATCTGCTCGTCGGTCGCCTCCGGAGATGCCATGAGCAGGTTCTCCTTCACGGTGCCCGAAAACAGATCGCCAGCTTGCGCGACGATGCCGACGGCGGCGCGCACCTCCGACGGGTGATACTGGCGGATGTCGATGCCATCCAGCAGCAACTCGCCCGAGCTCGGCAGGAAAAGCCTGCCGATCAGGCGTCCCATCGTCGTCTTGCCCGACCCGATGCGGCCGATGATGCCGATGCGCTCGCCCGGCTTCACCGAGAAGTTCAGGCCGGACAGAACCTCGTTTTCCGATCCGGGGTAAACGAAGCCGACATTCTTGAACGTCATCGCTCCATTGCGGATCGGGCGATTGACAAAGCCCACAGTGTCCGGCCGGTCCTCCGGCTGGGACATGATGGAATTCACCATTCTCAAGGAGAGCATGGCCTGGCGAAATCTCGACAAGGTGATCGCGATCTGGCCGAGCGGAGCCACGGCCCGGCTCGCCAGCATCACCGTGCCGATAATGGCTCCTGTCGAAACATGCCCTTCCGAAAAGGCATAGGCTCCGGCCACGACCAGGGCGACCGTCACAAGCTGCTGGATGGCCTGGGTGATGTTGCCGGCCGCAGCCGAGAGCTGCTTGATCTTCTCGGAGGTGTTGGCCGCATTCTTCGAATGCTCGCCCCACTTCCTCAGCAAATAGGCTTCGGCGCGCAGCGACTTGATTGTTTCCAGCGTCGAGATGGACTCGACCAGCAAGGCCTGGCGCTGGGATGCTTCGTTCATCGAGGCGGCGACCCGTTTGCCGATGCGGCGTTGCGTGACGAGGCCGACGATTACCGACGCCACAAATGCCAGGGCCGGTATGACGACCAACCAATCGCCGATCGCGTAGATGACCAGCAGGAAGATGAAGACAAAGGCCGTGTCGATGAAGACGCTGATGGTGTTGGAGGTGAAAAACTCCCTGACGAACTCATATTGAGTGACACGGTTGGCATATTCGCCGGTCGAACCAGGGCGCGCGGACAAGGATGAATTCAGCACCTTCTCGAACAGCAGATACGATATCCGCAGGTCCGCCTTGCGCCCGGCATAGTCGATCAGCGAGGCCCGGGCCGTCTTCAGAAGCAGGTCGAAGAGAATGACGGCACCGATTCCGATCGCCAGCACCCAGAGCGTCGATATCGCCTTGTTCGGCAATATACGGTCATAGACGTTCATGGTGAAGATCGGCGAGGCGATGGCCAGCAGGTTGATGAAAATCGCCGACAGCACGACCTTCGAATAGGTGCGCCAGAAAGCGCCCATCGTTCCCGTCAGCCAATGGCGCCGTTCGATCTGCTGCGCCGACCCGACCTTCATGCCTTCGGTGGCGTTGGCATAGGTGATCGAGAAGGATACGCCGCCACTGATGTAACTCGCGGCCAGCTCGGATTTGCCGATAGTCGTGCGCCCGTCTTCCTGCGGCGCCGTGAGATACCCGTCGCCATCGATTTCGGCCAGCAGGGCGATCGGCAACTGGCTGACACGGAAGATAATTGCCGGAAGATCGACGCGACCGCGCAGGAAGTCGCGATGATTGAATTCGTGGGTCTCGAGACCGATGCGTTCGGCAAGATGCCGGATCTCGGTGACCTCGATGCGCGTGTCCGAAATCGGCACCCCGGCAAACAGCACGGTCTCCGCACTCGGCCTGCCGAGATAGGCCGCAATCGCCGAAAAGCAGGCCTTGAACGCCTCCTTGGGCGACAGAATATGTGGCTGCTGATTCACGATCCGCCCGCCAGGACCCTCAACCTCCCTTACACCGGCTCACTTCTTCCTGACCGGGGCAAGGATGTCGAAAGGGTATATCGTTCGTCTGTTCCGACGGGGTCCGTGCATAGGTTTCGGTGTCCGCGGTCTCCGGAACCGCAAATTCATCTTTGGCGTAGGCGGTGGCCTGCTTCGGGGGATGGATGTCCATCGTTTTCAGCAACTGCCCGGTCGCTGCCAGAAGCCGATATTGCGCAAAGAGCGATGCGTAGGACGCGGTGTCCGCCAGCGTCGCTGTGTTGAACCGCGTATTCTGCGCATCCAGCACATCGAGCAGCGAGCGCTGTCCGACCTTGAACTGCTCGCGATAAGAAGCAACCAGCTTCTCGTTGGTAGCGGCTTGCAGCTTCAGGGTCTTTGCCAGATCGGCTTGCCGGAAGCGGCGATCCCACGACGTGCGAACGGCTTCTTCGATCTCCCGCAGAACCTGATGCAGCCCAAGCCGCTGCTCGCTGGCGCGGCGGATCTGCTCCTGCTCATTGGCTTTGTCGATGCCGCCCCGGTACAGATTCCACCGCAGCACCACCCGTGCTTGCAGATCGGACGTGTCTCCATTGTCGCCGTCAATGTCGTATCCGGCCCGGGCAACGCCTTCGGCGACGACCGAAGGGCCGTATTTCGCCCGCGCGGCGTCAACCTGCGAGGCGGCGGCGGAAATATCGCTATTGGCCATGTGGACGCGCGGATTGTTCTCCCGCGCAATGCCCAGTGCGTCGTCCAGCGACCTTGGCAGCGCAGAGGAAACATCGCCTGGCCGCGATGCATTGGTCAGCGGTTTCCCAACGGTCTTGAAGAAGCGGATCCTCGAGGCCTCGAGTTCCTCGGCGGCTTCCTGCATGCGGGCCTTGGCCGCGAACAAGCGCTCCTCCGCCTGTTGCCGGTCGGCTTCGTTCAACCCGCCGCCTGCTATGCCTTCCCTGATGTCGTGGAGAATCGCTTGGTGAAAGCCCAGATTCTTCTTTGCCTCTGCCACGATCGAGGCCTGAAGCATGTATTCCAGGTAATCCTGGACAACCGACAGCCCGATGAACTCGGATCGCTCCAGCACGCGGAACGAGGCGCCATCGACCCGCGAGGCCTGACGGTTGAGTTCGGCTCGCCTTGCGCCACTATCATAAAGCGTTTGCGAAACTGTCAGGTCGGTCTCCGCGGGATAAAGCGCGTCGTGCTCGATGGAGAGCGCGCGGCGGGAGGAGTTGTCCAGACGGCGAGCACCAGCGGATGCCTCGACATCGACGCTTGGGAGATAAAGCCCTTTTGCCTGTCTCAGTTCGAACTCGATCGCCTCACGGTTTTCGATGGCCTGGCCGATTTCCGGATTGGATTCCACCGCAACCGCCATGGCCTCCTTGAGTGTCAGTGCATGCGCGCTCCAGCAACTCAGCATGGTAGCCGTCATCAAGAGACCAACGCTCATGACCTTGGTCGACAGACCTGTCGTCTTCATTTTCCCACCCACGTTTCCCCGCGCTTTGTTAAGAGCGCCCCAGCCGGGCTTGGCGCCTGGCCTTGTTGACTATCTTGCAAATTACCGTGAGCGTTTCATTATTAAGCTGTGACTAAATCACAGAATCCAGACAGACGGCCAAAGAATGTAGCAAAAATGGCACACATTTGAGACGCTGGTGGGGACCAAGTGCCGGTATTGAAACTTGAAACACCGAGACAGGATACGGAGATGGCCAACAGGACGCTTGTTCTGACAATATCCTGATGAGTACGCATGCCTGCAAATAAAGTGCGCTTGGCGCGGCGTTTTTGAGCAGGGCCGATTCGGTGCGTGCTGCGCTTGGCTGGGGCGCCAGGATTCGAACCTGGGAATGTCGGTACCAAAAACCGATGCCTTACCACTTGGCGACGCCCCAATAGCCGTCAGAGTCGCTGTGCGGCGCGTTATTAGCAGAGCAGCCGAAAAGCACAATGCTTATGAGCAGCCGCGAAGGCACTCGCCTGACCAGCAGTGCGATTGCCTCCAGATGATCCACAAACGGACTATACGGACCACACGGCCAACTCGTTGCCGGCTGGGTCGACGAAGTGGAAGCGTCGGCCGCCGGGGAATGGGAATATCGGCTTGACGATCGTTCCGCCGGCGCTTTCGACCGCGCGAAGGGTTTCTTCCAGATTCTCACTGTAAAGCACAGGCAGCGGCTTGGCCGGCGCTTCCCCTGCATCAGCCTGAAAACCTCCTTCCAGCCCCTCGGCAAAGGCCAAATAGGTTGGTCCATAGTCGGTGAACGACCATCCAAAGGCAGCGCTGTAGAAGCCCTTCAGCCGGTCCAGCGTGCCGCCGGTCGCCGGCATTTCCAGATAGTCCAGTTTTCCACGCCGTTTCATGGGACACCTCTTTGTTCCCTTTATGTTCTAGACATCGAACATTGAGGTGGCAAGTCTTTTTGACGCATCCGGGGGCATGGCTTTTTCTTAATCGATTGTAGCGACCCGACGGCTTTGGCCGGCGCTTGCCTTTCGCACTGCAGCATCATATCGCTCCAAAGTCGGACACGGGCGGAGCTTTCCGTTTCGCCAATCTTTCCAATCTCCTGCAACCGGAGAGCAAAGCATGACCAAATGGGTTTTCACCTTTGGCGATGGTGCGGCGGAAGGCCGTGCCGGCGACAAGAATCTGCTGGGCGGCAAGGGCGCCAATCTGGCCGAGATGTGCAGCCTGGGCCTGCCGGTGCCGCCGGGCTTTACGATCACCACCGAGGTCTGCAATGCCTACTATGCCAATGGCCGTACCTACCCGGCGGGATTGGAAGCCGACGTCGCTGTCGCGCTCGACCATATCGGCCGGCTGACCGGCCGCCGGTTCGGCGACCCTTCGAAGCTGCTCCTGGTTTCGGTGCGTTCCGGCGCCCGGGCGTCGATGCCCGGCATGATGGACACGGTGCTCAATCTCGGATTGAACGACGAGACGGTCGAGGCCCTGGCCTCCGATTCCGGCGATGCGCGCTTTGCCTATGACAGCTACCGCCGTTTCATCCAGATGTATTCCGATGTCGTCATGGGCCTCGATCACGAGGTGTTCGAGGAAATCCTGGAAGACCAGAAAGCCAGCCTCGGCCATGAACTCGACACCGAGCTGACGGCCATCGAATGGCAAGGCGTCATCGCGCTCTACAAAGCCAAGGTTGAGGAAGAGCTCGGCCGGCCGTTCCCGCAGGATCCGCACGAGCAGCTCTGGGGCGCGATCGGCGCCGTGTTTTCGAGCTGGATGAACAACCGCGCCATCACCTACCGGCGCCTGCACGATATTCCCGAAAGCTGGGGCACGGCGGTCAATGTTCAGGCCATGGTGTTCGGCAATATGGGCGAGACCTCGGCCACCGGCGTTGCCTTCACCCGCAACCCGTCGACCGGCGAAAAGCAGCTCTATGGCGAGTTCCTGGTCAACGCGCAGGGCGAGGATGTCGTTGCCGGCATCCGCACGCCGCAGAACATCACCGAGGCGGCGCGCATCGCGGCGGGTTCCGACAAGCCGTCACTGCAGAAGCTGATGCCGGACGCCTTCCAGTCGTTCGTCACCATTTCCGACAGCCTGGAAAAGCACTATCGCGACATGCAGGATCTCGAATTCACCATCGAGCGCGGCAAGTTGTGGATGCTGCAGACCCGTTCCGGCAAGCGTACCGCCAAGGCGGCGCTCAGGATTGCCGTCGAAATGGCTAGGGACGGACTGATCACCAAGGAGGAAGCGGTCGCCCGCATTGATCCGGCTTCGCTTGACCAGTTGCTGCACCCGACCATCGACCCGAAAGCCGCGCGCGACGTCATTGGCGTCGGCCTGCCGGCGTCCCCCGGGGCCGCCACCGGTGAGATCGTCTTTTCCTCTGGCGATGCCGAGGACCTGAAGACGCAAGGGCGCAAGGCGATCCTGGTGCGCATAGAGACCAGTCCGGAAGATATCCACGGCATGCACGCGGCCGAAGGTATCCTGACCACGCGCGGCGGCATGACCAGCCACGCGGCGGTTGTCGCGCGCGGCATGGGCAAGCCTTGTGTGTCCGGCGCCGGCTCGCTGCGCGTCGACTACAGGGCCGGCACGCTGCTCTCGATGGGCCAGACCTTCCGCAAGGGCGACATCATCACCATCGACGGCGGTAACGGCCAGGTGCTCAAGGGCTCCGTGGCGATGCTGCAGCCGGAATTGTCAGGCGATTTCGCGGCCATCATGGAGTGGGCGGACGCGGTTCGCCGCATGAAGGTGCGCACCAACGCCGAAACGCCTCTCGATGCCCGCATGGCGCGCTCCTTCGGCGCCGAAGGCATCGGGCTTTGCCGGACCGAACACATGTTCTTCGACGGCGCGCGCATCGTCGCCATGCGCGAGATGATCCTGGCCGACACCGAGAAGGACCGGCGCGCCGCGCTGGCCAAGCTTCTGCCCATGCAGCGCTCGGATTTTCTGGAACTGTTCGAAATCATGGCCGGCCTGCCGGTGACGATCCGCCTGCTCGATCCGCCGCTGCACGAATTCCTGCCCAAGACCGAAGCCGAACTCGCCGAGGTCGCGGTCGCCATGAACGTGTCGCCCGACAAGCTCAGGCAGCGCACCGAGGCGCTGCACGAATTCAATCCGATGCTCGGCCATCGCGGCTGTCGGCTCGCCGTCTCTTACCCGGAGATCGCCGAGATGCAGGCGCGCGCCATTTTCGAGGCCGCTGTCGAGGCCGGGAAGAAAGCCGGCGCGCTGGTGGTGCCCGAGATCATGGTGCCGCTGGTCGGCCTGGTGAAGGAACTCGATTATGTGAAGGCGCGCATCGATGCGGTCGCCAAGAGCGTCATGGATGAGAGCGGCGTCAAGATCGACTACCTCACTGGAACCATGATTGAGCTCCCCCGCGCGGCGATCCGCGCCCATGTCATCGCCGAGTCGGCCGAGTTCTTCTCCTTCGGCACCAACGACCTCACCCAGACCACCTTCGGCATCTCGCGCGACGATGCGGCGTCCTTCCTGGAAACCTACCGCCAGAAGGGCATCATCGAGCAGGATCCGTTCGTCTCGCTCGACATTGACGGTGTCGGTGAACTGGTACGCATGGCGGCGCAAAAGGGTAGGGCGACGCGGCCCGGCATCAAGCTTGGCATTTGCGGCGAGCATGGCGGTGATCCCTCGTCGATCCGCTTCTGCGAGGAGGTCGGGCTCGACTACGTCTCCTGCTCGCCCTACCGCGTGCCGATCGCCAGGCTGGCGGCAGCCCAGGCCGCAGTGCAGGCAGCGAAGACGGGGCGTGGATAGACTGGTACGGAGCTTAAGGTTTGTAGGAAAATTCACGTGAACGTGCTGGCGACATAGCGTAATCTCGACACTGTTCTCGACCAATTTACGGATGACCGCCAATTGCTTCCGGAAACAGATGTTGCAGATATCACCCGCTCCGATCCGCTCGATCCTGATCATTCAAACGAAGTTCGTAGGCGATATCGTCCTCGCCTCGACACTCGCCAGGAACCTGCAGCTCGAATTCCCCGGCGCCAGGATCGTGTTCCTCTGCGAAGCACATTTCGAGAGCTTCGTGGTTGCGCATGGCATCGCTTCCGAGGTGGTTGCGTTCAGGCGGGCCAGCATGCGGGGTACCCTACTGCAACGCGCAAAAGAGCTCTATGCCGTGGTGCGGGCGCTGCGTGGCTTTCGCTTCGACCTGACGATCGACCTGACCGATTCCAAGACCTCTCGGCTCGTCAGCGGGTTGGTCAACGCCAGGACACGCGTCGGCTACAATCCTTCCGAGAGGCCGCTGAAGCTGTTGGAGCGGCAGCCCGCCAATGTGTTTGCCAAGCCATTCGGGTTTGGCGGCCAGCATTTTGTCTATCGCTATCTCTCCCCTCTTGAAGCACTCGGCATCGATCTGCACGCCACGGTACCGAGCATCAAGCCGCTGCCATTCGAGGCCGAGAAAGCCTTGGCGCTCCTGGGCAAGCACCATATCCACCCGAACGCCTTCATCGCCGTGCATGCGGGCGCCAGTTTCAAGGGCCGGCAATGGCAGCCCGAACGGTTCGCGGAGGCGATTGACGAGATCGCGGCCGAAACCGCACTGGGTGTCGTCCTGGTCGGGGGGCCAGACGAACGTGAAACCGCCGCGCGGATCGTCGCCGGGACGGCGACGCAGGTGGTCGACCTGGTTGGAGAGCTGTCGCTCGAGAGCCTGCTGGCGGTCCTGGAACAGGCCCGGATGTTTCTTGGCAACGAAAGCGGCCCGATGCACATGGCCGCTGCCGCGGGTACCCCGGTTGTCGGCCTTTTCGGCCTGACCAATCCGTCGCGCTGGGGACCTGTCGGCGTGCCCAGCATCGCGCTTCGGCCGTCAATGCCATGTGATTGCGTGGCCAAGGATCTGTGCCGCCGGACCGACCCCAGCAAGGCGTGCTGCGTTTGGCGCCTGGAGGTGAAGCCGGTCGTCGAAGCGGCGCGCGAGGTTCTGGCGCGCACCGAGATGAAACAGGAACGCGCTGTCTGAGCGGTGATCGATCGGCAAGGCTGTCGTCCAACAGCTCGTTCTCAGTCGGTCAAATTGCCGCGCCAGGCGTTTTTCTGCTATCCATCGTCCCGATTTCCGCCTTCATGCGGGTTTTGGGTTACCGGCTTGAAATCGCCGGTCAGGAATTCGGGTTCGATGCGTCTGCTGCAAAAAAATCTCTGCATGATCGCCATGTCGATGGCGCTGCTATCCAGCGCCCATGCCGCGCCGCTGGTCGAACCCACGCTGCACATCAAGCCGGCTGCAAGCGGAACCGGTCGCGTCGCGCTCACGCTCGATGCCTGCGGCGGCAAGACCGACACGCGCATTCTCTCGGCGCTGGTGGACAACAGGATACCGGCCACCATTTTCGTCACCGGCATCTGGCTGAAGCGCAACGCCGAGGCCGTCGCGATCATGCGGGCACATCCCGACCTGTTCGAACTGGAAAATCACGGCGGCCGCCATGTTCCGGCGGTCGACACGCCACAGAAAATCTATGGCATACGCAGCGCCGGCAGTCCCGAAGCGGTAGCGGCCGAGGTCGAGTCGGGCGCCGCCGCACTTGCCGGGACCGGCGAGCCGGCGCCGAAATGGTTCCGCGGCGCAACCGCCGAATATAGCCCCTCGGCCATTGCAATGATCCGCAAGCTCGGCTTCAAGATTGCCGGCTTCTCGATCAATGGCGATGGCGGCTCGCTGCTCGGCGCCAAGGAGACGGCCAAGCGTATCGCCGCGGCCAAGGATGGCGACGTCATCATCGCTCATATCAACCAGCCGACCCATGCCGCCGGCGAGGGCGTTGTCCAGGGCCTGCTGGCGCTCAAGGACAAGGGCATGACCTTCGTGCGGCTCGACGACGCCGACGGGACGGGCAATCACGGCACCACGGAGTAGAACGGCTCAAAACCGATCGAGAGCGGTTCAGTGTTCGATAGAATGTCTGACCCGCTCTAACTTCTTGTTTTTACGCAATTCCCGAGGGGAAGCGCTACGCGCTTCTCCCGGGAAAACCGCTGCGCACTTTTCCTGGAATTGCTTGTCTTATGACTTTCGTTGCCGAAGGGTCGAGAATGGACCGCCGGGAGAGGGTGCCAGCCCTCTCGTCGGCGGCGAGGGTCGGATCTGAACCTCAATGCACTCTCAAGTGCCTTCGCGCTGAAGCGTTCAGTCCGGCTTGGCTTCGATGGTGACCTTGCTGGCGTAGAACGCGCCGTGGTCGCGGATGTCGGTCATCTCGTCGAACGGTTGGCGGTAGGCCCACATCGCATCCTTGCCCGCTTCGCCCGCCGGCAGCACGCTCCAATAGCTGGCGTCACCCTTGTAGGGGCAGTGGGTCGAGTGGTCCGTTCGGCTGAGCTTGTCGAAATCGATGTCGGCGAACGGAATGTAGAAGGCGGCGGGGTAAGGGGCCTCCGTCAGCACCTTCGCCTTCGCGGACGAAGCGATGACCGTATCGCCGGCGCGGACCGTGACGGTGCCGGAATAGGGCTCTATCGTGATGATCTTGTCGGGATTGCGCTGAAAGCCGGGTGCCGGGTTGGCGATCTTGTCCATGTTGGTTCCTCTTGCCCCGACCTTAAGTGTGGTGGACGGCCGGATTGCGCAAGCCCGTAGTCGCAAACAAAACAGACGCCATGCGCTCGTGCGTGGCGCAAGATAGCCTTCGGGTTGCCGCGGAAATTCAGGCGGCGGTTTTGAAGGCGTCCATCAGCCCGGCATAGGCGGCCGCGATGCCCGCCACCGGGTTGCTGCTTCTCGAAATGGTCTCGACTTTCAGCGCCCCGCCGCCGGTTGGCAAGGTGAGCAGGAGGAACTGGCGATTGCCGCCATCGCCGACGGATGCCGCCGCGACGTGCTGGCCTTCCCCTTCGTTCTGGACGCACATCTTGAACAGCAGCGTGCCGCCGACCGCTTCGAGCGCGCCGCCGACAACTTCGACGAACTCGTCTTCGGAAACAGTCTTTTCGTCCGGCACCAGATCGGCCAGGCTTTCGGCAAGTGTACTCTCGAGAACCTTATCGTCGAGCGTGTCCATGCGAACCTCTTTCAGTCGCCAATCGCACCCCTTTGCCCGTTAACGAAACTTAACACCGACGATGGCCGGATTGTGGCGCTTTTTGCTGTCGGTCCGATCACCGGAGTTTACCTCGATGCAAACGTATTTGAAGCCCCTGACATTCGACTGGCGGCAGGACCAGCCAAATGGACTCAAAAAGCGTCCGGATTCAATCGTTTGCCAATACGGGTCGAACTCCGAATTTCGTCCGCTGCGCTCCTGGATGGCTGGACAATTCCCGGGTTCGCTTCACAATGCGATCAAAAGGGTGAAGCGAAAAGCTCGGGGGCGAAAAGCGTGAGGGAGGGAACGGCATGCTGGGATTGATGCAGGAATGGCCGCTGCTGTGCCACAAGCTGATCGACAACGCTGAAAGGCAGCATGGTGTGCGCGAGATCGTGTCGCGTTCGATCGAGGGGCCGATCGTGCGCACCACCTACGCCGACATCCATCGTCGTTCCCTCAAGGTCGCCCAGCGCTTGGAGCGCGACGGTTTTGCCTTGGGCGACCGCATCGCGACGCTGGCCTGGAACACCGCCCGCCACATCGAGGCCTGGTATGGCACCATGGGCATCGGCGCTATCTACCACACCCTCAATCCGCGCCTGTTTCCAGAACAGATCGTCTGGATCATGAACCACGCCGAGGACAAGGCCGTTTTCGTCGACATCACCTTCATCCCGTTGCTCGAGAAGATCGCTGGTGCCGTCAAATCGCTGAAGAAGGTGATCGTGCTCACCGACAAGGCGCACATGCCGCAAACGACCTTGCCCGGTGTCGTAGCCTACGAGGACTGGCTCGATGAGGTCGATGGCGACTTCACCTGGAAGACCTTCGACGAAGGCACCGCCGCCGGCATGTGCTATACGTCCGGCACGACGGGTGACCCCAAGGGCGTCGTCTACAGCCATCGCTCGAACGTGCTTCATGCCATGATCGCGGCCATGCCCGACGCCATGGGCCTGTCGGCGCGCGACACGATCCTGCCGGTGGTGCCGATGTTCCACGCCAATGCCTGGGGCCTTGGCCAGAGCGGCCCGATGATGGGCTCCAAGCTGGTCATGCCTGGCTGCAAGATGGACGGTGCCTCGATCTATGAGTTGCTCGACCAGGAGAAGGTCACATTCAGCGCCGCCGTGCCGACCGTGTGGATGATGTTGCTCCAATATCTGGAGGAGACCGGCAAGACACTTCCCCATCTCAACAAGGTCGTGATCGGCGGCTCGTCGTGCCCGCGCGCGATCATGACGAAGTTCCAGAACAATTACGGTGTCCAGGTCATCCACGCCTGGGGCATGACCGAAATGTCGCCGCTCGGCACGCTGTGCACCTTGAAGCCGGACTATGCAGACCTTGACGGCGAGGCTCGGCTCGACGTCCAGAGCAAGCAGGGTTACCCGCCCTTCGGCGTCGAAATGAAGGTGACCGACGACGACGACAACGCGCAGCCCTGGGACGGCAAGACGTTTGGCCGGCTCAAGGTACGCGGTCCGGCAGTCGCTCGCGCCTATTATGGCGGTGTGGGCGCGGAGCAGTTCGATGAGGATGGCTGGTTCGATACCGGAGACGTCGCTCATATCGATGCCGGGGGCTACATGCAGATCACCGACCGCGCCAAGGACGTCATCAAGTCCGGCGGCGAATGGATTTCGACCATCGACCTGGAGAATCTGGCCGTCGGCCACCCCGATGTAGCGGAAGCGGCGGCCATCGGCGTCCAGCATTCGAAATGGGGCGAGCGGCCCTTGCTGGTCGTAGTCGCCAAGCCGGGCAAGGAACCGACCAAGGCCGAGATTCTCGATTTCATGGATGGCAAGGTGGCCAAATGGTGGATGCCGGACGACGTCGCTTTCGTCGGTGAGATACCGCACACCGCCACCGGCAAGATCCAGAAGATCACCTTGCGTCAGCAGTTCAAGGACTATCGCTTGCCGACGGATTGAGGGGATGTTGCGTGTTTCGGCTTCAAGCCGCCGCAAAAAGGCACTAAACCTCCGTCCGGGTTGGGGCAGCAGAGAATAATGGTTAGCATTCCCGAACGGCAAACGTCGAAGGCTGCCAGCTGGTCGCGGCGCACGGCCGCCTTTTCGGCGGTGCTTTTGCTGACGAACTTTGTCGGCCATCGCTTCGGCCTCGTTCAAACGCCGGTGTTCCTGTGGGTGTTGGGCATTGTCGCCCTGCTGGCGGCGCTGGCGCTGTTGTTTGCCGGCCTGGCCTTTGCGAGGCTGTGGAATTTTGGTGACCGTGGTGGCCGCGATCTCACCGTCGGCGCCGTGCTGGCGCTGCTGGTGCTCACCCCCTATGGCGTTGCCGCCTACTGGGCGACGATCTATCCGCCGCTGCGGGACATCTCGACCGATTTCGATGAACCGCCCGCGCTCGATGTCGGTGACCGGACCAAGGACATGAACGTGCTGTCTCCGCCGACGCCGGGTGAGCAGAGTTTGCAGACCGACAGCTATCCATTGGTCACCGCACGCAGCTACGACCTGCCATTTGAGACCATCGTCAACGCCGTTGAAACCGTGCTCGACCGGCGCGGCTGGGACCTTTCGGAGCCTTATCCCGAACTCGCCGGACAGACAGAGGTGACCATCACCGCCATTGCCTCGAGCTTCGTTCTCGGCCTTCCCGCCGACGTCGCCATTCGCGTCATGGATGACGGCGACACGGTCATCGTCGACATGCGCTCGGCCTCGCGTTACGGCCGCCATGACCTTGGCGACAATGCCGCGCGCATCACCGATTTCCTGGCGGAACTGGATCAGGAAGTCGCCGGCCAGGTCGGCGCGGCGCCGGCCGAGTAGCCATTTCCGCGCGAATTCGCGTCTGCGACGACGGTAGGGTGAACGCTTGGGGGCAGGCCTATCGGACCGGCGTGAAAATGCCATCTATGGCTGGGGCGGCGTTTGTCGCCACGACGCCGCGCGCCACCAAATCCTCCAGATGGGCAAGCACCGACAGGCCGGCGGCGCCGTGCAGCCGTGGATCGGTATCCCTGTAGATCGCCCTGACCATGTCGGGAATTGTCCTGTCGCCGGCTCTGATCCGCTCCAGTATGGCCCGTTCGCGCATCTTGCGATGCGTCTTCAGTCCACGCATGTAAGCGCGCGGCGCAGTCACTGGTCCGCCATGGCCAGGCAGCAGCAGGCGATCGCCGCGCTCGATCAGCCGGTCGAGCGATGCCATGTAATCGGCCATTGCCCCGTCCGGCGGCGCGACGATGGAGGTTGCCCAGCTCATGACATGATCGGCTGAAAACAGGATTCCGGTGCCTTCCAGCGCGAATGCCGCGTGATTGGCGGTGTGGCCGGGCGTCAGCACCGTTCGGATCGTCCAGCCGTCGCCGCTGACCAGTTCGCCGTCCGGTAACGCGATGTCGGGGATGAAAGCGGTGTCGGCGCTGGCGTCGAGCGCATTGGTTTCGCCGATATGCAAGGGTCTCGCCGGCCGGTGCGGTCCCTCCGCCAGCACCTGGGCGCCGGTGCGCTCCTTCAACCGGGCCGCCAGCGGGGAATGGTCGCGATGCGTGTGGCTGACGAAAATGTGGCTGACCGGCCGTCCGGCGATCACGTCGAGCAAGGTCCGCAGATGCCCCTCGTCATCCGGTCCGGGATCGATCACCGCCAGCGTGTCACGTCCCACGACATAGCTGTTGGTGCCATGAAAGGTGAAGGGACTGGGATTGCGGGCGGTGACACGTTGCACGTCGGGGGCCACGCTTACGCCTTGGCCATAAGCGGGGTCGAAGCTGGTATCGAATTTGAGAGCCATGTCGGCACATTGTTCCCGGAACGGCAAAACCGATTGCCGCATAGCACGCAAGCCAATATAGGAAAACGCAAGACCGCGATTTCTGGTTCGCGGCAAGATTGAATTGGGGAAGATCATGACAACCGCAACGACGACGCGCCCGCTTGTTTTTCTGGCCTTGCCGCAAGATGGTGCCGCGCGGCTGGCGACGCAGTTTTTCCTGGCGATTGCCGGGACACTGCTGTTGACCCTTTCGGCCAAGACCAGGGTAGTGCTCGGGCCTGTCGATATCTCGATGCAGACGCTCGCCGTCTTCCTGATCGCCGCCGCCTTCGGCATGCGGCTCGGCGTCGCCACTTTGCTGCTCTACATGGCGGAAGGCGCGATGGGCTTCCCGGTCTTCCAGGGCACGCCGGAAAAAGGCGTCGGCATCGCCTATATGCTCGGTTCGACCGGCGGCTATCTCGCCGGCTTCGTGGTCATGGCGGCGATTGTCGGCTGGGCCGCCGACCGCGGCTGGGACCGTCATCCGATCAAGCTCTTCAACGCCATGCTGGTTGCCGAAGTGGTGATGATGGCAATGGGTTTTGCCTGGCTGGCGCTGCTCATCGGCCCGGAAAAATCCTGGCAGTTCGGCGTCGTGCCGTTCATCGTCGGCGACCTGATCAAGGTAGCTCTCGCGGCCAGTCTCGTGCCGGCCGTCTGGTCATTGCTGAAGCGCTCCTGATTTGAGAACATCCGGCCCGGATCACTTCGGGCCGGAGCTTGGCCTGCGATGAGCTCGGGCCTGTCTCCCAGCCATGTCACGGACGGGCGTTTCTGATGAAGGTTCTGGTCACCGGCGCTGCCGGCTTCATAGGCTATCATGTCGCCAGGCGGCTCCTGGAGCGCGGTGACGAGGTTGTCGGCATCGACAGCATCAACGACTACTACGACCCTGAGATCAAGGAGGCGCGGCTGCGGCTGCTGGCCGAGGCGGGCCGCGGCACCAATGCCGGCTATCATTTCATCCATGGCAATCTCGCCGACCGCAGCGTGGTCGACGACTGCTTTGCCGACCACGCCTTCGACCGGGTGATCCACCTGGCCGCGCAGGCAGGCGTGCGCTACAGCTTGGAAAACCCACACGCCTATGTCGAAAGCAACATCGTTGCTTTCACCAACATGCTCGAGGCCTGCCGCGGCAGCCGTGTCGGGCACCTGACCTATGCCAGCACCTCCAGTGTCTATGGCGCCAACACCGACATGCCGTTTTCCGAGCATCGCCCGGCCGACCATCCCTTGCAGTTCTACGCCGCCACCAAGCGCGCCAACGAACTGATGGCGCACAGCTACAGCCATCTGTTCGGCCTGCCCACCACGGGGCTGCGTTTCTTCACCGTGTACGGTCCCTGGGGGCGCCCGGACATGGCGCTGTTCCTGTTCACCAGGAGCATCCTGGCCGGCGAGCCGATCAAGCTGTTCAACAACGGCAACCACACGCGCGACTTCACCTATGTCGAGGACATCGCCGAAGGCGTGATCCGCGCCAGCGACAGCCCCGCCGCGGCCAACCCGGCCTGGGATTCCAGCCATCCGGATTCGGCGACCAGCAGCGCGCCCTGGCGCATCTTCAACATCGGCAACAACAATCCGGTGAAGCTGACCGCCTATGTCGAGGCGCTGGAAAACGCGCTTGGCCGCAGGGCCGTGATCGAACTCCTGCCGCTGCAGGCCGGCGACGTGCCCGACACCTTCGCCGACACTTCGGCACTGCAAGCGGCGGTCGGCTACCGCCCCCGGACCTCCGTCACCGAGGGGGTAGGGCGGTTCGTCGAATGGTACCTGGGTTATTTTGGGCAGCGTTGAGCGTGATGAACGCGTTCTTGGCCACGTAAAGACCTGCTCTCGGTCGAAAAAGACCAGGAACAAAAATATGTGCTAGTCTCCCCAAGTCATCAGACGGTGGGGATTGCCATGTTGGAGACGGACAAACTGTTCGCCGGCTCGATTCCTGAAAACTACGACCGTTACATGGTGCCTTTGATTTTCGAGCCGTTCGCCGCGGATATCGCGCGCCGAGCCGCGGCCCTGTCGCCGGGGGCTGTCCTGGAAATCGCCGCGGGCACCGGGGTCGTCACCCGCGCATTGGCGCCAAGACTGGCCCCTGGCGCAAGCTATGTCGTGACCGACCTGAACCAGCCGATGCTCGACTACGCCGCCTCGCGACAGACACCCGACAGCCGCATCACATGGCGCCAGGCGGATGCGATGGCGCTGCCGTTCGAGGATGCGGCCTTCGATCTCGTCTGTTGTCAGTTCGGTGCGATGTTCTTTCCAAACCGCGCCTCCGCCTACCGCGAAGCCAGGCGGGTCCTGAAGCCGGGAGGCCGGTTCCTGTTCAACGTATGGGATCGCATCGAGGAGAATGTGTTCGCCGATGACGTGACCAATGCCCTCGCGCGGATTTTTCCCGACGATCCGCCGCGCTTCCTGGCACGCACGCCGCACGGCTATCACGACAAGGCGCTGATCCGTCGCGACCTTGAAGACGCGGGTTTCTCCGATGTCGCGATCGAGACAAGAGCCGAGCAAAGCCGCGCATCCTCACCACGGCTTCCGGCCGTCGCTTATTGTCAGGGCACCGTCCTTCGCACCGAAATCGTGGCCAGGGACGCTGGAAAACTGGACGCCGCGACCGACTACGCGGCATCAGCCATTGCCGACAGACATGGCAGCGGCGAAGTTGCCGCCAAAATCCAGGCACATGTGATCATGGCCGCGGCCTGAATGGTGGAACGTCCACCCTGCGCAATGGCCGCTGCCCCGTCCTCGACAAGACGGAAAGTGCGATCAGTGGTCAGGCCTCGGCCTTGATGGCCGCTATCCAACATGGCCGACGCGTTTGTCGTATGCCGCATTGACAAGCCAATGCATGAAACCTAAGCACAGGCACACAGGGCCGGGGGGCTTTGGCATGTCGAGGAGAGCTTCTTGAAAGGAATTATCCTTGCTGGAGGCAGTGGAACGCGTCTTTATCCACTAACATTAGCAGTCTCTAAGCAAATTCTTCCCATTTACGACAAGCCGATGATCTATTATCCGCTGAGCGTGCTGATGCTCGCGGGAATACGAGAGATTCTGATCATTTCGACGCCCCGTGATCTGCCGGCTTTTCGTGGTTTGCTCGGCGACGGGTCGGAGTTCGGGCTGGCCCTGTCTTACGCCGAGCAGCCGCAGCCCAATGGACTCGCGGAAGCCTTCATCATCGGCCGCGATTTCATCGGCAAGGACAGCGTGTCGATGATCTTGGGCGACAACATCTATTTTGGCGACGGGCTATCGCAGCTTTGCCGCGTCGCGGCATCGCGCCAAAGGGGTGCCTCGGTGTTCGCCTACCATGTCGAGGATCCCGAACGCTATGGCGTGGTGTCTTTCGACAAGGCGACCGGAACCGCGCTGACGATCGAGGAAAAGCCGCAAAAGCCGAAGTCCAACTGGGCCGTCACCGGTCTCTATTTCTACGACAATGACGTCGTCGACATCGCCCCGACCATCCGTCCTTCGGCGCGCGGCGAGATCGAGATCACGGCGGTCAACAATGTCTATCTCGAGCGCGGCCAGCTCCATGTTCACCGGCTGGGACGCGGCTATGCCTGGCTCGACACCGGTACGCATGACAGCCTGCACGAAGCCTCGTCCTTCGTGCGCACGATCGAGCATCGCCAGGGCATCAAGGTCGCCTGTCCGGAGGAAATCGCCTTCGAACAGGGATGGCTGACGGCGGACATGGTGCTGGAGCGCGCAAGCCGGCTGGGAAAGAACGAGTACGCCGCCTATCTGCGCCGGCGCGTCGTCGATCTTTCGGAGGGTTAAGATGCTGGAGGTGAGATCCCTGGGCATCGACGGGGTGCTGGAAATCGTCCCGAAGCGCCATGGCGACGCACGCGGTTTCTTCATGGAAACCTACAATGCCGAGCGCTTTTCGCAGGCCGGCATCGACCTGACTTTCGTGCAGGACAACCATTCCTATTCCGCTGCCCCGGGCGTCCTGCGCGGGCTTCACTACCAGCTTGCGCCGCGTGCCCAGGACAAGCTGCTGCGCGTTATCCGGGGCAGCATTCTCGACATCGCTGTCGATATCCGCCGCGCCTCGAAAACCTTCGGAAAATGGGTCGCCCTCGAAGTGTCGGCCGAAAAAGGCAACCAGATCCTGGTGCCGAAGGGCTTCGCGCATGGCTTCGTCACGCTCGTGCCCGACACCGAGGTGCTGTACAAGGTGACCGACACCTATTCGCCCGAGCATGATCGGTCGATCCGTTTCGACGATCCCGCCATCGGCATAGAATGGCCGTCGCTGGCCGACGGGTTCCAGCTTTCGGACAAGGACCTCAAGGCGCCGACGCTGGCTACGGCCGAGGTGTTCGCTTGATGGAGCATGTGGTGCATAAGGACGGCGGGATGAATTTTCTGGTGACGGGCGGTGCCGGCTTCATCGGTTCGGCGGTATGCCGGCATCTGTGCGCCAATCCGGCCTACCGGGTGACCAATCTCGACAAGCTGACCTATGCGGGCAACCTGGCCTCGCTGCGGCCGATCGAGAATGCCCACAATTACAGCTTCGCCCAGGCCGATATCTGTGACGAAAGGGCGGTGCTCGACATACTGCGCCGCGACGATATCGACATCGTCATGAACCTTGCCGCCGAGAGCCATGTCGACCGCTCGATCGATGGGCCGGGCGCCTTCATCGAGACCAACATCGTCGGCACCTACAAGATCCTCAACGCCGCGCTCGAATACTGGCGCGGCCTGTCCGATGACAGGAAAGGCCGCTTCCGCTTCCATCACGTCTCCACCGACGAGGTGTTCGGCGACCTGCCTTTCGACGGCGGCATGTTCGTCGAGGAGACGCCCTACGCGCCGTCCTCGCCCTATTCCGCCTCGAAAGCGGCTTCGGACCATCTGGTGCGCGCCTGGCACGAGACCTACGGCCTGCCGGTCGTGCTTTCCAACTGTTCGAACAATTACGGCCCCTATCATTTCCCCGAGAAGCTGATCCCGCTCGTCATCCTCAACGCGCTCGATGAAAAGCCGCTGCCGGTCTATGGCGCCGGCGCCAATGTGCGCGACTGGCTGTTCGTCGAGGATCACGCGCGCGCCCTGGAACTCGTCGCCACGAAGGGGCATCCGGGCGAGAGCTACAATGTCGGCGGCAATTCGGAACGCACCAACCTCGCCGTCGTCGAGACGATCTGCGACCTGCTCGACACCAGGCGTCCGCGCGCCGGCGGCAGGCGCTATCGCGAGCTGATCTCCTTTGTCACCGACCGTCCCGGCCACGACCGCCGCTACGCCATCGATGCTTCCAAGATAAGCCGCGAGCTCGGCTGGACGCCCAGGGAGAATTTCGACAGCGGCCTTGCCAGGACCGTGGATTGGTTCCTCGACAACAAATGGTGGTGGGGGCCGATCCGCGAACAGCGCTATGCTGGCGAAAGACTGGGCGAAGCGCGCAAGGTGGGCGCGTGAGGCTCCTCGTCACCGGACGCGACGGCCAGGTCGCGGCGAGCCTGCTCGAGGCCGGCCAGGCGCGCGCGGGCGTCGAGGTCGTCGCCATCGGCCGCCCGGGCCTCGACCTGGCAAGACCCGATACCGTCATCGACGCCATCACCGCCGCCAAGCCCGACATCGTCGTGTCGACCGCCGCCTATACGGCCGTCGACCAGGCCGAGGACGAGCCCGATCTGGCCTTCGCGGTGAACGCGACGGGCGCGGGCAAGGTGGCCGAGGCCGCGGCGCGGCTCGGCGCTCCAATCATCCATCTTTCGACCGATTATGTCTTCGACGGCAGCGCTCCCCACGCCTATGTCGAGACCGACCCGACGGCGCCGCTCGGTGTCTACGGTGCCTCCAAGCTCGCCGGCGAGCAGGCGGTGGCCGCCGCCAATCCGCGCCACCTGATCCTGCGCACCGCCTGGGTCTACAGCCCGTTCGGAAAGAATTTCGTGAAAACCATGCTGAGGCTCGCCGGCGACCGCGACGAGATTTCGGTGGTATCAGATCAATGGGGAAATCCCACATCCGCACTGGATATCGCCGACGCGATCCTGCATGCGGCCACCACGCTGCACCGCGACAAGGATCTCGCCGCGTTCGGCACCTATCATCTGGCCGGCACGGGCGAGACCAACTGGAGCGGCTTTGCCCGTCATATCCTCGACACAAGCTTGAAGTCTGGTGGTCCCTGGGCGCGGGTACGGGATATCACGACGATGGACTACCCGACCAAGGCGCGCCGCCCCGCCAATTCCCGGCTATCGAGCGCGAAATTCGCGGGCGTTTTTGCATGGACGGCGCCGGACTGGCGGCAGTCGGCGGAAGAGGTGGTGCGCCGGCTGGTGGCGGGCGAGACGAGACAGGCGATGACCGCATGAGCAAGCGTCCTTTGCCTGGGCGTCAGGCTATTGGTGAGAGCGGACCTAGCGCTGGGATAGAGCCCAAGCGAGTTAGAGCACGGGACAGGTCACTTCGCGACCTATACCAAGCCCATAGTGGCAAGGTTTCAGACAAATGGTCGATCTATCTCGAAACATATGACCGAGTTTTCGCGCAATACCGAGGCAGGCCTGTTCGAATTCTGGAAATTGGGGTTCAGAACGGCGGCTCACTTGAGATCTGGCGGCAATATTTCACCAAGGCGGGGATCGTTCTCGGCTGCGATATCAATGTGGCGTGCGGCAATCTGGTTTTTGACGACGATAAAATCGCTGTCATTGTCGGTGATGCAAACACAGACGAGATAGAAGATAATATTACTACGATTTCTAGGGAATTTGATATTATTATAGACGACGGATCGCATACGTCGTCCGACATAATACGTTCGTTCGCTCGCTATTTTCCTCACCTTTCAGAGGGAGGAATGTATATAGCGGAAGATTTGCATTGCAGCTATTGGAAAGAGTTTGAAGGTGGTCTCTATGATCCTCTTTCCTCAATGTCATTTTTCAAACGTCTTCTTGATGTGGTCAATCATGAACATTGGGGGCTGAACCGCAGTCGAATGGAGGCTTTGGCCACCTTCGCCGAAAAACATAAGATTGCCTTCGACGATGCCGCTCTTGCGTCGATCCATTCCGTCGAATTCCTGAACTCACTCTGCATCGTAACGAAGCAACCGATTCGGGAAAACGTCCTTGGGCCGCGCAGGGTGCAAGGTAGGATCGCCATCGCCGATGGGAGCATGATTCCGCTCGACGGCACCGAGAATGAGGCGATCGATCAAGCCGAGAATCCATGGTCTTTGAAGCCGGTCACCATGGAACAAGAAATCGAGACCAACAGAGAGTTGGTTGAGCGGCAGGGAACGCAAATCGAGGCTTTCTCCAGCGAACTGACCGAAATGCGTAAACTTGTTAGGGATTGCGAAGATGAACTTGAACAAGCGAAGGCGCTAATCGTCGCCCGGGTTCAAGAGGCGCAGATTTTAGAAAAAGAATTGGCGGCCATGCAAGAAATGACTGGAGTTTTGCTTGCAGATCGGGAAGATGCGCGCTCTGAGCAAGCTCGGTTGCATGGTGTTCTCGACGCCGTTTATGCAAGCACGTCCTGGCAAATCACAGGGCCATTGCGAGGGCTTGGCAACCGCGCCCGCGCCATCGGTAAGGCGCCCGCCGGAATGCGCCGCATCATGGCTCGCGCCGCTTACCGCTGTTGGCGCAATCTGCCGCTGCCTCTTGGTGCTAAGAGAAAGTTGAAGAGCACGGTTTTCTCGAGGTTTCCCTCGCTGTTTGGCATGACGAACGCCTATCGCGCCTGGAGAAGCCTTGAGACGCCCGATGCTTCCCCGGGCGGCGCAGGCTCGCAGGCAGTTTTGTTCAGGTCTGGCCCGAGTCTCGCACCAGAACCGGTCTACCTGCCGCGTATCGAGGCCCCGCCATTGCTTCAAAAGCCGGTGCGGGTGATCGCATTCTACTTGCCACAATTCCACCCGATACCGGAAAATGATGAATGGTGGGGACAGGGCTTTACTGAGTGGACCAATGTCAGGCCCGCTCAGCCGCAGTTTGTCGGCCATCACCAGCCGCATGTGCCGGATGCGCTTGGCTACTATGATTTGCGCGATACCGCGATCCAGCGTCACCAGATCGAACTGGCGAAGCTCTATGGCGTGGAAGGTTTTTGCTTCTATTTCTATTGGTTTGGCGGCAAGCGGCTCCTGGAAACGCCGCTCGAAAACTGGCTTGAGGACAAGAGCCTCGATATGCCGTTCTGTCTCTGCTGGGCCAATGAAAACTGGTCACGCCGCTGGGATGGCATGGATCAGGAAATACTTATCGGCCAAGACCACTCTCCTCAGGATGATCTGGCTTTTATCGCCGAAGTGGCGCCATACCTTCGCGACTCTCGCTACATCCGCATCGACGGCAAGCCGCTGCTCCTTGTGTACCGCCCAAGCTTGCTTCCGGCGGCGGCGGACACAGCCCGGCGTTGGCGGACATGGTGCCGGGAGAACGGCATCGGCGAAATTTTCCTCGCCTATACCCAGTCCTTCGAATCCGTGTCCCCCGACCGCTACGGTTTCGATGCTGCTGTCGAATTTCCGCCAAACAATTCTGCGCCGCCAAACATCACACACACCGTGATGCCGCTTCACGAGAATTTTGCCGCAACCGTCTACGACTGGTCGGTTTTCCTGCGGCGCAGCGAGAATTATCCGTCCCGCAAATACAAGCTTTTCCGAACGGTTTGCCCCGGCTGGGACAACACGGCGCGCCGCAAGCGCGGTGGCACTGTCTTCATCAACAACACCCCCGTGCTCTATCGCAAATGGCTCGACAACGCCATCAGGGATACACTGGCTCACGTCAAAGAGCCGTCCGAGCGGCTGGTCTTCGTCAATGCCTGGAATGAGTGGGCGGAAGGCGCGCACCTGGAGCCCGATACTGCAAACGGCTATGCCTATCTCCAGGCGACCCGCGACGCTTTGGAGACGGCGGGCGGGAAATGCAAACCCCGCATAGTGATTGTATCCCACGACGCCCATCCGCACGGCGCGCAACTGCTGGCACTAAACTTGGCCAAGGGATTCAAGCAACTCGGTTTCGATCCAGATCTCGTTGTGCTGGGAGACGGACCACTGCTCGGTCGCTTCGCAGAAAGCGCAACCGTGCACAGGATCAACTTGCCCGGGCGAGACGATGCCGATGCGTTCAATCGCCTGACCGCCATCAGGAACGGCGGCGCGGAAGTGGCAATCGTGAACACCACCGTATCCGGCAAGCTCGTTACGCTGTTGAAGCGTGCGGGGTTCCGCACGGTGTGCCTCGTTCACGAGCTACCCGGAATATTGACGTCCTACGGCCTCGCCGATGCCGCCACGGCCGTCGCCGATAGCGCCGACACTGTCGTTTTCCCAGCCGAGATCGTGAAAGCCGGATTTGAAGAATTTGTTGGCCGGCCGGTCAGCCAGTCAGTCGTCAGGCCACAAGGCCTCTATTTGCGCATGCTCTATCACGCTGTCGACCGTCAACGGGTCCGCGAGGCGGTCCGCGCCAAATTGCAGCTGTCGACAAATGCCACCATCATCTTGTGCGCGGGCTATGCCGACCATCGGAAGGGCCTCGATCTTTTCGTCGATGTTTGCCTCACTGTGATGAGGTCCAAGCCGGATGTGGTTGCTGTCTGGGTCGGCCACGTCGATCGCGTCTTTCACGCCAAGCAAATGCAACGTGTGAGGGAAGCTGCACTCGAACACCGCTTCGTCTTTGCGGGATTGGTCGAAAATCCGCAGGAATACTATTTCGCGGCAGATATCTACGCCTTGACCTCGCGTGAAGATCCATTCCCCTCAGTGGTGCTTGAGGCGCTTGATGCCACGGTCCCGGTCGTTGCCTTCGAAGGCGCCGGCGGCTTCCAGGACTTGCTGAAGCGTGATTGCGGAATTCTTGTGCCGGCATTCGACACCGGGGCCATGGCCGCTGCCGTCAGTAGTCTGCTCGATGATCCGGACAAGGCTCGAAGTCTGGCAGGCGTGGGCCGTGATATTGTCCGCCAGGAATTCAGCTTTAGCCACTACCTGCACGACTTGATGATTTACGCGGAAAGGCCATTGCCGCGGGTATCGGTCATCTTGCCGAACTACAACTACGCCCGATATCTGGGCGCGCGCCTGAACTCGATCGCCGATCAGACGACAAGGCCCTACGAGCTGATCGTGCTTGACGATGCTTCGACGGACGAAAGTGTCCAGGTCATCGAGCAGTTTCTGGCCGACTGCGACATTCCGTGCAGGCTGGTTGTGAATGCGCAGAATTCGGGCTCGGTCTTCCGTCAATGGATGCGCGGGGTCGAAATGGCGCGCGGCGACTACGTCTGGATCGCGGAGGCCGACGATCTTGCCGATCCCGGATTTCTGGCCGAGCTTCTGCCCGCCTTCGAGCGCGACGAAGTCGTCATGAGCTACTGCCAGTCGCGCCAGATAGACGGCGCCGGCCGCGTCTTGTCGGAGCACTATCTCGACTATGTCTCCGACATCGACCGCTCTCGCTGGACGAGACCCTACGTCGTGGATGGCCACCAGGAGATCGCCGAGGCGCTTTACCTCAAGAACACCATTCCAAACGTCAGTGGCGTTTTGTTTCGAAGGGAGAGGCTCAGGGATACCTTGGCAAAACACAGCGAAGAGATCGCGTCTTTGCGCAACGCCGGCGACTGGGTGACATATTTGCGTCTGCTTGAGAATGGTTCGATCGCTTTTTCGCCGCGTTCGCTCAATTCCCACCGTCGGCATCAATCGAGCGTGACCATAGGGAATTTCGATCTTAGGCATCTACGTGAGATTGAGCAGGTGCAAGCGGAAACAATACGAAGCCACGACCTTGGGCCTCTCGCGACGGAGCGAGCACGTATGTACCAACGGGAACTTAGTGAAAGATTTGGCATCCCGGTTCATGAATGAAGATGTTGTAGACTCTTGAGCATACATCTCTGTAGAGAACCAAGGAGATTTTAGTGAGGGTTCTTTTCCTCGGAGCACCAATAGCTCCGCACCCAGATCCGCAGATTGCTTTTGAAGATAAATTTGAAGTTGTTGGATACAACACCGGAAATCTTCTGATAGGGCAGTCTCTTTTCGAAGAGCTTCGCTTTGAAGAATTCGGGCAAGGGTTGGCGTACTCCCCACATGAGGTAAATGAACGTTTCGACATTATAGCTATTGCTGCTGCAAATTTCATCTACAAAGACTTTGATTTGTCTTACTTGTCCGACTTTATCGAACCAACAAAGTTGCCGTGCGTGGTCGCTGGCCTTGGTGCCCAAGCGCCAGCGATTGGCAACAAAGTCACAGATATTCCCGAGGGTAGTAAGCGCTTCCTTCGTGTCATATCCGAACGCAGCAAGACCGTGGGCGTTCGCGGCCATTTTACCGCTGAAGTCATGAATGATTTCGGGATAAAAAACGTTACAGAGATCGGATGCCCAAGTCTGTTTCGTAAGCTGCGTCGTGACTTGAAAATAAAGAGGCCGAGAACAGGCGCCAAGCTGAAAATTGCGGTGAACGGATCGCGAAACGTATTTGTGCATTCGGGAGATCCTGAGGCCGCCCGACGCGTTGAGGCTGACCTTTTAAAAGTATCTATTGACAATCATTATCCCTACGTTCTTCAGAACGAAGAGCTAGAAATGAGAATGTTACTATCCAGGGATAAGCCTGAAATTGATTTCGAGAACGCTCAGGCGGTGCTCAATGAGATGAATATGGATGTTGAGCCGTTAAGGTATACAAAGCACATTAAAAAGAATGCAAAGGTGTTCTTCGATTTGGCACAATGGGATAAGTTTATATCAAAGGTAGATTATTCGATAGGGACACGTTTTCACGGAAACTTGATTGCGCTAACCAACGGTGTTCCCGCAACTATTATATCCCATGACTCGAGAACGACGGAAATGGCGGAACTCATGAGCATCCCGCACGTCCCGGTTGGTAAAGTGAGACGATTGGATGTCCACCATCTTGCACAGGTCGGTGACTATGATGGTTTTCAGCGCAATTACACCGTTCTATATGATCGTTTTGCCCAATTCCTTTTGGAAAATGGGATCAGCCACAGGCTGGAGCAGCACAGCGCAATCGGTGCTCCTTCTCGGTTATATAACCTGGTATCCGGTTTGCGACTTCATTTTGGAAAATACTGATGGTGCACTATGAATTCTGATTCTCAGCCAGTTTATCGTCGAGCCGGTTACTGCCCTATCTGTGAATCTGACGTCGAGTTTTCTTCCCAATACCAATGGTATCGCGATCATCTGCTCTGCTCCAGGTGCGGATCGATCCCACGCGAGCGAGCTTTGGCTCTTGCGCTCACGCGATATATCCCTCATTGGCGCCACCTCGCTATTCATGAATCGTCCCCCACCCTTCGGGGAATTTCCCCGAAGTTGAGGCGGGAATGTGCTGGGTATGTTGAATCGCAGTACTTCCCCAAGGAACGTCTAGGCTCGAATATCAAGGGCGTCCGAAACGAAAATCTGGAAGCGCAGACGTTTAGTGATGCGGCCTTTGATCTGGTTGTAACGCTTGATGTAATGGAGCATGTGAATATGCCGGACCGGGTGACAAAGGAGGTTTTCCGGACCTTGAAACCCGGCGGAGCGTATCTTTTCACTGTTCCCACCTACAAGGGCAAGAGTGACAGTGAGCGCCGTGCGCTCTATAGGCTGGACGGAACGATTCAGTACACCAGCGAGCCGGAGTATCATGGAAATCCCGTAAGCGACGCTGGTTCGCTCGTAACGTTCCACTATGGCTATGACCTGCCGGAACTAATCCACCAGTGGTCAGGGATGGATGTCGAGGTGTATCGTTTTCATGATCATCGGCACGGCATAATAGGCGAATTCGCCGAGGTATATTTGGCCCACAAGCGCGCCCGCTAGAGCTTGCCTGCTGATTCGGGATCCATATCCCGCGGCTTCGAAGTTGTTTTTCGCATTCGGTCGGGGAGAACAGTTCGGCAATTGAACAGTAGGGATTCCATAGGGTTTGATTGTTCGCTCCGATTTGGCACGCAGAGGTCCTTGGTCTTTGAGGAGGCGTTCCTGATTAAGTTGAGTCGAAGATGAGTGGACGGCCGCAAGTTGCGCTTCGCGCCAGTCGCTCGGCTGCTGGGATCGAGAGCCGGCATTAGACCGCACGTCCCTTCAACAATCCGCTGAAGCTACTCGGCGACATTAGTCGCCTGCATGCGAAAGCGCTTAAGCTGGTCGTGGGAGGGTAGGGCGTTTTTCCCAGGCCATGCCGGGTCGTTCGATATAACGGTAGCTTAGCAACGACAATGGTATCAACGCCGCAAGAGTAGCCATCACTGAGCCGACGAGCGGCAAGGATACTCCACCGAAGAATGCATAGATTGTCCGGTACAGGCCTAGGCGATCCAGGATGACGATGACGACCGGATGCCAGAGGTAAATGCTGAAACTAGCGTTGCCGAACAACTTTGCGGCGGGATTCACAAACCATCTTTGCGGATACAGAGAGACTCCAACGACGGCGCCTGCCAACGTCGTGGCCCAGGCGGTTCTGACGCCTGCACCGCTGCTCGTGCCCAGAATCGTTTCGAAGAAGACTGCTATCTGGCTCGAGAAACAGATCAGGCCAGCGATTGTCAGAAGGCTGGCAGCAAAGACTAGTCGGCCAATGAGCGGCGAAGCCCGACGAAGCCTCAGCCAAACGTGATACCCCGCTATCCCTGCCGCGAAGTAGAACAAATGAGCCATCAATGAGAAGGAGCCAAAAAGCGCTAACCCGCCCTTTGTTCCTTGGAATGCCAACGCCCAGTTAGCTGCCAAGAATACTGTTACCGCAAGAAATACCACAGAACGAGCAAGTCCCGTAATGGCGAAAACGAGCAGCGGAAAAATGGCATAGAACGCCATTTCGACGCCGATGGACCATGACGCCATAACGAATCCTGTGACGTGGTTGGGAACAAAGTTGAAGACGAACAACGCCGAGCTGGCGAATTGGGAAAGAGGGATCGTGGTCCCCCACATTGCCAAGCAGAACGGGATGTAGAACAGCATCATGAAGTAGAAGAGGGGCGCGATGCGCAGGAAACGCCGAAGGTAAAAATTTCGCAGTTCCTGCCTCGTCTCGATCTTCCCACTGTATCCGACAAAGAGGCCGAACGCGCTGACTATGTAAAACAGCGGCACTCCGTTGCCAAAATGCGTCGGCACAAACCACAGATAGCTGGGAATCTGCAGTTTCGGAAGTTCGATCAGATGAAGAAGGACGATCGATAGCGCTGCGTAGCAACGCATTGCCAAGAGTCCAGGGAGCTCAATTCGTAGATTAGACGCCTTTGCATCTCTCTCCTTGTCGATCTCGAAGCCCATCCTGCCTCCAGCACTATTTCTCACTGGTTGGTCGTCCTTTTAAGAGCCTGCTGGTTCGCGTAGCTTGATGTCTCGCCGAGCCGTATCAATGCGATGTCGTCCTGGATTTCCACGCTGCCTGGCGCCGGCCACACGGGCATCGCCGAAAGATGAGCAATTGTTTTGTCGATTTGAGCCGGGGTCGAGCCTGTCAAATTGGAATAGCCGAGCAACCTCATGTAGTAGGCGATCCGCCAGGAATTGCCCCCGTCCCATTCGAAGAAAGAATGACCCACTGTCGAGTCGGGGGGCCTCGGATAGTTGGTCACAAATGGCTGCGAGCCGAACACACTTAAAGCATAGGTGCGCCTTGCGTCAAAACCCGGCGTGGCCGCCAGTCTGTCGTAGACGGCTCCGGCAAGCAGGGTGTCGTGCTTGTCAACCAGATAGTTGGATGTCTGACGATAATTCTGGATGATCTGTATCTGGAAAAGCGCTACCGCTATCAACATGGCCGAGGCTGCACTGGCTTTGGAATTTCTGCTCGTCACCGCCACATAAGCAAACAGCCATACCGCAATTGGCACCCCGACCAGGCTCCTGACGGGCATGCTGCCCGCCGCGAGGAAGTGAAAGCCGAAGGGAACGAGCAACGAAACGAAGGCTACTGCCGACAATAGCAATTTCGTGTGTGGCAATTCCTTCAGGAGTGTCCAACCACCCAAGACTAACAAGAGCGGGATTGGCCACAATGCGACGCCATAGATACGCTTATCCAGACCATAGACGCTACCCATCGCCTCAAGCACGCGCCCAATGACAGTAGCCGGATGTTGAAACATAAAGCCCGGCTGGGAAAGTGAGTCGAAATACTCGTTTTGGCCGGGGACGAACGACCTGAAGAGGGCGTTGCCGATGATATAGAACACTATAGAACCGGCCAGCAGAATGCCGATCCGAAACAGGTTCCTAGGCGCCGAGTTATTGCTATCGGCGCGGGCTTGCAGAACTGAGATCGCTATACCCATCACCAGAATTGCCGGCGCGAAACTCTGATAGATCGAGATTGCGAAGGCTGCGGTTGCCACGGCACCGAGAAAGCGTGCGCTGTGCAGCGAAACGTCCTCCTTGGCGATCAGCCAAAGCGCAACGGCGGCTGCGAATAGACCGATCCCGATAGCGGCAATGTTCGAATAAAACTCGACAATGAAGAACCATGAGGGGAAACTGCAGAAGATTATAAAGGATGCATACTCCGCTATGGAAAGCTCATGTTTATTGATAGCGTCCATGACGAGAAGATACGCGGCTACGCAGCCGGCACCAAAGACGGCCGGCGCAAAAAAAGGCATGATCGGGTTAGGAATAAGGAATCTCTCAATCAGATATGCGCCCCAGCGCCCCTGATAGATCCAGATCGACGAGTCGGTCCTGAAGGCGGTCACCTCTTCATCTATGGATAGAGGGAATGAGGCCAGTTCAGAAAAATACATCGCGACAAAAATCGCAAAAAGATTGATGGCCGATGGTATTGCGGTGGGTCGGGTCAGCATGATCTGCGCAGTATCCATCGAGAAATCAGGAAATTGAGGGCGGTTGTAACTGCCAGGGTGACGAAGAATGCCGCTGCGGTGCTTTTCAGGGCGCTCTCGATCACCTTGAGGGTTGCCAACCCGATCACGAATACGATGGTGATCGAGCCGCCGATCGCCACTCGGTCCGCGAGGCCTGTACGGCCCCCGGGAAAGACGCGATCGGGATAAAACACCATCACGAACACCAGGCCCGCTAGCCAGGCGATCCCATAAGACAGACTCGAAGGGAGCATGGTGAGACCGGCGAAATATATAAGGCTGGTCAGCGCGGTGTTGAGCCCTCCGGCGACAAGGAAGCGGACAGCATCTCCGCCAATACGATCAGCGGCCATCCTGACGGACCGTATCCAGGAAATCCGCGTAATCCCTGATGTAGTCGTTAGCTTCGTAGGGGTGCGAAGCCATGACCAGCAGGACCGTATCTGGCTGAAATTTGTACTGAATTCCCCAGATCCCTGGCGGAATGTAGAGGCCGATCGACGGTTCGGTTAACGAAACCTCCTTTCTGTCATGGCCATCGTCCATGACAACCGAAAGCCGGCCATGAGCCGCGATGAGGAACTGATGGCACTTGTGATGCGCGTGTTCACCCCTGACTTTATCCGACGGCACGCCATAAACCAGGAATGAGCGGATCGGATTGAACGGCAGGTTCGAACCGAATTCCAGCGGCGCGAGTTCGCCCCGCAAGTCGCTGAAATGCGGCAGCCGCCAGAGTTCGCTGCCGCCGACCCCAAGCGACATTTTCTCGCCGACTGCACCTGGGGAGGTCTGCGTCAGCGCCGGCACGATTTGCGGACCGGTCTGGTAGCCCACGATCACGGCCGGATTTCCGACCACAACGGCATTGGCGGGCACGTTCTTGGTCACCACGGCGCCGGCCCCGATCATCGCATCGCGGCCAACAATGATGCCGGGCAGGATCGTCGCGTTGGCGCCGATCGACGCCCCGTCTTCGACCGTCGTCAGCGGAAATTTCTCGGGATATTGCTTGGAGCGCGGGAAGCGATCGTTGGTGAAGGTCGCATTCGGGCCGACAAACACACGGTTGCCGAGGCGTATTCCGTCCCACAACTGGACTCCGCTTTTGATGGTCACATCATCGCCGACGATCACGTCGTTCTCGATGAAGACCTGATCGCAGATGTTGCAGTTGGAGCCAATCGTAGCGCCAGGGAGCACGTGGGCGAAAGCCCAGATGCGTGTCCCGTCCCCTACACGGGTGCTTTCGCAGATGCCACGCTCATGGACGAAAAATGGCTTGGCGGTCATTTGGCGGTTCCGTCAACGATGCGGCTGATGATCCTGAGGGGGCGCGACTTGGTGTTTTCAACTGCCCGCCAGAGATAACAGCCAAGAATGCCCTGAACCAGGAGACTAGCCGACCCGAAACTGGTGATCAGCAGCACTTGCGTCGTGTAACCGGCGGGGTCGATGTTGCCAAGCAGGCGAGCAATCACGGTAATGGCTGCAAACAGAAGGCTTAGCACACAGCCTGCAAAACCTACCCACAGCGTGAGCATGATCGGAAAATCGGAGAACGAGAAAATGCTGTCCATCATGTATCGGAACCGCCGTGCCATGTCCCAGGCGCTTGTTCCGTGCTCTCGTTCGCGCCGGCGGTAGGGCACGAATTCCCGCCTGAAACCGACCCAGAACAGTTGCACCACGAGCGAACTGTTCGGCTCTTCGATCGACAGGATCGCTTGCAGCACCTGCCGGTTGCAGGCGAAGATATCGACGCCGCCACTCGGCATGCTGGGCAGGACCAGCCTGCGGTAGGCGCCCCAGAACGCCCTGGACAGAAATTTGGTCAGCGGAGGATCACTACGTCCGACCCGCTGACCAAACACCACGTCCGCCTCATCCTTTTGCAGTTTGGAAAAGAATTCGACGATCAGCTCTGGCGGTTCCTGCAGATCCGCGGCCATGGCGGCGACCTGGTCGCCTGACGCATGTTCAAGCCCGGTCCGAATGGCGGTGAACGAACCAAAGTTCCGGCTATGGAAGATGATCTTGTAATCGTAGCCCGAGCCCTTCAATTCCTTTACCAGCAGAGGACCGGATTCATCAGGCGATCCGTCGACAATAAAGACGAACTCGATGTCGCCTTGGTATCTGGAATGAAAATTGGCGACCGCCTGCAGAAGCGAGGGTATGTTCGCCTGGTTCCGGTAGATCGGAAAAACGATCGAGCGTGTCGTCACCTTGCTTCCCATTCATTCAAGGCCAGGCATACTCTTTCCACTTCGTTTTCGGTCATGTCCGGATAGCACGGGACGGAACAGAGGCGGTTGACGCTGACTCTTGAAACGGTGAGGTTTTCCATTCCTTTCATGGGCAGTTCGGCCCAGCCGACCTGGTCGCAATCCAATACAGGATAGTGGATATCGGTGTCGACGCCATGCTCTTTCATGAATGTTCGGAATGAATCCCGGTCGTCGCACAGCGCAACGGCGAGGTGCGCGACAGCGCCATCTCCTCCTTCCACAAACTGCAATCTACGCCCGGCGACCGATTTGTACCGATCGAGGATGGCGCGCCGTTGTCCATTGCGATCACCTACGTCGCCGAGCAAAACGTCCAATATCGCGGCCTGAACCTCATCCATACGAGAGTTGCGGCCGTTGGGCACGCCGACGTGATATTTTGAGCTCCAGCCATATTGCTGCAACTGCCGTATGTGCGCGGCGGCGCCCACGTCGGAAGTGAGAACGGCGCCGCCATCACCCATGGCCCCGAGATTCTTGGTCGGGTAGAAGCTGAATGTGGAAATATCGCCCAGCGACCCCGCCACATTGCCGCCGATCCTTGCTCCGTGTGCTTGTGCGCAGTCTTCCACAATTGGAATGTGCGACAGGCCAGCATCGGCGAGTCCGGCTCTGATGGCCCGAACGTCGACTGTGCCGCCATAGAGGTGAGTAACGACGATGGCAGCGGTGTCTGCGTTGGCTGCTTTGAGCGCCGACTGAAGGTCCATGAGCTGGCTGGCCGGCTCAATGTCGACATAGTGTGGAATAAGGTCGTTGTGCCAACATGCGCAACTGGCATAGCCGCCAGCATTTGCCACCACGAGAACCTCGCGCCCGCGCTGGCCGTTTCGCTTGGCGACAGCGGCCAATGCAAGTTCGAGCGCATCAGTGCCGTTGGCGACGAGGACGCATTCCGAAACACCTATGAACCTTGCAAAATTTGTTGCAAACTTCCTGCCCATCATGCCGTTGAGCCACCATCCCGAACGCAAGGTGTTGGTCACCTCACGCTCTAGCTCGACCTGATGGCGTCGATACAGGCGCTTCAGATCATTCATCGGAACAGAGTCTTGTTTCGTCATTGGCAACTCATCTGCTTAAGCTTACTTCATTTGAAAGTTGTTCGCAGGGCGGAACGTTTAGCAAGCTCAAGAGGCGGCATTCCAAAAGAGAATTTGGCGCATCTAAGATTTGGCCGACGTTCCGACCCTCTTTATCGGTTTGGTCGTGAAGGATTCCACCCTTCCATTCTTAAGCGTCATTTTTTCGTGCACACGCTTTCGAGCAGGCTTTCATTGTGAGTCGCCAGGACGATGATGCCAGCCTTTTCTGCCAGCTCATCCATGCGTCGTTTGGCTTTTGCCTGAAACGCGGCGTCGCCGGCGCCGATCCACTCGTCCATCAGCAGAATTTCTGGGTCGAGTGTTGTTGCCGCCGAGAAGGCGAGACGGGCGGCCATGCCTTGGCTGTACGTTTTGAACGGGACATCAATAAAGTCGCCAAGTTCGCTGAAGGCGATGATCTCCTCCATTTTTTCCTGGATCTCGGCCTCCGTCCAACCGCTGATCAGGCCTCTCAGAACAATATTTCGCCGTCCCGTCGCCTCGGGACGAAATCCTATGTTGATGTTGAACAAGGCATCGACTTTGCCTTCAATGGATACCGTACCGCCGGACGGCTGATAGATGCCGTACAGCACCTTGAGCAGTGTCGTCTTGCCGGCCCCATTTGGGCCGACCAAACCCAGCCGATCGCCCGCTTTGAGTTCGAAGCTGACGTCTTCGAGCGCTTGTACGACCTGTTTGCCTCCGGAGCTTCCGATCTTGCCTCCAAGACCATCCAAGCGCCGGTCGGGCGCCGAAAGCGTCAACTTCTCATAGAGACGATAGGAGAGACTGACATTGTTTAGCTTGACGGAAATCATTCGGAGCTCAGATCAGGAAAACGACGCGCTTGCGATATCTGCCCAGCAACAGCAACGCAATCGCCCAGAAAGCCAAGGAGATGTAGGCAGTGACAGCAAAGGCATGCATTGGGAATTCGCCGTTCGCAATTGGCGTGCGCACCACCTCGAGGAAATATGTGAAGGGATTCCAATGAAAGGCGTAGTTCTGTATGCCGCTTTGCCCATGGTAGACCCAGAAAACGGGTGTAAGAAATGTTCCGACACGCATGATGTTGCCGACTATGAACTGAGCGTCGGGAAAGAAAGCACCCAGAAACGCGAAGACAGTTACCATCGCTGGCGTTGCGAGAACGATCAGCAGCAGTCCCGGGACCGACAAAAGCCACTCTGGGCTGACTCCCAAGCCACTCAACAGCAGGACCGCGATGCAACCCACCACCGAATAGAGTGCACGGATGATGCATTGTAGTGTCAGTCGCATTACGTACACAAAAAGTGGCAGCCTCGTGCCTTGAATGAAACTTCCTTCGCGCGAGAACAGAGGCACGCTAAGGCTAATCATTTCCATGAGGTAAAACCAGACAACGAGGCCGATCGATGCATACGCTGTGTAGCCGGTCGAGTCCGTGTCGCTGGTCTTGAAAACGAAGATGAAGGTTCCAATGAATGCCAGATAGTTGACCAGCATCCAAAGCGGGCCAAGCGTCGTGCGCCTGTGCTGGTCGCCGATGTCTTCATGGGCAAGCGCTACCCAGACCCGGTGTAATTTCATCGCTTTTGAGATGTCGTCAAAAGCGCCGTTTAGTGCCGCAATCATAGCTGGGAGTATCGCAATCTGTTGTTTCGGCGCATTATCCTTCGCTGGCCATAGCGAACCACCAAGCCCGTCTCTAATAGACATTTCGACGGGCATATGGCAACGCATTGCGTCGTAGCGAGGTCCAGCGCAGAGTCAACTGCGGCAAAACTGGACATATGCTGACGAGGGTGCGGCGGTTAATGAGCAATATCTAACTGTGGCTTCGCAAATTTTCCGCGAACCGGGCCTCACGCTTCCCAAAGATCACTCGTTCTCCCAAAAAAAACATCTGGCTATGCCCCGCGGCCCGCAGTATGCGATACAGCAGGCGGGGGCCGGAAATGCTACTTGGAAGTGTGACGGTCACGAATGGTTCTCGTGCTGACACTTTGCGGGTAGTCATGCCGACAGCCTGGAGTTTAGTACTGCCTAATGAATACTTCCCTGGAAGCTGTGTTCGGGCTCAGGCCACAGGTGCGGCGCGCCTTCATCATGGTCCAGGACGTGGTCATGGTCCTGGTCGCCGTGGCGCTCAGCCTTGTTCTGTCGCGGTCGGATCTTTCGTTCGGGGCGCTCTCCACGGAGGGCCTTGTCACCTGGGCCGGCATCGTTCTCATCAGCCATCTTCTGTTCAGATATTGCGGCCTCTACACCACGGTCTGGCGCTTCGCCTCGACGCCTGATTTCTTCAACATCCTGAAGAGCTGCGCGATCCTGACATTCGTGCTCTACGCAGTCTCGCTGGTCGTGCGCTTCTTCCAGCCTGTCGCGGGCCTCAACGAGCGCCAGTTCATCGTCTTCCTGCTCGTCTCCTTCACCATCATCTCGGCGCCCCGGCTGTTCTACCGCTTCCTGCGCGACGGCGCGAGCTGGGGCGTCCTGAACGGCAAGGCCGACACGGCGCGCGCCAAACAGGCCCTGTTCGTCGGGCGGCTGAGCGAGGCCGACCTGATCATTCGTTTCACGCGCACGGCGCAGCCCGCCGACCATTCCATCGTCGGCATCATGGCCACCGAGCACGGCGCACCGCTCGGCACGCGCATTCAAGGGGTGCCGGTGGTGGCGACCCGGCCGCGCCTGATCGATGTGCTGGAGGACTATGCGACCGGCACCAAGAGCCTCGATCTCCTGATCTTCGGCAGCGGCGCCGAGCATGAGATCGAGGAATATTCGGAGCTTGTCCGCGTCGCGCGTCACGGCGACATCGGGGTCGTGCAGTTCGCGGGGCTTTCGCAGCTGGGCCAGGAGGGAAAGCTCGTTCTCGACGCCGTCGAGATGGAGACGATCCTGCGCCGCCCGACGGTGGCGTCCGACATCGAGCGCATCGGCGCCTTCGTCGGCGGCAAGCGCGTCCTGGTCACGGGAGGCGCCGGCTCCATCGGCCGAACGCTGGTCAAGCGGTCGCTGGAGCTTGGGGCCGACGCCGTGCTGGTCGCCGACAATTCCGAATTCGGCATCTTCCAGTTGAGCCAGTATATCGACGAGAAGCACCATGACCGCCTCAAGGTCCGCATCGTCGATGTCGCGGACCGGCGCCAGATGACGCGTGTCGTCACCGAGTTCAAACCCGACATCCTCTTCCATGCCGCCGCGTTGAAGCACGTTCCGCTGCTGGAGGAGAACTGGGAATCGGCCATCCAGACCAACGTCTTCGGCACGCTTGTCTGCGCCGAGGTCGCCGCCAGGTGCGGCGTGGCGCAATTCGTCATGGTCTCGAGCGACAAGGCCGTCGATCCGACGTCCGTGCTCGGCATGACCAAGCGGGCCGCCGAACAGATCGTCAGCGCCCTGCATGGAACACCGGCCGGCGAACCGGGCGGGCGCCGCCCCGCCACCAAGTTCATCGCGGTGCGCTTCGGCAACGTCTTCGGCAGCAATGGCTCGGTGGCGACCATATTCCAGGCCCAGATCGAGGCCGGCGGGCCGGTCACCATAACCGACCGACGCATGACGCGCTATTTCATGACGGTCGCCGAGGCCGTCGATCTCGTCATCATGTCGGCGGCCGATGCCGCGTCGCGGCCGGCCGGCCAGGACTACGCCGTCTATATGCTCGACATGGGCAAGCCCGTGCCGATCCTCGAAGTGGCCGAAACGATGATCCGCATGGCGGGAAAAAGCCCCTATACGGACATCCCGATCCGCTTCACGGGCATCCGGCCGGGTGAAAAGCTCCACGAGACCCTTCACGGCGAAGACGAGGAATTGGTCGAGCTCAGCATCGCCAAGATTTTTGGCCTGAGCACCGATGTCGCGCAGTGGTCGGATGTCCAGGCAGCGCTTGCAGCGCTGCAGCAATCCATGAAGAGCCAGGACAAGGCAGCCTCGCTCACCATCCTGGCCGATCTCGACCGCACGACGAAGACAAGGGCGAACGCGCAGCACGACGCGGTCCCGAAGACGGCCGGGCAGGCGAGCTAAAGCAATTCCAGGAAAAGTGCGCAGCGGTTTTCCGTCCGGAATTGCGTGAAGGCAAAGATGAGCAATTCCAGGAAAAGTGCGCAGCGGTTTTCCGTCCGGAATTGCGTGAAGGCAAAGATGAGCAATTCCAGGAAAAGTGCGCAGCGGTTTCCTCGCGCGGCAAGGCGTTTGACATCGGTGGATAAGACAGATCTGCGTATTGCCGTCCTGATGGCCACGAAGGATGGCGCCGCCTTCATCGACGAGCAGCTGCGGTCGCTGCTCGCGCAGTCCCATCCTCTGATCGACCTTTGGATATCCGACGACGGCTCCGTCGATGGCACGGTTGCCATCATCGAAGCCTGGAAGCCCCGTTGGACAAAAGGCCGGATAAATCTCGTGGAGGGCCCGCGGCAGGGCTTTGCCGCCAATTTCCGGTCGATGATCCTCGACCCGCGCATCGATGCGGATTGCTACGCCTTCAGCGACCAGGACGATGTCTGGGAGCCCGACAGGCTGGAAAGCGCCCTTGGCTGGATGCAGTCATTTGACGCGGCGCAACCGCTGATGTCCTGCTCGCGAACCGCGACCATGACCGAAACCGGGAGTCTGGTCGGCCATTCGCCGCTGTTCAGCCGTCCGCCGTCCTTCCGCAACGCGCTCGTCCAGAGCATTGCCGGCGGCAACACCATCCTGCTCAACCGCGCCGCGCGCGATCTGTTGGCCAGGGCCTCCACCCGCACCGGTTTCGTCAGCCACGATTGGTGGGCCTATCTGATTGTCACTGGTGCCGGCGGTGTCGTCCGCTACGATCCGCGGCCACTGGTACGCTACCGCCAGCATGCGGCGAATCTGGTCGGCGCCAATGTATCGTGGCGGGCACGGATCTCGCGGCTCGGCCGCCTGTTCAAGGGCCAGTTCGCGGACTGGACCGATCTCAATCTTGCCGGCCTCGCCGTCAATCGCGATCTCCTTACGAAGGACGCGCTGGCATGCCTCGACCTGTTCGCGAACGGTCGGCAAGGTAGCCTTTTCCAACGCCTGGGCGCGCTGCGCAAAAGCCGCGTCTATCGACAGACTTTTGCCGGGAGCCTTGGGCTCTATCTCGCCTTTGTGCTGGGTCGTATCTGAATATCGTAAGACCGCTTGGCGCGCTTGGTCAGCAAGGCGACCTCATGCTACGTCGACCGGATTGATGGGCTTCGCTCGCGGTTGCCGCGTGAAGCCCTGGCAGGGAGCCCATCGGCCACTCATGACGACAGCCAAGAAAATCTTCGATCTCGCCGGTGCGGCTGTGCTGCTGGTGGCAACCTCTCCCATCCTGTTGCTCGCCATTCTTGCCGTCCGCGCATCATCGCCCGGTCCGGTGATTTTTTCCCAAACGCGGATTGGCCGCGAAGGCGCGCTTTTTCGCTGCCACAAATTAAGGACGATGTACCAGGGGACGCCATCCTTGCCCTCGCACGAAACCCCCGCGAGCGCCGTGACATCGGTTGGAAAGAGCTTGCGGAAATTCAAGCTCGACGAATTGCCGCAGCTCTGGAACGTCCTTTGCGGCGAAATGAGCCTGGTCGGGCCGCGTCCCTGCCTGCCGACCCAGACGGAACTGATCGAATGCCGCAGGCGGCTGGGGGTTTTGCAGGCTCTGCCCGGAATGACGGGCTTGGCCCAGATCAGGGGCATCGACATGTCGAACCCGCGACTTCTGGCCGACACCGATGCCATCTATCTCAGGACCGCGTCGTTCTGGCTCGACCTTCGCATCCTGTTTGGGACACTCTATCGCGGCTGAGCAGGCCTGCTCCGGAAGCAGAGGCCGGTCCTTGGATCAGGGTCAGACAGGAAGCCGGGGCCTTCGGAGCCGCGCCATCTCGGCCAGCCGCTCCAATGTCTCGGTTTCAGGCGCCCAGCCTTCCGAGGCAAGGAGCGAAGGGTCGCATATCTGGGTCGCGGTCAGGCTGTCCCAGAACGTCCGCTTGCCGAGCAGTATGGCGGCCGCCCGCATCGGTCCGGCCGGCATTGTCACCAGGCGCGTCGGTCTCCCGAAACCGCGGCGAAAGGCACCGATGATGGCAGCGACGGAAACCGGCGGCACGTCGCTGGCGGTATAGATCGGACGAAGCGGCTGCGAATGGCAAAGCAGATGCCACACCGCCCCCGCCGCCGATTGCGATGACAGCAGCGAGCGGTTTGCCGTCAGCGCGCCTGTCGGCATCGGCAGAGCCGTATCGGCGAGCCGCATCAGCGTCGCCAGGTTCCCTTTCATGCCGATCCCGTAGACCGGAGGCAGCCGCAATATGGCGGCGTCGGTACGGCCGTGCGAGGCATAGGCGCCCAATACGGCAATTTCTGCTTCGCGTTTCGAGCGCCCGTAGGCGTCCTGCGGTTCGGGGACTGTGTCTTCGTCGATCGTTGCGCTGGCAGGCGCGCCGATCACGGCCCGGATCGAGGAAAGATGGATGAATCGTCCGCTTGCCTGCGCGGCGGCGGCATGCGCCAGGCGCGCGCTCAATTGCGCATTGGCTGCCAGAAAGTCGGCTTCGGTGGCATTGCCCTGGTCATTGTTCAGACCCGCGCAATGGACGATATCCGTAACATCCCTGGTCAGCGCCAGGAAAGCCGGGGCAGGTGCGTCGAACGCCGGCATCGGCATGGCGTCGGCCCCCGCATCAAGTCTCTCCGGCTGGCGGGAGGCGAGGCGAAGCTCGACACCGGCCTGACGAAGCCGATGGACCACCAGGCGGCCGATGAAGCCCGTCGCGCCCGTGACCAGGACTTTCATTGTCTTGCCCGCACCGGTTACTGGACGACTGGCGGGGGGGCCAGGCTTTCCACCGCTGGTGGAAGGGCTTGCCTTTCCACCAGCGGTGGAAGGGCTTGGTCTTCCACCAACGCAGCTTGGCGGCCACAGGCAAGATATGTTCCCGACACCAGGAAGATCATAAAGACCGAGTCCAGAATGTCATGGCCGATCAGGATGCCCGTCATTCCGGCGGTCAGATAGGTGATCACGAGGGCGACGATCATGGTGGCGCCGAACCGCTCGACCGGATCGGCGCTGTCGCGAAGGACCCGGGCGGCATTTCTGGCGGCAACCACGAAGATCGCCGCCAGCGTCACCGCACCCAGGACTCCCGCTTGCACCAAGGCGGTCAGGAAGCCGTTGTGGAAATGATTGAAACCTTCATCCATCCCGAACTGATCCTGAAAACCCTGCTTGATCAAGAGCCGGGTGGCACCCACGCCATGTCCGAAAAATGGCATCTCCCGAAATGCCTTCAGCCCGATATCCCAAAGGGCGACGCGCGATCCCAAAGCTGTCGTGTGGTCACCATGGGTCAGCGCATCCCAGTCCGAGTGCAGAAATGCGACACGCCCCGCTATCGTCTGGGACCCGAAAACCGCGATCGTGGCTGCGAGCGCGGCCAGCAGCAAAAGCACGCGAACGGCATTTCTCCCTCTCAGCTTCTGCTGGTTGATCAGCAGAACCGCGATACCGGTAATCAGCAGTGCCAGCCAGACGATGCGGGTACCGGAGTAGATGATGGCGATCGTTCCGCCGAGTGCAGCGCAGATAAGGGCGATCCTGTATCTCTCTATGCCGGACAGGGCAGCGGCCACGCAGGTCACCACTGCAAGGCAGAGGACCTCAGCGAACACGATCGCATTCCCGGCCCCGCCCTCGGCGCGTATGCCAAGCCGATATTGCTGATAGACCGCCAGCAGCAGCGCTCCAAAACAGGCAGCCATGCTGGCCACCACAATGATGCGGACGAGCGTTGTCTTTTGCGTAATGCTCCAGGTCGAATAGGAGATGGGAAAAAACAGAAAGGTGATCAGCGGAACAAGATGCCGCGCGTCCGTGACGATCGCGTGGTTGACGAGGGACGCCAGGACGTTGCTTGCGCAATAGGCACAGATCGCGATCGTCAGCGCCATCATCGCCCGGTCGACATTGAAGCGTCTTCTCTTCAAGGCGATCAGCAGGACGGACCACAGGCCACCGCCATTGAACACGAAGCTGACCACCGACCCCAGGACCGGGGGAGAAAAGAAACAGAGAATGGAGAAGTAGATATTGATCCGCGAAGGCGTGAACTGCTGCCTTATGAATGAAAGCCGGTTCAATTTTCGGACCTGCTATTCTTGAGAAATTTTATGCGGCACATCATGTTTGGTGAAACCGAATGTGCTCGCTTCGAAATTGCCCATGCTCCATCACGCACTTGCCCGCTCTCGAAAAGCGTATAGCGGCTGGGTCGCTGTTTCGATAGTGCGCCCGGATCGATCGCCGCCGAAATCCGGCAGTTGGGGACCGTTGACTCCTGCAGCGTCCCCGCACAACTCTCTCACAGGCAATATTTTTCCTGCCTTTTCCCGACCGGAGGCCGTACAAGCAGAAATTTCCGGGTTTTGCCACAAGCATGGAAAATTCATTCCCGAACGAACCGCTGCCGGGCTCCTCCTGCATTGTTCTGGGCCGTTACGATCTGCTAGAACGCCCGCACGAAACACTTTGTCCAGAAGCGAAGCTTGAACCGGGCGTAAAAGGCTCGATGTTTTGACGTAGGATCTTCTGTTGCAAGGCACGAGAGAACGCTCACGGTCCATGATATCAGCGCTTACGCATCTGCAGCGGCTTGAAGCCGAGTCCATCCACATATTCCGCGAGGTCGCGGCTGCCTTCACCAAGCCGGTCATGCTTTATTCCGTCGGCAAGGATTCGTCGGTGCTGATGCATCTGGCGATGAAGGCGTTCTATCCGGCCAAGCCGCCATTCCCCTTTCTTCACGTCGACACCACCTGGAAATTTCGCGAGATGATCGCATTTCGCGATCAGATGGCCCAGAAGCTGGGTTTTGACCTTCTGGTTCATGTCAACGAAGACGGCGTGCGCGACAACATCAATCCGTTCGATCACGGTTCGAACACCCACACCCATGTGATGAAGACCGTGGCGTTGCGCCAGGCGCTCGACAAATACGGCTTCGATGCCGCCTTTGGCGGCGCCCGTCGCGACGAGGAAAAGTCGCGCGCCAAGGAGCGCATCTTCTCCTTCCGCAATGCCCAGCATGTGTGGGATCCGAAGAACCAGCGGCCCGAAATGTGGAAGATTTTCAACACGCGTATCGCGCAGGGTGAATCGATCCGCGTCTTCCCCTTGTCGAATTGGACCGAGCTCGACATCTGGCAGTACATTCTGCAGGAAAACATTCCGATCGTGCCGCTCTATTTCGCCAAGCGGCGGCCAGTCGTCGAACGCAATGGCATGTTGATCCTCAAGGACGATGATCGCATGAAGCTGCTCCCGGGCGAGGTCGTGGAGGACCGCCTGGTGCGGTTCCGCACGCTTGGCTGTTATCCGCTGACCGGCGCCATCGAATCCGACGCCGACACACTCGAAGCCATCGTTGGCGAGATGCTGACGGCACGCACGTCCGAACGGCAGGGTCGGCTGATCGACCGCGATGAAGCCGGTTCGATGGAGAAGAAGAAGCGCGAGGGGTATTTCTGACCATGCGCCACATCATGGCAAAGAGCCTCGCTCCAACGGACGGCGTCCGCGACTACCTGGTCGCGCAAGAGAAGAAGTCGCTGCTGCGCTTCCTGACCTGCGGTTCGGTCGATGATGGTAAGTCGACGTTGATCGGTCGGCTGTTGTCCGACACCAAGCAGATTTTCGAGGACCAACTCGCCG
>NZ_SRTD01000118.1:0-404 GCF_004792105.1 Mesorhizobium sp. M8A.F.Ca.ET.161.01.1.1 | reverse complement strand
CCGAAATCGGCAATACCGTGCTGGAATCGCTGGCCGAATATTCCTACTACACCTTCATCACCGCTGACGGGAAACCGGTGGAGTTCGGTAAACCCGACGCCATTCATGTGGATTACAAGGACCAGCAGATTCTGATGTTCTTTTCCGTGAAACCGCTCAAACCTCTGGCGGTAAAGGGCAGGCTCAGCTTTGGCGCGTGGGATCCGACGATGTACACGGCGATAGATTTCGCCAAGGACGGCGATATCGCCACCGAGGGCAAGGATTTGAAGGCCTGCAAGCAGCATGTGGTGCGCCCTGATCCGGACGAGGTGATCTCCCAGAACCAGAATACGATCACCGATGCCTTTTTCAACGATCCCACCGGTACAGACATGACCAAGCTCTTTGCCACGCGGCTGGAG
>NZ_SRTD01000117.1:0-404 GCF_004792105.1 Mesorhizobium sp. M8A.F.Ca.ET.161.01.1.1 | reverse complement strand
CGCGAACGCGCGACGGTCGAGACGGTGACGCTGGAAGGACTGCTGGAACGCGGTGCGGAGATCGTTCCCGCGCTTGCCTCCGTTTCCGTGACCGCTGTTTATGCCGGTCTGCGCCCGGCATCTGAAAAGAAGCACTACCGGATTTCCACCCGGCCAGACCGGCGGGCGATCACGCTCGGTGGCATTCGCTCCACGGGCCTCAGTGCCGCGCTCGGACTGGCGCAGCATGCGCTGCGGCTTCACGAAGGTTTCGGTACGCGCTTTAACCCGCCATCCTCAATCCCCGAAGTGACGATGCCCAATCTGACCGAAACCTGCGGGCGGGACTGGCAGCGTGCCGATCACGGCGAAATCGTCTGTCATTGCGAACTCGTCACCCGCCGGGAAATCGAGGCGACATTTTT
>NZ_SRTD01000116.1:0-405 GCF_004792105.1 Mesorhizobium sp. M8A.F.Ca.ET.161.01.1.1 | reverse complement strand
CCGGGGTGTCGACCGTGCTGAGGTCCTTGAACACGGTGCGGCCGAGGTTTTGCAGCGGCTTCCAGATCTGCAGTGCCGAGAAGGCGACGTCGGCGGAGGTGAACGGCTTGCCGTCATGCCATTTGACGCCTTCGCGCAGCTTGAAGGTCACGGAGAGCCCGTCGGCAGTTCCTTCCCAGCCTACCGCCAGCCGCGGCGCAAGCCCGTCCTTGCCGTCGAAGGAGGCCTCGGCCAGCGCCGCGACCACCTTGCTGGAGATGAAGAAGACGCCGTTGGAAGCGACAATAGCCGGATTGAGGTTGCGCGGCTCGGAGTCGGCGGCCACGATCAACCTGCCACCCTTCTTCGGCGTCTGCGCCCGGCCGATGGCCGGCAAGGCGGTCGAGGCCAGAAGCAGTGCCGAGC
>NZ_SRTD01000115.1:0-405 GCF_004792105.1 Mesorhizobium sp. M8A.F.Ca.ET.161.01.1.1 | reverse complement strand
AGGCCGCCGGCTTCGTAAGAAGCGGCGGCCTTTTCCTTTTTGGACCGGGCTCTACTTGGTCAGCGCCAGGGTTTCGATGTTACGGGCGATGGTCTGGAAGGCCGCATCCAGTTCGGTGCCGTCGGCAGCCTGGTAGAAGTGCTTGACCGAACCGGTATCGGCGCTGGCGCAACTCTGCAGCGTCGTGACGGCATTCGCCTCATCGAGTTTGAAGCCGATCGTGAAGATTTCTATGCCCTTGCCGCGCATGGCCGCGCAGAGTTTCGTCGCGGCCGTGCGTGTCGGCTCCTTGCCGGCATCGTTATAAACCTGATTGACGGTGGTGGCGTCGAAATACGACAGGTTGAACTCGCCGTCCGTCATCAGGATCGCGTATTTGCCGACTTTCTTCGGGTCCGTCTTGGC
>NZ_SRTD01000114.1:0-406 GCF_004792105.1 Mesorhizobium sp. M8A.F.Ca.ET.161.01.1.1 | reverse complement strand
CTTCGTCAACTATGCCCCCATCGTTGCGGGCACCAACGGCATTTCGCCGATTTTCGCCACCACCGTCGACGTGACGGGTGGCATTGGCATCAATCTGAAGAACTGGGTGAAGAAGCTCGGCGAAGACGGCAAGCCGATCCTCAACAATGACGGCAACCCCATCCTTGAGCAGAAATATTCGGTCGAGACCGGTATGGTCCTCAAGATCGACGCCAAGAATCGCAAGCTGCGGGACGAAAACGGCACCGAGCTGGTCGACCTCGCTTCGTCCTTCACACCCCAGAAGATGGAATTCATGAAGGCTGGGAGCTCCTATGCCATCGTCTTCGCCAAGAAGCTCCACACTTTTGCCGCTGAAACGCTTGGCGTCCAGGCGACCCCTGTATTTGCACCGAACAAGGAAATT
>NZ_SRTD01000113.1:0-406 GCF_004792105.1 Mesorhizobium sp. M8A.F.Ca.ET.161.01.1.1 | reverse complement strand
CAGGTCTTCGGTGCGCCGCCGGCGAAGACGTCGTTGCGGTAGGTAAGCGTCTGCAGATCGCCGACGAAAGGCACGCAGATCAGCGTCGGCTTGGCGCTTTCGAAGCCCTTGACGCGCGGCCCCTTCTGCGGCGGCCAGTAACCCATGTCGATCATCGAGCCGATCCAGTCCTTGTCGGAGCCGTCGATGCCGCCGGCGCCTAGATCCTCGAGCACGTTGGCGGCGCCGAACTGCGGCACCCACGGATCGTCGAGCAGATAGAGGTCATACTGGCCGGCGCCGCTTTGGGCATCGGCGAACCACTTCTCCAGCGTCACGCCGTACTCGTCCTCGAGGAACTCGATGTCGAAGCCCTTTTCCTTGGCCAGCGGGATGATCTTTTCCTTGAACGGCGTCAGGCCGCCAT
>NZ_SRTD01000112.1:0-408 GCF_004792105.1 Mesorhizobium sp. M8A.F.Ca.ET.161.01.1.1 | reverse complement strand
CAGCAATAACCGTAACCGTCGCCGTTGAAGACGGAATTGGTGCGCTGTCGCCAGGATTGCTCGATCCATCCCTGTGAAATCAACCGCTCACCACCGGGTGTCACGCCGCCCCTGCGGTAAAGCTCACCGAAGGCCAGCAGCGACCGCGCGGTCATCGCCATCTGGTTGCCGCCGAGATAGATGCCCTGCGGATCGCGCTCCCAGCCGCCGATGGAAAACCCTTCCAGGGGCCGAAACCAGTCTCGGGCGAGAGAAAGCGTCGAACGGCCGGATGCCTTCGTCAATATCGCCGACAGCAGATGTGTCGACGCCGTGGAATAAAGCATGCCGCCGCCGGGCTCTCCTGCGAAACCCCACTCCAAGGCCATCCGCACCCAGTTGCGGCTGGCGACCCAACGGCCGTAATTC
>NZ_SRTD01000111.1:0-408 GCF_004792105.1 Mesorhizobium sp. M8A.F.Ca.ET.161.01.1.1 | reverse complement strand
GCCGCCTCCACCATGCTGTTCCTCATCATCGCCTCGATCACGGTCATCTATATGTGGCTCGGGCGTGTCAACACCGATGGAGCCCAGCGATGACCTTGCCCAGCATCCTGAAAACCACCGCCTTTTATGCGCTGGTCGCCGTCATCATGGTGATTTCGGTATTCCCGTTTTATTATGCGATCCTGACCAGTCTGAAATCAGGCTCGGCGTTGTTCCAGGTTAATTACTGGCCGCGCGAATTTTCGCTCACCAATTACAGTTTCGTCATTGGCAACGGCACGTTCCTGCGCAATCTCGGCAATTCGTTGCTTGTTGCATCATCCGTCGTCATCCTGTCGCTGTTTCTGGCGGTCACCGCATCCTATGCGCTGGCTCGCGTCCGCTTCCGGGGCCGCTCGTTGCTGCTGC
>NZ_SRTD01000110.1:0-409 GCF_004792105.1 Mesorhizobium sp. M8A.F.Ca.ET.161.01.1.1 | reverse complement strand
GATGCCGAGCGGGCAGCCGAAAGCCGCAAGGACGCTCGCCCGCGCCCCCTGCGAAAGGCCGGCCGCCAGCGTGTAGACCACGCCGGTGCCCGGAGAGGCGGCGACGATGAAGGATGTGATGAGGAATTCAGGTGTCATGGTGGGTCTGTCCTGTGGGTGGAGGACAGGAGCATGAGGGTGCGTGGGATCGTTGTCTTGGATGAAATTGCATGGCCAAATCCGCACACCGTCACCCCGGACTTGATCCGGGGTCCAGCGCGATCAAGTCTTTGATCGCGTAAGACTTGTTTCTCACGGCGCAGACGCGCCGTGGCTGGATGCCGGATCAGGTCCGGCATGACGGAGGTGAGGCTTTAGAGGCTTCTCAGTAACCTTCCGGTGACGCACCGGAGAGAGGGTGCGAATGCAG
>NZ_SRTD01000109.1:0-409 GCF_004792105.1 Mesorhizobium sp. M8A.F.Ca.ET.161.01.1.1 | reverse complement strand
GACGGAGACGCTTGCCCACTGTGCCGAATGCCATTCCAGCCGTAATATCTTCGCCGCCATCCGCCCGGAAACCCGTTTCGCTGGTGGTCCCGACGCGGAAGGCACGGGCTTTGTGCCAAACATCACGCCGACACGTCTCCGCAGGTGGACGCAGACCGACATCTCTACCATGCTCGCAACAGGCCAGAAGCCACAGGACGGACATGTCGGGTCCGCAATGGTGGACGTGGTCGCCAATCTTTCGCAGTTGCCACAGGAAGATCGCGACGCGATTACCCGCTACATCAAGGCCTTGCCGGCAAGGCAAACCCCGCATCCGTGACCCGTCAGTGAGCATAAAGATAGGCCGCGACATGGCGCGCTTCGGCCTCGGTGATACCGGTTTCCGGCATAGCGCTCTGCCGCGAAA
>NZ_SRTD01000010.1:0-275058 GCF_004792105.1 Mesorhizobium sp. M8A.F.Ca.ET.161.01.1.1 | reverse complement strand
CGCTCACGGAGATCGTTTGAAAGCGCTCGCGTCATCAGATGCTGGCCTCCAATCCAGCCAGCATCTTGAATCACAAACCAGCTGCTTTGGGAATCCTACGATTCTCTCAAAACAGGAACCGCTCTAGACGATGCGCTGTCCGTCACCTACACCCTGCAGCACCTGATGAAGACTGGAAAGCTGCGGCCGGACGTCTTCGACCGTCCGTAGCCCGAAAGATGGAACTCCTGCGCGCCTGGCGCTCAGATCACCGAATCGGTCCAGCGGACGATCTGCTTGGCCGCATCGCCGAAGGCCGCGTCGAGCGCGCCGACATAGGCCGGGTTGCCGCTGCCTGATACGGGTGCAGATGCGGTGAAGCTCTTGGAAGCCTTCACTTCGCCGTTGCGGTCGTTGAGCAGGCGCACGAACAGGTCGACCTCGGCATGTTCGCCGCCATTGACGCGGACCTCGAAGGACCGGACCTCGACGATCACCTGATAGTCGATCGCCAGCCCCTCGCCCGGCTTGCCGACGCCGGCAAAGCTGCCCGAGCGCTGGAACGTCTCGGCCAGCCGCGCCTGCACGATCAGCGGCAGGCGGTCGGCCCATTGCGCGCCCTTCAGATACTGGATCGAGCGGTCGGAGGGTTTGATGACGATGTTCTGGCTGTCCAGCGCCTTCAACGCCGAAGGCTGGGCGATCAGGATTTGCTTGCGGCTATGGCCATGCGCGTCGACCGATGGCGCCGACAGTTCGAACGTGTCGAGCGGTGCCGGCTTGCCGCCGAGAGCCGCGCAACCGGCAACCGCCAGGACAAGCAGCAGCGCAGCTGATTTCAACCCGCCTGTTCCAAGCCTACTCAACGCCACGCGTGATCCCCGCTGTCCCCGATCGTAAGATCAAACCCGCATTCACGAGCACTGTTCTTGCGGCGGGGCGGCGCCGAAGTCAACGCCGCGCCCTGCCGTCGAACTGACGAACCTCGCCCTCGCCACCCGAAAGGATGCGCTGCGGATTGCGGCTGAGATCCGTCACCGCCTCCTCGATGCGGTTGATCGAGCGGCGGCTGTCCTGCACCAGCGCCTCGACATTCTGCAACCCCTGGCCCGAGAAGCGCGCCAGATTGTCGGTGATGACCCCAAGGCGGGCGTTCAGCGTATCGGCGACCTGCTTGAAGGATTTCAGCGTATCCCTTGCGTCGGCCATCACGCCGTCGGCCTGACCCGAGCCGAGCAGCTTGTCGACCTTGGCGAGGATGCCGTCGACCCGCACCGAGGCGTCGTTGAGCCGTTGCGCCAATTGCCTGGCGTCCTTGATTGTCTGGTCGATGTCGTCGGCCCGATTGGCGATCTTGCCGGTCACCTCAGCGATATCGGCAGCCGCCTTGTTGGCGTTGTCGCTGGCCTTCTGGATGTTGGCGAGCGCTTGGCGCACCTGCGCCGGGTCGATGCCGTCGAGTACGCCATCGACCTTGGCCAGCGTGCCTTGCGTCTGCTTGGCGAAGTCGTTGACCGATCCGACAGCCGTATCGACGTTCTTGATCACGCCATCCAGCTGCCGCGAGGTTTCCTTGAGGTTCCCCGTCACCGTGTCGACATTGGCAACGATGCTCTTGATCTTGTCTTTGTCGACGGCATTGAGCAGGCCCTCCGCTGCCTTCAACGTGCCGTCGAGCTTGCCTGAAACGCCTTTCAGCTCATCGGACAGCGCGCTGACGGCGGACAAGAACTTGTCGATGCCGTCGGAATTCCTGGCCAGTGCATCGGAAAACGTCCGTACGTTCTGCACGGTCTGCGTCAGCGGCCCGCGGACATCCTTGGTGAAGCCCTCCAGCTCCGTCAGCACCTTGTCGGCGCGGGTAAAGATGTTCTGCGCCGTCTGCAGCAGATTGGTCACGGCCGAAGGATTGGCGATAATCTCGGCAACCTTGCCCTCCTTTTCAGCCTGGTCGAGCAGCTTCACTTCCTTGGGGTCGGCGCCCTTGAGCTCGATATTGGCCTGCCCGGTAAGGCCGGCAAGGCCGATATCGGCCTGCGTCGACTTGGTGATCGGCGTCATCCGGTCGATCTCGGTGTCGGCGATGGCGACAGTCGGATTGTCGACGTCGATATAGACACGCTTGACGTCGCCAACCTTGACGCCGTTGAACAGCACGAAGCTGCCGCGGCCGAGACCAGAGGCCGAGCCCGGAATGCGCACCCGCAGCAGCGTCGTCTCGCCCCTGTCGCCGATCGCGGCCGTCCAATAGACGAAGCCGAAAGCCGCCAGGATCGCAACCAGCGTGAAAATGCCGACAATGACGTAGTTGGCTCTGGTTTCCATTGCCTCACTTATGGCTATGCGCGAGCGGCAAGATCAAGTTGCCGTGCGCGTTTTCCGCGGAAATAGGATTTCACCCACGGTTCCTCGCTCTTCAGCATGTCGTCGATAGTGCCTTCGACCAGGACCTTTTTCTTGCCCAACACCGCCACGTGGTCGCAGGCTGTAAACAGCGTATCGAGGTCGTGGGTCACCATGTAGACGGTCAGGTCCATGGTGTCGCGCAGCTTGACGACGAGTTCGTCGAACTCGGCCGCGCTGATCGGATCGAGGCCCGACGTCGGCTCGTCGAGAAAGACGATGTCGGGGTCGAGCGCCAGCGCCCTGGCAAGCGCGGCGCGCTTGATCATGCCGCCGGAGAGTTCGGAGGGAAACTTCTGCGCCGCATCCGGCGGCAGCCCGACCAGCTCGATCTTGAGCAGCGCCAGCTCGTCCATCAGCTTCCTTGGCAGGTCGAGATATTCGCGCATCGGCACCTGCACGTTCTCCATCACGGTCAGCGCCGAAAACAGCGCACCATGCTGGAACAACACGCCAAGACGCATGTCGATGCGCAACCGCTCGATGTCGCTTGCCTTGTCGACGTCGACGCCGAACAGTTTGATTGTTCCCGACTGCTTGGGCATCAACCCAAGAATGGTGCGCAACAGCACGGACTTGCCGGCGCCCGAGGCCCCGACGAACCCCAGTATTTCGCCGCGCGTGATGTCGAGCGACAGCTTGTCGAGGATCAGTTTGTCGTCAATGGCAACGGTGACGTCGTGCACCGAAAGGACGATTTCGCTGTCGACCTCGTCCTTCACCTCGACCCCATTGCCCTTCGCCATCTTGTCAGAACTCGATCGCTGCGTAGAACATGGCGAAAAGCCCGTCGAGGATGATGACGACGAAGATCGACTTCACCACCGAAGCGGTCACGTGCTGGCCGAGCGATTCGGCGCTGCCGCCAACCTTCATGCCCTCGACGGAGGCGATCGTGCCGATGATCATGGCCATGAACGGCGCCTTGATCAGGCCGGCGAAAATCGTGCTGAGATCGATTGCGACACGCAACCGGTCGATGAAGGCAGCGGGCGGGATATCGGAGTAAAGCCAGGCGGCGACAATGCCGCCGCCAAGTGCGGCAAAATTCGCGATGATCGTCAGGCAGGGCAAGGCGATCACCAGGGCAACCAGCCGCGGAAAGACCAGGACGCCGATCGGATTGAGGCCGATGACCTTCAGCGCATCAACCTCCTCGCGCATCTTCATGGAGCCGATTTCGGCAGTGATCGCGCTGCCGGAGCGGCCGGCGATCATGATTGCCGTCATCAGCACGCCGAGTTCACGCAGGATCAGCACGCCGACGAGATCGACGACGAAGATGTCGGCGCCGAAATAACTGAGCTGATAGGCGCCCTGCTGGGCGACGATGGCCCCGACGATCGCCGACATCAGCACCACCACGGGGATAGCGCCGACGCCCATGCGATCGATCTGGTTGAAGATCGCTGCCGGGTTGACCGCATGGCCGCGGCCGAGCTTCATCTGCGCGCCGCGGATGGTGGCGCCCAATATGTTCATCGAGGCGAGGAAATCGTCGCGCATCTCGTAGACGCGCCGGCCAACCGCCTCCAGCGCCCGAATGACAATGTTGGGCGGCCGCGCCGGTCCGGATTCGGGCTCGCGCCGGACGGCTTCGCCGACTGCTTCGAGCAATATGGAAGCGACGTCACTTTGGCCTTGCAGCCGGACCTCGACATTCTTCTTCTCGAAGACGCTGACCAGCCGGTCGATCAGCCAGGCGCCGGCGGTATCGATCTTCTCGATTTTCGAAAGATCGAGCGCCAACGTCTTGAAACCGCTTCGCTTCTCGATCTTGCGCATCTCGGCGTCGATCAGCGCCACGGTCCGTGTCGTCCAGACTCCGGAAAACGCGCAGCCGAGGACGCCACCCTCCTCGCCGACCGCCACGCGCGGGTCGTGATCAGCCCCCGAGGCGGTCGTGCCGCTTGCGTCGCGTTTACCGATGGTCAACATGGCGTCCTGTTTAGCCTGATGGGTCCGACCTTGTCGATTTGCCGACAACCCTTCTCGCATAGCCGGAGCAGAAAAATATGGCGCGTGTCATTTCGGTCGAGGCCGAGCGTTTTCCGATCGCCGGGACCTTCACCATTTCGCGCGGCTCCAAGACCGAGGCCGAGGTCATTACCTGCACGATCAGCCAGGGTGGCCATAGCGGGCGTGGCGAATGCGTTCCCTACAGGCGCTATGGCGAGACCATGGCTGGTGTCCATGACGCGATCCAGGCGATGAGTGACCGGATCGCCGGCGGGATGGACCGCATCGCCCTGCTCGACGCAATGCCTGCCGGGGCGGCGCGCAACGCTGTAGACTGTGCCCTTTGGGATCTTGAAGCCAAGATCAGCGGCAATCCGGTGGCGAACGCAATCTGGCCGGACCCGTTGCATCGGCTCGAAACCGCTTACACGCTGTCGCTCGGAGAACCCGAGGCGATGGCGGCGCAGGCCCGCGCCAACGCCGGCCGGCCGCTGCTCAAGGTCAAGATCGGCGGCGACAACGACATCGCCCGCATCCGGGCGGTGAGACAGGCCGCGCCCGAGAGCCGGTTGATCCTCGATGCCAATGAAGGCTGGACCGACGACAACATCGTCGCGAACCTCGCCTTTGCCGCCGAACAGGGCATCGCCCTGATCGAGCAGCCGCTGCCGGCGGGCCGTGACGGCATCCTGCGCCACATCGCGCATCCAGTGCCGATCTGCGCCGACGAGAGCATTCATGAAGCAGGGACCCTCGAAGCGCTTGTCGGGCTCTACGATGCCGTCAACATCAAGCTCGACAAGTCCGGCGGGCTAACGGCGGCGCTCACCCTGCGCGACCGCGCTCGTGAGCTGGGTTTCGGCGTCATGGTCGGCTGCATGGTCGGCACCTCGCTGGCAATGGCGCCGGCCGTTCTGCTCGCGCAAGGAGCCGATTTCGTCGACCTCGACGGCCCGCTGCTGCTTGCCCGGGATCGTGTGCCGGGTCTCGTCTACCAGGGATCGCTCGTCTCACCCCCGGACCGGGCGCTGTGGGGCTGAGCGGGCCGCAAGCCCGATCAGCACGAGGCCAATGATCGCGATCGGGATCATCGCCAGGAAGCCATCGACGCCGAGACGGTCATAGAGCGGACCGGAGGCAAGCGTGACGGCGGCCATGAAGAAGCCATTGAAGAAATAGGCGATGCCTTGCGCGGCGCCCGTGCGTTCTTCTGAGACGGTTTCGGCGATCATCTTCTGCAGGCCGATCAGCACCATTGCGACAGACACCGAATGCAGCGACTGCACTGCGAAAAAGCCGCCGACGCCAAGGCCGAGCGGCCACACCAGCGGAAAGGCGATCCAACGCACGATCGAGCCGATGCCGGCAATGAGCATAACCCGGACGACGGGTACGGAGGCGAATATTCGATTGAAAAACAGGAACATGCAGACCTCGGACACCACCCCCCATGCCCATAGCAGGCCGACGACGGAATCGCTGATGCCGATCGATTTCCAATAGATCGAGACGAAGCCATAAAGGAAGGCGTGGCTGGCGGTGATGATGCCGACGCCAAGCGTGAAATAGAGGAAATAGGCATTGAACAGGCCCGGCGCCGCGTGCTGGATTTCCGTCGCCGACAGCGGCGAGGCCTTGCGCGGCTTCCCCAGGCGCGGCGCCATCAGGCCTGCGGCGAGTGCCGCGCCAAGGGCAAGGAATATGATCACCGGAACGGCCCGGGGACCAGTAGCCGCCAGAATGAAGCCGCCCGCGACATTGGCCAGGAGATAGCAGATCGATCCCCATTTGCGCATGCCCGCATAGTTTGACCCGAAGCGGCGCACGCCCGAAAGCGCCAGCGAATCGGCGATCGGCGAATGCGGGGTCCAGACAATGGTCAGCAGCAACGACACCGCCAGCACCGTCGCGTAGGTCGGCGTCAGGAAATACCCCGCGGACAACAGCAGCGAGGCCGCGACGAGCACGACATAGACATCGGCGCGGTCCCTGGCTCGATCGGCAAGCGTGGTCAGCAGCGGTGTCGTCACCACGCGCAGGAACATGGGCGCCGCAAGGATGACGGCGATCTGTTCGGCGTGAAACCCCTTGGCCTGCAGCCAAAGCGGGAAATAGGGCAAATGGGTGCCAAGCGATATGAACAGCGTGCCGAAGATGAGGCTCATGCGCAGCTCAAAACGGCTCGGCTTCACGAGTTGTTCGGGCGAAAGCGGCGGCAGCGGCATGAATCGATCCAATGACGCTGCGCTCAACGACCGGCGAGCAGCGCAAGCCGATCCTTAACATGAGGAAAAACCGGGCGAAACCGGCTGGACCAGTCGATTAACACCAGAAAGTACAGGGCCGGCTTCCGCCTCAGGCGGCCTGCACCATCCTGTCCTCGATCAGCATCGGGATGAAGGGCTCGTCAGGCGCCTCAGGCAGCACATGCGCCCAGGTCAGGATCTCCATGCGGCCGTCGAAATGCTCGACCACAGCGGTGCAGCTCTCCACCCAGTCACCGGTGTTGATGTATTGCACGTCGCCATAGCTTTCGATGGCGGCATGGTGGATGTGCCCGCAGATGACGCCGTCGACATGCGAGCGTCGCGCTTCCTCGCTGAGCACCGTCTGGAACGAGCCGATGAAGTTCACGGCCTTCTTGACCTTGACCTTGGCCCAGGACGAAAACGACCAGTAAGGCAGGCCGAGCAGCTGACGCAGCCGCGTGATCACCCGGTTGACCTGCATGGCGGCGTCATAGGCATGGTCGCCGAGATAAGCGAGCCAACGCTGGTTGTGGACGACGGTATCGAACTGGTCGCCATGAATGACCAGCAGTCGCCGGCCATCGGCGGTTTCGTGGATGGCGCGGTCGGCCACGACGATGCCGCCGAAATGCACGCCCTGGAACTGGCGCGCGAATTCGTCGTGATTGCCGGCGATATAGGTGATCGAGGCGCCCTTGCGCGCCTTGCGCAGCAGTTTTTGCACGACGTCATTGTGACTTTGCGGCCAGTGCCAGCTGCGCCTCAGGCGCCAGCCGTCGACGATATCGCCGACCAGATAGATGATGTCGGCATCGTGGTAGCGCAGGAAATCGATCAGGAAATCGGCCTTCGCCGCTTTCGAGCCCAAATGGACATCGGAAATGAACATGCTGCGGAAAGTGCGGGGCTCTTGGCCTGACATTGCGGATTCACCCTTGCTTTCGACCAGCCTATGCTCCGATTCATGCAACAACCGTATGACGGTTGCGATTGGTCCAGCGCTGGCGCTAGCCTGCCGGGCAAATCAAAGGAGAAATCGTCATGGATCTTGGTATCCGCGGAAAGAAGGCCATCGTCTGCGCTTCGAGCAAGGGGCTCGGGCGTGGCTGCGCCATGGCGCTGGCCGAGGCAGGCTGCGACATCGTCGTCAATGGGCGCAATGCGGAGCTGGTCGCCAAAACCGCCGCGGAGCTGCGCCAACGCCATGGCGTGACGGTGACGGAAGTCGTCGGCGACGTTTCGAAGCCGGAGGTACAAAAGGCGTTACTCGCCGCCTGTCCGGAACCCGACATCCTCGTCAACAACAATGGCGGGCCGCCGCTCCGCGATTTCCGCGAGCTCGATCGTGGAAAAATCCTCGAAGGCGTTACCCAGAACATGGTGACACCGATCGAACTGGTGCAGGCGGTCATCGACGGCATGGCGGCGCGCGGCTTCGGGCGCATCGTCAACATCACCTCGCTGTCGGTCTACGTCCCGATCCCCGGCCTTGACCTCTCATCGGGTGCGCGCGCCGGCCTGACGTCGTTCCTTGCCGGCGTGGCGCGCACGGTGATCGAGCGCAACGTGACCATCAACAGCCTGCTGCCGGGCAAGCTCGACACCGACCGGCTGCGCGGCCCGCATGAGGCCGGCACGCCGGAGGATCCCAAGGCGGCCGCGGCGCGCAAGACCCGCATCAGCGCCGACGTACCGGCCAAGCGGCTCGGCACGCCGGAGGAATTCGGCCAGATCTGCGCCTTCCTGTGCTCTGTCCATGCCGGCTATCTGACCGGACAGAATATACCCGTCGACGGAGGCCTCTACGTCAGCGCCTTTTGACCGGCGAGCCTGCGAAGCAGCGCAACCTGATTTCGCATGAAACATCCGTAACAAACTGATAAATAATGGATTTTGACGTGCCGGCATTTAAAGCTGCCGGCGCGTCAATTAGCGTCGTGAAAAACCTTGGCCTCATGCTAAAAGGACTCCCGAAGCAGGTTTCGAGGAGCGGCCGCATGGAAGGCGAGAACAAGAAAACGGCACGTTCGGACCTCGACGAAGCCGCCCTCTACTTCCACAAGCATCCGACGCCGGGAAAGCTCGAGATTCAGGCCACCAAGCCGCTCGGCAACCAGCGCGACCTGGCGCTCGCCTATTCGCCTGGCGTCGCCGCCCCTTGCCTCGAGATCCGCGACAATCCCGCGACTGCCGCCGACTACACGGCGCGCGCCAACCTGGTCGGCGTCGTGTCGAACGGCTCGGCCGTGCTCGGCCTCGGCAATATCGGGCCGCTGGCCTCCAAGCCGGTGATGGAGGGCAAGGCGGTCCTGTTCAAGAAGTTCGCCGGCATCGATGTCTTTGACATCGAGATCGACGCGCCGGAAATCGAGCGCATGGTCGAGACCGTCGCGGCTCTGGAACCGACCTTCGGCGGCATCAACCTCGAGGACATCAAGGCGCCGGAGTGTTTTGAGGTCGAGGAACGCCTGAAGGCTCGCATGAGCATACCGGTGTTCCATGACGACCAGCACGGCACCGCCATAATCGTCGCCGCCGCCGTGCTCAATGGGCTGGAATTCGCCGGCAAGACCATTTCGGACATCAAGGTCGTCACCTCCGGAGCAGGTGCCGCCGCCCTTGCCTGCCTCAATCTGCTCGTTTCGCTCGGCGTGCGCGTCGAGAACATCTGGGTCACCGACCGTTTCGGCGTCGCCTACAAGGGCCGTGTCGACGAGATGGACCGCTGGAAAGACCCTTATGTGAAGGAAACCGAGGCGCGCACGCTGGCCGACGTCCTCCCGGGCGCCGATGTGTTCTTGGGGCTATCCGCCGCCGGCGTGTTGAAGCCGGAACTGCTGCAGGACATGGCGCCGAAGCCGTTGATCCTGGCGCTGGCCAATCCCAATCCGGAGATCATGCCGGAACTGGCGCGCGCGGCGCGTCCGGACGCCATGATCTGCACGGGCCGTTCCGATTTTCCCAATCAGGTCAACAACGTGCTTTGCTTCCCCTACATCTTCAGGGGTGCGCTCGACTGCGGCGCCAGCGCCATCAATGAGGAGATGAAGATGGCTGCGGTGCGGGCGATCGCCGCCCTTGCCCGCGAGGAACCTTCCGATGTCGCCGCGCGCGCCTACTCCGGCGAGACGCCGGTCTTTGGCCCTGAGTTCCTGATTCCCTCGCCCTTCGACCCGCGCCTCATCCTGCGCATCGCGCCGGCCGTCGCCAAGGCAGCCTGCGACACCGGTGTGGCGACACGGCCGATCACCGACTTCGCCGCCTATATCGACAAGCTCAACCGCTTCGTCTTCCGCTCCGGCCTGGTGATGAAGCCGGTATTCTCCTCCGCCAAGGCTTCCAGCGCCAAACGCGTCATCTACGCCGACGGCGAGGACGAGCGTGTCCTGCGTGCCGCCCAGGTTGTGCTCGAGGAAGGCATCGCCGAACCGATCCTGATCGGCCGCCCGCATGTCATCGAGGTCAGGCTGAAGCGTTACGGCCTGCGCATCAAGCCCGGTGTCGATTTCGGCCTGATCAACCCGGAGGACGATCCGCGCTACCGCCACTATGTCGACCTCCTGATCGAACTCGCCGGCCGCCGTGGCGTGACGACGGAGGCCGCGCGCACCATGGTGCGCACCGACAACACGGTGATCGCGGCGCTGGCGCTCAAGCGCGGCGACGCCGACGCCATGATCTGCGGCCTCGAAGGCCGTTTCGAGCGGCATCTGCGCAATGTGACGCTGATCATTGGGCCGCGCACCGGCATCAAGGACCGGGACCTGTCGACCCTTTCCATGCTGATCTCGCAGCGCGGCATCATCTTCCTCACCGACACTCACGTCTCCGTCGACCCCACGGCCGACGAAATCGCCGAGATGACCGTGCTGGCGGCCGAGGAAATCCAGCGCTTCGGCATCGAGCCGAAGGCGGCGCTGCTGTCGCATTCGGATTTCGGCTCGCGCGATTCGCCGAGCGCCCTGAAGATGCGTCAGGCCGCGGCCATTCTGGCGCGCATCGCACCGGAACTGCAGTGCGATGGCGAAATGCACGCCGATTCCGCTTTGTCGGAGCATCTGCGCCAGCGCGTCTATCCGCATTCACGCCTGAAGGGCGAAGCCAATCTCCTGGTGTTCCCGAACCTCGATTCGGCCAACATCACGCTAACGGCACTGCGCGCCATGATGGATGCCCTGCATGTCGGCCCCATCCTTCTCGGCACCGACAAGCCGGCGCACATATTGACGCCCTCGGTGACCTCGCGCGGCGTCGTCAACATGACCGCACTGGCGGTGGTCGAAGCGGCGCACAAGGCGCAAGCGATCGCCAATCTGGACTGAACTGGCTCTCGCGACCCGATTGATCCAGCCCCGCGTTGGGCGGATCAAGTGTTGCGAGCCCACAACTCTTGATCGAGAAATCCCGCATTGAACGAATGCGGATTTCACGGCACGGATCAATTTGATATGGTCAGGCCGTCTGACTAGGCCGTGAGAATGTCATGAGAGCCCTGTTGCTCGCTTCGGCAATGCTGATTGTGACTGGCGCAGAGGCGTTCGCCGCCGACGCCATCGGGTCGGAGCCGACCGTGCATGACTGGTCCGGCGTCTATGTCGGCGGGCATCTCGGCTATGGTTTTGGCAGCACAGACGCGACCTACAACCTGCCAAACACGCCAACGATCCGGGGCACGCAGGATTATGACACCGACGGCTTTCTGGGCGGTGTCCAGATCGGCTACAATTACCAGGTCAATTCCGCGGTTCTTGGAATCGAGGCCGATATTTCGGGCGCCGATATCAAGGGACATTCCGACGAGATCAATGTCGGCGGAGGTGATGTCTACGACACCAAGGTGGATTGGTTCGGAACGATCCGCGCCAGGGCGGGCTATGCTTTCGACAGCACCCTTGTCTACGGGACTGGCGGCCTTGCTTTCGGAGGCGTCGAAAACCAATATCTCGACGGACCCGCCAACAGCTATTCCGAAAAGAACACCAAGGTTGGCTGGACGATTGGCGCAGGGCTGGAGCAGGCAATCACCGATCATTGGTCGGCAAATGCCGAATATCGATATGTCGACCTGCGGGACCAGACGATCAACTACGCGCCCAACTCCAATACGACCTTCGACAATACGTTCAGTACCGTCAGGATCGGGATGAACTACAAGTTCTGACGGCCGGCCATGCCCATTGCCGCGGCTGACGGGCACCATCGAATGGGCGCCGCTTTTCAGCCGACACAAGATGACTTCCGAAATGGACGATTAACCGCGAACGGCGTAGCCTTGGCCATTACTGGCAAGCGGGATCGAGGCGGATGGCAAGCGGAGGTTTGAAGCAGGCGCATGCTGCCGTGCTGCTCGGCCTCCTGCTGTCCGGCGCGGCGGTCAGCGAGCCGCAGGCCGCTTCGCGGGTCTGCCGTCAACTGGAGGCTGACCTCGCCGCGACCTCACGCGGCGGTGGCGGAGGCCCGGCATTGGTGCGGAAATACGACGCCGCGATCGAAAGGCAGCGCGACCAGATCTCGAAGGCTCGCGGTCAGGCGAGCAGCGCCGGTTGCGGGTTCTCGCTGTTTTCACGCAACATCAACCAGTGTGCCGGGCTGAACGCCACCATCGAGCGCATGAACGCCAATCTCGACAGTCTACAGGCCAAGCGTGCCCAGCTCGCCGGCGGCGGCTCACGCCGCGACCGCGGCCGCATCCTGGCGGCGCTCGATGCCAATGACTGCCGTGACGATGCGGTGGGGCCCCGTCGCGCGCCTCCGCAGGAAGCCAATCGTGAAGATGGGGACAATGCCAACCTCTTCGACCAGCTTTTCGGCGCCGACAACCGGCGGATCGATACCTTGGACCAGCCTGACGATTCGGGCGAGGAAAGCGATGTCAGCCGTGTCCTGAACCAGCCCGGCATTCCGGACGTTGCGGGCAGCGGCGGCGAATTCCACACCAGTTGCGTGCGCACTTGCGACGGCTATTTCTTCCCCATGTCGAACGCCGCCTCGGCCGGCGATTTCGAGCGCGACCAGAAGAATTGCGAATCGGCCTGCCCCGGTACCGAGATGCAGGTCTTCTATTCGCGCGGCATGGACGACGATTCGGCATCGATGACGTCATCGGTCACCGGCAGGCCCTACGGCGAGTTGCCGACCGCCTATCTCTACAAACAGCCCAACATGTCGCGGCCACCCGCTTGCGGCTGCAATGCCGCGCAGAATTTCCAGATCATTGGCGGCAACTCGCCAAGCCAGCAACAATCACAGCCCGAACCGGACGCGGCGCCGTCTGTTCCGGTACCGGCCTCGAAGCCCGATCCGGGTGCCGACCCCGAGACCCTGGCCAACATGCAAGGCGGGCTCGACCGTGAAGCCATCAAACGTCTTTCGGCCAGGCCGGTGACATCGCCCGTTTCGGCCCTGCCCCCGGAACAGCGTAAGGTCAGGGTCGTCGGGCCAACGTTCCTTCCCGACCCATCAGCGGCAATAGATCTGCAAGCTCCGGCCCCGAAGACCGTCCAGTAAGGGCAAGCCTGAGCGGCATGAACAGCGCCTTGCCCTTGCGGCCGGTCGCTTCCCTGATCTTGCCGGTCCAATCCTTCCAGACCGTCCCGTTCCACGGCTCCTCAGGCAGGAGATCGAGTGCCTGGTGGAGAAAATCGCGGTCGTCATCGGAAAATTCGGGCATCTCCTGCGGCCCTTCGCGCAGGACACGCCACCAGGCAATCGCATCAGCCAGCCGGTCGAGATTGCCGCGCACCGCCAGCCAGAACGGCTCGGCGTGTTCGCCGGAAATACCCAGCACCATCAACCGGTCCCGCGCCTCGGCGAACGGCATACGGTGCAACAGCACCCGGTTGAGCACGAACAGCTCGGCCGGGTCGAACTTGGACGACGATTTCGAGGTCGCGGCCGGGTCGAAATGGCCGGCGAGTTCGGCCAGGTCATGCGCGGCCGCGACATTCTCCGATGTGCCGACCAGCACGGCCAGCGAAGCGACGGCCATCGGCTCGATGCCGTCCTCGCGCAGGCTCTCGATGGAAAGCGCGCCGGTGCGCTTCGAGAGCCCCTCGCCCGAGACGGTGGTCAGGAGATTGTGGTGGCCGAAAACGGGCGGCTCGGCGCCCAGCGCCTTGAACAGGGCGATCTGCACGCCGGTGTTCGTGACATGATCGTCGCCGCGGATGACGTGGCTGATGCCCATCTCGATATCGTCGACGACGGAGGGCAGCGTGTAGAGATAGGTGCCGTCCTCGCGCACCAGCACCGGATCGGACAGCGAAGCCAGATCCACCGTCTCCTCGCCACGCACCAGATCGTCCCAGTGGATCTCGGTGCGCTCCGGCTGCAGCGGATCGCTGGAGAAATTGGGCAGCAGGAAACGCCAGTGAGGCCGGCGCCCGTCGGCCTGATATTCGGCCACCTGCTCCGTCGTCAACGCCAACGCCTCGCGGCCATAGACTGGCGGCAAGCCTCGCGTGCGGCGCACCTTGCGCCTGAGGTCGAGTTCTTCCGGCGTTTCGTAGCAGGCGTAAAGGACACCCGCAGCCTTCAGCCGCTCGACCGCCGCGTCATAGATTTCGAAGCGTCGCGACTGATACTCGGTGGCATCCGGGAAAATGCCCAGCCAGTGCAGGTCGTAAAGGATGGCGTCGGCGAATTCCTGCTTCGAGCGGGCGACGTCGGTGTCGTCGAAGCGCTGGATGAAACGGCCCTTGTTGTTGAGGGCAAACAACCAGTTGAACAGAGCGGTGCGCGCATTGCCGATATGGATGCGGCCGGTCGGTGACGGGGCGAAACGAACGGTAACTGTCATGAGCGGGGCGTACCGGATGCCTTTGTGATTGACAAGATGCGCCCCCGCACCTTGCCGCAGACATAGAACATGGCGGCTGGAATGAAAAGACCGGGCCGGGGCGCGCCTCAGGCCGCGCATGGCCGGCGGCGCCCCCGAAGAGATAAGTCGAAGGCGATCAGCGGCCGAAGTCGTCGGAACTGAGGCGGGTCCAGCGGTCGCCCATCAAGCCGCCGATAGCGATGTCGCCGGAGCGGACCGCCTCCGTGACCTCGGCGATTCGCGAGCGGACCATCGTCCCCCCGGCATAGCGGAAGATGAGATTCCTATAACCGAAGAGGTGGGACATGAACCTGCCCTGGGTCTGCCCGCTGATGCCCACGCAGCCCATATCCCGCGCTGCGGCGACAAGGCCATCCAGCGTCGCGCCCCAGTGAGGTGCGGACGCCTGGATTTGCAACAGGTTCGCCATGTCGCCGGCTTGACCGTAGAAGGCATAGCAGCCGAGCATTCTGCCGGTCCCGTCGTAAGTCCCGCCAAAATGAAGCGGGCCGTCGGCCCGCTTCTCGGCCGCCAATGCGAGCAGCCGCGGCAGCTCGCCATCCCTCCAACTCGGCCGAAGAGCGTAATCCGACAGGAGGGCCGGCAGCCGCTCGGCAAATTGCGCGGCATTGATCGGCTCGGCATGGACCCGATGCGACGATGAAGGCTGGACGGGCGCTTCGAACCTTCGCTTCGTGAGAGCATCGAACGCCCTCGCGCAGGGTTCGAGTGCAAGGCGAGGCAGGCGGGGCCATTTACGGTGCAGTGCGGCGGCCGCCATCGCGGCTGGCCGGAAGATATAGGTCCATCCCAGACAATGGACCGGCAGGAGCTGGTATTTCATCGGACGCGCGAAGGCCAGGGATACCCGGTTGGCCGAATCCGTCAGCTGCAGATCGAATTCGCCCTGATGCAAGGCGCGCAGCAATTGCGGTCCGGCCGAGCCGTGATCGGCGCCAGGGTCGGCCATGAACGGACCGATGATCGCCGCATTCAATGCCGCTCCGTTGAGTTCGTAACGGGTTTTCAGAACGCCGAGGAACCCTCCCAGATCGCCCTGCGGATTGATCTGGACAAGGGCACTGCTCTCACCGGACTGGCCGGCAGGGTCAAGATAGATCTTTCTCATATACTCGGCCGTCTCCACGATCGCGCGATCGAGGAGGTGACGGCGACGCCGGCGAAACTGCGTCAGGAAGAGTGCGGCGACGCGTTCGAGATCTTCGGCGGCGAGCGGCCGAACCGAGCCGTGCTGAGATTCCAGCACCGATGGCGCAGCCACCTTTTCCACGCCAGTAGTTCCGGAAGCAAGATGCATTTCGAAGACCGCTTGGGTTGCTTTTTCAGCATACAACAACCAAAAGTAGAGGCAACGAATCTCGGTCGGTAACGTAAACAGACACCGCGATCTCGATATATGAAAAAGGACTTCGCAGGCGGATTTGCTTAGCCAGCATATGCCGGGTGACAGGGGCTCGGACGTCTCGCAGCGCGTGATGGAGATGGCCTCCAGCCTAAGCCGGAGGCCATCTCGGGTCAGACCATGAGGCCCTTGGTCAGTTCCAGCGCCTGGCGCTCGAACAGGCGGCGGTAGATGCCGCCCTTCAGGCGGATCAACTCGTCATGCGAGCCTTCCTCGACGATCTTGCCGCGATCGAACACCAGCAGCCTGTCGAGCGCCCTCACCGTCGAAAGCCGGTGCGCGATGACCAGCGTCGTGCGGCCGACCATCAGCCGTTCCATCGCCTGCTGGATCAGCACCTCCGATTCCGAATCGAGGCTCGATGTCGCCTCGTCCAGGATCAGGATGCGCGCATCGGCCAGGAAAGCGCGGGCGATCGCCACGCGCTGACGCTCGCCGCCCGACAGTTTCACGCCACGCTCGCCGACCAGCGTGCCATAGCCTTTCGGCAGGTTGGCGATGAAATCGTGCGCGCTCGCCAGTCTCGCGGCATGCTCGATCTCCTCTTGGCTGGCGCCTGGCCTGCTATAGGCGATGTTTTCGGCCAGCGAACGGTGGAACAGGATCGGTTCCTGCTGGACGATGGCGATCTGGCCGCGCAGCGACGCCTGGGCGACCTGCGAGATATCCTGGCCGTCGATCGCGATCGTTCCCGCGTTCACGTCATAAAGCCGCTGGATGAGCTTGACGAAGGTGGTCTTGCCCGAGCCCGAGTGACCGACGAGCCCGACACGTTCACCCGGTGCGATATCCACCGAAAAGTCGCGATAGAGCGGAGACCGGTGATTGCCGTAGTGAAAGGTGACGTTGTCGAAGGCGATGTGGCCCTGCGTGATGGCAATCGGTCCGGCGCCAGGCCGATCTTCAATGCCCAGCGGTTCGGACTGGAAATCGACCAGTTCCTCCATGTCGTTGATCGAACGCTGCAAATTGCGGATATGCGTGCCGATATCGCGCAAATAGCCTTGCAGCACGAAGAACGAGGTCAGCACAAAGGCGACATCGCCGGCGCTCGCCTGTCCCCACGACCACAGCATCAGCGCCAGGCCGATCACCGCGGCCCGCATGACCAGCAGCAGCGCCCCTTGCGTGGTGCCGTTAATGGTGCCGCGCACCCAAGTGCGCCGCGTGCGCGCACGCCATTTGGCAACCACCCTGGCGAGGCGGCGCTCCTCGCGCTCCTCGGCGCCAAAGCCCTTGACCACGGCGTTGCAGCTCACCGCGTCGGCCAGCGAGCCACCCAGCCGCGTATCCCAGGTGTTGGCAAGTCTTGCCGCCGGCGCCACATAGCCAAGCGAAAGCATCGCCGTCACCATGATGAACAGCACGGAGCCAGCCGCGACCACCGCGCCCATCAGCGGCCAGAACCAGCCGAGCAGCAGCGTCGAGCCTAGGAGCATGACGACGGACGGCAGCAGCGCGATCAGGATAGTGTCGTTGAGCAGGTCGAGCGCCCACATGCCCCGCGTCACCTTGCGCACGGTCGAGCCGGCAAACGAGTTGGCATGCCAGTCGGTGGAAAAGCGCTGGACGCGATGGAAAGCGTCCGCCGCGATGTCGGCCATCATCTTCAGAGTCAATTCGACGATCGCCATGAAGGCAAGGTTGCGCAGCACGACGCCGGTGAGCGCCAGCGCCATCAGAATCAGGAATGCCGTCATCGCGGCATTCCAGGCAATCGCGTCCGCGCCGGCGCTGCTGGCGACGGCATCGACCAGCCGGCCGGAATAGAGCGGTGTCAGCACGTCGGCCAGCGTCGACAGCAGGAAACCGCCCATGATCAGCGAAAGCCGCCAGGGCTGGCGCCGCCAATGGATGAGCGTGAACCCAAGAACACTGCGAAAGGCGCTGGCGCGCAAATCGATCTTAAAACGAGCCATGATGTCATTCGGGCGCAAACGAGCCCGATCCCAGTAAGGTCGAAAATTGATAAGCCGCGCCGGGCAATTGCCCATGAATGCGGAGGTTCGGCTATGGTTGGTCGCCCGCCCAATGGGCGGCGACCGGCAGCGGTAAATGCCTTTTCTGCGTCGGGAATGGTTCCGATATTTCGGAACACCGGCGCAGACCTAGGCTTCGCGGCCTCGCATAACGATGTCAAATCCTGGCATTCGGTCCTCCCTGAAGGGAATCGCGGAGAGGTCGTTATAGGGATGCTTCGATCGTTCGCCAAGGCAAGCCATGGCCAAAAGCAGTGCTGGACCAGCCGATGAGGCGATTTTGCAACAGTCGCGACTGGTGCCTGTCGTCGTCGCGCGTTGCTTACCCGGCAGACACCGCACGATCGAGGCGCATGTATCGTCCATCCGTCGATGCCTTGAAGCCCAGTCTTTCATAGACCCCATGCGCGTCGCTGGTCGACAGGCTCCAGTGCGAGACGGTGCTGAGTTCAGGATGATCGATGAGTGCCCGCACCAGCCGCAAGCCAATGCCTTGCCCGCGATGTTCGGGCCAGATGATGATGTCGGCGAGATAGGCGAATACCGTGCGGTCGGTGATCGCCCGGCCGAAACCGACCTGCTTGCCAGCGATGTAAGCGGCGGCGCAGAACGAGTTGGCAAAGGCTCGGCGATGAAACGCATCGCTGCGTCCAGCTCCCCAGTAGCTCGCCATCAACAGGTCGGAGGTCGCGCGGAAATCGATGCGTGACAGGTCGAAGCTGATCTCACAGTCCGGCATGATGGCACTCTCGCCGCGGTCTCGCGCACTCTCGCTCAGCAGGCGAAAGGACGCCTATCCACGATCCCTGAAACGGTTGGTGATGGGATAGCGGCGGTCGCGGCCAAAATTCTTCCTGGTGATTTTTACACCCGGCGCCGCCTGCCGGCGCTTGTATTCGGCGATGTAGAGCAGATGTTCGATGCGTGTCACCGTCGCCCGGTCATGGCCGCGCGCGACGATGTCGTCGACGCCCATCTCGTTCTCGACCAGGCATTCCAGAATATCGTCCAGCACCGGATAGGGCGGCAGCGAATCCTGGTCGGTCTGGTTCTCACGCAATTCGGCCGACGGCGCCTTGTCGATGATGTTCTTCGGGATCACCTCGCCCGAAGGCCCGAGCGCGCCCGGCGGCACATGGCTGTTGCGCCAGCGCGACAGCGCATAGACCTGCATCTTGTAGAGGTCCTTGATCGGATTGAAGCCACCGTTCATGTCGCCATAGAGCGTGGCGTAGCCGACCGACATCTCACTCTTGTTGCCTGTGGTGACGACCATCGAGCCGAACTTGTTGGAGATCGCCATCAGGATGGTGCCGCGCGCGCGGCTCTGCAAATTCTCCTCGGTGATGCCTTCCTTGGTGCCTTCGAACAACTGCGTCAGCGTGTGCAAAAATCCTTCGACCGGCTCGAAGATCGGCACGATGTCATACCGGCAGCCAAGTGCACGGGCGCAGTCCTCGGCATCCTTGAGCGAGTCCTTCGAGGTGTAGCGGTAAGGCATCATGACGGCGCGCAGCCGCTCCTCGCCGAGCGCGTCGACCGCAAGGGCCGCACAGATCGCCGAATCGATGCCGCCGGACAGGCCGAGCACCACATTCTTGAAGCCGTTCTTGTTGACGTAGTCGCGCAAGCCAAGCATGCAGGCGCGGTAGTCGGCCTCCTCCTTGTCCGGGATTTTCGACATCGGTCCTTCCGAGCAGACCCAGCCATTGTCCGCACGTTTCCAGGTGGTGACGTCGACCGCGTCCTCGAACTGGCTCATCTGGAAGGCGAGCGTCTTGTCCGCACCGATGGCGAAGGAGGCGCCGTCGAAGATCAGCTCGTCCTGGCCGCCGAGCTGGTTGGCATAGATCATCGGCAAGCCGCATTCGATGACTTGCTTGATGACGACCTGGTGGCGAACGTCGATCTTGGCGCGATAATAGGGCGAGCCGTTCGGCACCAGCAGGATTTCCGCGCCGCTTTCGGCCAGCGTCTCGCAGATGCCGACCTCGCCCCAGATGTCTTCGCAGATCGGGACGCCGATGCGCACGCCACGGAAGTTGACCGGCCCCTGGATCTCGGGCCCGGCCTGGAAAACGCGCTTCTCGTCGAACTCGCCGTAATTGGGCAGGTCGAGCTTGTAGCGTTCGGCGATGATCTTGCCGCCATCGGCGAAGACGATGGAATTATGCGTGCCGCTCTTGCGCTTCAGCGGCGTGCCGATGATGACGCCCGGACCACCGTCCGCAGTATCCCTGGCAAAGTCCTCGGCCGCCCGCTCGCATGCCCTGAGGAAGGCCGGCTTCAGCACCAGGTCCTCCGGCGGATAGCCGGCGAGGAAAAGCTCGGTGTAGAGCACGAGATCGGCGCCCTGGCGGGCAGCATCCGCCCTCGCCTCGCGCGCCTTGGCAAGATTGCCGGCGACATCGCCGACCGTCGGGTTGAGCTGGGCAATGGCGATACGCAGTATGTCGAGTTTTTTGGTCATGCCTGCTGACTTAGCGCGGCGGAATTCGCCCCGCAATGGCGTTCGTTTGGACCAATTCAGACCGTCAATCGTCGCCCATATACTCGCGCAGCGATTGCGGCGAATGGTTCTCTCCGATCGACATCGCCAGGATGCGCGAAATGTGCCGGCGCGGCAGGCCCGTCTCCCTCACCCATTGATTGATCTGGGCCTGGATCTTGTCGAGATCCTTCTTCGATGTCGGGTTCTCGGCGATGTCGAGGCCCGCGTCGCGAAGGGCGGCGGCCATATCGGCCGAAATGACGAAAGCGTCCCAGCCCAGCCAGCGCAGGAAATACTGGCCGGTGTTGCCGCCGAGCCGGCTGCCATGCTTGCCGAGATAGGCCATCAGCCCGACCTGGTCGTCGGCGGGCCAGTCGGCGAGAAACCGGCCGAAACCGCGATGCTCCCTGGACACGCGCTCGACGAAGGCGGCGTTGTCGCGAACGGATTTGATCTTCTGCGGATTGCGCACGATGCGTTGATCCGAAGCCAGGTCGTGCCAGAAATCGTCAGGCTGGAACAGCAACCGCTTGGGTTCGAAGCGCAGGAACGCCTCTTCGAATCCAGGCCATTTCTGCTCGATGACCCGCCAGACGAAACCGGCTGCGAAGACGCGCTCGGCCATCGTCGAGAGGATACGGTCATCGGTGATGTCGGCCACCGCCGCATTGTCGGGCATCGGCCCCAACAGGGAGGTCAGTTCCGCCTCGCCGCCCTTGCGATTTGCCGCGCGAGCGCGAATTTTCTTGAAGTCGGCCATCGGTCCCTCTCGGTTCGCCTCAATCTAGCACTTCCCGCCTGGGCCGGCAGCCTCTACCTCTAGCGCAGCAAAGCGCTTGGAGACGGCCATGAACAAGACGATCGACGATCTGGCGAACCGCTGGCTGAAGCGTAAGCCGGATGGACTGAGCCAGCTGGAAAGCCGGGTGCTGCAAAGCACCATCGAGCGTACCACCATCACCAGGGACACCAACAAGGCCGTCGCCTTCCATCAGACCTTTGGCGACCGCCTTGCCGATACGATTGCCCGCATCGGCGGCTCCTGGTCCTTCATCCTGACCTTCATCGCCTTCCTGGTCGTCTGGACATCAGGCAATGTCTGGCTGTTGTCACGCGATGCGTTCGACCCCTACCCCTTCATCTTCCTCAACCTCGTGCTGTCGATGATCGCCGCCCTGCAGGCGCCGGTGATCATGATGGCGCAGAACCGCCAGACCGAACGCGACCGCATCGATGCCGCCCACGACTACGAGGTCAATCTGAAGGCCGAGATCGAGATCATGGCGCTGCATGAGAAACTGGACGAATTGCGCCACAGCCAGATCATCGGCATGCGCGACGAGATCGTGCGGCTGGCGGAAGTGGTCAAGCGGATCGATGAAAGACTGTCACAGCAGTCGGCGTCATGACCGAGGCGATCCACCATTTCATCGAACAATACGGGTTGCTGGCGGTTTTTCTCGGCTGCGTGGCCGAAGGCGAAAGTGCCGCGATCCTGGGTGGCTTCTTCGCTCACCAACATGTTTTCGTGCTGTGGCATGCCTTTGCCGCGGCAGCGCTGGGCGCCTTCGCCGGCGATACCTTCTTCTTCATCCTCGGCAGGAGTTTCGCCGATAATCGCCATGTCGTCAGGCTGCGTCGGCGGCCCGGCTTTCGCCGCGCTTACCGTCTGCTCAACACCCATCCCAACATATTCGTGCTGTCGAACCGCTACATTTACGGCATGCGCCTGGTCGGCGGCGTCGCGGCCGGCCTTTCGACCATAGCGGCGCCCCGCTTCGTCATCCTCAACGCCATCTCATCGGTGATCTGGGCAGTGCTGTTCAGCACGATCGGCTATGTCTTCGGATTGGGAGCCGAACAGTTGATCGGCCAGGCGCTGATGCGCCACGAGCGGCTGTTCGTCGGGCTTGGCATCGGCCTTGCCGTGGCCGTGCTTGCCTGGCTTGCCGCCCGCCACATCGCCAAGCGGGAGCGCGCCAAGGAGGTTTGACCGGTTAGTCGATGCCGAGCGCCCGATCACCCCGATCGAGAATGAGCGGGATGATCAGGTCCTCCTCATCGGCGAGATGCCGGGTCAGCATCGCGATCAGCCGGCTGTTTTCGTCGGCGTAGGCATCGGCGGCGAAGCGCTGCTTGTCCTCACTCTCCTGAAGTGTGCGGATGAAGGCATTCGCCGCCTCGGCGTTGCGCTCCAGTCCTTCGTGGATCGTGTGGTGATCGGCATCGAGAATGTCGAAGCCGCGTTTCAGACGGGGCTCCGCCTTGGCGAAGGCCGGGAAATACTGGTAGTCCTCGACATTGTGGTGCCCATCGAGATCCCCGAGAAAATGGTTGAGGCGTGGTGCGAACCAGCGCGCGAAATCGGTAGCCGCCAGTCTGCCTTCGCGATAGTTGCCAATGCCGCCGGTGAGCATGCCGCCGAGTTCGCGGAACATGTCGTGCCGCTGCAGCCACATATTGGCCATGCCGTGAATATTGGCGTGACCCTGCCAGTTCTCGCGCGGATACTTTTCGGCCAGCCAGCGCAGGTCTTCCGGCAAGCCCAGGCGTTCGAGAAGCGAGGAATTCGTGACCTCTGCCATGACGGTCTCCTTTGGTGACTGTCATATAGGGATCAAGGTCTCAGATCGGCACCCCGGTAATGCGTTCGATCAGGGCAATGCCCCAGACGCCGCCAGCGATCACGACCGAAATCAGCACCGCCAGCGAGCCACAGTCCTTGGCCAGCTGGATGTCGACATTGAACTCGCGGCTGAACGCGTCGCATGCCGCCTCGATGCCGGTGTTCAGAACCTCGACCATGATCAGCAGCAGCACCGCGCCGATCAGCAAGGCATAACCACGCCAGGAGACCGAAATGAACCATCCGGCCGGCAAGGCGAGCGCCAGCAGCATCAGCTCCTGCTGGAATGCCTTCTCATGAGCGGCCAGCTTGCGAAACGCCCGCACCGAATTGATAAAAGCATCGATCAGCCGTTGCATGCCAAGGCCCCTCTCGGAATCACCGGCCCGGGATAAAGCAATGCTCCGATCAATGGAATAAGGCGGATCGTCCAAATTTCATTCGGCGACCGGTATAGATGGCGTCGACTTTTCAAACTGCGGCAGCCCGTCGTCTATCGAATAATAGTCGCCCTTGTCGCCGACGAAGATATGACATTCGCCCTTGAGCGCGGTCGGCTTGTCGAACGATCCCGCCATGACCGAAATATAGTCCTGATCCATTGCCTTCCAGAACAGCACCGATCCGCATGCCTTGCAGAAGCCGCGCCTGGCGAAAGCGGACGCTTCATACCAGGTGATGCTTTCCGTCCCTTCAATCGAGATGTCGGTATCGGCGACATTGGTCGCGGCATAAAAATGCCCGCTCTGTTTACGGCATTGCGAACAATGGCAGTAGACAACGCCACGCAGCGCCCCGCTTGTCCGGAAGCGGACCGCTCCGCACAGGCATGATCCCTGGTGGTTGTTGCTCATTTCGGCACTCCTCGAAGAAACCTCGTCTCCAGCATCCTTGTCAGGATTCCAGCTTCGCGGTGGTTACGCGCAAGCAAATACGACATCGATTGGCGCGGCGAATTCGAAATTCAGTTTCAATTGCGGCAACACACCGCGGAGTTTCGCATTCAAGACCACCGAACAGCGGGTTGTCCCGGGATGGTTGTGCAAAAATTCATGCGATTACGGCCACAGGTAGAGAAAACCTGTGGAAGTCGGGCGGATTAAGGAAACTTTAGCGCCGACGCAACTATGATCCTCCCAAGCGAAGGGCGCAGGTGGGGACGCGCCTCTTCGCAAGATGTTCTGGCGCACCGGGTAGCGCTCCCCAGGTCGGTGATCAATGGACCCGCGAATTCTGGCCGGGATCCGAGGGGAAGAGTGAATCAGACATGCAGCCGGCAGCAGCCTCGACCGAACGAAGCACCGATATCGCAACCACCGTTGTCGCCACCATGCGCCAGCTTGGCGTCCTCGGTCTGCCACGCAACTATGAGATTTTCTATGAGGCCTTGAGCGGCACCAACCGCGAACTCAGCCTCGCCGTCGTATCGCTGAGCAACCGGCCGACGCAGGACGACCTGGATCAGATCGGACGCACCTTCTTCGCCCATAACCATGGCCCCGGCATCGTCGAGCATGCCAGGGACGTCATCGCCCGCGAGCTCGAAGAGGTCGCGTCGCTCCTGCGCAGCGAACGCAGCCACATCGAAAAATACGGCAGAATCCTCGATGAGACATCGAGCGGCCTGACCAACCGCAGCCTGCTCTCCCAGGATCTGCTGCAAAAAATCGCCAATGCAATGACCATCGCGACCAATTCGACGATCGATCACGGCCGGCAGATCGCCTCGACGCTGAGCGACAAGACAGCCGAACTCGAGAGCGTCAAGTCGAAGCTCGAGGAATACAAGCGGCTGGCCGACACGGATCCGTTGACCCAGATCTGGAATCGCCGCGCCTTCGACAAGGAAATCACCAGGATCTACAACAGCAACAAGGGTATCCTGTTCAATGCCCTGGTGCTTGTCGACATCGATCGGTTCAAGGACATCAATGACCGCTACGGCCATCCCGTCGGCGACAAGATCATCCAGATCATCGCCGAGATTTTCCGGACCAGCATTCGCGGCGACATGTTCGTCGCCCGCACCGGCGGCGAGGAGTTCGCGCTGATCATCGAGGGCGCCAGCGAGGACGCGACCTACGAGATCGCGGAACGCATCCGCACGCTGATCGAGCAGACCCCCTTCACCAGCAGCCAGACCGGCATGAATTACGGCACCGTGACGGTATCGATGGGTATCTGCATGGCATCCGAGGCCGAAGGCCCCGAAGACCTCTACACCAAGGCTGATCGGGCGCTCTATCGCTCGAAAGTCAGTGGCCGCAACCGCGTCACCAGGCATTCGGCCATGGCCGGCCGCGCCGGCAAGAGCTGGCTGCTCTACAAGCAAGATTGAAGCCTGCGCTTTTCGCCGGCCGCGCCAGCACGGTAGGAGGCACAAACAAAAAAGCCGAAAATGGAAAAGGCGCCGGGTTTCCCAGGCGCCTTTTGCTTCATCGGTCCAATTGCCAGGCTCAGCCGTTCGCGACTTGCTTGTGCTGCACCGGATGGCTCTTCTTCAACAGATCCGAGACCAGGAAGGCCAGTTCGATCGCCTGGTCGGCATTGAGGCGCGGATCGCAATGGGTGTGGTAGCGGTCCTGCAACTCCTCGGCCGTGATGGCGCGCGCGCCACCGGTGCATTCGGTGACGTTCTTGCCGGTCATCTCGACATGGATGCCGCCCGGATGGGTACCTTCGGCGCGGTGCACCTCGAAGAAGGTCTGCACCTCCTTCAGGATGCGATCGAAGGGCCGCGTCTTGTAGCCGGCGGCTTCGATGGTGTTGCCGTGCATCGGATCCGACGACCAGACCACGCTGCGGCCTTCCTTCTGCACCGCGCGCACCAGCTTCGGCAGATGGTCGGCAACCTTGTCGGAACCGAAGCGGGCGATCAGCGTCAGCCGCCCCGGCTCGTTCTCGGGGTTCAGCAGGTCGATCAGTTCCAGCAGGCCGTCCGGCGTCAGCGACGGACCGCATTTCAGCCCGAGCGGATTCTTGATGCCGCGGCAATATTCGACATGCGCATGGTCGGGCTGGCGCGTGCGGTCGCCGATCCAGATCATGTGGCCCGACGTGGCGTACCAGTCGCCGGAGGTCGAATCGACACGGGTCAGCGCTTCCTCGTAGCCGAGCAGCAGCGCCTCGTGGCTGGTGTAGAAGTCGGTTTCGCGCAGCGCGAAATTGGTTTCGGACGTAATGCCGACCGCGCGCATGAAATCCATCGTCTCGGTGATGCGGTTGGCGAGCGACTCGTATTTCTCGCCTTGCGGGCTGTCGGAGACGAAGCCGAGCATCCAGCGATGCACGTTCTCAAGGCTGGCATAGCCTCCCTGCGCGAACGCACGCAGAAGATTAAGGGTCGCCGCCGACTGGCGGTATGCCATTTCCTGGCGGGCAGGATCAGGGATGCGGGACTTGGCGTCGAATTCGATGCCGTTGATGATGTCGCCGCGATAGCTCGGCAGCGTCACCTCGCCCTTGGTCTCGTTGTCGGACGAGCGCGGCTTGGCGAACTGGCCGGCGACGCGGCCGACCTTCACCACCGGCTGCGCGCCGGCGAAGGTCAGCACGACCGACATTTGCAGGAAGACGCGGAAGAAGTCGCGGATGTTGTCCGCGCCATGTTCGGCAAAACTCTCGGCGCAGTCGCCGCCCTGGAGCAGGAAGGCCTCACCTGCGGCGACGGTAGCCAATTGCTTCTTCAGCTTGCGCGCCTCGCCGGCAAAGACCAGCGGCGGAAAGGTGGCGAGTTGGGCTTCCGTGTTCTTCAGCGCGACAAGGTCCGGATAGGCGGGAACCTGCTTGATCGGCTTTGCTCTCCACGAATTCGGCGACCATTTCGTCATCGCTGCACCCAACGCTCTTTCCGGCGAACACCCTTGCCCGCCATTTCCAGCCCCTAAATGGGGTGGCGGCTCCATACACGAAGCCGATTTCCTATTCTAGACCGGAATTTCGGTGCTGGCGAATGGCTTGACGCCCCCAGGACGGGCCGAAAGGCGAGTCAGGCCGCCTTCTCCGCCAACTTCGCCAATTGCGTCATGACCACAGCCGAGCCCGCCAGGCGCTTTTCGGCATTCGGCCAATCGCGCGCGAAGACCACGCTATGGTCCGGCCTGATCTTGGCCAGCGAACCCTGCTCGCCAATATACTTGACCAGTCCGACGGGATTGGGGAATTCGCGCTTGCGGAAATGGATGACGACGCCTTTCGGCCCGGCGTCGAGCTTCTCGACATTGGCCTTGCGGCAGAGCGCCTTGATGAAGACGATCTTCAGGAGATGCTTCACCTCGTCCGGCAGCGGGCCGAAACGGTCGATCAGCTCGGCGCCGAAGGCGTCGATCTCCTCGGTGGTTTCGAGATCGCCGAGACGGCGATAAAGTGCCAGCCTGAGCTGCAGGTCCGGCACGTAGCCTTCCGGAATCATCACCGCCGTGCCGACGGCGATCTGCGGCGACCAGCCGCCGTCCTGCACCTCGCCGGAATCCTTCACCTCGGCGACCGCTTCCTCCAGCATCTGCTGGTAGAGCTCGAAGCCGACCTCCTTGATGTGCCCGGACTGTTCTTCGCCCAGAAGATTGCCGGCGCCCCTGATGTCGAGGTCATGGCTGGCGAGCTGGAAGCCGGCGCCCAGCGTGTCGAGCGATTGCAGCACCTTCAGCCGGCGCTCGGCGGTGTCGGTCAGCTTGCGGTTGGCCGGCAGGGTGAACAGCGCATAGGCGCGCACCTTCGAGCGCCCGACGCGGCCGCGCAACTGGTAGAGCTGCGACAGGCCGAACATGTCGGCGCGATGGATAATCAGCGTGTTGGCGGTCGGGATGTCGAGGCCGGATTCGACAATGGTGGTCGACAGAAGCACGTCGTACTGCCCGTCATAGAAGGCGTTCATGATGTCATCGAGTTCGCCAGGCGGCATCTGCCCATGGGCCACCGCCACCTTCAGCTCGGAAACGGATTCCTTCAGGAAATCATGGATTTCAGCGAGATCGCTGATCCGCGGAACCACATAGAAGGAATGGCCACCGCGGTAGCGCTCGCGCAGCAGCGTCTCGCGGATGACCAGCGGATCGAAGGGCGAGATGAAGGTGCGCACCGCCATGCGGTCGACCGGCGGCGTGGCGATCAGCGACAGTTCGCGTACGCCGGTCAAGGCCAGTTGCAGAGTGCGCGGAATCGGCGTCGCCGACAGCGTCAGGACGTGCACGTCGCTCTTCAGGTCCTTCAGCCGTTCCTTGTGCTTGACGCCAAAATGCTGCTCCTCGTCGATGATCAGCAGGCCGAGATTCTTGAACGAGATCGACGACCCGAGCAGCGCGTGGGTGCCGACGACGATGTCGACCTGCCCCTCGGCCAGGGCCTTCTTCGTCTCGGCGAGTTCCTTGGCGCCGACCAGCCGCGAGGCCTGGGCGACACGGATGGGAAGCCCTGAGAAACGCTGCGAGAATGTCTTGAAGTGCTGGCGCGACAACAGCGTCGTGGGCACCACCACGGCGACCTGAAATCCTTCCAACGCAGCGATGAAGGCGGCGCGCAGCGCCACTTCGGTCTTGCCGAAGCCGACATCGCCGCAGATCAGCCGGTCCATCGGCTTGCCGGCGCCAAGGTCGTCGCGCACCGAGTCGATGGCCGTCTGCTGGTCGTCGGTTTCCTCGTAGGGGAAGCGGGCGGCAAACTCGTCATAGAGGCCTTCGGCCGGCACCAGCGCCGGCGCGGCGCGCATCTGCCGTTCGGCGGCGATGCGGATCAGTTGCCCGGCCATATCGAGCAAGCGCCGCTTCAACTTGGCCTTGCGCGACTGCCAGGCGCCGCCGCCGAGCTTGTCCAGCGTTGCCTCGGCTGTGTCGGAGCCGTAGCGCGACAAAAGCTCGATGTTTTCCACCGGCAGGAACAGCCGGTCGTCGCCGGCATAGTGGATTTCCAGGCAGTCATGCGGCGCGCCGACCGCTTCGATCGTGCGCAGGCCGATGAAGCGGCCAATGCCGTGGTCGGCATGGACGACAATGTCGCCGGCCGACAGGGCCGAGGCCTCGGCAATGAAGTCGGACGCGCGCTTCTTGCGCTTCGAACGCCGGATCAGCCGATCACCCAGAATGTCCTGTTCGGCGACGACGACCAGCTTGTCGGTCTCAAAGCCGGATTCCAGCGGCAAAACCGCCAATGCAGCCTGTCCTGGCTCGAGCTGTTCGGCCTCGGCCAGCGTCTCGACCTGTTTGAGATTGCCGAGATGATGTTCGGCCAGGATCTGGCCAAGCCGGTCGAGCGAGCCTTCGGTCCAGCCGGCGATGACGACCCGGCGCCGCGCCGCGCGCTCGTCGGCTATGTGCCGGACGACGACATCGAAGACATTGACGTTCGGATCGGCACGCTCCTCGACGAAGCTGCGGCCATGCCGCGAGCCGGCGTGGAAGACTTTCTTACCCCCTACGTCGGGCGCATCGAACACGGTAAAGTCGATGTCCTCGCGCTCGCCAAGCGAAGCCTTGAGATTCTCCGGCGAGAGGTAGAGCAGGTCCGGCGCAACCGGCTTGTAGGGCACCGCGTCCTTGAGCGCCCCGTCAGCCTGCTTTTTGCGCGCCTCGTAGTGGTCGAGGATCAGCGTATGACGTTCGGCAAGCGCCTCATGCGCCAGATGGTCGAAAACCACGGGTGCGTCGGGCAGGTAATCGAACACCGTCTCCAGCCGTTCGTAGAAGAACGGCAGCCAATGCTCCATGCCCGCGAAGCGCCGCCCCTCGCTGACCGCGGCGTAGAGCCCGTCGTCACGCGATGGCGCGCCGAAGGCCTCGATATAGGCGCGGCGGAAGCGGCTGATGGTTTCGGGCGTCAGCGCCACTTCGCTCATCGCCTGCAGCGCCATCGATTTGCGCTGGCCAGTGGTGCGCTGCGTGGCGGCGTCGAAGACGCGGATCGATTCCAGCGTGTCGCCGAAGAAATCAAGTCGCAGCGCCTCGGTCCAGCCAGGCGCGAAGAGGTCGAGAATGCCGCCGCGCACCGCGAATTCGCCAATGCCTCGCACGGTCGGCACGCGTTCGAATCCCGACGTCTCCAGCCGCGCGATCAGCGCATTCATGTCGATCTGGTTGCCGGGTCTGGCGTGGAAGGTCTGCGCCTCGACAAGCTCCGCGGGCGGGATACGCTGCAGCAACGCATTGGCGGTGGTGAGAATGACGGCACGATGCGGTTTCTTCGCCAGCGCGATCATGGCGGTCAGCGCATCGAGGCGCTTGGCGGCGGCATCGGAACCCGGCGACACACGGTCGTATGGCAGGCAGTCCCAGGCAGGCAGCTCCAGCACGGGCAGGCCGGGTGCGACGAAGGACAGCGCCTCGATGATGGAAGGCAGGCGCTGGCCGTCGCGGGCCACGAACAGCACCGGCTTGTCGGGTGCGATCTCGAGCGCCGTCTGGACCAGCGCGAAGGCCTCGTAGCCATCGGCGACACCGTCGACGATGAACTGGCCGGTGCGGCCCTTCGGCAAGCCAATGGTAGGAATGAGAGCCATCAAATCACGGTCTTGGTTGTCGCAATTCCCATGGGAAAACCGCTTCACTTTTCCTGGAATTGCTTGTGTTTAGAAAGTCTTGTGTTCAGAAAGTCATGGTCCGGCGGGACGCCAGGATCTTTTGCAGGACGGCACAGTCGATCTCCGCCGGCACCGGGCGTTCGCCAGTGACCAGCGGCAGGAATTCGGTGTCGGAAATGTCGAGGAGCCTCTCATATTGGTCGATTTCCTCGGCGGTCAAGGTGCCTATCTCGGCATCGGCGAAGGTGCCGAGGATGAGGTCCATCTCGCGCATGCCGCGATGCCAGGAGCGGAACAACAGCTTGCGGCGATGGGCGTCCAGACCCTCGCTTGATCGTTTCGTTCCGGTCATTGTGCCGCATCCTCGCTTCAAGCGGCGCATATAGCGTGGATAGTGGGCGGTGTCAGCCTTGCGCTGCGGCCGTCGCGACATAAGCTGACATCATGCGTCCTTCCATCCTCGATCCCCTGTTTGTCCCGATCACTTCGCTTGCCGGCATCGGACCGAAGGTCGGTGCGTTGATCGAGAAGGTCGTGGCGGCCGACCTCGGCGATCGCGCAGCGCGTGCCGGCGATCTGTTGTTCGTGCTGCCGCACACCGTCATCGACCGCCGCAACCGGCCAGGCATCGCACTCGCGGCCGAAGGCGCCATCGTGACGCTTGAGCTGCGCATAGACCGCCACCAGCCGCCGCCGCGCGGCAACAAATCAGTGCCCTACCGGGTCTACGCCCATGACGATACCGGCGAAATCGGCCTGACCTTCTTCCATGCCCATGCCGCCTATCTCGAAAAGGCGATGCCGGTGGGCGAGCATGTCGTGGTGTCAGGCCGCATGGAATGGTTCAATGGGCGCCCGACCATGGTCCATCCCGACCATATCGCACTCGCCAATGAAGCCGAGAACCTGCCGCTGGTCGAACCGGTATATCCGCTGACCGCGGGGCTGTCCGGCAAGGTTTTGCGCCGTGCCATCGGCCAGGCGCTCGGCCGCCTGCCGGACCTGCCGGAATGGCAGGACGATGCCTTCATGCGCCGCCAGAGCTTTGCGTCCTTCGGCGACGCGCTGACCCGCATCCATTATCCCGCCGACCCGATCGATGTCGCGGTCGAAGGGGCTGCATGGCGCCGCCTCGCCTATGATGAATTGCTCGCCGGCCAGGTTTCGCTGGCCCTGGTGCGGGCAAAGGTGCGACGGCTGTCAGGCCGACCGCTCGTCGGCGATGGCCGCATCGTCGAGAAGCTGCGTGCGGCCCTGCCCTATTCGCTTACCCCCTCGCAGGAATTCGCGCTCGCCGAAATCAACGCCGATCTCGCCGACCCCGAGCGCATGCTGCGGCTGCTGCAAGGCGATGTCGGCTCGGGCAAGACGGTCGTGGCGCTCCTGGCCATGGCACGCGCCGTCGAGGCCGGCGGCCAGGGAGCGCTGATGGCGCCGACCGAAATCCTGGCGCGCCAGCATCTGGCGACGATCACTCCGCTTGCCGCCAAGGTCGGATTGCGCATCGCCATCCTGACCGGCCGCGAAAAGGGCCGCGAGCGAGTCGAAACACTGGCGGGTCTCGCCAGCGGCGAAATCGACATCGTCGTCGGCACCCATGCGCTGTTTCAGGAAACGGTCAGCTTCCACGATCTGGTCCTGGCCGTCATCGACGAGCAGCATCGCTTCGGCGTCCACCAGCGGCTTGCCATCACCGCCAAGGGCGACGCGCCAGACATGCTGGTGATGACCGCGACCCCCATCCCGCGCACGCTGGTGCTGACCGCTTTCGGCGACATGGATGTGTCGAAGCTGACGGAAAAACCAGCCGGCCGCCAGCCGATCCGCACCGTCACGCTGCCGCTCGAACGGCTCGACGAACTGGTCGGCCGTATGCTCGATGCCGTCGCGGATGGCCAGAAAATCTATTGGATCTGTCCCCTGGTCGAGGAGTCCGAAGAGATAAAACTGATGTCGGCCGAGGATCGTTTCGCCTCGCTGAAGCCGCTGTTCGGCGACCGCATCGGCCTTGTCCATGGCCGCATGAAGGGTGCCGAGAAGGACGAGGCGATGCGCGCCTTCAAGCAGGGCGAGACGCGCATCCTGATCGCCACCACGGTCATCGAGGTCGGCGTCGACGTGCCTGACGCCACGATCATGGTCATTGAGCATGCCGAGCGATTCGGTCTCGCCCAATTGCACCAGCTGCGCGGCCGGGTCGGGCGCGGCGATATCAAGTCATCCTGCGTGCTGCTCTACAAGGACCCGCTCGGCGAAACCGCCAAACGCCGGCTGTCGGTGATGCGTGAGACCGAGGATGGCTTCCTGATCGCCGAGGAGGACCTGAAATTGCGCGGCGAAGGCGAATTGCTCGGCACGCGCCAGTCCGGCACGCCGGGTTTCCAGGTGGCGCGGATCGAGGCGCATGCCGACCTTCTCGAAGCCGCGCGAGACGATGCCAGGCTGATCCTGTCACGCGACCCCGAACTGCAATCGGATCGCGGCGAGGCGCTGCGGCTCCTGCTCTACTTGTTTGGCCGCGACGAGGCCGTCCGGCTCCTGCGCGCCGGATGAGGGCCTAGCGGCGGATTGGCCAGGGTTCCGTTGATCGGCTCACCGTTCAGCGTCACCAATTTCGTCTTTACCTCAGGGGCCACTAACCCGGCCGACACGATCAGCTTGGCCCCGTCCTCGATCGTCATGTCGAGCGGCACGATTTCGGATTTGGGCACATACATCAGGAAACCGGTCGTCGGGTTCGGCGTGCACGGCATGAACACGGCGATCAGCGGATCGCCTTCCTGGTCGAGCTTCTGATTGATCTCGGTTTCCTTCTCGCTGGCGACAAACACCAGCGACCACACACCCTTGCGTGGATATTCGACCAGCCCAACCTGACGGAACATGTCGCCCTTGTTCGACAGCACGGTCTCGAAAATCTGCTTCAGCGAGCCATAGATGCCGCGCACCAGCGGCATGCGGCCAAGCAGGCGCTCGCCAAATCCGACGATGGCGCGGCCGACAATGTTGGCGGCGAGAAAACCGATCAGCGTTATCAGGATCAGCGCGACGATCAGCCCGAACCCCGGAACCGGGAACGGCAGGTAGGTATCGGGGCTGTAACGCGCCGGGATATAGGGTTTGACCCAGGAATCGACCCAGCCGATGAACGACCATGCGATATAGGCGGTGATCGCCAGTGGGGCGCAGACGACGAAGCCCGTGAGGAAATAGTTCCTCAGCCGGGTCATGCCGGAGGTCTTCGGAGCATCGGACATGGTTCACCGGGCGCGCGGATTGCGCCGCAACATTAGTGAACCGGAAGACGGTTTGGAACTGCGAAGTTTTTAAAGGCGCCTGTTTAAGAGTGCCTATTCCACCGTCACCGATTTCGCCAGATTGCGCGGCTGATCGACGTCGGTGCCCATGAACACGGCGGCGAAATAGGCGAGCATCTGGATCGGCAGCGCATAGATGATCGGCGAGATGATTTCCGGCACATCCGGCAGCACGATCGTCTCCATCGTCTTGACGCTCACCTGTGCCGCGCCCTTGCTGTCCGTGATCAGGATGATCTTGCCGCCGCGCGCCGCCACTTCCTGCATGTTGGACACGGTCTTTTCGAAGATGCGGTCATGTGGCGCAATCACGATCACCGGCATGTTCTCGTCGATCAGCGCGATAGGCCCGTGCTTCAGCTCGCCCGCCGCATAGCCTTCGGCATGGATGTAGGAGATTTCCTTGAGCTTCAGCGCGCCTTCCATGGCCAGCGGGAAATTGGTGTCGCGCCCGAGATAGAGCACGTCCTTGTAGCGCGACAGCTCGCGCGCGATCCGTTCGATCTGCTCTTCGAGCTTCAGCACCTGGTTGGCATAGCGCGGTGCTTCCGAAAGCGCTCGCACCAGCGTCTTCTCTTGCTCCGTCGAGATCGCCCCGCGCGCCACGCCGGCGCGCACGGCAAGCGACGCGAGCACCGACAATTGACAGGTGAAAGCCTTGGTCGAAGCGACGCCGATCTCCGGCCCCGCGAGCGTCGGCAGCACCACGTCGGATTCGCGCGCCATGGTCGATTCCCGCACGTTGACGACGGCGCCGATCTTCATGCCGGCCTTGCGGCAATAGCGCAGCGAGGCCAGCGTATCGGCGGTCTCACCGGACTGCGAGATGAAGAAGGCCGCATCGTTCGCCGACAGCGGCATCTCGCGGTAACGGAATTCCGATGCGACATCGATATCGACCGGGAGTCTCGCATAGCGCTCGAACCAGTATTTACCGACAAGGCCGGCGAGATAGGCAGTGCCACAGGCGGAGATGGCCAAGCGGCCGATCTTGGCGAAATCGAATGGCAGGTCGAGCGGCTTGGACACGCCGGAGACAAAATCGACATAATGCGCCAGCGTGTGCGAGATCACCTCGGGCTGCTCGTGGATTTCCTTCTCCATGAAATGGCGGCGGTTGCCCTTGTCGACCATGAAGCTGGTCGACAGCGACTGCTGGCGCCTGCGGTCGACTTGTCTGCCGTCGATGTCGAAGATGGCGACGCTGTCGCGGCGCACCACCGCCCAGTCGCCGTCTTCGAGATAGGTGATCGAGTTGGTGAACGGAGCGAGCGCGATGGCGTCGGACCCCAAGAACATCTCGCCATCGCCATGGCCGACCGCCAGTGGCGGGCCGTTGCGGGCGCCGACGATCAGGTCCTCGTCGCCCTTGAACATGATGGCCAACGCAAAAGCGCCTTCCAGCCGCTTCAGCGCCTTGTGCGCGGCCTCGACCGGCTTCAGCCCCTTGGCGAGCTCCCGCGCCACCAGATGCGCAACGACCTCCGTGTCGGTCTGCGACGAGAAGGAATAGCCGTCGCGGATCAGCTCGTCGCGCAATTCGGCAAAATTCTCGATGATGCCGTTGTGGACAATAGCGACGCCGTCGGAAAAATGCGGGTGCGCGTTGGTCTCGTTGGGCACGCCGTGGGTCGCCCAGCGCGTGTGGCCGATACCGATCATGCCGTCGAGCGGCTCGTCCTTGAGCCGGCGTTCGAGGTTGACCAGCTTGCCTTCGGCGCGGCGGCGGCCGAGCACGCCCTTTTCGATGGTGGCGACGCCTGCCGAGTCATAGCCGCGATATTCGAGCCGCTTCAGCGCATCGACGATAAGCGGCGCAACCTGGGAGTGGCCGACGATTCCAACGATACCGCACATGCAGACAGTCCCCGATTGCCCATGGAAAACCAGCGCTATTTAGGGGTGGCCGGCCTGCCGCGAAAGTCACATTGCATTTCGTCCCGTGTAACGGACGCTTCTGCAGGCATGCACCATGACAGCCCGCCCTTGCAATCCGGTTACTGCAATCGCTCGGTTTTTCGATTGCTTCGGCGAGAAAGCAGCCCCGTCGACCAATCGCTAATGGTCGGCGCCAGCCGCCTTTTTCTTCGCCGCCGCTGCGGAAGCAAACCGTTCGCGCAATTCCTTGGCCTTGCCGGGAATCGTCTTCTGGCGGGCGCGGCCGAAGGCCAGCGCATCGTCGGGCACGCTTTCTGTGATGACGCTGCCCGAGGCGATATAGCCGCCCTTGCCGATGGTGACCGGCGCCACCAGTGAGGAATTCGAGCCGATGAAGGCGCCCTCGCCGATGTCGGTGAAAAATTTCGAATAGCCGTCATAGTTGCAGGTGATGGTGCCGGCGCCGATATTGGCCCCGGCGCCGACGCGGGCATCGCCGATATAGGTCAAATGGTTGACCTTGGCGCCCTCCTCGATAACGGCCTGCTTGACCTCGCAAAAATTGCCGACCTTGGACTTCTGCTTGAGATCGGCGCCCGGCCGCAGCCGTGCGAATGGCCCGACATCGCAATTGGAAGCAATGGTGGCGCCCTCGATATGGCTGAAGGCATGGATCTTGGCGCCCGAGGCAACCCTGACACCCGGTCCAAACCAGACATTGGGTTCGACGATCGTGTCGGCGCCAATTTCGGTATCGTGCGAGAAATAGACGGTTTCCGGAGCAATCAGCGTCACGCCCGACAGCATCGCCTCATGGCGCCGACGCGCCTGCCAGATGGCTTCGGCTTGCGCCAGTTCGGCGCGGTTGTTGATGCCCAGCGCACTTTCGAAGCTGGCTTCGGTGGCAACGACATCAAGGCCCTGTGCACTGGCGATCTCGACGATATCGGTGAGATAATACTCGCCCTTGGCATTCTTGTTCCCGACGGCGTCGAGCAGTTTGAGCGCGTGCGCGCCGGCCACCGCCATCATGCCGGCATTGCAGAAGCCGATCTTCTTCTCTTCTTCGGAGCAATCCTTTTCCTCGCGGATCGCTATCAGCTTGCCTCCCTTTTCGATCAGCCGGCCATAGCCGGTCGGGCTGGGCGGTCGGAAACCGATGACCACGACAGCGGCACCTTCAGCCAGTTTCAGTCGCGCCACCGTCAGGGCATCCGCATCGATCAGCGGCGTATCACCGAACATGACGAGGACATCGTCATAACCCTTTGATATCGCTTCGCGAGCGGCGAGGACGGCATGCGCCGTGCCAAGGCGTTTGTCCTGAACGAAGGTCTCCGCCTTCGGTGCAAATTTCGCCGCCGCCTTACGCATCTCATCCGCGCCATGCCCGATGACCAGCGCCTGGCCGCTGGCGCCAGCGGCCTCGGCCGCCTTCACCACATGAGCTACCATCGGCAACCCCGCGATCTGGTGCAGCACCTTCGGCAGCGCGCTCTTCATGCGCGTGCCTTCGCCGGCGGCGAGGATGACGGACAGGCAGGTTCTCTGGCTCATGAATGCAACCATATGAAAAGGGTTGGGAATCAAATCATGCTAGCAGTGGCGCGATGCTGCACCAATGCGGTTAAATTCCGGTGAGATGCAGACGGAAGAGCAACTGACTTCTAATCAGTAGGCTTACCCCAGCCGCCCCAGCAGCGGAAAATTCTCCAGCAGCCAATAAGACACCGCCTGCACGCCGCCGGTGAGGAAAAACACGCCGGCGACGACCAGCAGCGCGCCGATCGCCTTTTCGACGCGGGCGAGATGGACGCGGAATTTGCCGAGGAAGCGCATGAAAGCGCCGGAGAACAGCGCGGCGATCAGGAACGGGATGCCGAGGCCGAGCGAATAGGCGGCGAGCAGCAGCGCGCCCTCGCCCACGGTTTCACGACCGCCGGCCAGCGTCAGGATCGGTCCCAGCACCGGGCCGATGCAGGGCGTCCAGCCGAAGGCGAAGGCAAGGCCCATGACATAGGCGGCGACGGCGCTGGCCGGCTTGCCCTGCGACTGGAAGCGCGCCTCGCGCGACAACAAGGGGATGCGCAGGATGCCCAGAAAATTCAGGCCCATCAGGATGATCAGCACCCCGGCGCCCATCGCCAGCGGCTCCTGCCAGACGCGCAGCAGCCGGCCGATGGTCGAGGCGCCGGCGCCGAGCGCGACGAACACGGTCGAAAAGCCGAGCACGAAGGCGATCGAGGAGTAGAGCAGCGCGCCGCGTGCGCCCTGACTTGCGGTCGCGCCCGCATTGCCGCGGAAATCGTCGACCGATATGCCGGCCATGTAGCAGAGATAGGGCGGCACCAGCGGCAGCACGCATGGCGACAGGAACGAGATGGCCCCCGCCCCGACCGCGCTGACATAGCCAATGTCCAATGCCATTCCAAAGCTCCGACTGTTTGGCGTTCGATATAGCGACGCGCCGACCCGTGCGCCAATCACCAATGTGTGGCAACCGGTCGCTGTTCGGGCAATCGCACTGGCCCCGAATCCAGCTGCGCCACCCATCTAAGTACGACCGAACCGAGAGAATTGTTACGGGCAACTAGGCCCGCCAGCTGCCAGTGTCCTCAAGCCTCTCGGGAAGAAAACCCGACCGGCAGGCGTTGACACGACGAGGCCGCGATTTCCCGCGCACCTCCACATATTAGCCAGGGAGATTTCCATGAAGACCATAACTGTAGGGCTAGCCGCGCTTTTGCTCAGCACCGTCGCATCCCTCGCTGCCGATGCGTGGAAGGAAGCCGATGTCGGAGGCACCAAGATCTACACCAACGCCAAGGGCATGACGCTTTATACCTACGACAAGGATGAGAAGGGCAAGTCGAACTGCGACGACAAATGCGCCGCCAACTGGCCACCGTTGAAGGCCGAAGCCGGCGCGAAGGCCTCCGAAGGATGGACGACCGTCAAGCGCACCGACGGCACCAAGATGTGGGCCTATGACGGCAAGCCGGTCTACACCTTCATCAAGGACAAGAAAGCCGGAGATGTGAGCGGCGATGGCGTCGCCGGCGTCTGGCACATCGCCAAAGCCGACTGAACCCCTCAACGCCATATCCTGCCCGCTGGGGGACATGGGTTGGTCGCCGGCATCCTTGCCCGATCCGGCGATTGGCTTTTTTGTGAACCATGGCGCGCCCCGGTCCGGCATTCCGGCGGATCTTTCCTCGACTCACCGAAAAATGAACCGGGTCATCTTTCGAGACTGGTGACGATCATCCAGCCTGACCGAAATTCTGTGATTTCTCCATACACTCTTAGAGTGTATTGCTGGCGGCACCCCCGCAATTTGGCCCCTTCCCCTTGACCGGATGCAAAAGCGCGGCCATGTGAGCGACGAACAGAACCGAGATTTCGTCGCGCGCAGCGGAATTCTTCTGCCGCATCACAGCTGATATGAGACCTCATGGACGTCGTCGTCGTCGAATCGCCGGCCAAGGCGAAGACAATCAACAAATACCTCGGCAGGAACTACAAGGTTCTTGCCTCGTTCGGCCACGTCCGCGATTTGCCGGCCAAGGATGGCTCGGTGCGCCCGGATGAGGATTTCGCGATGTCCTGGGCGGTCGACACCGCCTCGGGCAAGCGCCTTACCGACATCGCCAATGCGGTCAAGGATGCCGACGGCCTGATCCTCGCCACCGACCCGGATCGCGAAGGCGAGGCTATCTCCTGGCATGTGCTGGAGGTGCTCAAGCAGAAGCGCGCGCTGAAGGACAAGCCCGTCAGCCGCGTCGTCTTCAACGCCATCACCAAGGCGTCGGTGCTGGAGGCGATGGCCAATCCGCGCCAGATCGATGCGCCTCTCGTCGATGCCTATCTCGCCCGCCGGGCGCTGGACTATCTCGTCGGCTTCACGCTGTCGCCGGTGCTGTGGCGCAAATTGCCGGGCGCCCGCTCCGCCGGCCGCGTCCAGTCGGTGGCGCTGCGCCTGGTCTGCGACCGCGAATCCGAAATCGAACGCTTCATCCGCGAGGAATATTGGCAGATCGCTGCCATCCTCGGCACACCGCGCAACGAGACCTTCGAAGCCCGCCTGACCGCATTCGAGCGCAAGAAGCTGCAAAAGCTCGACATTGCCAACAAGGCGCAGGCCGACGACATCAAGGCGATGCTCGAGGGGGCTACCTTCAAGGCGCTGTCCGTCGAAGCCAAGCCGACGAAGCGCAACCCCGGCCCGCCCTTCACCACCTCGACGCTGCAGCAGGCCGCCTCGTCGGGGCTCGGCTTCTCGGCCACGCGTACCATGCAGGTGGCGCAGCGGCTCTATGAAGGCATGGACATTGGCGGCGAGACCGCCGGCCTCATCACCTATATGCGAACCGACGGCGTGCAGATGGCCCCCGAGGCGATCGACGCCGCTCGCGACGCCATCGCCAAGGAATTCGGCCCGAAATACCTGCCGGAAAAGCCGCGCCAATACACCGCCAAGGCCAAGAACGCCCAGGAAGCGCACGAAGCGATCCGGCCGACGGATTTCATGCGCACCCCGGCGTCGGTCCGGCAATATCTCGATGCCGACCAGGCACGGCTCTATGAACTCATCTGGAAGCGCGCCATCGCCAGCCAGATGCAGTCGGCCGAGATCGAGCGCACCACCGTCGAAATCGAAGCGCTGAACGGCGCCCGCACCGCCGAGCTCCGCGCCGTTGGCTCGGTCGTCCGCTTCGATGGCTTCATCGCCGCCTACACCGACCAGAAGGACGACGACGCGGAAGACGAGGAAAACCGCCGTCTACCCGAAATCCGCGCCGGCGAGCAGCTTGCCCGCCGCGCAATCAATGCCACCCAGCACACAACCGAGCCGCCGCCGCGCTACTCCGAGGCGTCGCTGATCAAGAAGCTGGAAGAACTCGGCATCGGCCGTCCCTCTACCTATACGGCGATCCTGAAGACGCTCGAGGACCGTGATTATGTCACGATCGACAAGCGCCGGCTGGTGCCGCAGGCCAAGGGCCGCCTGCTGTCGGCCTTCCTCGAAAGCTTCTTCGAGCGCTATGTCGAATACGACTTCACCGCCTCGCTGGAGGAAAAGCTCGACGAGATTTCCGACGGCAAGCTCGCCTGGAAGGACGTGCTGCGGGACTTCTGGAAGGATTTTTCCGGTGCCGTCGCCGACATCAAGGAGCTGCGCGTCACCGATGTGCTCGATGCGCTGAACGAGGAACTGGCGCCGCTGGTTTTCCCCGCCCGCGAGGACGGCTCCAATCCGCGTATCTGCCCGAAATGCGGCACCGGCAATCTGTCGCTGAAGCTCGGCAAGTTCGGCGCCTTCGTCGGCTGCTCGAACTATCCCGAATGCTCCTTCACCCGCCAGCTCGGTGACGCCGCCAATCCCAATGGGGAGAACGGCGGTGGCGAGGACGGCACCAAGCTGCTTGGCAAGGATCCTTACACGGCCGAGGAAATCACGCTGCGCTCGGGCCGCTTCGGCCCCTACATCCAGCGCGGTGACGGCAAGGAAGCCAAGCGATCGAGCCTGCCCAAGGGCTGGACGCCTGAATCCATAGATCACGAGAAGGCGCTCGCCTTGCTGGCGCTGCCGCGCGACGTGGGGCAGCATCCGGAAAGCGGCAAGATGATCTCGGCCGGTCTTGGCCGCTACGGCCCATTCGTGCTGCACGATGGCACCTACGCCAATCTCGACAGCATCGAGGACGTGTTCTCGATCGGCCTCAACCGCGCGGTCACCGTGATTGCCGAGAAGCAGTCGAAGGGCAAGGGCGGCCGCAACGGCGGCACGCCGGCAGCCCTGAAGGAGCTTGGCGACCATCCGGACGGCGGCGGCAAGATCGTCGTGCGCGACGGCAAATACGGCCCTTATGTAAATTTCGGCAAGGTCAACGCCACGCTGCCCAAGGGCAAGGATCCGCAATCAGTGACCGTCGAGGATGCGCTGGCGCTGATTGCCGAGAAGGAAGCCAAGGGCGGCGGTGGCAAGAAGCCGTTCCGCAAGGCGGCCGCGGCCAAGGCCCCCACAGCCAAGAAAACCACGACCAAGAAGGCAGCCGCCAAGAAGCCGGCCGCGAAGAAAAAAGGATAGGACGGCGTGGCGCGCAGGATCACCGGAAGAAGCCACGGCGATCCGCGCACCGCCGACACCAGGGCCAAGGTCAAGGACGATTACCGGCCCTCGCGCGATGAAATCCTGCGCTATATCGCCGAAAACCCCGATCGTGCCGGAAAGCGCGATATCGCGAAGGCGTTCGCGCTGCGCGGCGACGACCGAATCTGGCTAAAGGATCTCCTGCGCGACCTGCAGGACGAAGGCGTTCTGACCAAGGAACGCAAGCGGCTGGCCCGCGTCGGCGCCCTGCCCCATGTCGCAGTGCTCGACATCTTTGGCCGCGATGGCGACGGGGTCTTGCTGGCGCATCCGGCCGAGGCGGTTGGCCCGGGCGAACCTCCCGTGGTCTCGATCCGTGTTTCGCGCGGGGGGAACGGACCGGCGCCCGGCATCGGCGACCGTGTGCTGGCCAAGACCTTCCCGACCGACGATCCGTCAGGGCCTGCCTATACCGGCCGGGTGATGAAGATCTTCGAGAAGCGCACGGATGCCGTCCTCCTCGGTGTCTTTCGCGTGCTTCAGGACGGCAGCTTCCGCATCGAGCCGGTGGAACGGCGCCAGCCCGAGCTGATCGTCGACAAGGAATTCCAGAACGGCGCCAAAAACGGCGACCTTGTCGAGGTCGAGCCCGCGCGAGCCTCGCGTTATGGGCTGCCGAGAGCCAAGGTGCTCAACGTGCTGGGTTCGCTGACGAGCGAAAAGGCGGTCTCGATGATCGCCATCCACGCGCACGACATTCCGCATATCTTCCCGGCCGAGGTGATAGCCGAATCCGAAGCCGTCAAGCCGGCGACGCTTGCCCATCGCGAGGACTGGCGCGACCTGCCCCTGGTGACCATCGATCCGGCTGATGCCAAGGACCATGACGACGCCGTCTTCGCCACCCCTGACCTCGACGAGAGAAATCTCGGCGGCTTTATCGCCACCGTCGCGATCGCCGATGTCGCCGCCTATGTCCGCTACGGCACGGCGCTCGACCGCGAGGCCCTGAAGCGTGGCAATTCGGTTTATTTCCCGGATTGCGTCGTGCCGATGCTGCCCGAGCGCATCTCCAACGATCTCTGCTCGCTGCGCGAGGGCCAGGATCGCCCGGCGCTAGCGGTGCGCATGACCTTCTCCGCCGATGGCCGCAAGATCAGGCATTCCTTTCACCGCGTCATGATGAAGTCGGCGGCCAAGCTCGCCTACAGCCAAGCCCAGGCGGCGATCGACGGCGTGCCGGACGACAAGACCGGCCCGATCCTCGACACGGTGCTGAGGCCGTTGTGGGACGCCTACGCGATCCTCAAGCGCGGCCGCGACAGCCGCCAGCCGCTCGAACTCGAGCTGCCGGAGCGCAAGATCCTGCTCAAACCGGATGGCACGGTCGACCGCGTCATCGTGCCGGAGCGGCTCGACGCCCACAAGCTGATCGAAGAGTTCATGATCCAGGCCAATGTCGCCGCGGCCGAAACGCTGGAGGGCAAAAAGCAGGCGCTGGTCTACCGCATTCACGACGCGCCGTCGCTGGCCAAGCAGGAATCGCTGCGCGAATTCCTGCAGACGCTTAGCCTGTCGCTGGCACGCGGCGCCCAGATGCGGCCCAGCCAGTTCAACGGCATTCTGGACCGCGTACGCGGCGCCGACAATGAGGCGCTGGTCAACGAAGTGGTGCTGCGCTCGCAGAGCCAGGCCGAATATTCACCCAAGAACATCGGCCATTTCGGCCTCAACCTCAGGCGCTACGCGCATTTCACCTCGCCGATCCGCCGCTACGCCGACCTGATCGTCCATCGCGGGCTTATTGCCGCACTGGGTCTTGGCCCCGGAGGATTGACGCAAGATGAGGAGGCGCGCCTTGAAGACGTTGCGGTGCTGATCTCCGGCACGGAGCGGCGCGCAATGTCTGCCGAGCGCGACACGGTCGACCGGCTGATCTCCGCCTATCTCGCAGAGCGCATCGACGACCGCTTCGATGCCCGCATCTCCGGCGTCACCAAATCAGGACTTTTTGTCCAATTGCCGCAGTATGGCGCCGATGGTTTCATCCCGGTGTCAACTCTGGGCGGCGATTACTATATATACGACGAAACGGCCCGCTCGCTGTTCGGAGAACGCTCGGGCAAAGGCTACCAACTGGCGGACCGCGTCGAGGTCCGGCTCGTCGAGGTGGCGCCAATGGCCGGCGCGATGCGCTTCGAGATGTTGACCGACCCAAAGCCCCTGCCAGGCTCCAGCAGGTCGTTTCACAAGGCTAAGGGCCGCGCCCGTGCGTCGCAATCGCGACCGGGGTCGCGCGGCAGGAGACGATAATGGAACAACAGGTTTTTGGTGGCGAACATCACTCGGGCCGGATTGCCCGCCCATTGTGGACGGCGTTGAAGCGGGGGCTCTTGGGCCGCTGCCCGAATTGCGGCGAAGGCAAGCTGTTCCGCGGCTTCACCAAGACCGTCGAAACCTGCAGCGTCTGCGGCGAGGAGATTCATCACCATCGCGCCGACGATTTGCCCGCCTATCTCGTCATCGTCATCGTCGGCCACATCGTGCTCGGCGCCTTCATGGGTGTCGAGGCGACCTCGACGCTCTCCACCTGGCAACACATCCTCATCTGGGTGCCCTTGACCATCCTTCTCTCGATCGCGTTGCTGCAGCCTGTCAAAGGCGCCGTCATCGGATTGCAATGGGCGTTCTATATGCACGGATTTGGTGGCGAAAAGGATGTAATCGAGCCGCATCCCGGGGCCTGAGGTGTTGGCTGGCGCAACATGCCAATCGTTAAGGCCACTTTCGCATGCAAGAAGTTTCCGCTAGGTCCCGCGCATGGAAGCTATGACCAAGGCGGACGTCGACAAGATCGACAAGGGCCTGGCCGTGCATGACGGCCGGCCCCTGCGTCCGCGTGATGCCGCGACGCTCATCCTGCTCGACCGCAAAGGCGACGACGTCCTAGTGCTGATGGGACGCCGCCACGCCGCGCACGCCTTCATGCCAGGGAAATTCGTTTTCCCGGGCGGCCGTACCGACCCTGCCGACAGCCGCATCCCGACGGCGACCGCCCTTAACCAGCACGAAGAAGCCAAGCTGACGGCCGGCCCCGGCCGCACCAGCCACGCCCGAGCCCGTGCCATCGCTTTGTCGGCGGTCCGCGAAACCTATGAGGAAGCCGGCCTGCTGATCGGCCGCAAAGGCGCCTTTGCGACGACCAGGCGCGACTGGCAGGGTTTCGTCGAACATGGCGTGGCACCGTCGCTGGAGGCGTTGCGCTTCGTCGCGCGCGCCATCACGCCGCCGAACCGGGTGCGCCGATTCGACACCCGCTTCTTCAGCGCCTGGCGTGGCGACGTCGCCATCGAATTGCCCGATGGCGGCCCGACCAACGAGCTGGAGGAACTGGTCTGGCTGCCGCTCGCCAAGGCCAAGCAGGCTGATATACCCGACATCACCCGAATGATCCTGGACGAGTTGGAAAGGCGGCTCGCCCACGATCCGCTGCTGCGTCCGGGTGGCCCCGTCCCCTTCTACCGGCTTGTCCGCAACCGCTTCACCCGCGAGCTTCTCTAGAGCAATTCCAGGAAAAGTGTGACCCGGTTTTCCCGGGACAAGAGCGAAGCACTTGCCCTTGGGAATTGCGTAAGATCAAACAGACAGAGTATTCAGCATCTCATGACGGTCGATACCCAACCACAGGGCGACGAACGCGTACACTGGCTGCCGATGGTGGCGGCGATCTCGTCGATCAGCGTCGTCGGCATTGCCATCGGCCTCGGCATGCCGCTGCTCAGCGTCATCCTGGAAACACGCGGCCATTCGGCCTCGATGATCGGCCTCAACACGGCCGTAGCCGGCCTGGCCTCGATCGCCGGGGCGCCGCTCGCCACGCCGCTCGCCATGCGCTTCGGCGTCGCCTGGACGATGATCGCCATGATTGCTACCGGCGCGCTGGCTTTCGTCGGTTTCCATTTCGCGCCTGATTTCTGGATGTGGTTTCCGCTGCGCATCGTGCTGCACATCGCGCTGACGGTGCTGTTCATCCTGTCGGAATTCTGGATCAGCACGTCGGCGCCGCCGCACCGGCGCGGCCTTGTGCTTGGCATCTACGCCACCGTCCTGTCGCTCGGCTTTGCCGCAGGGCCGTGGCTGTTCGCCCATCTCGGCAGTTCCGGCTTCAGGCCGTTTGGCGTCATCATCGCCCTGGTGACGCTCGCCGCCATACCGGTTCTGGCCGCCCGCAACGAAAGCCCTACCATCGTGGCGGAGAGCGAGACCAGCCACTTCCTGCGCTACATCTGGCTGGTGCCGACCGCGACTTTCGCCGTGCTGGTGTTCGGCGCGGTCGAGACCGGCGGCTTCGCGCTGTTCCCGGTCTATGGCAACCGCATCGGATATTCCGAGGCCGACGCGGCGTTGCTGCTGACCATGATCGGCCTTGGCAATGTGCTGTTGCAGATCCCGATCGGCATGATCAGCGACCGCGTCTCGGACCGGCGCTATCTGCTGCTCGCCTGTGCCACGGTTGGTCTCGTCGGCACGATATTCATGCCGTTCTTTGCCGCGAACTGGCATTTGATGGCAGCGCTTCTCTTCGTGTGGGGCGGTGTCGTTGCTGCCATGTACACGATCGGTCTTGCCCATCTCGGATCGCAGCTCTCCGGCCACGAACTGGCGTCGGCCAATGCTGCTTTCGTGCTGTGCTATGGCGTCGGGATGGTGCTTGGGCCGCAGGCGATCGGCATCGGCATGGACAGTTTCGGGCCTTCCGGCTTCGGCTGGTCGCTCGGCCTTTTCTTCGGCGCCTACATCGCCCTGGTCTGCTTCAGGCTCGTTCGCAAGATCCTGCTGTAGAGCCCAACCCGTCGCTTATCGGCACTGCCCAGCGACAGGCTGCTGACAGAACCGTGTCAGCAGCCACCGGTTAAAAGGGTGTCCTAAAACACCTGAACCGAGGACACTCCGATGATCGACAGCGGCTTTGAAACCACTTCGCTGCGAATGACCCTCCTGCTGCTCGTCAGCTTCCAGGCTCCGGCTGCCGACGTCGACCGCATCATGGACGCGGTTGTGGCGATCGCACCGCTTGCCATGGGCAAGTATGACCGCAATGCCTATCAGTCGGCGCGCGGCATCGAGCGCTACAGGCCCCTTGAAGGGGCAGCGGCCGGCGCCGAAACCGAATTGCGCCGCCGCCCGGGCACGGTCGAGGTTTCCTTCGAATTACCCGACGACCAGGCGCTGGCGGCCCGCGTCGTCGAGGCGATTTTCCAGGCCCATTCCTATCAGGAGCCGGTGATCCGCATCCAGCCGATCCTTGCCAGCCGCTCCAAGGGGCTGGACGACCGCGCCAATCCGAATCGCTGGTGGAACACGACCGGAGACTGGAAGAAGGTCGCGGTATCAGAGGCGCAAACCGTCTGATTTATGCATACCGGGCAGCTTGAGCGGGCCACATCGGGTCCGCCGGGCTTGACTTTCCAGGCACGTTCTTTATGTGTCGCGCCAAGTTTCCCGCGTCCGGGTGTTTTCCCCGTGCTCCAGCGGCCAAAACTCCACGAACATAACGGACTGAGATCATGGCCAAAGCCGCAAACATCAAGATCAAGCTTCTGTCGACCGCCGACACCGGTTTCTTCTACGTCACCAGCAAGAACAGCCGTACCAAGACCGACAAGCTGTCGTTCCGCAAGTACGACCCGGTCGCCAAGAAGCACGTCGAATTCAAGGAAACCAAGATCAAGTAATCTGGGTTTTCCCTCTGGAATGCAAAAACGCCGCCCGATGGGCGGCGTTTTTGTTTGCAAGGCGGAAGGCTACGGCTGGGTGCGCTCAGCCCGGCTGAATTCATTCAGCCTGACTGAATTCATTCAGCCGATACGGTCGCCGCTTTCCCTGTCAAACAGATGCAGCGACGCCGGATCGGCCGCCAGCCGCACGACGTCGCCGGGTTTCACGCCCGCGCGGCCCATGGCAAAGACGCAAAGCTGCTGGCCGGCCAGCTTGACATAGAACTGCGTCGACAGGCCGAGCGGCTCCACCACACCGACTTCGCCTTGCAGCGCACCGTCATCGGCCAGCCTTATATGCTCGGGCCGCAGGCCGACGGTGATGACGTCGCCATCCCCGAGCGGCAATCCGTCCGGCAGCCGAAGCTTCTGGCCATCGGACAATACGGCGTCCATCTTGCCACCCTTCTCCACCACCGCCGGCAGGAAATTCATGCCCGGCGAGCCGATGAAGCCGGCGACGAACATGTTGGCCGGCCGGTCATAGAGATCGAGCGGCGCGCCGACCTGCTGGATCAGCCCGTCATGCATGACGACGATCCGGTCGGCCATGGTCATCGCCTCGATCTGGTCGTGGGTGACGTAGACCGAAGTGGTCTTCAATTGCTGGTGCAGGGCCTTGATCTCGGCGCGCATGTGGACGCGCAGCTTGGCGTCGAGGTTCGACAGCGGCTCGTCGAAGAGAAAAACCTTGGGATCGCGCACGATGGCGCGGCCCATGGCGACACGCTGCCGCTGGCCACCTGACAATTGCCTGGGCAGGCGTTGCAGGAACGTATCCAGCCCCAGCCGCCTGGCAGCACCATCGACGCGAGCATCGATCGCCGGCTTCTCGGCCTTTCGCAACATCAGGCTGAAGCCCATGTTCTTCGATACGTCCATATGCGGATAGAGCGCATAGGACTGGAACACCATGGCGATGTCGCGATCCTTCGGCGCGACATCGTTGACCAGCCGCTCGCCGATGCGGATTTCGCCGCCGGAGGCCTCCTCCAGCCCGGCGATCATCCGCAAAAGCGTGGACTTGCCGCAACCTGACGGTCCGACCAGCACGACGAACTCGCCGTCGGCGATCTCGAGATCGACCGCATGCAGGACGCGCACGGCGCCGTAATCCTTGCGAACCTTTTCGAGCGTGACAGAGGCCATCGATCATCCTTTGACGGCGCCGGCGGTCAGGCCGGTGACGAGATAGCGTTGCAGGAAGGCGAAGAAGATGCAGACCGGGATCAGCGCCAGGATCGACGCCGCCATCATCTGCCCCCAGTCGACGGCAAACTTGCCGATGAAGGTGAGCAGGCCGACGGCGAAGGTCTTCTGGTCGTCGCTGGAAATCAGCATCAGCGCGAACAGAAGCTCGCTCCATGCCGCGGTGAAGACGAAGCCCAGTGTCGCGCCCATGCCTGGCAGGGTCAGCGGCACGATCACCCGGCGCATTGCCTGCGCACGCGTGCAGCCGTCGATCATCGCCGCCTCTTCGAGGTCCTTCGGGATGCCGTCGAAGAAGGACTGCATCAGGAAGGTGGCGAAGGCAGTGTTGAAGGCGGTGTAGATGATGATCAGCCCGGTCAGACTGTTGATCAGGCCGATCTGGCCCATCACGCGGTAGATCGGCGGAATGACCATCACCAGCGGAAAGGTCTGGGTCAAAAGCAGCATCAGCGCCAGCGCCGCCTTGCCGCGAAAGGTGAAGCGCGACATGGCGTAGCCGGCAAGCGTGGCGATCACCGTCACCAGGGCAGCCGTCGACACCGAGACGATGACGCTGTTGATGAAATAGCGCGGGAAATCGGTGGCTTCGAGCACGGTGATGAAGTTCTGTAGCGTCATGTGCGACGGCCAGAAGGTTATGCCTTCGGAATAGAGAAGCCGCTCCGGCGTGACCGAGATCTTCAGCGTCCAGTAGATCGGGAACAGTGCGAAGACCACATAGGCCGCGATTGCCGCGTAGAGACCGACGCCGCCGAAAAACCGTTGTGAAGCAGAGCGTCCCGCGATCATCAGACGTGCCTCACAAGCGAGCGGCGGATGGCGATCAGCGCAATCGCATAGGCGATAAGCAGGACGAGCAGCAGCACGGCCACAGCCGAGGCATAGCCCTTGTCCAGCGACTTGAAGGCGCTGACATAGATGTAGACCGGCACCGTGTTGGTCGAGCCGGCCGGCCCGCCCTCGGTCATGACGAAGATCAGGTCGGCGAAGGTGGCGATCCAGATCGTGCGCAGCATCACCGTGATGGCTATGGTCGGCGCCAGGAACGGCAGCGTCACCTTGGTGAAGCGTTGCCAGGGCGAAGCGCCGTCGATCGCCGCCGCCTCATGCAGCTCCGAGGGAATCGACTTCAGCGCCGCCAGCAGCGTGATGGCGAAGAACGGAATGCCGAACCAGACATTGGCGACGATCGGCCCCCACATGGCGGTGGCCGGATCGGAAAGCACGTTGGTCGGCTCGGCTTTCAGCCCCAAGGCGAACAGCCAGTGCGGCAGCGGACCGATGATCGGGTTGAACAGCCAGGCCCAGGTCAGGCCCGACAGGAAGGACGGCACCGCCCAGGGCAGGAAGACCAGCGCCTGCACCGCCTTGCGGCCTGGGAACGGCTTGTCGAGCAGCAGCGCCAGGCCAAGGCCGAGGAAGAATTGGAAGAACAGGCTGGCGACCGTCCACCACAGCGTGTTGACCAGCGCCTGCCCCAGCACCTGGTCCGAAAACATCGCCTGATACTGCCCGAGCCCGACATATTCCGACTTGAAGGCGGAGAACTTGCGGAAGGAATAGCTGATGCCGATGACCAGCGGCACGAGCAGCACCACGACCAGCAGGATGATCGCCGGGCTGAGATAGAGCCAGGGCTCGATGGCAGCGTGTGTGAGCCACTTACGTCGCGGCTTGCCGACAGATCGTATTTCGGACACGGCATAGGTCATTGGCTGTGGAACGTCCTTTGGGAGCGCGGCGTTGGCGACAAGCGTCCTTCTCCCCGTTCAACGGGGAGAAGATGCCGGCAGGCAGATCACGGGCGGCGCCAGCTTCTGAGAACTCAGCGCTGCCCCTCATCTGGCCCTGTCGGGCCACCTTCTCCCCGTGAACGGGGAGAAGGAAAAGCCTGCGCTTACTTCTTGTTCTTCGCCAGCCAGTCCTGCTGCTCCTTGGTCAGGAAGGCAGCCCACTGGTCGGCGACGTCCTTGGCCGTCTTCTGGCCGAGCAGCACTTCCTGGAAGTTCTTGATCGCCACCTGGTCGACGAAGTTGCCAAGGTTTTCGAGGTGCGTCGGCGGCGTCACCATCTCATATTTGGCGCCGTCGCTCAGTTCGGTGAACCAGCCCTTGAACTGCTCGGTCTTGAAGTGGGCGTCCTGGTCGGCGCCCTTGTGGATCGGGATGACGCCGACTTCCTTGGCCCATTCCAGATTGTCCTTCGGCGAGAGCAGCGTCGCCATCAACTTCCAGGCATCATCCTTGTGCTGCGAGTTGGCGAACATCGCCCAGCCGGCATAGCCCAGCGTCGGATAGGACTTGCCGCTCGGCCCGGTCGGCATCGGCGCCACGGCGAAGTCGTCGGCGCTCATCTTGTCGGCGATGCCGAGCAGCGCGTCCGGATCCTGGTTGAGCATGGCGCAGGTGCCGGAATAGAAGCCGGTGACCGTTTCGTTGAAACCCCAGCTCACGGCATCCTTCGGCGCCAGGCCGTCCTTGTACATGTCGGCCAGCATCTGCAGGCCCTTGACCGAGCCCTCTTCATTGATGGTCGAGGTGCCGGCCTCGTTGAAATAGCCACCCTTGCCGGCGGCGATGTTCATGAACATGTGCATGCCGTTGAAGGCGCCCGGCCCGCCGCGCAGGCAGTAGCCGTATTTGCCGGGAATGGCCGAGATTTTCTTGGAATCGGCGACGAATTCGTCAAGCGTCGCCGGCGGACCGTCGAGGCCGGCTTGCTTGAACAGCTTCTTGTTCCAGAACAGCGCGTTCACATAGTAGCCGTAGGGGATCATGAACTGGGTGTTGTTGACCGTCGAGCCGAACTGCTTGGCGCGGTCGCCGAGCGTCTTGGCGTCGTCCCACTTGGCCATATAGGGGCCGAGATCCTCGAGCTGAGCGTTGTTGGCGTAAAGCCCCATCCAGCGTTCCGGCATCTCGACCACATCGGGCGTATCGCCGGCCTGCACCATGGTCAGGAATTTTTCAAATGCCTGCCCCCAGGGCAGCGAGACCAGCTCGACCTTGACGCCCGGATTGGCCGCCTCGAACTCGGCAATCTGCTTTTTCAGGAACTCCGTGCGCGGCGGGCTGGTGATGACCTCGACCATTTTCAGGGTCGAATCGGCGAGCGCGCCCCCGGCGGAAATTGCCAGCCCCGCGACGGTGGCAAGCATGACGGTCAGTTTTTTCATGTTCAAGACTCCCATTTTGAACCCGCTTGTTATTTTCTGGCTTTTTCGAAGGCCTGGGCGACATCCGCCCAAAGATCCTCGACACTTTCCAATCCGACATTGAAGCGGATGGTTCGGGGGCTGACGCCGAAGCGCGCCATCGAATTCAGTCCCGGCGTCTGCTCCAGCGACGCCTTGGCCGGCACGACCAGGCTCTCATGCCCACCCCAGCTGACGCCGATGCGGAAATATTTCAACGCGTCGACGAAGACGGGAATGTCGATATCCTCGGTAACTTCGAACGAGAACAACCCGCCATAGCCGGCAAGCGTCGCCTTGCCCGGATGGTTCGAATAGACGGGGTGGTTGACCCGCTCGACATTGCCATGCGCCTTCAGCCGTTCGGCGATGGCGAGCCCGCTCTTCATGTGGTGCGGCAGGCGCAGCGGCAGCGTGCGCAGGCCGCGCAGCAAGAGCCAGGCCTCGAACGGTGACAGCTTGCCGCCGAGATAGGAATAGGTCTGCTCGTTGATGTGTTTGATGTGCGCGGCCGAGCCCGCCACCACGCCGGCAACGGTGTCGCTGTGGCCGCCGAGATATTTCGAGGCCGAGTGCAGCACGAGATCGACGCCGTGCGAGATCGGCTTCTGGAACACCGGCGTCGCCCAGGAATTGTCGATGGTGGTGATGATGCCCTGCTCCTTGGCCAGCCGGGTCAGATGCGGCAGGTCCTGAAGCTCGAACATCATCGAGGTCGGGCTTTCCAGATAAAGCAGCTTTGCGCCGGGCAATGCCGCCGCCACCGCATCCGGGTCCGAGCCGTCGACATAATCGACCTTGATGTTGAGCCGCGGCAGGAGCCGCTCGAACAGCCGGTAGGCATCGCCATAGCAATTGCGTACCGCGACGATGCGCTCGCCCGCCCCGACGAAGGCAAGCACGGTGGCGCTGATCGCTGCCATGCCGCTTGAAAAGCCGCGCGCGGCCTCGGCGCCTTCGAGCGCCGCGACACGCGCCTCGAACTCCATGACCGTCGGATTGTCGCCGCGCGAATAGATCGGCTGCTTTCGCTTGCCGGCAAAGGTATCGGCCATTTCGGCGTAATTGGCGAAGGTGAACAGCGACGTCTGGTAGATAGGCGGCACGACGGCGCCGCCGGGGAACGGTTCATCATGCGCCAAAAGCGTCGCCGCCTCGGCGAGATAGTCTTGATCGAAACCGGCTGGGTGCTCGTTCATCTCAGGTCCGAAAGTTTGAGTTTGGCCGCACCGCGCTTCAGGTCGTCCTCGACGGTGGCGATGAGCTTCAGCGCCTCGCCGCGGGCGCCTTGCGGATCACGCGCGGCGATGCGCTCGTAGATGGTGCGGTGATAGGGAAAGCTGGCATGGCCGAAATCGCGCACGCCGAGTGGATGTTCCCAGAAGCGGTGGAACAGTTCGTGCATGGCCGCGATGATCTGTTCGAACAGCGGATTGCCGGAGACCCGGTAGATCGCCTGGTGGAATTCCCAGTCCTCTTCCGATGACATGCCGTCCAGGGTGCGAAACGCCTGCTCCATGATATCGAGCTTGCGTTCGATCTCGGCAATGTCGGCGGGGCTTGCCCGCTCGGCGCACAGTGCCGCCGCTTCCGCTTCCAGTGCGCGGCGGATTTCCAGCGTCTGCATCAGGCTGGTGAAATCATTGCCGCCCGCCAGCGTCAGCGGCAGATGCAGCATATCGGGCGAGACGGCCGCCTTGAGATAGGTGCCGCTGCCTTGCCGGCGCTCGACCAGGCCCAATCCCTCCCACCGCGTCAGCGCCTCGCGCACCGTGTTGCGGCTGACCTTGAGCCGTTCGGCCAGGATGCGCTCGGTCGGCAGTCGCTCACCAGGCTGCAAGGCCTCGGCGCGGACGAAGCCCACCAATGCCTTCAGCACGGCGTCGTCGCGCGCCGTCGTCTGAATGGGTGGCAGGCTGTTCTGGTCCACACTTCCTCCAAGTGGTCCAATGGTCCAACCAATTTCTGCATAGATGGAGCCTCCTGTCAATCGCTTGTCAGGAGGCAGCCGCCTTCAGCCTGTGGAAGCCAGCCTTCAGCCCGTGGAAGAGTGTGACGCGCTGCGTTCGGAAGGACACCCGGCTTCGGCAGCCGGTCCGAACCATCTGGTCAGCGCATCGGCCAATCCCTGTGGAGTCCCAACTCCTACCCAGGCCACATATCCATCGGGCCGGATCAAAACCGCGTCGGGCGCAGCGACCGTTCCGAGTACGGGAAGCTCCCAGGCACCGGCATACCTGGCGTCGATCTGCCGGATCCGGCCGGCCGAAGGCGCACTGTCCAGTCTGCCTGGTTCACCGAAATGGAGGAGCACCGGCCGCGCGTCGTGCAGCAAGGTAAACAGCCGCAACGGCCCGTTGGCGGTGAGCAGATCGAGGTCGGGCATTCGCCGCCCAAGCAGCGCGTGCCCTTCCCCGAGGTCGTAGTGGACACCCAGGCCGGACATCTCGGCGGCGATTCGTTTGCGTGGCCCGTCCATGGCGAGCAGTTCGGCAAACGTGTCACCCAGAGCCTTGGTGCGGTCGTCCCTGCGACGAAGCGCGACCTGCGCCATCGCATTGCGCAGCACGCGGGCGGCAACCGGATGGCGTTCGGCAAGGTAGCTGTCGAGCAGGCTTTCAGGGGACGTCGCCTTGACCACCTGGGCCAGCTTCCATCCCAGGTTCACCGCGTCCTGCACGCCGATATTGAGGCCCTGTCCGCCCATTGGGGGATGGATGTGCGCAGCATCGCCGGCGAGCAGAATACGTTTGTTGCGGTAAGACGCAGCCTGGCGTGTCATGTCGGTGAACCGGGAAATCCAGGTCGGATTGTGGACCCCGTAATCGGTGCCGTAAACCGCGACAAGCGCCTCGCTGAGATCGCGCAGCGTAGGTTCGCCGCCAATGGTCAGATGCCTCTCGGTCAACACCACACCCACGCGGTCGCTTTCTTCAATCTTGCCTATCGCATGAATACCGTAGGCGTCGCTGCGAAAGCCCCATGCAGGTTCCTCAGACATCTCGACGTCGGCGATCATCCAGCTCATCGTCGGATCCCACCCGTCGAACGCGATGCCCGCCGCCTTGCGGATGATGCTGCGTCCTCCGTCGCAGCCGACGAGATATTGCGCTCTCAGGCACCGACCACCGGACAGTTCGACGTCGACGCCATCGTCATCCTGTGCGAGGCCCGTGACGTCCTGTCCGCGATAGATCGGCACCCCCAACTGGCCGATCCAGTCGGCCAACAGCCGCTCGATATGGTTTTGCCGCAGCGCCAGCAGATAATTGTGCCGCGTGGGAAAATCGCTGATGTCCAACCGGATCATGTGGAAGCCGACGGACGGCGATAGCTGTCCCTGTGACAGGAACCGGTCGGCAATTCCACGCTGGTCGAGTACCTCGATGGTGCGTGCGTGCAGGCCACCCGCTCGCGAGCCGATGAGTTCCTGGTTGGGCCGCCGCTCGACAATGGCCACATCGACGCCCGCCAATGCGAGTTCGCCAGCCAGCATCAACCCGGTCGGACCGCCTCCGGCGATCACCACTGCACGGTCCCGACCTACTTGGCCTCTTGGCAACAATTCCGGCATTCGCCACTCCCGTTTCGGTTAACTTGGGTCGTGGTTTTACGGGAACAGCCAGGTCTTGCCGCAAGCCCCTTGTGCGCCATATGTATGAAATGGAGGGGGTAGCCTTCGCCTTCCCCTCTGCATACGGCAGTGAAAAGGTCGCGCGTTGCGAAGCGATAGCGCGCGAGGTGCCGTTAGAACCCAGGAAAGCGTTCTTCAGATCCTGCCGCACACAAAAAAGCCCCGGCACTTCCGGGGCTTGTCGCGGAATCCTGATGCCATGTCGGACAAGAGGGGGCCGGTCGGCGTTTGGCAGCGGTACGAGGAGGCCACTATGTGCCAGCGCCGGCCGGCCGACCCCACGGACCCAGGAGATGCGGCGGACCTGAGCATCATGGGGTATTCCTGAGGGACCGAGCCGGCTGTCTACCCTCGTGCCGGCTTCGTCTTGGCCTGCACATTTGCGCAAGAGCTTATGAAAATCAACAGTTTCTTAACCAAGGCTCGCGAATCGCTTGGATTAAGGTAAATGGGTAACCCTGTTGGGTTGACCGGATAATCAGGCCCGGACCGTCAGGCCGCCGTGGCAACGACGCGGTTGCGGCCGCCGCTCTTGGCTTCGTAGAGCGCGAGATCGGCGCGCTTCATCAGCGCGGCCGCCGTATCCACGCCCTTCAGCACCGATGACACGCCAACGCTGACGGTGACCTCGATCGTCTTGCCGTCGGCGCCGATGGCGAAAGGCTTCTGGGCGATTTCGGCACGGATGCGTTCGGCCACCTTCTCGGCAACGGTGCCGTCGGTGTCCGGCATCACCACCACGAACTCCTCGCCGCCGAACCGGCACGCAAGGTCGATACCCCTGACGTTCTTGCGCAGCCGCCGCGCGAATTCGCGCAGCACCTCGTCGCCGCCATCATGGCCGTACGCGTCATTGATGGACTTGAAGCGGTCGAGATCGGTGATCATCACCGACAGTGGCCGGCGCCGCGCCACTGCGCGGTCGAACAGCGTCTGCAGATGGCTGTCGAGATAGCGGCGGTTGTGCAGCCCGGTCAGGCCGTCGGTCACGGCCATTTCGATGGTCTGGGTGACGCTGGCGCGCAATTGGTCGTTGTAGCGCTTGCGGCGCACCTGGGTGCGCAGCCGCGCCGTCAGTTCCTGCTGGTCGATCGGCCGCATCAGATAGTCGTTGATGCCGAGTTCGAGCCCTCGGATGAGGCGCTCTTCCTCGCCCTCCTCCGCCAAAAGGATGATCGGCACAAAACGGGTGCGGTCGAGCGAGCGCAGTTGCGAGCAGAGCCTGAGCGGATCGAAATCGGCGAAGGCCGTCGAGATCAACACACATTCATAGGGCGTTTCGGCGGCCTGGAAGAACCCGGCATGCGGATCGCCGGTGACGTCCAGGTCGGCACGGTCGCGCAACATCTTCTGGATGCGCTCGACCGACGATTTGCGCTCATCGATCAAAAGCACTTTCGGCGTCGTGTCCTCGGACGCGAAATTGCGGCTCAAAAGTTCCTCGATGCCTATGTTGCGTGTGGTCGAGGCGCGCAGCCGAAGCTCGTCGGTCAGCGACTTCAGGCGGACCAGGCTCTTGACGCGCGTCATCAGTTGCAGGTCGTTGACCGGTTTGGTCAGGAAATCGTCGGCACCGGCCTCCAGCCCGCGCACGCGGTCTGAGACCTGGTCGAGCGCGGTGATCATCACCACCGGAATGTGCGACGTCGCCGGATCGCTCTTCAGCCGCCGGCAGACCTCGAACCCGTCCATATCGGGCATCATCACGTCGAGCAGCACGACATCGACCTTGCCGTTCTCGCAGGTCTCGATCGCGTCGGGCCCGTTGGTGGCGGTCAGCACCTCGAAATATTCGGCCAGCAGCCGGACTTCCAGCAGCCTCACATTGGCAGGGATGTCGTCGACGACGAGGATCCGCGCGGTCATTTCACAAGGCTCCGGCTCGGCTGGAAGGGCACATCAGGCATCGCCCAGATAGGATTTGATGGTTTCGATGAAGCGCGGCACCGAGATCGGCTTCGAAATATAGGCCTCGCAGCCACCCTGGCGGATGCGCTCCTCATCGCCTTTCATCGCGAAGGCAGTCACGGCAATGACCGGGATAACGTGCAAATCATCGTCCTCCTTCAGCCATTTGGTCACTTCCAGCCCCGACACTTCGGGCAGTTGGATATCCATCAGGATAAGGTCCGGCCGGTGTTGGCGCGCCAGGTCGAGCGCCTCGAGACCGTTGCGGGTTCGCACCGTCTCGTAACCGCTAGCTTCGATGAGGTCCCGAAAGAGCTTCATATTGAGCTCGTTGTCCTCGACGATCATGACCTTCTTAGGCATCGACATCCCGTCCCGACCGTCCTCCGCCCGGAGGTGACCGTCATGCGCTCTTTCCTTGAACGCACCAAACCCTGCTTCACTATACGGCAATATGATTGACGAAACGGAAACCCGCGGCCTGCAAAGCAGCACGAATTCCGCCTCGACTCCCTGCGCGTCCAATAGGCGCGCCACACTCTAATGGCTTGCCGCAAGCAACTCTTGCCATTACTGCGGGAGAGACTCATTCCACACACCGAAGGTAGTGATGGCAAACGCAGCGTCAATGCGCGAAGAGGCGGAAAACATTGCCGTGAAGGCATTGGGCTTCGTTGCCGCCGATCCCGAGCTTCTACCGCGCTTTCTGGCGATCACGGGAATAGAGGCGCATTCGATCCGCCGGGCGGCAGGCGAGCCGGGTTTCCTGGCCGGCGTCCTGCAGTTCATTCTCGCCCACGAGCCGACCTTGATGCGTTTTGCGGAGGAAACCGGCACCCCGCCGGCGGCAGTCGGCAAGGCGCTGCGCGCCTTGCCGCTCGGCGACGACAATCACGAGCGTTCCACATGAGCGATGATCCCGAAACCGCGCGCCAGATCGAGGAACTTGCGGCCGACGACCGGCCGCTGCTGGTGCTCGACGTCGACGATGTGGTGCTCGAATTCATCCGCCCGTTTCCGCATTTCCTCAAGGCACGCGGCTATGGCCTGACACTGGCTTCCTTCCGGCTGACCGGCAACATTGCCGAAACGGCCAGCGGCCGCCTGATCGAACAACCCGAAGTCACGGCACTCCTGGGCGATTTCTTCGACGCGCAAGCTGATTGGCAAAGCATCACCGATGGCGCCGCGGAGGCCCTGACGGGACTTGGAGGTCGCGCGGAAATCATATTGCTGACGGCCATGCCGCACAGGCATCGCGCCGCGCGCCGCGCCCATCTCGATGCGCTGGGACTAGCCTATCCGCTGCTGACCACCGAGATGGCCAAGGGCCCGGCGGTGGCCAGGCTGCGCGGCAAGACCGGGCGGCCCGTGGTCTTCGTCGATGATCAGCCGCACAATCTGGCGTCGGTGCGGGAATCGGTCGCCGACTCAAATCTTTTCCACCTGATGGCCGACAATTCGCTGCGCGCGTTCCTGCCCCCGGTCTCGGACGATGTCATCGTCGTCCAGGACTGGCACGAAGCCGCGCCGAAGATCGCGAGCGCTCTGGGACTACAGGCGCTTTGACGCAATTCCGGGGGGAATTGCTGGAGGGCTACCCCCTCAAGGGTTCAGCTTGGCCCCTGCTCCGCCATTATCGGTGCCGCCGCTATTGCTGCCTTCGTTAGCGCTACCGCCGTTAGCGCCACCGCCATTGTCATCGCCGCTCTCATCGTCCGCGCCGCCACCATCATCGACACTGTCATCCACCGCCGGATCGGCCGGCTTCAGCATGACGCCGTTGACAGTGACCGAACCGTCGGCCTTGGTGTTGATAGCCCATTCCAGCTTGCCGTCCGGCAGCGTCTTGGCAAAACCCTTCGCCATGAGAGCGACAGGCACGTACTGCCCGACCTCCGGCTCCGCCTTCGCCGCTTCCTGCAGGTGCTCCATGATCTTGTCGAAACCGGCGACATCGACGGTCAGATTTGCATCGGGCTTCTGGCCGAAGGTCGTCATCTCGCCTTCGAGCGCGATCTCCATGTCCTTGTTCTTCACGGTGCTGTGGCCGATGACGACCTTCGGAGTCTTGGCCAGGAAGTCGGCCTTGAGCTGGTCGCCAAACTCGGCCGGCAGTGGCGGATCCTGATTGAGATCAAAGGCTTCGATCGCCTTCTTCGCCATACTGTCGAGATCGATGCTGGCGCCGCCGAAGTTCAGGTCGATATCGGTGGGCAGCAGTGCCACGCTCCAGCTCGGCAAGAGCTGCTGCGGCACGGTCAGCCCCGAAGCCTTGATGCCATAGCTGATCTTGCCATTCTGGGCGACGCCGTCGGAGCCGAACGCTATGCCGAGCTGGGTCGCTCCGAACGTGCCGATCGGGCTGTCGACCGCAAAATCCTTGAAGCCATAGGTCCCGTCGATACGCTCCCACACCGGAAGCGCGGCGAGCAGAAGCGACTTGAGCTGCGCCTGGTTTGCCTTCAGCGTCTTCTCGTCCTCATTGGCCACGGCAAACGCCAGGAGATCGAGCAGCGGCTTGGTCTCGACGCCCTTGCCGCTGGCCTCCACCGACAATTCCGGCGACTTCACGGTAACGGGAAAATTCAACCCGCTCTCGGGATCATTGAATTTTATCGCTTCGACGAAGTTCGCAATCTTTTGCGTCGTCGTGAAATCGACGCCGCCATTGGCTGCCTTGGCCGCGGACAGGGTCGCGGTGCCGGCACCGGCGCTCGCATCCATCTGCTGCTTGGCGTCCTGCGACGACATCGTCATCCCGGCAATCGAACTGGTGGCGCTGCTGAACGCCGCCAGCTTGGGGTCGTAGACGCCGCTGCCCTTGCCGTCCTTGATCGAAAACCGCGTGCTCTGCTTTCCCTCGGGACCGTTGAACTCGAATGAGGCGCTCTGCGAAAAGTCCATCGAGACATCCCAGGACCCGTCGCTGCGCGGCTTGACCAGCAGGGCGTAGGGCGCAAAGTCGAATTTCACCATCTTCTGGTCGGGGAAGGTCGCGGCAAGCGCCTTGAAATCAAACACGATCTTGTAGGCGTCGCCTTCGGCCGAAACCTTCAGGATACCCTTGTCGAGCGCCTGTTTGCCGACATAGCGCGACAGGTCATCGGACAATTGCTTGGCGCCCTGGCTGTCGACGGTCTGGCCGAAAGCAGGTGCGCTGAGCAGAAGCGCGGTAAACGCAATTGGCAACATAGGGTTCACGGGAATTCTCCGTTCGGTCGAAGGCAAAAATCGTTTCGCATCTCTGGTAGGGAAATACCATCCCGACTGCAAGACGATGACAGTCAGGCAATCGGCTTCAACGTCAGCCGCATCAGCGGCCGGCGGATGGTTTCGTCGACGACCAGCCGCACACTCTGGCATCGCTGCAATAATCCAATAATCAAGGATTCAGTTTCGCCCCGCCCTTGCCGCTATCGTCCACGGCCGGATCGGCGGGCTTCAACATACCGCCATTGACCATCACGGAGCCATCAGACCTGGCGTTGATCACCCATTCCATCCGCCCATCCGGCAACATCTTGGCAAATCCTTTGACGGCCAATGCGAAAGGAAAATATCGTGCCGCTTCCGGTTCGGTCTTGGCCGCAGCCTGCAGTGCCGCCACGATCTTGTCATAGCCCGCGACGTCGACGGTCATGGTTGCATCTGGCCGCTGGCCGGGAAAGGTCGCCTCGCCCTCCAGCGCGATCTCGGTGCCGCCATTTTTGATGACGCTGTGGCCCATGATGAATTTTGGCGTGTTGGCCATGAAGTCGGACTTGATCTGATCGCGGAACCCCGCCGGCAGCGGCGGGTTCTTGCTGAGATCGAATGTCTCGATCGTCTTTCTGGCCATGCCGTCGAGGTCGATGTTGGCCCCGCCGAATCTCAGATCAAGCTCGGTAGGGAGCACTGCGGCGATCCAGCTCGGTATGACCTCAGGAAAGGTCAAGCCGGAGACCTTGATGGCATAATCGACCTTACCGTTCTGGGCGATGCCATCAGCCCCGAATGCAGTGCTCAGTTCCGCTGCACCCCAATTGCCTGCGTAGGTATCAAACGCAACGTTCTTGAATGTATAGGTCCCGGCCACCCGATCCCACAGCGGCAGCGCGGCGAGCAGAAGCGCTTTGAGCTCGGCTTGGTCGGCTTTCAACCGGGCCTCGTCTTCATGGGCTACGGCGAATGCCAACAGGTCCAGCAACGGCTTCGTCCGCATAGCTTTGGCGGTTACATCCACGACGAGATCCGTCGTCTTGATCGCTCCGACGGCCCGGCCGTCGATTTTGACCGTTTCGACGAAGTCGGCCATCGCTTGTGTCAGATTAAGGTCGACCCCACCGCTCGCCGACTTGCTGGCGCCGAACTTGGAAGTGCCCGCGCCGACGCTGAGGTCCGTTACTTGCCTGGGCATGCGCGAGGTCATCGTCATGCCGGCTATCGAACTGGCACCGCTGGTAAATGCCGCCAGTTCAGGATAATAGGCGCCCGTGAACTTGCCATGCTTGATGACGATCTGCGCGCTTGTCTGGCCACTCGGATCATTTACCTGGACTGACCCGCTGGTCGAAAAATCCGAGGAGACGTCCCAGCCGCCGTCGCCGCGCGGTTTGACCAGCAGCGTGTAAGGCGGGAAATCGAACTTCGGCAGATCCTTCTTCGGTAAGCCCGCTGCGATCGCCTTCAAATCGACGGTGATCTTGTAGGCATCGCCTGTGGTCGAAACCTTCAAAATGCCTTCGTTGAGCAACTGTTTGCCGACATAGCGCGACAGCTCATCGGAGAGCTGCTTTGCGCCCCGATTGTCAACCGCCTGCCCCCAAGCGGGCACGATCACCGCAAAAACAAGCACAACTGGCAGAATACGCCTCACTTCAACTCTCCCTCTTCAGCCCGCATGAGCAGAATCGCTTCACCGCTAGTAAAATACCGGTGCAATCGCAAGATGAGGTTCTCCTCTACAGCATCAGCCGCATCAGCGGCCGACCGGCCTTGCGCTCCACGAGCCTCTCGAACCCGGCCTTCTCGAACACCCCAGATGAGCCGACGAACAGGCCGATCGAGCGCGAATCGCGGGACAGGTCTATCGGGCAGGCCTCGACAAGCCGTGCCCCGTTCCTGCGGGCGAAATCGATGCCGCCTTCGACGAGGCGGTGCGTGATGCCCCTGCCGCGCGCCTTGGCGCGGATGAAAAAGCAGGAGATCGCCCAAACGGCCGGATCGGAAGCGTCGGCGGGATCGATCGGCGCCGACCCCCTGCCCTTGTTGTTCCATTCGGGCACGTCGGCGCGTGGACCGATCTGCATCCAGCCAACCGCCTTGCCGTCCTCGAAGGCCAGCAGCCCGGGCGGCGGGCCAGCCTCGATGCGCGCCTTGATGTGATCCTTGTTGCGTTCGCGACTGCTCTCGCGCCGCGCCGCCGGGGCCAGCCGGAAATGCGTGCACCAGCAGCCGTAGCAGGCGCCCTGCTTGCCGAAAAGGTCCTCGAATTCAGGCCAGAGCTCTGGCGCCAGCGGCACTATGGTCGTGCTCATGCGTTCTCCCCAGGCCAGGCTTGTCGCTGGCCCTGCGCTGTCGTACCATTGCATTTGTTCTCTTTATGTTCGCAGTGATGGCGGCTCCTGTCAACAATCCCGATCACGGTTTTTGTCGTGACTGCCTGACGTTTCAGCGTGGCGAAACGCGCCGCTGCGAACGCTGCGGCAGCCCTCGCCTTGCCCGCCATCCCGAGCTTTACCGGCTGCACCTCGCCCATATCGATTGCGATGCCTTCTACGCGGCGATCGAAAAGCGCGACAATCCCGCGCTCAAGGACAAGCCGCTGATCATCGGCGGCGGCAAACGCGGGGTCGTCTCCACCGCCTGCTATATAGCGCGCATTCGCGGCGTGCGTTCCGCCATGCCGATGTTCAAGGCGCTCGAGGCCTGCCCCGAGGCGGTGGTAATCGCGCCCAACATGGAAAAATATGTGCGTGTCGGCCACGAGGTGCGCGCCATGATGCAGGCGTTGACGCCGTTGGTCGAGCCGCTGTCGATCGATGAGGCGTTCCTCGATCTCGCCGGCACCGAGCGGCTGCACGGCCTGCCGCCGGCGGTGGTGCTGGCGCGCTTCGCGCTGGCCGTGGAGAAGGAAATCGGCATCACCGTGTCGGCCGGCCTGTCCTATTGCAAGTTCCTCGCCAAGATTGCATCGGACTTCCGCAAGCCGCGCGGCTTTTCGGTCATTGGCGAGGCCGAGGCGGTCGGCTTCCTGGCAACGCAGCCGGTGACCATGATCTGGGGCGTCGGCAAGGCGTTCAACGCCACGCTGGAACAGGATGGCATCCGCACCATCGGTCAGCTCCAGAAGATGGAGCGTAGCGACCTGATGCGTCGCTACGGGGTGATGGGCGAACGGCTCTACCGGCTTTCGCGCGGTGAGGATGTCCGCCGCGTCGACCCCGACCAGGATGCCAAGAGCGTATCGGCCGAAACCACTTTCGACACCGACATCGCCTCGCTGGACGAGCTGGTCTCGGTGCTGAGGGGCCTTTCGGAAAAAGTGTCGGCGCGGCTGAAGAAGTCAGGCATTGCGGGTCGCACCGTGGTGCTGAAGCTGAAGACCCAGGATTTCAAGCTGCGCACGCGCAACCGTCAGCTTGGCGACCCGACCCGGCTCGCGGACCGCATCTTTTCGACCGGCGTGGAACTTCTTCGCAAGGAGACGGACGGGACAAAATTTCGATTGCTTGGCATCGGCGTCAGCGACCTTTCGGATGACGACAAGGCCGACCCACCGGATCTGGTCGATGTCCAGTCGCGCAAGCGCGCCATGGCCGAAGGCGCCATCGATGCGTTGCGCGACAAATTCGGGCGCAAGGCGGTGCAAACCGGCTACACCTTCGGCAAGGGCCGCGACGCCCATCCGCCGGAGCCGCTTGAGGATTGAACCAGATCAGCTGCGTCGAAGGTCGATGCGGCTCGTCACGACGCTCTTTCCGGTCTTGGGATCACGGTCGACCACGGTCAAAACAATGCCGTCCGCCCCGTTTTTCTGTACGGTAAGCTGCGCGGTGCGGTCGCCATTGACCTCCTTGGCCCAGCGGATGGCGAGGTTTATGGCATTGCCAGAACGATTTCCGTTCAGCTGCGCCGGTCCGGTGCGCGATCCCACATAGACGCCGCTGTATTTGGCGCCGCTGGTCTTCAGACGGGCGCTGATGGCGCGTGTCACCAGGATCAGGCCGCGGCAGTTGCCGTCGAGCGACAGCGAAGACGATGTCGCATCCGATTTGAATGTGCAGGAAACGCTGACCGTCGGCGCCTGCGTCGTCACCTGAACAGTTCCCTTGCCGGCGAAACTGCCCTGGAAGGACTGGAGAAATTTGCTGTCGTCGGCACGCGCGGCAGTGGCCGCGACGAGCAGGCATCCAGCAAGCGCAAACCGCGTGAGTGATGTCATCGAAGGTCTCCTTGTGACTGGGTGGAGGGGCAATCGGCGATGCTCAGGCGGGATCCAGCGACTCAACGCACCTTGCCATGTCAGGTTCCGACAAGACTGTTTTGCAGCAGCGCGCAAAGTCTCTGGCCCAGTCAAATGGGGCGGCTAGTGGTTGCGGCAAAAACCCCGGCTTGCGACATAGCGGACATGGCACCCACCCCTTCGATCCCCAAGGCCGCGTTCTGGATGGCGCTGTCGATCACGTCGTTCCTGGCGATGTCTGTCGCCGGCCGCGCCACCACGGCCGAACTCAACGTCTTCCAGGTGCTGGAACTGCGCTCGGTGATCGGCTTCTTTATCCTCTTGCCGCTGGTGTTTGCGAGCGGCGGGTTTGCGGCGATGCGCACGCAACGTCCCCTCGCCCATCTCGCCCGAAACGTCATCCACTATACCGGGCAGGCGGCATGGCTCTACGCCTTGACCTTGATTCCGCTGGCCGTGCTGATTTCGATCGAATTCACCACACCGATCTGGACGGCTATCCTGGCGGTGACTTTTCTTGGTGAAAGGCTGTCCAGGCCAAAGCTTGCCGCGATCGTGCTGGGCCTGATCGGCGTGGTGGTCATCGTTCGGCCCGGTGTGGGCTCGGTCGATCCGGGCCATCTCGTCGTGCTCGGCGCCGCGGTCTGCTTCGGCATCTCGGTGGTCATGGTCAAATCGCTGACGCGGACGGACAGCGTCGTACGCATCATCTTCTGGATGCTGATCATCCAGTCGGTGGTCGGCCTCGTTCCAGCCCTTTACGAGTGGCGCAACCCGCCACTGCAACTGTGGCCGTGGATCGTGCTGATTGCCTTCACCGGCATGTCGTCCCACTTCTGCATGGCCCGCGCGCTTGGCTATGCCGACGCCACCGTCATTTCGCCGATGGATTTCCTGCGCGTGCCGTTGTCGGCGCTGATCGGCTGGCTGCTCTACAGCGAACAGATCGACGCTTTCACCGCCGGCGGCGCACTGCTCATCCTGATGGGCAACCTGCTCAATCTACAGCGGAAACCGGCAAGGCCGGCGGAAGTGGCCGCTTCGTAAAACCGCCGCCGATCAGTCGCCCTCGTTCGGTATGTTGAGGACGTGTCCGCAGGCCTTGCAGTGCACGGCGTCCGGTTCATGCCGCTGCAACCCGCACTGCGGGCATGGAAAGAACACCTTGGCCGGCCGAAAGACCGCCTGCGCCAGCCTGACGAACAGCGATATGCCGATGATCATGGTGACGATCGCCGTCAGCTTGCCGGCGATGCCCGGCAGCACGATGTCGCCGAAGCCGGTCGTCGTTACGGTCGCGACGGTGAAGTAGAGCGCGTCGATGTAGTTTTCCAGCCCGGCTCCGTTGCGGAAGAAGAATGTGTAGACGAAGCCCGTGATGACAAAGAGAAAGGTCAAAAGATTGATGACCGCGTGGCTTGCCTCGCGCCAGGGTCTCAGGCCGCGCATCTCGAAATGCCGCCAGATCGAACCGCTGCGCGATAGCGACCACAGCCGCAGAATGCGCAGAAAGCCTAGATTTGCGAGCGCCGTCGGCATCAGCAACGTCAGAAGGATGAAGGCATCCACCCAGAAGGTCGGCTGCTTCATCAGGCGCAGCATGTCGTTTGAGGCCAGCAGCCTGGCGCCCAGATCGGCGGCGACGAGGGCCGCCACGGCATAGTCCAGCCACAGAAACGAGGCCGATTGCTGGATGACCGGCGTGGCGATGAAAAAGGCGATGATGGCGAGGTCGATGATGACAGCGACCAGTTGGAACCGGAACGCGGCCGGCGAGCGCCCATGATAGAGCCTGCGTAGCGTGTCGCGGAGCTGTACCGTCGCGGAGAGACCCTGCGGTGCCTTGCCGTCGGCGCCTCTCATGCCGATCGCAACAGCGTGAGCAGCGGAGGCTTTCTGGCAAGCGTGCAGATCACACCAGTTCCACTTCGACCACGCCCGGCACGGCGCGCATCGCCGAGGCGATCTGCGGCGAGACGCGATAGCCGCCCTGCAAGGCAATTTCGACCTCGCCCTGCGCCTCTTCCTTGATCACGATAATGCTCACCTGGCTTTCACCGCGCTGGGTGAGCTGGGATTGGATGATCGAGGCAGGCCCATCGTTCCGGACGAAAATGCGCAGCGCCTTCTGGATGCGGCTTGCTTCGTCTTCCAGCGATTGGACGGAGTTGATGCGCAGGTTGACGCCCTCTGGCCTGTCCTCCGCCGCAACGGTGATGACGACGGAGCGGCCGGCTTCGAGGAGATCGCGGTACTGGGCCAATCCTTCTGAAAACAACACGGCCTCGTACTGGCCGGAGGTGTCGGAAAAGGCCACCACGCCCATCTTGTTGCCGGTGCGCGTCTTGCGCTCCTGCTTGCTGGTAACGGTGCCGGCAAGCCTGCCGGCGGAAGCGCCGCGCTTGACGGCAGCGGAGAACTCCGCCCAGTTCTGCACCCGCATCTTCTGCAGCGCCGCCTTGTACTCGTCGAGCGGATGCGCCGAGAGATAGAAGCCGACGACCTGGAATTCGCGGTGCAGGCGGTCGGCGGCGAGCCACGGATCGGTCGGCGGCAGGTTGAGCGCCTGCGACTGGGCGCCGAGCGAGGCGCCGAAAATATCGGCCTGGCCGGAAACGGCGTTCTGCTGGGCAAGTGACGCCAGCCCCATCATCCGCTCGACGCCAGCCAACATCTGGGCCCGATCGTGGCCGAAGCAGTCGAGCGCGCCGGCCATGATCAGGCTTTCGAAAACCCGCTTGCCGACGATCTTCGGGTCGACCCTCTCGCAGAAATCGGCCAGGCTCTTGAACGGCTTTTCGCCGCGAACGGCGACGATGTGCTCCACCGCGGCGTCGCCGACACCCTTCAGGGCAGCCATCGAGTAATAGATGCGGTTCTCGCCAACCTCGAAGGCACGAAAACTGGTCATCACCGACGGCGCCAGGACCTCGATGCCGAGGCGCAGCGCATCCTGGCGAAAGTCGGCGAGCTTGTCGGTGTTGCCCATGTCGAGCGTCATCGACGCTGCCAGGAACTCGACCGGATAATGCGCCTTGAGATAGGCGGTCTGGTACGAGACGACGGCGTAGGCGGCCGCGTGCGACTTGTTGAAGCCATAGTCGGCGAACTTGGCCAGCAGGTCGAAAATGAAGTCGGCTTGCGGCTTGGCGACGCCGCGCTCGACCGCGCCGGAGACAAAGCGCTCGCGTTGCTTGTCCATCTCGGCGCGGATCTTCTTGCCCATGGCGCGGCGCAGAAGGTCGGCTTCGCCGAGCGAATAGCCGGACAGCTCCTGCGCGATCTGCATCACCTGTTCCTGGTAGACGATGACGCCTTGCGTCTCCTTCACCAGATGGTCGATCTTGGGATGGATCGAGGCCATCTCCTCCTCGCCATGCTTTCTGGCGTTGTAGGTCGGGATGTTTTCCATCGGGCCCGGCCGGTAGAGCGCGACCAGCGCGATGATGTCCTCGATGCAGTCGGGCCGCATGCCGATCAGCGCCTTGCGCATGCCCGCACTTTCCACCTGGAACACGCCAACCACCTCGCCGCGCGAGAGCATCGCGTAGGTCTCGGGATCGTCGAGCGGGATGGTCGCGAGATCGATGTCGATGCCGCGGCGACGGATCAGCTTTACGGCCGTCTCCAGCACCGTCAGCGTCTTCAGGCCGAGGAAGTCGAACTTCACCAGCCCGGCCTGCTCGACATATTTCATGTTGAACTGGGTGACAGGCATGTCCGAGCGCGGATCGCGGTACATCGGCACCAGTTCCGACAATGGTCGGTCGCCGATGACGATGCCGGCGGCATGCGTTGAGGCATGGCGGTAGAGGCCTTCCAGCTTCTGCGCCATGTCGAGCAGCGTCTGGACGATCGGCTCCTTCTCGGCCTCCTCGGCAAAGCGTGGCTCGTTGGCGATGGCATCGGCGAGCTTGACCGGATTGGCCGGGTTCTGAGGCACCATTTTTGAGAGCTTGTCGACCTGGCCATAGGGCATCTGCAGAACACGGCCGACGTCGCGCAGCACCGCGCGCGCCTGCAGCGTACCGAAGGTGATGATCTGGCCGACCTGATCGCGGCCGTATTTCTGCTGGACGTAGCGGATCACCTCCTCGCGGCGATCCTGGCAGAAGTCGATGTCGAAATCGGGCATCGACACGCGGTCCGGATTGAGGAAGCGTTCGAACAGCAGTGAGAAACGCAGCGGATCGATGTCGGTGATGGTCGTCGAATAGGCGACCAGCGAACCGGCACCCGAACCACGCCCCGGCCCGACCGGAATGCCTTGTGCCTTCGCCCATTTGATGAAGTCGGCGACGATCAGGAAATAGCCGGGGAATTTCATCTTCTCGATGATGCCAAGCTCGAATTCGAGCCGCTCACGATATTGCTCGACCGTGTAGCCCGGTGTCGGTCCGTGCAGGGCAAGCCGGGCGTCGAGCCCTTGGCGCGCCTGGCGGGCCAGTTCCTCGGCCTCGGCCTTTTCGGCGGCGTCCTTGTCGGAGGCATCGCCGCCCGTGAAACGCGGCAGGATCGGGCTACGGGTTTTCGGATAGTAGGAGCAGCGCAACGCGATCTCGACCGTGTTGTCGATCGCTTCCGGCAGGTCGGCGAACAATTTCGCCATGTCGGCCTGGCTGCGCAGAAAATTGTCCGGCGATAGCCGGCGGCGGGTGTCGACGGCGACGACCGAACCTTCGGCGATGGCGATCAACGCATCGTGCGCCTCGTACTCGTCGCGCGACGAGAAGAAGGCCTCGTTGGTGGCAACCAGCGGCAATTCATGGGAATAGGCTAGATCGATCGAGGATTTCTCGATCATGCGATCATAACCCGAAACCCGGTCCAGTTCGACATAGAGGCGGTCGCCGAACATCGTCTTGAGCGTGAGCAGGCGTGCCTCGGCGAGATCGCGGCGGTCTTCCTTCAGGGCTATGCCGATCGGACCGCGCGGCCCGCCACTGAGGCAAATCAGGCCGTCACATTGGCCGTCCATCATTTCGGTGGTCAGGTGCACCGCTTCACCGGGCGGTGTTTCGAGGTATACGCGGCTGACCAGCCGGACCAGATTGGAATAGCCGGCTTCGGTGGCCGCGATCAGCACCACCGGCCGCATGTCGGGACCTTGCCGACGGCGATCACGCTGGCCATCGCTGTTTTCGCCGGAGAAGGCGAGAGCGATCTGGCAGCCGATGATCGGCTGGATGCCGTCCTTCACCGCCTTCTGCGCGAACTCCAGCGCGCCGAACAGATTGTTGGTATCGGTGACGGCGATGGCCGGCGCTTCGTCCTTGACGGCATGGCCGACGATCTTGCCGAGTTGCAGCGCGCCTTCCAACAGCGAATAGGCCGAATGCACGCGCAGATGGACGAACGGCCGTGCCGGTATTTCAGGCCGCGCGGCAGCAATCGCGGCTTCGCGCTTCAGTGGGTCGCGTGGAAGTCTGTCGTCCGCCATGGTTTTTCGCGCTGCCGAAGGTCTTTGAGTCGATGAGAATGTAATGTCCGGGACCGGGCGATACCAGTCCAGCACAAACGACTACTGACCACAGGCTTCCAGCCCGCTCACGCGAATTCCATGATTACCGCGTCGACAGCCAGGCTGTCGCCCGGCTTGGCGTTGAGTTTCGAGACGACAAGATCGCGCTCGGCGCGCAGCACGTTTTCCATCTTCATTGCCTCCACCACGGCCAAGGTTTCGCCGGCCTTGACCTCCTGGCCCACGGCAACGGCAATCGACACCACTAGGCCGGGCATCGGGCAGAGCAGCAGTTTCGACGTGTCCGGCGCCACCTTTTCCGGCATCAGCCGTTCAAGCTCGGCGGTGCGCGGCAGCATGGCACGCGCCGTCACCGACATGCCTTTCCAGGCGATGCGCAGGCCATTGGCGACAGGCCGGATCTGGGCGGCGACCCTGTGCTTGCCGACCGTGCCGCGCCAGATCAGGTCGCCGGGCCGCCAGTCAGATGCAACGGTCAGCGCCTTGCCGCCATCGATCGACAGGTCGATCTCCATCGGGATGGAAATCATGCCTTCGAGGATCGACGCCGAGAGATAGTCCTCGCCGATCTTGACCACCCAATCACGCTTGAGCGCTCCCGAATGCGGCGCCAGCCGCCCGCCCAGCCGGTCGAGACGGTCGCGGCGCAGCAGTTCCACCGCGGTGGCGATCGACGCCAGCACGGCCTTTTCCTCGCTGTTCGGCACGATGGGGGCAAAACCGTCGGGATATTCCTCTGATATGAAGCCAGTCGATATCGCCCCTTCCCGCCAGCGCGGATGCTGCATCAGTGCCGCCAGGAAAGGGATGTTGTGCTCGATGCCGTCGACCACAAAGCTGTCGAGCGCTTCCGACATGGCGTCGATGGCCTCGAGCCGCGTCGGTGCCCAGGTGCAAAGCTTGGCGAGCATCGGATCGTAGAACATCGAAATCTCAGAGCCTTCGGTGACGCCGGTGTCGTTGCGGATCACGATGTCGCCGAATTGCCCTTCCTCCGGCGGCCGGTAGCGCGTCAGCCGGCCGATCGAAGGCAGGAAATTGCGATAGGGATCCTCGGCGTAGAGCCGGCTTTCCACCGCCCAGCCGTCCAGCTTGATGTCGCCCTGCTTGAGGCCAAGCTTTTCGCCGGCGGCGACGCGGATCATCTGCTCAACCAGATCGATGCCCGTGACCAGTTCCGTCACCGGATGCTCGACCTGCAATCGTGTATTCATTTCAAGGAAATAGAAGTTCTTGTCCTTATCGACGATGAACTCGACGGTGCCGGCGCTCTGGTAGTCGACAGCCCTGGCCAGCGCCACCGACTGTTCGTCCATGGCCTTCCTGGTCTTGGCATCGAGGAAGGGCGATGGCGCCTCCTCGGCGACCTTCTGGTTGCGGCGCTGGATCGAGCATTCGCGCTCGCCGAGATAGAGCGCGTTGCCATGCGCGTCGGCCAGGACCTGGATCTCGATATGGCGCGGATCGACGACGAATTTCTCGATGAACACCCGGTCGTCGCCGAACGAGCTCTTGGCCTCGGAGCGTGCCCGATCGAACCCGTCGCGCACTTCAGACTGGTCCCAGGCGATGCGCATGCCCTTGCCGCCGCCGCCGGCCGAGGCTTTGATCATGACGGGATAGCCGATCTCGCCGGCGATCTTTTCGGCATGGTCGGCATTTTCGATGACGCCGAGCCAGCCGGGCACGGTAGAAACCTTGGCGGCGTTGGCGAATTTCTTCGATTCGATCTTGTCGCCCATCGCCTTGATGGCTTTGGGTTTCGGCCCGATGAAGACGATGCCTTCCGCTTCCAGCGCTTCGCAGAAGGCGGCCCGTTCGGACAGGAAGCCGTAGCCGGGATGCACCGCCTGAGCGCCGGTTGCCTTGCAGGCGGCGATGATCTTTTCCGGCACGAGATAGCTCTGCACGGCCGGCGAAGGCCCGATATGCACCGCCTCATCGGCCATTTCGACATGCACGGCATCGCGATCGGCGTCGGAGTAGACGGCGACCGTGGCAATGCCCATCTTGCGCGCCGTCTTGATGACGCGGCAGGCGATCTCGCCACGGTTGGCGATCAGGATCTTGGTGAACATGCAGGCAGAATTCCCCTCCGGCGAACGGTTCAGTTCTATGGACTATGTCGCCATGTCTCAAGTACCGCGATGGACGACATGAAAGCCGCGCCAGCGACGCGCCATTGCGCTCTCTGCCGAACCGGTTGTCGAATGGTGTGCTATCTGCGTCAACAAAGCCGACATTTCGTCTCATCTGACAGTTGATGAGCAGCCCAAAACCTGAAAACTTGGACACAAAAATCGCCTTGGAGGAATTGCCCGATGAAAACCCGCGCCGCAGTCGCTGTCGCCGCCGGAAAGCCGCTGGAGATCATGGAGGTCGACCTCGAGGGACCGCGCGATGGCGAGGTGCTGGTCGAGATCAAGGCGACCGGCATCTGCCACACCGACGAATTCACGCTGTCTGGCGCCGATCCCGAAGGCATTTTCCCGGCCATTCTCGGCCATGAAGGCGCCGGCGTGGTGGTCGATGTCGGCAAGGGCGTTACCTCTGTCAAGAAGGGCGACCATGTCATCCCGCTCTACACGCCCGAATGCCGGCAGTGCCCGTCCTGCCTGTCGCGCAAGACAAACCTTTGCACCGCCATCCGCGCCACCCAGGGGCAAGGCCTGATGCCCGACGGCTCGTCGCGCTTCTCGATCGGCAAGGACAAGATCTTTCACTATATGGGCTGCTCGACCTTCTCCAACTTCACCGTGCTGCCCGAGATCGCGGTCGCCAAGGTCAACCCCGACGCTCCCTTCGACAAGATCTGCTACATCGGCTGTGGCGTGACCACAGGCATCGGTGCGGTCATCAACACCGCCAAGGTCGAACAAGGGGCCACATCAGTGGTCTTCGGCCTCGGCGGCATCGGCCTCAACGTCATCCAGGGCCTGAAACTTGCCGGCGCCGACATGATCATCGGTGTCGATTTGAACAACGACAAGAAGGCCTGGGGCGAGCGCTTCGGCATGACGCATTTCGTCAATCCGAAGGAGATCGAGGGCGACATCGTTCCCCACCTCGTCAACATGACCAAGCGCGGCGCCGACCAGATCGGTGGCGCCGACTACACCTTCGACTGCACCGGCAACACCAAGGTGATGCGCCAGGCGCTGGAGGCTTCGCATCGCGGCTGGGGCAAGTCCGTCGTCATCGGCGTCGCCGGCGCTGGCCAGGAGATTTCGACAAGACCGTTCCAGCTGGTCACCGGCCGCAGCTGGATGGGCACCGCCTTCGGCGGCGCGCGTGGCCGCACCGACGTGCCCAAGATCGTCGACTGGTACATGGACGGCAAGATCCAGATCGACCCGATGATCACCCATACGCTGAAGCTAGAGGACATCAACAGGGGATTCGACCTGATGCATGAGGGCAAGTCGATCCGGAGTGTCGTGGTTTACTGAAGACGGCCACATGCCGCCTGCCAATCGGCCAGCGACCTCTGTGGTGAAACATGGGAGGAAATGGAATGGCGGAGAAACTGCATCCGAAAATCGACAATGGGCTGCCAAGGGAAAGCGCGAGCTTTGCCGGCGGCACGCTGGTCTGCGCCTGCACCAGCAAGCCGGTCAAGGTGAAGGTCAAGGGCCAGATCGCCCACAACCATGCTTGCGGCTGCACCAAATGCTGGAAGCCTGACGGCGCGGTGTTCTCGGTGGTGGCGGTTGCCGGCACCGGCGACGTCACCGTCACCGAGAACGGCGACAAGCTCAAAGTGGTCGACCCCTCTGCGCTGATCCAGCGCCATGCCTGCACCGGCTGCGGCGTCCACATGCACGGGCCGGTCGAGCGCGACCATCCATTCAAGGGCCTGTCCTTCATCCATCCCGAGCGCTTCGAGGAGGATGGCTGGTCGCCACCGGGCTTCACCGCCTTCGTCTCGTCGATCATCGAATCGGGCGTCGACCCCAAGCGTATGGACGGCATCCGGGCCCGGCTGAAGACAATCGGGCTGGAGCCTTATGACTGCCTCAATCCGGGCTTGATGGATTACATCGCCACCTGGACGGCGAAGAAGTCCGGCGCGCTGCCCGCCTGACAACTGTGACAATTCAGGTATGGGGCCGGATGCGTTTCCGGCCCCTGCTTGTTTCTGGAGAGACAATGCCCGCACCAGCCATCTACGTCGACGCCGATGCCTGCCCGGTCAAGGCCGAGGTCGAAAAGGTCGCCGGACGCCATGGCGTCATCGTCACTTACGTTTCCAATGGCGGGCTGCGTCCCTCCCGCGACCCGATGATCCGCAATGTCGTGGTGTCCAAGGGCGCCGACGCCGCCGACGACTGGATCGTCGAGAACGCGAAGCCTAACGACATCGTGGTGACGGCGGACATTCCGCTTGCTGCCCGCACGGTGGAGCTCGGCGCGCATGTGCTTGGACCGACCGGGCGGCCCTTCACACCGGAAACGATCGGCATGGCGGTAGCGATGCGGGACCTCAAGCAGCATCTGCGCGAAACCGGCGAAAGCAAGGGCTACAATGCCGCCTTCGCGCCGCAGGACCGCTCGCGGTTCCTCGGCGAACTCGACCGTATCTTGCGGCGCGCGCTGAAATCCGCCACACCGGACTAGCAACAAAGCGCCATCCAGGTGGAGACCGCCATGGCCGCCGAAACCCCGATCGAGAAACCCATGCAGCGCCACATGCTGTTTGCGGTATCGGCGTGTCTCGGTGCGTTTGCGCTGCTTGTGGCGTTGCTGCTGCACGCCCCGCTCGCCTATTCGATCGGCGCCAACGCATTTTTCGCCGCTTACGTCATTCTTGTCGTTAGCCAGATGCCCAAACTCACCGGCAAGTATCTCAGCAAGAATGCACGCGCCACCGATCAGCCGGTGCTGGTCATCTTCGCGGTGACGCTCGTTGTCGTCGGCTTTGCCGTTGTCTCCTTGTTCCTGCTGATCAATCGGAAGGACGGAGGTCACCCGATACAACTCGGCTTCGCACTGCTGTCGATCCCGCTCGGCTGGTTCACCATCCATGCCATGGCGGCGCTCCACTATGCCCATGTCTACTGGATGGACGGCGACGCGGTCGACGCCGAGACCAAGAAGAAAATCCCGGTCGGCGGCCTGCTGTTTCCGGGCGACAAACGCCCCGAGGGTTGGGATTTCCTCTATTTCTCGACCGTCATCGGCATGACGGCACAGACGGCCGACACAAACATCTCGACGACGCACATGCGTTGTGTCGTGCTTGTCCACTCGGTCCTGTCGTTCTTCTTCAACACCGTCATCGTCGCCGCGGCCGTCAATCTCGCCGTCAGCCTGGGCGGTCCGTAATAAATCCGTGATCGGATGAAACATCGGTTTGGATCGCGACGTATCAGGAGGACAATGAACACGTAGACCAAGCCGCAGGGCCGGGAGACCAGACAAGATGGAATCGGTTGCCAGAAGCCAATCCGAAATTGGACCGGGTGTCCCCGCTTCAAAAGAGAAAACCTTGATCTACCGGCAGTCGCGCTGGACGCGGCTGACACACTGGCTCTGGGCCATCTCATTGTTTTTCATGCTGCTGTCCGGCCTGCAGATTTTCAATGCCCGGCCGCAGCTCTACATCGGCAAGCAATCCGGCTTCGACTACAGCAACACCATTTTCGCCATAGGCGCCGAAAACACCAATGCCGGTCCGCGCGGTTACACCGAAATCTTCGGGCACCGCTTCGACACGACAGGCGTCCTCGGTTGGTCAGGTCCGACCGGTAACGAAACGGCGCGCGGTTTCCCATCCTGGGCGACGATCCCCTCCTACTATGACCTCGGCACAGCCCGCGTGATCCATTTCTTCTTTGCCTGGATCCTGACCACGACTTTGCTGGTCTGGCTGGTCGCCAGCCTGATCAACGGTCATATCCGCCGCGATCTGGCGCCGCGCCTGGATGATCTCAAACGCTTGCCACAGGACATCGCCAATCACGCCAGGCTCAAATTCCACCACACGCGTGAATACAACACACTGCAGAAAATGGCCTATGGCGGCGTGCTGTTCGTGCTCTTGCCGCTGATGATCATCACCGGCCTGGCCATGTCGCCGAGCATGGATTCGGTACTGCCCTTCCTCAACGATCTGCTCGGCGGGCGGCAGACGGCACGTACTATTCATTTCACCGTCATGGTTCTGCTGGTTGCCTTCTTCATCATTCACATCCTGATGATTCTGGCCGCCGGCCCGATCAATGAGCTGCGTTCGATCATCACCGGCTGGTACCGCACCGATCCTCCCGCGCATGACGACAACACATCCGAGAGGAGTGCCTGACATGGCAAAATTCGAGATCAGCCGCCGGAAATTCCTCACCGCCGCCAGCCTCGGCGCTTCCGGCATCATGCTGTCGGGTTGCGACGCCTTCGACAGCCAGCTCAGCATCGGCAGCGGCCTGCGCAGTTTCCTCGAAAACGCCAATGGCCTCACTCACAGGGCACAACGGTTGCTCGGCGGCGGCAATTCGCTGGCGCTGGAATTCACCGAAGCCGATATCCGTCAGCCAATGCGGCCGAACGGCGTCACCGCGCCGGATGACGACGCATACAAGGCCCTGCTCGCCAACAACTTCGCCGATTGGCGCCTGGAGGTGTCGGGCCTCGTCGAAAAGCCGCTGTCGCTCACCCGCGAGCAGCTCATGAACATGCCGAGCCGCACCCAGATCACCCGCCATGACTGCGTCGAGGGCTGGAGCTGCATCGCCAAATGGACGGGCACGCCGCTGTCGCTGCTTCTTGACCAGGCGGTGGTCAAGCCGCAGGCGCGCTATGTCATGTTCCACTGCCTCGACACGATCGACCGCAGCCTGTCGGGCGACATCAAATATTACGGGACGATCGACCTGATCGATGCCCGCCATCCCCAGACGATCCTTGCCTATGGCCTGAACGGCAAGCCGCTGCCGGTCGAGAACGGCGCGCCGCTGCGCGTCCGTGTCGAGCGCCAGCTCGGCTACAAGATGCCGAAATATCTCTACAAGATCGAACTGGTCGACGGCTTTGCCAATATTGGCGGCGGCCGCGGCGGCTATTGGGAGGACAATGGCTACGACTGGTACGGCGGGATTTGATGGCCGTCCGCATAGAGGCCGAGCACGATCTGTCGCCCATCGAGTTGAGTTCGCTCGAGGAGCGTCTCCATCGCGACAACCGGCGTATGACGGACCGCGACGACGACCGGGAACTGGCCTTTGTCATCCGTGATGATGCGGGACACGCGATCGGAGTAGCCGCCGGCTATTCCTGGGCGGGCACGTGCGAGCTCACATTGATGTGGATTGACGAGGCTCACCGAGGCCGCGGCTACGCAAGGCAATTGCTCGACGCTTTTGTCGCCGAGGCGGCCGATCGCGGCGTCAAGAAGATCTGGGTCGCCAGCCACGACTTCCAGGCACCAGGCCTGTATGAAAAGGCCGGCTTCGAGCGCATGGCCGAACTGGCGGGATGGCCCGAAGGCCATTCCAACATCATCCTTTGTAAAACGGTAGCGGCGGCCGGCGCGGCTTAGGCAACCTTGTCGAGCAACGGCTTCAGCGCCGGATGGATTTCCGGCGAGGCATGCTTGATCAAAGTCAGCAGTGCACGCTCATTCTCGTACAGAGGCCGGTTCACCCCGATATGTCCGACCAGCCAGCCGGCTTCACCGGCATCGATCGTCTCGGCGCGTCGGGCCAGCGCCTCGGTGGCCCTGTTCTTCGCCTCCCACTCGGTCTCTATGTCGTCAGGTGACCGATAGGCCTCGATAATGCCGGCAAGACCACCGGAGACCATGCGGCTGAAGAAACCGCCGATTTCCGGACCCGCGTGATCGAGGAAGGTTTCGTGGCGCAGCGCCACCTCGCGGGTGGGCGCCTCGTAACCGGCCGAGCACATGACGAAATTGGCGATCGCCTTGACGAACAAGTCGTTCCAGGACGGATCGTTGTTGGCTTGGGCTGTCCGCTCGTTGATCCTGAACAGCACCTCGGCCTCGGCCCGGGTGATGGCGATGTTGCCATCGCCGCCATGGGCATGGAGGATACGGCGAAGAAGCTCGACTTCCGTTTTGGCGATCAGTCCGGGCACCAGCACACCGCCGATCATCAGCGGCCCCTTGCCGTCGACGACCGCGTGGGCGACTTGCTCCAGCGCGTAGACGCAAAGCCGGCTCGGCGATGATTTCGCCTCTTCCAGCACGTGGACCAGCAATTCGAGTTCGGTCCGGCTGTCGACCATGCCGTCGCGCGAAATCGTGCGGACCAGCCAATCGGCGTTTTCCTGCGAAATATAGCCCGAGGGCTTTTCCTGGTGGACGATGTAGTCGGTGACCGCCTCGACGAAGAACGGTGCCCATTCCGCGCATTTGTCTCGCGCCGTCTGATCGAGCGCGAACAAGGCCTCGGCTTCGCCCCGGGTCACCACGCCGTCTGCGAACACGTCGCGGCGCAGCATCACGACATCCTCCGCAGTAATCCGGTTCTTCGACGTCAGCCCCGCCACCGGAGCGCTCATGATCAATTCGCCCATCTGTCGTCCCCGTCCGCCCAACGCGTCACATCTGCCTGCTATATCAGGAGTGTCTTGAAAAACCGCCAAATGGCGTGGTTAGCGAAGACTTGTGAGATCAATGTCGACCAAAAGTGTGCAGCGGTTTTGGGAGAACGACATGCATCAACAAAGATCTAAAGCGCGGGACGCGCTTAGATGTCGCTGGGAGGTGACAAGGTGTCGCCGACGGGCTATGGATGGCGCGTCGAGGGCTCAGGGTTTGAGTCCTACCTGTTTGCGGGAGAGAGCAGCGAGAGCTGCCGCCGAAGGGGAAATCGCCCGAAATCTCTCAGGCAAAAGAACCGTAGACGGGAAAGACACTCTGGAAAGTCGGGGCTTGCCCCCGCGCCGAAGGTGTAAGCGCCGCTGACAGAGTTCCGGCTGCGCGAGTCTCTCAGGCTTCAGACAGAGGGGCACGGACTGGTCGCCATCAGCGGCCGATTGCGTGCGACTCTGGAGACGACATGACGGGCGACGACAAACACCTTCCCCTCGAAGACATCCATACAGCCGCCGGTGCGCGCTTCGGCGCCTTTGCCGGCTGGTCGATGCCGTTGACCTATCCGGCCGGCGTCATGAAGGAGCATCTTCACACCCGCGAACATGTGGGGCTGTTCGACATCTCGCATATGAAGCTGTTCGAGGTCGGCGGGCCGGAAGCGGCTGCGCTGTTGAGCCGCGCTTGCCCGCTGGACGCCGGCACGCTCGAGATTTCGCAGTCCAAACTGACGTTCTTCCTGAATGAGGCAGGCGGCATTCTCGACGATCTGATCGTCACCCGACTTGGCGACGACCGCTTCATGGTCGTCGCCAATGCCGGCAACGCCATCGCCGACGAAAAGCATCTGCGCGCGCTGGCGGCTGATTTCGATGTGCAGGTCGAGCCGCTCGACCGTGTCTTCCTGGCCATCCAGGGCCCTGAAGCCTGGGCCGCCCTTTCCCGCGCAGGCATCGAGACCGGCTCGCTGCTGTTCATGCACGGCGTCGAGCCACGGAAAAACTGGTTCATGAGCCGGTCGGGCTATACCGGCGAGGACGGTTTCGAGATCGGCCTGCCGGAGGCGGACGCACGGGACCTGGTCGCCAAACTGCTCGAGGACGAGCGCGTGCTCTGGATCGGCCTTGCCGCGCGCGACAGCCTTCGGCTCGAAGCCGGCCTCTGCCTGCACGGCCAGGACATCACGCCGGAGACCGACCCGGCCGCGGCGGCGCTGATGTGGGCAATCCCAAGGGATACCAGGGCTTCCGGCGCCTTTATCGGTGCCGACGCATTGCGCGCCGCCGTGGAGCGGGGCCCGGCGCAAAAGCGCGTTGGGTTGAAGCCCGAAGGCCGCCAGCCGGTACGCGCGGGCGCGGCGCTATTCGACGCCGACGGCAACCCGGTCGGCCATGTCACCTCGGGCGGCTTCGGCCCGTCCGCCGGCCATCCCGTGGCCATGGGCTATGTCACCACATCGTTGGCAAAGACGGGAACGCGAGTTTTCGCCGATGTGCGCGGCACGAAGATCCCAGTCGAAATCAGTTCCCTGCCCTTCACCCCTCATCGCTACCGCAAAGGATGAATTCCATGGCAACAACCTATTTCACATCAGACCACGAATGGCTCCGCGTCGAAGGCGGCACCGCTACCGTCGGCATCACCGATTATGCGCAGGAGCAGCTCGGCGACCTCGTCTTCGTGGAACTGCCGGAAACGGGAAAGAAGCTCGCCAAGGGCGATACCGCCGTCGTGGTCGAATCCGTCAAGGCGGCCTCCGACGTCTACGCGCCGGTCGACGGTGAAGTCACCGAGGCCAACGGCACGCTGTCTTCCGACCCATCACTGGTCAATTCGGCGGCGACCGGCGCCGGCTGGCTGTGGAAGATGAAGCTCGCCAACGAAAGCCAGCTCGCCAGCCTCATGGATGAGGCCGCCTACAAAGCCCATATCGCCTGACATCAGGAACTTGTTGACATGACCGCTGCCCCCTACCCGTTCTCGGCCCGCCACATCGGACCCGGCCTTGCCGACGTTCGAGCCATGCTCACCGTCATCGGTGTTCCCTCGGTGGAGACGCTGATCAGTCAGGCCGTGCCGAGATCGATCCGCCTCGACCAGCCGCTGGACCTGCCAGCGCCAGCCAGCGAAGCCGAAGCGCTTGCCGAATTGTCCGCGACCATGGCGAAGAACAAAGTGCTGAAGAGCTTCATCGGCGCCGGTTACCACGGTGTCCACGTGCCGCCGGTCATCCAGCGCAATCTGTTCGAAAATCCGGCCTGGTACACCGCCTACACGCCTTACCAGGCCGAGATCAGCCAGGGCCGGCTGGAAATGCTGTTCAACTTCCAGACGCTGGTCACGGAACTGACCGGCCTGCCGGTGGCGTCGGCTTCGTTGCTCGACGAGGCAACAGCAGTCGCCGAAGCGGTCGGCATTGCCCTGCGCCACCATCGCGACAGGCGCACCAAGGTGGCGCTCGCCGGCACGCCGCATCCGCAGACACTGGACGTGGTGCGCACCCGCGCCGAGCCGCTCGGCATCGAGATTGACGGCGAGGAGATCGACGACAATACCGCCGCCCTGCTCGTCTCATGGCCTGACACCTTCGGCGTCTATGGCGACCACAAGGCGGCGATCTCCAAGGCTCGCGCTGCCGGCGCGCTGGTCGTTTTCGTCGCCGATCCGCTTGGCCTGACGCTGACCGACGCGCCGGCAAAGCTCGGCGCCGACATTGCGGTCGGCCCGATGCAGCGCTTTGGCGTGCCGATGGGTTTTGGCGGCCCGCACGCCGCCTATTGCGCCGTCTCCGACAAGCTGACGCGGCTGATGCCCGGTCGCCTGGTCGGCCAGTCGACCGATAGCAAGGGCCGGCCGGGCTACCGCCTCGCCTTGCAGACGCGCGAACAGCATATCCGCCGCGACAAGGCGACCTCCAACATCTGCACCGCGCAGGCGCTGCTTGCCAATATGGCGACCGCCTACGCCATCTGGCATGGTCCGGTCGGCTTGCAGGCGATCGCCGGGCGCATCCACGCGCTGGCCAACCGCCTGGCAAGCGGCCTCGAGGCTGCGGGTGTATCGGTGCTCGGCTCCAGCCGTTTCGACACGGTGACGGTGGAGACGAAAGGCAAGGCCGCCCAGATCGCCGCCGCCGCCGAAAAGACCCACCGGCTGCTGCGTGTGCTCGACGCCGACCATGTCGGCATCAGTTTCGACGAAACCTCGACCAATGCCGATCTCGAGGCGATCGCAGCCCTGTTCGACGCCAAGGCTGCTTCTTCGGCCGACAGCACGGTGCCCGGCAAGCCGCGCGGCAAGGAGTTTTTGACCCAGCCGGTCTTCCACGAGAACAAGTCGGAAACCGAGATGATGCGCTTCCTGCGCCGGCTGGCCGACAAGGACCTGGCGCTCGACCGCGCCATGATCCCGCTGGGCTCCTGCACCATGAAGCTCAATGCCGCGGCGGAGATGATGCCGGTGAGCTGGCCGGAAATCGCCAACCTGCATCCCTTTGCGCCGGCAGCGCATTCGGCCGGCTACCGCGCCATGATCGGCGAGTTGGAAGGCTGGCTGGCGGAGATCACCGGCTTCGACGCCGTGACCTTGCAGCCCAATGCCGGCAGCCAGGGCGAATATGCCGGGCTGCTGGCCATCCGCGCCTATCACCGCTCGCGCGGTGAGGGTCATCGCACCGTCTGTCTGATCCCCTCTTCCGCGCATGGCACCAATCCGGCGAGTGCCGCGATGGCTGGCATGAGCGTCGTCGTCGTTCGCTGCCTGGAAGACGGCAACATCGACATGGACGATATGCGCGCCAAGGCCAATGAGCATTCCAGGAATCTCGCGGCGCTGATGTTCACCTACCCCTCCACGCATGGCGTCTACGAGGAAGGCGCGCGCCATCTCTGCGCGCTCATCCATGAGCATGGCGGCCAGGTCTATTTCGACGGCGCCAACCTCAACGCGCTGGTCGGACTTGCCCGTCCCGGCGACATCGGCGCCGACGTCTGCCACATGAACCTGCACAAGACCTTCTGCATCCCGCATGGCGGCGGCGGACCGGGCGTCGGTCCGATCGGCGTCAGGGCGCATCTGAAGCCCTATCTGCCCGGCCATGTCAGCGAAGGCTCGGCGCATGCCGTGGCGGCCGCCCCGTTCGGCAGCGCTTCCATCCTGCCGATCACCTGGATGTACATCCGCATGATGGGCGCTTCCGGCCTCAAGCAGGCGACCGAGACGGCGATCGTCTCGGCCAACTACGTGGCGACGCGGCTCGCCCCGCACTTCCCGCTGCTTTACAAGGGCAGGAGCGATCGTGTCGCCCATGAGTGCATCCTCGACACCCGCGTGCTCAAGGAGAGCGCCGGCATCGGTGTCGAGGACATCGCCAAGCGCCTGATCGACTATGGTTTCCACGCGCCGACCATGTCGTTCCCGGTCGCCGGCACGCTGATGGTCGAGCCGACCGAGTCCGAGCCCAAGCGCGAACTCGACCGTTTCTGCGAGGCCATGATCGCCATAGCCGGCGAAGCGGCGAAAGTGGCCAAAGGCGAATGGCCCTTGGCCGACAATCCGCTGGTCAACGCACCGCATACGTCAGCCGAGGCGCTGGCCGGTCAATGGACCCACCCTTACTCGCGCCTGGAAGCGGCCTATCCCGCCGGCGACGCCGACACCGCCGCAAAGTACTGGCCGCCGGTATCGCGCATCGACAATGTCGCCGGCGACCGCAACCTGGTCTGCTCCTGCCCGCCGCTGTCGGATTATCTGGGTGCTGCGGAATAGCTACGCGGAGCGCAAGGCCGGCTTGATCGGTTCGGCCTTGCCCATCCTATTGTGGCTGATGACGCAGTTTCGGCCGGCGCGCTTGGCCGCGTAGAGCGTGGAGTCGGCCCTGGCCAGCACCTCGTCGAGGGTGCTGCCGTCGGCCTCGCCGAACCCGATCCCGCCGCTGACCGTGCTGCGCAAGGGGCCGACCGGCGTGGGCACGACTTCCGTGCCGAAAGCGACACCGATCTTGCTGGCAAGATCATAGGCCCGCTCTTCCGTCATCCGCGACATGACGATCGCGAACTCCTCGCCGCCCAGGCGAAAGGCGTCGACCCCGGTCCTGGCATATTTCCGGATGACGGCACCGAAACGGCACAGGACCTGATCCCCGACCGGGTGTCCATAGATGTCGTTCGTCCGTTTGAAGTGATCGAGATCGAACATGACGATCGCCATGAACGGGCCGAAGGTGCGCTCGCCATAAAGCGACGTCAGGCCCCGGCGGTTCATCAGCCCGGTCAACGGATCGGTCATGGTCTCGGCCTTCAGCTCGATCTGCGCCTGCAAATGGTGGAGCGAAAGCGTCAAAGCGCCGAGGCCGGTCATACAGGCCACCGCCACGACAGAGTTGAGGCGTTCAGCCCAATTGTCGGGCGCGACACCGAGCGTCCACTGCCCTTTGGCCATCAGAACCACGCCGCAAAGGGCAAACGACAGCGCACAGGTGCCGCTCAGGAACGAAACCACCAGCAGGATGCGGCGATCGTGACTGCCATTGATCCAGAACATGGCCCCGATCGTCGAGAGCAGCACGGTAACCGTCGCGTAGGTGATCACGAAACCGATACCGTCAAGGCCCATGAAGGTTACGGCCGCACAGACGGCCATGGCGGCAAATGTCGGAGCAATCACACGCCTGTGGTCCGGCACACCGAGATATTGCATGGCCGAAATGCAGATGATCAGAAAACCCAGGCTGAGCAGCGCCAGCGCGATCTGGCAAAGCAGCGGATCGGGCTCCCTGGTATAGCGCCAAAACAGGATTACATGCGCGACGAGCACGAGAATGCCGCATGCCACCGTCAGCACGAATCCGGCCCGCGGCGCGGTGGCCCAGATTGCGAACATGGTGACACTGAGACAGATGCCCGACAGCGCGGCTGCGAGCAGGAGCGAACTGAAATCCAGCATATCGGGCGGGGGCCTCTCGAGCGTCGGCGGTTGCGCCGCATTCTAGGTCAGCGGCAGCCCTCGGACATGGTTTTCAGGCAATCTCTCGACCCAACCTGCGGATAGAGTTTACAAAGCGTCGATGCCACCTGTGCCGAAACCGCACCCCTGGCCGGCGCGAGGATCAACCGGCATCAGCCCTTGTTGAGCAAGGCGAGGTTGGCGTCGACAACGGTGGGATCGGCCATGCCGGCCTTCGCCTCCAGCAGCAGTGCCCTGGCCTTCGTCTTGTTGCCGCGCAGCAATTGCGAATAGCCCATATTGTTGACGATCCGCGGTTTGCGGCCGGCGACTTTCAAAAGCTGGCCATAAGCGCGGTCGGCGAAGTCGAAGCGGCCGAGTTCGTCATAGGAAGCGGCAAGCCCCATCCAGGCCTCCGCATTGTCGGCCTTCAATTCGACGGCCTTGCGGAAATGCTGTTCGGCAAGACCATAATTGGCGTCGCGAAACTGCGCCTTGCCTTCCGCCAGGTCGGATGTGTCGACATCCTTGGCAGTCGGCTGGATGGCGGTTGTCTTGGTCGTGTCGACGTTGGTGTTCGTCGTGCACCCGGTGATCATCAGGACGGTTGCCATCGTGGCCACCGCCGCAAATTTTATCTGACGCATGCCCTGCCCCGTCGCCCGATTTGCCGGGTCGTTCTTCAGGGAAAGACACTACAGCACAGCGATTAAGCTTCGGTGCCGAAATGCGGCTAACTTTTAGTGTCCCGAATACCGGCCATTAACCACGGGTCGCGACGCCTCGATACCGCAGGGTTCTTACGGCTCCATGGCCCTGAGCTCGCCCGGAACCGGATAACGGCTGCCGTCATAGCGCAGCCGGTAGGTTCGGTTCACAGGTTTGCCGGGATGAGACTGGCACTCGCCATCCGTGTCGGGGGACGGCTCGTCGGTATCCGTCCGTTCGACCGCGGTGATGTCACGATAGCCGTGATGTCTCGCCGCGCCCATCGTCAGGCTGACCCGAGTGGAATGAAAGGATCCCGCGCAATTGGTATCGCCTTCGCCACCATTACCGGCAACGACAAGGCCATCGAGCACCATGCGCAGCGCATCGCCGGCGACGGCATAGAGCCGCAGGTCGGTTTCGCTGAAGGTATCGGCCTGCGAATGATTGGCCATCTCGATACGCAGGCCAAAGGCGGTGACACCGGGCGCCAACCCATAGCGGCCGGTATCGAATTCGATCTTGCGGATAGCGATGGCATCGTCGGTTATCAGCCCGGGCTGGAGCAAGCGCTGGCGCACTTGCTTGCTGTTCCTGTCGACGACCAGAAGCTCGATATCGCCAACATGCCCGTCGTCCCTGGATTGGGCGCTGTCGGTCAGCGGCACCGCGACCAGCAGCAGATCGTCATGGGCGGGCCAGATCTTGCAGATCAGGCGGAATGGCGAATCGCTGTCCTGAGGCGCCAAGGCGATGCTGGTGTGGGGCTCGAGCGTGAATGAGGCACCATCGGCGCTCTTGAGAGCCTTCGGATAGGCCTGCTGCACCAACGCGGCGGCATCGCCGCAATCGCCAGCCGCGGCCTGGGCGGGTGACAAGCCCGCCGCGGCGAGGCCCAGCAACAGGGTGGGCAACAGTATTCGCATGGACTTCTCGCTGATTACGGACGTTACAGGTCCAGATTGCGTGCATGTCGCGCGAATCGGTCGCGACCGGCGCGCTTTAGTGACCCGTCATTTTGACGATGATGGGAATGACGGCGATCATCAGCACCACCGGCAGGATGCAGACCACGACCGGCACGGACATCTTTGCCGGCAAGGCGTGCGCCTTCTCCTCGGCCAGCGACATGCGCTTGTGGCGCATTTCATCTGAAAACACCCTGAGCGCGCCCGACAGGCTGGTGCCGAGTTCCTTCGACTGCTGCAGGAGCGTGGCGAAGGAGCGCACCTCGTCTAGGCTGAGGCGATCGGCGAGCGCCTTCAGCGCGTCGTCGAGGCTGCGTCCCGCCCGAAGCTCCAGCGACACGAGCTGCAAATTCTGGCTGAGCGACGGATAGGTCTTGGCGAGTTCTTTCGAAACGCGCTCGACGCCCGCTTCCATGCTCATGCCGGCATCGGAGCAGACGATCATCAGGTCCATGAAATCGGGGAAGCCGTTGCGGTATTCGCGCATCTTTTCCCGAACCTTCTGGGTCAGCACCAGACCCGGCAAGAAATAGCCGGCAGCGCCCGACAGGATGATGAAGGTCCACCGGCTCGTCATCGTAGCGTCCGGGCTGGCCATCCACCGGTTGAGCACGAAGACGGCGAACGTCGTGCCGATCATTGCCGTGAACCGGATGAGGAAGAACATGCCGACGGCGCGCGGCTCCATGTAACCGGCCTGGATGAGCTTCAAACGCAGGCGGGCGACATTTTCCGGGTCGCTCTTGGCGTAGAATTCCTGCGCCCTCTTCACCGCCTTCTCGCGCACGACGCCGCTATTCTTCTTCTGCACCGGTTCGGGCTTGGCCGCCACCGGACCGTGGTCGACCTTGAGCCGGCGCTTGACTTCATTGCGGTCACCCTTCGCCGCCACCATCGGCCAGGCGACCGCGGCGACTCCGACGAGCAGCAAGAGGACCGCAACCGGCATCAGCGAGGCCGGCGCGAGCGAGGCGAGGAATTCGATGACGCCCTGCATGTCAGAACCTGAAGTTCGACATCTTGAACATGATCAGATTGCCCAGCATCAGCCAGGTAACCGAGCCGCCGATCATGTACCACGTCTTCGGCACGCCCCAGACGTCGCTGTAATATCCCGGCATCATGGCCATGATGGCGGTGAACAGCAGCGCCGGCACGGCAGTCAAAATGTAGGCCGACAAGCGGCCTTCCGTCGAAATCGCGCGCACCTTGCGGCGCAGCTTGCCGCGTTCGCGGATCGTCGTCGACAACCCATCGAGGATTTCGCGCAGATTGCCGCCCGAACTGGTCTGGATCGACACGGCGGTGACGAACAACGGCAGGTCCTCGTGGCCGACCCGGTCGAAAAGCGAGTTCAGCGCCGAGACCAGGTCGGAACCATAGGTGACTTCGTCGGCAATGACGCCGAATTCCGTACCGATCGGATCGGGCATCTCGCGCGACACCATGGCAATCGCCACCGGAACCGGATGACCTGCCTTGAGGCCCCGCGTGATCAGTTCCAGCGCCTCCGGCAACTGCATGCCGAAACGTTTCAGCCGGCGCTTGCGCATGGAGCGCATCGCCATGACCGGCAGCAGCGGCACCAGCACGACGAACAGAATGAGCCCCATCAACAGCGGCAAGCCGCGCGAGATGGCGAACAGAGTCATGGCCATCGCCACGCCGCAGGTGATCATCAGGAATTTCGAGAGTGGCATCACCATGCCCGACTGCGTGCGCAAGGCACGGAACCGGTCCGGCGAGAACAGCGACGTTCCCGCGTCGAGACCGCGCTCCTTGCGCAGTTGGATCAGCACCTGCTCCTGGCTGATCTTGTTTTCCTGAAGTTTCATGCGCCGGTTGATGGCGGTGCGCTTGTCGCTGCGGCCGGCATAGAGCAGGTAGACCGCCTCGGCGACCATGATGCCGGTCAGTGCGGCCCCGGCATAGACGACATAGATCGCGCTGAACCCGTCGAACACCCCGGCTACTCCTGCGGCCGGCCGGGTTCGAAATAGCGTCCCGGAAAGTCGATGCCCATGGCGCGCAGGTCCTCGAGGAAGCGCGGCCGGATCCCGGTTGCCTCGAAGTAGCCGAGAATGCTGCCGTCGGCATCCATGCCGGTGCGCACGAAGCGGAAGATTTCCTGCATCTGGATGACATCACCCTCCATGCCGGTCACCTCGGCGACGCTCGTCACCTTGCGCTTGCCGTCGGAAAGCCGGGTCAATTGGACGATGATGTCGATGGCGCTGGCGATCTGGCTGCGGATCGACTGCACCGTCATCGGCATGCCGGTCATGCCCAGCATCTGCTCGAGGCGTGAAATGGCATCGCGAGGCGTGTTGGCATGGATGGTCGCCATCGACCCTTCATGGCCGGTGTTCATCGCCTGAAGCATGTCGAATGCCTCCTCGCCGCGGCACTCGCCGAGGATGACGCGGTCGGGACGCATGCGCAACGCGTTCTTGACCAGGTCGCGCTGTTTGAGCTCGCCATGGCCTTCGATGTTGGCCGGGCGCGTTTCCATGCGCGCGACGTGCGGCTGCTGCAATTGAAGCTCCGCCGCGTCCTCGATGGTGATCAGCCGCTCGTCTTCCGGAATGAAGGCCGACAGCGCGTTGAGCATCGTCGTCTTGCCTGTGCCGGTGCCACCCGAAATGATCGTCGTCTTGCGGGCATGCACGGCCGCGGCCAGCACTTCGGCCATGTTCTGCGTGATGGCGCCGAATTCGACCAGCCTGTGCAGGCCAAGCTTGTTCTTGGAGAACTTGCGGATCGACACCAGCGGACCGTCGACGGCCACCGGGCGGATGGCTGCGTTGAAGCGCGAGCCGTCCAGCATGCGTGCGTCGACCATCGGCTGCGATTCGTCGACGCGGCGGCCGACGGCGGCCACGATCTTGTTGACGATTCTGAGCAGATGCGCCTCGTCCTTGAACGGGATGTGGACCTGCTGCAGCTTGCCTTTCTTTTCGACGAAACAGTTCTGGTGGCCGTTGATCAGGATATCGTTGATGTCGGGGTCCTTGAGCAACGGCTCGAGCGGGCCGAGGCCGACCATCTCGTCGACGATATCGTCGACCAGCGCGTCGAGTTCGGCGGTATTGATCGCCATCCGCTCCTGGCGGGTTTTTTCCGATACGAAATCATGCACTTGCCGGCGCATCTCGTCCTTGGGCAAGCGCTCCAGCGCGACGAGGTTGATCTCCTCGAGCAGCATCCGATGGATGCGCACCCGGGCATCGAGCACCTTGTTGGCATTCTTTGCCGGTGCCGCTTCCGGTTTCGCCGGCAAAGCCTTTCGGCTGGTCGGGATAACGACGGCATGATGCGCGACCGGTGTCGATTCCGCCGGTCGCTGCGGGCGGGCGTCGCGATTCTGCAGGGTGGAAAAACGGCTGGTCATCCAGCTTTCCTTTTCAACAGGCCCCTGCCGAAACCGAATAGCGACTTCGACTTGCTCGCGGTCGCCACCGACTCTTCCGGAAGGATGATCTTCTTCAGGTCGTTGACGACATTGGCGTTGGGATCGATCTCGTGCAGCGGCACGCCGCGGTCGACCGCCTCGCGCACCAGCCGGTAGTTGTTGGCGATGCCGCCGACAAAATGCTCGCCAAGGATTTCCTGGACATCCGCCTGCTTGATGCCGTTGTCGAACATCTTCTGCTCGAAACGGTTGACGATCACGTTCGGCTTCACTTCCTTGCCGGCGGTCTCATAGACGGCCTGGATCAGCCGCTGCGTATGGCGCAGGCACGGCACCGTCATTTCAGCAACGATGTAGAGCTTGTTGGAACCGAGCAGCACCGTTTCCGTCCACGGAAACCAGGTGCGCGGCATGTCGATGACGACATTGTCGAAATAGGCCGAGACGAGGTCCAGCATGCGCACCACGACATCGGTCTTGAACGAGCGCATTTCGGCCGGATGGGTCGGCGCCGCCAGCACGCAAAGTCCGCTGGCGTGCTTGGACAGCATCACATCGAGCAGCTGCCGGTCGAGGCGCTCGGGTTGGTTCTCGATTTCGGTGATGTCGAAACGCGGCTCCAGATCGAGATATTCGGCGCAGGCACCTTGCTGGAAATTGAGGTCGACCACACAGGTCGAGGCGCCGCGCGTCACCGAATGATGCAGCTGGAACGCGGTCTGCAGCGCCAGTGTCGTGGTGCCGACGCCGCCGGCGGCGGGCATGAAGGTGTAGATTTGCGACTCGGTGTTTTCCTCGCGGCCGGGTCCCTGCAACGCTCGCACGACCGAACGCACGAGGTCGGCCGTGGTGATCGGCTTGACCAGGAAGTCGGCGACCTTGAGTTGGACCAGGATGCGGACAGCGGCGGCGTTGAACTCCTGCGTGACCACGACCACCGGTGCCTTGCCCTCGAGCCGGCGCATCACACGTTGCAGTGACTCGATTTCTTCCAGCATCGCCGCATCCATGTCGACGATAACGACGCCGAACTCGGCCTCCTGAACCTCGCCGCGCAGTTCGGTGACGTTCTTCTCGACCGTCATGAGCTGGATGATCTCGGAGGCGGCAAAGGCCGTCTTCGTGTCCTGCGCGAAGGTCCGGTCTGTCGATACGAGCAGGATCTTCTTGGTGCTGTTTGCCATTCTTGCCGCCTATGAGGTCGATCGCCGTCTGGATCAGTTGCCGGTGGTCGTTTGCGCTGCCTTGGCACCGGCCGCCTGATCGGGCGTGGCGGCCCCGGCATCGCCACGCTTGGCAGGCACGAGAAGCCTCGTGTTCTGGACGCCGTACTTCCACGGGTCGACCATCTGCATGACGGTGTTGGCGGCCTGCGCCTCACCGGCGGCTGTCGTCACGCCTTCGCTGCGCACATAGTCGTCGCTGGTACAGCCGCTTGCCAAACCGGCAAGAAGCAGTGCGAGGCTCGATCTCAGGACCAGACGCATGGCTTCAGTCCTTCGGCAGGTCGAGGAAATGGCCGACTTTGGTCGCGGAAGCGCCCCGCGCAGCGCTGCCGTCAGCCAGCGCCAGCGCACGGTTGGTGTCCGGCGCCTTCACTTCCTCGGTGTTGTTGAGGAAATAGTCGACATTGCTGGCGGGCTGTGTGCCATCGGTCGGCTCAGCCATTTTCTTCGACGGATCGACCGGCTTGACCAGATAGGGCGTGACGATGATGACCAGGTCGGTCTCGCGCCGCTGATAGGATTTCGACGAGAACAGCGACCCCAGCACCGGCATCTTGCCGAGACCGGGTATGCGAGACGTGATGATGTCGTTCTGGGACTGCAGCAGCCCGGCGATCATGAAGCTCTGGCCGTTCTTCAGGTCGACCGAAGTCTTGGCGCGGCGCACGATGAACCCCGGCACCGAAATGTTGCCGATATTGTACGATGCCGACGCATCGATCGAAGAGACTTCCGGCGCGATGTCGAGGCTGACCAATCCGTCCTTCAGCACGGTCGGCGTAAAGTCCAGGCTGACGCCGTAGTTCTTGTAGCTGACGGAGATATTGCCATTGTCTTCGGAAACCGGGATGGGAAATTCGCCGCCGGCGAGAAAGCTCGCCGTTTCGCCGGAGCGAGCAATCAGGTTCGGTTCGGCCAACCTTCGGGCAAGGCCGCGCTCCTCCAGCGCCTTGATGGCGATATCGATCGAGACGCCATTGGACAGCAGCCGGCCGATGATCTCGCCGGTGCCGGCCGCCGGGACCGGGCCTGGATTGATAGAGACGTCGCGACCGCCGAAGCCGTAAGCGAAATTGGCGCTGTATTTCGCGCCAAGATCCTGCCCGGCCTGGCGATTGATCTCGACGAAGCGGACGTTGAGCTGGACCTGCTGCGACGAGGAGATATTGACCGAATTGATCACCTCCTCATTGCCGGAGAAGCGGGTGGCGATCTTGTTTGCCTTTTCGGCGGCGACCGCGTCATCCGCCTCGCCCGAAAGCACCACGCGTCCATTGGCCGAGCCGACCTTGATCTTGGCGTCCGGCACGCTGGCGCGGATGGTGCTCGCCAATTGGTCGGTGTCGAGCGTCACTTCGATGTCGATGGTGCCGACGAGCTGCTTGTTCTCGTCGAACAGCGCAATGCCGGTGGTGCCGAGATTGTTGCCCAGCACATAGAAGGATTTGTCGGTCAGCGGATTGACGTTGGCGATCTCCGGATCGCCGATGACGATCTGGTAGAAGGCCGCGCTCGTCATGATCGTCTTGGGCTTGCCCTTGGCGACCTTGATCGACGCATTCCTGGTCGACGAGACATGGACGATGTCGTTGTCCGCGTTGGCCGCGCCGACGAAGGCGAGCATGCCGCTCGCGGCCAGTGAAGCCGCCATCGCCAAGGCGCGCACCAAACGCAACCGATCCGTCATTCGATATAGGGTATGCATCGCCATTATCCCGTCCCGCCCGGTCCCCACCGGTCTTTACTTCTGATCCCGCGAAGGAACCTTGTATTCCTCGGCCTGCGTGCCGCGTGTCACGATGACCGTCTTGAACTTCGGCTTCTCCGGCTCCTTGGCGACGGCATCGAACAGGGAGCCGGCCGCCGCCTGGGCCTTGGAAGCCACAGACCCGCCGAAGGAAGAGATGGTGGTGACGCCGTTCTTGCCGTCGCCGCCTTCGCTGGCGGAGCGCAGCGAAAGCGACAGCGTGCCGACGGTGCGGGCCAGCGCCACTTTCTGCGCGCCGTCGCTCGTCACCTCGATGGTCACGGAATTGGCCACCTGCGGCGTCGTCTGGCGCTCGTCGGCGCCCTGCCCGACGCTCAGCACCTTGGCGTCGGCAACGACGATTTCCGAGGTGATGGTCGAACCGGCCGCGCCTTGCGCGTTCTTGGCGACTTCCTGGATTTCGCCGGCATCGCGGGTCAGCACGACATCGACCCGGTCGCCCGGCGTGACGAAGCCGCCGACGCCGGCGATCTCGTCGGTGCGGATGGTGACCGCCCGCATTCCGGGCGTCAGCATATTGGACAGCGTCGCGCGGCCGTTCGGTCCGGACAGCTTGGTGAGCAGCACCGGCTCGTTGACCTCGATCGGCGACAGCACGACCCGGCCACCTTCGCCGAGCAACCCGTCGATGGTCGCAAAGGCGCCCTGCGGCAGGGAATCCTGCGGCCACGGGATTTCGCTGAGTTTGGTGCGATCGAGCTCCATGCCATAACGCAATGGCGCGGTCGCCACCACGATCGTCTTGAATTCGATCCTGGGTGGGGCCGGAGCGGCGATCGAGGCCGTCTTCTCCTGGGCATCGGCCTGGGCCTGGCTCTTGACCCAGAAATCCGCGGCAAAGATCGAGATCGCGCCGAAAACGGCGGCGATGCCGATCATCGTTATGGCCTTGCCCCTCACACCTAAACCCCTGACGCCTGCAGTTTCTTGTTATGTTGGGCTCACGCTAGTCGGCATTGTTAAAGAATCAGGAATCTTGTGCGGTGGCATTCGACCTATTTCCGCCCGCTTGGTTATCGAATGGTTTTAGGGTAAGAAGGGCTAAATCCCCGAACGTAACAGGAACCTCCGTCGCTTGGCGCCGAAAAGCGTGGCAGTATCGACGGGTGATTCGCAGCACCGGACCCTTATGGTTGGCATGGACGACAACAACGATCTCTTCGGCAACATCGACAAGCAGCCGCAGCCGGTTCGCGCGCCGGCGCGCCCAGCGGATCCGCTGGTGCAAGCGGCCGCCAGGCGGCCGGCCGCGGCCAAGGATGGCAGCGAGGGTTACAGCGCCGCCGACATCGAGGTGCTCGAAGGCCTGGAGCCGGTGCGCCGCCGGCCTGGCATGTATATCGGCGGTACCGACGACAAGGCGATGCACCATTTGTTCGCCGAGGTCATCGACAATTCGATGGACGAAGCGGTTGCCGGCCACGCCACCTTCATCGATGTCGAGCTTTCGGCCGACGGCTATCTCACCGTCACCGACAATGGCCGCGGCATCCCGGTCGATCCGCATCCGAAATTCAAGAAGCCGGCGCTCGAAGTGATCATGACGACGCTGCATTCGGGCGGCAAGTTCGATTCCAAGGTCTACGAGACCTCCGGTGGCCTGCACGGCGTCGGCGTTTCCGTCGTCAACGCCCTGTCGGACCATCTCGAGGTCGAAGTCGCGCGCGGCCGCCAGCTTTATCGCCAACGGTTTTCACGCGGCATTCCGGTAAGCGGTCTGGAGCACCTCGGCGAGGTGCACAACCGCCGCGGCACCAGGACGCGTTTCCATCCCGACGAGCAGATCTTCGGCAAGGGTGCGGCCTTCGAGCCGGCACGGCTCTACCGCATGACGCGCTCCAAGGCCTATCTGTTCGGCGGCGTCGAAATCCGCTGGACCTGCGATCCTTCCCTCATCAAGGAAAAGGATCAGACGCCGGCCAAGGCGGAATTCCATTTTCCCGGCGGCCTCAAGGATTATCTGAAAGCGTCGCTAGGCGACGAATTCCAGGTGACGCGCGAAATCTTCGCCGGCAAGAGCGACAGGCAAGGCGGCCATGGCTCACTCGAGTGGGCGGTGACCTGGTTCGGCGGCGACGGCTTCATCAATTCCTACTGCAACACCATTCCGACCGGTGAAGGCGGCACGCACGAGGCCGGCTTCCGCAACGTCCTGACGCGCGGCCTGCGGGCCTATGCCGACCTCGTCGGCAACAAGCGCGCCTCGATCGTCACGTCGGAAGACGTCATGATCTCGGCCGCCGGCATGCTGTCGGTGTTCATCCGCGAGCCGGAATTCGTCGGCCAGACCAAGGACAGGCTGGCGACGATCGAAGCGATACGCATCGTCGAGACCGCGATACGCGACCCGTTCGACCATTGGCTGGCCGACAATCCGCAAGAAGCCTCGAAACTGCTCGACTGGGTGATCGCGCGCGCTGACGAACGGGTGCGCCGCCGCCAGGAAAAAGAGGTGTCGCGCAAGAGTGCGGTGCGCAAGCTGCGCTTGCCGGGCAAGCTCGCCGACTGCACACAGAACGCGGCGGCGGGTGCCGAACTCTTCATCGTCGAAGGCGATTCCGCCGGCGGCTCCGCCAAGCAAGCGCGCGACCGTGCCAGCCAGGCCGTCTTGCCGCTGCGCGGAAAAATCCTCAACGTCGCCAGCGCCGGCAATGACAAGCTGGCCGCCAACCAGCAGATATCGGACCTGATCCAGGCGCTTGGCTGCGGCACGCGGTCAAAGTATCGCGACGAGGATTTGCGCTACGACCGCGTGATCATCATGACCGACGCCGATGTCGACGGCGCCCACATTGCTTCGCTGCTGATCACCTTTTTCTACCAGGAGATGCCGGCGCTGGTACGCGGCGGCCATCTCTATCTGGCGGTGCCGCCGCTTTACTCGATCAGGCAAGGCGGCAAGGTCGCCTATGCCCGCGACGACGCCCACAAGGACGAGCTTCTGCGCACCGAATTCACCGGGCGCGGCAAGGTCGAGCTCGGCCGCTTCAAGGGCCTGGGCGAAATGATGGCCTCGCAGCTCAAGGAGACCACCATGGACCCCAGGAAGCGCACGCTGCTCAGGGTCGACGTGATCGACGCCGAGGCGGCGACCAAGGATGCGGTCGATGCACTGATGGGCACCAAGCCCGAAGCCCGCTTCCGCTTCATCCAGGAACGCGCCGAATTCGCCGAGACGGAAGTGCTGGATATCTAGCCGCTGGCGAGTTTAGCTTGCGTCCCTGACATGGAGACCGGCATGTGACCTGGGCGCGGCTGAAAACCTATTTCGAGACGAGCCTGGCCGGCTTGACGCAACCGACGCGCTCGGACTGGATCTTTGCCCTGCGCACCGTTTCGGCTGGCATGATCGCGCTTCTCGCCGCCTATGCGCTGAAGCTCGACCATCCGCAATGGGCGATGATGACGGTGTTCATCGTCGCCCAGCCGGTTGCCGGCATGGTGCTGGCGAAAGGCTTCTACCGGCTGCTCGGCACGCTTGCCGGGGGTGTCGCGGCAATCGGCATCACCACGGCGTTCGGCACCGGCCCCTGGATTCTGGTGACGGTGCTTGCCGTCTGGATAGGCATCTGCACCTTCGTCTCGTCGCTGCTGCGCAATCCCGAAGCCTATGGCGCCGCCCTTGCCGGCTACACCGCCATGATCATCGGCCTGCCCGCTTTCGGGCAACCGCATCTGGTCGTTGACCTAGCGGTCGCGCGTTGTGCCGAGATCGTGCTCGGCATCGTCTGCGCCGGCCTCACCAGCCGGCTGATCCTGCCCAAACTGGCCAGCGACGCCATCATCTCGCGGCTGAAACGCTGCATTCTCGACCTCGCCACTTACGCCGGCGGAGCGTTTTCCGGCGGGGATCGGGCAACGCTGATCGGCCTGCACCGGAAGCTTGTCGCCGACACCCAGACGCTTGGCGAGATGCGCGCCTATGCCAGGCTCGAAGCGCCGAGCTTCGCACCGCGCGCGCATCCGGTGCGACGCACGATCGGACAACTGCTCTCGGCTCTTTCGGCGGCGCGCGCGCTCTATTCGCATGCCGCTCCGAAAAACGCGGCCCTCATCCCGGTGCGCTCGGAACTGCAAGCCCTTGTAGGCGAACTGGCAACCAAGCCGGGAGCGCTGGACGATACCTCGCCCTGGTTGGCGCGGCTCGACGCGATCTCAACCAAGGCCCGGCAAATGCCCGATGCCTCGGTCGATCAGGGTGAGGACAGGGTCGGAACCATCACCCGCCTCACCATAGCGGCCGATTTCGCCGAGGCGCTGAAACAGGTGCTTCGTGGCCTGGACGCGCTGCGCGCGCCGGTGACCCGCCGACCAGGTCCTGGCAGCCAGCAGCCGGCCCTGGTGGTGCATCGCGACTATCCCGGTGCCGCACGCAACGCCATCCGCGCGGCCGTTGCCACGCTGTTGGTCGCGGCTTTCTGGCTGACGACGAAGTGGTCGGAGGCGGCCGGCACCGTCATCCTGGTTGCCGTCGTGTCGAGCCTGTTTGCCGCTCGCCCCGATCCCGTGCAGGTATCATGGGGTTTCTTCAAGGGAACGCTGCTCGCTTTGCCGTTCGCCTTTCTCGTCGGCCAGATCGCGCTTCCCGCCCTGCCCGGCTTCGGGTGGTTCATGCTCTTCGTGGTGCCCATCATGGTGCCGGCGGCACTCGCCATGGCCAATCCGCGCTATGTCGGCGTGGCGACGGCCTTCGCCATCAATTTCCTGGCTTTCCTCAGCCCGCATCAGGCGATGACCTATGATCCCGGCCCCTTCTTCGCCGGCTCGGCATCGATCCTGGTCGGCATCCTGCTGGCGATCGGGGTCTTCATCGTCGTGTTGCCGGCGGATCCGTGGCTCGCGGCCGACCGCATCGTGCGGGCCATGCGCGAGGATCTGGCGCGGCTTTGCCTGCATGAGCGCGTGCCGAGGCGTTCGGCCTTCGAGAGCCTCGCTTATGACCGGGTCAATCAGTTGATGCCGTTGGTGCAGAATTCCGGCAGGAAGGGCGAGGCGGTGCTGGGCGGCGGCGTCGCCTCCGTCACGGTCGGCCTGGAAATCCTGCGGCTGCGCAGTGCCAGCCAAGACCATGCCATCCCATCGGAAACGGCGCTTTCAATCGCCAACTTCCTGAGGGGATTGGCGCGCGAGCTGCTTTTCCGTGCCCCTGGCGATCCGCAAACAGCGACCGTCGCTGTTGCCCGGCAGTATGCGGCGGGCATCGCCCAGCGAAACGCCACCGGCGACATGCTGCAAATCGCGGCGTCCCTGCGCATCATCGCCGCGGCGATGGAGGATTTCCCGGATTTCTTCGCGAGGGATAAAACCTAGGCTGCGGCGATCGCCAGCGCGTGGCCGCGCGCGTTCTCGCGCAGGGCATCGAGATGGATCGACTTGACCAGAGCGGCAAGATCGCCTTCGGCGGATTGCCCGCCCAACTCCTTGAGCATCAGCCAGCTGACCTCCTGAACGCCGGCGACGCGCTTGCCGTTGGCAACCTCACGCCAGATCTTCAGCGCGCGCAGGATGACCGCATGCGTGGCGGCAGCCAGGCCGGCACTGCGGAACAACGCCTGCAGGGCCACGTCGTGCCCGCCGGCCAGCAGCGCCCTCACCCGTGGCTCGGACTGCTGGCTGAGCGCGACCAGCGCCGAGCCGAAGAAATCGACCTTGCCGTGCGCGATAGTGCGGATCAGGAAGCTGGCGGTCAGATCGCCACGCAGCCTGAGATGCTCGATCAACGCCGCATGCTCTTCCTGGCGCGTGCCTTCGATCAGCGTCACCGAGGCCTTGACGCAGGCCTCCCGCATGACGCGTTCTGCACGCGCGGTTCCCATCAACGCCATGACCAGCGGCGATGTCTTCAATGTCTCGCCAAGCTTGATGAGCAGCATGTGCCGGCAGTCGGCGGGCAGCCTGATATCCGATATCAGCGCCTCGCGCACCAAAGGCAGATGCCCATGGCGCTCCGCCATGCGGCGGAAACTCATCGAAGCGATGGCGGCACCGGTGTTGGCCAGAAGCACGGCGCAGGCCTCCGCCTCGCCGATCTCGGCGATGGCCGCCGACAGCGCCATCGAGACGAGCGGCCGATCGGCGATCAGTTTCTGCGTTGCCTTCTGGCTCGCCGCCACGCGGTTGATCAGATCGGCGTCGGTGAGCAGTGGCGAGCGCGCCAGCACGACACCGGCGACTTCCGGCTGGTCGGCGGCAAGCACGCTTATGATCTGCAGCGGCGCGTGGTGGCTCATCGAGAGCGCTTCCGCCATCGCCAGCCGCACCTTCGACGAGGCGTCGTCGAGCAGCAGCGTCAGCGCCGCTTCGGCGGCGCAGCGGTCCTCGAACGGCAATTCGGAATTGACGTAGGCCCGGGCCAGCGCATTGGCCGCGGCGGCGCGCTCCGACACCCTGGCCGTGTAGATCCATTTCAGGAAATGCGAAACAACAACCATGCCCGTCTGCTTACGCCCCTAGCCGGAAGGTTTCCGGCCCCGTGAGGACGGTAGGCAGAAATGGTTTACGAACGGTTCACCATGTTCATTAACTGGCTTGCGAGCGCTGGATGCAGCGCCTATCAACCGTCAGACAGCGCAGGAGACGGAAATGGCCGGGCTATATCTCGAGGAGTTTGTTGTCGGCCATGTCTTCCAGCACACGCTGCGCAAGACCGTCACCGAGAGCGACAACATGCTGTTTTCGGTGATGACGCTGAACCCGCAGCCGCTGCATATCGACTTCGATTTCGCCGCCAAGAGCGAATGGGGCAAGCCGCTGGTCAACTCGCTGTTCACGCTCGGCCTGATGATCGGCATCTCGGTCAACGACATCACGGTCGGCACCACGGTCGCCAATCTCGGCATGAAGGAAACCGTGTTTCCGCATCCGGTCTTCCATGGCGACACCATCCGTGTCGAGACATCTGTCGTCTCGGTGCGCGAGTCCAAGTCGAAGCCCGACCGCGGCATCGTCGAATTCGAGCACCGCGCCTACAACCAGCATGGCGATCTGGTCGCCAAATGCACCAGGCAAGCGATGATGCTGAAGAAGGCGGCCTGATGCGCTCGCTGCTGTTCGTTCCCGGCGATTCCGAGCGGAAGCTGGAAAAGGGATTCGGCGCCGGCGCCGACGTGGTCATCGTCGATCTCGAGGATTCCGTGGCGCCGCGGAACAAGGCGCAGGCGCGCGAGATAGCGGCGCGCTTCATCCTCGAACGCAGGGGGCAAACCAACCCGGCGATCTATGTCAGGGTCAATGACCTCTCGACCGGGCTGACGGACGATGATCTTGCCAAGCTCGTTCCGGCAAGGCCGGACGGCATCATGCTGCCAAAATCGAACAGCGGCCAGGATATGCAGCAGCTCGCAGCCAAGCTCAGGGTTCGCGAGGCCGAGAACGATCTGCCCGACGGTTCGATAAAAATCCTGCCAATCATCACCGAAACTCCGGCGGGCCTGCTGGCGGCCGCGACCTATGCCGGCGCAAGCGTGCGGCTTGCCGGCCTGACCTGGGGCGCGGAAGACCTGTCGGCCGCGGTCGGCGCGCGTGCGGCCCGCGACGAGCGCGGCCACTACACCGACCTCTTCCGTCACGCCCGCCTGACAACCATCCTCGCGGCGGGGGCCGCGGAGGTCGCCGCGATCGACACCGTGTTTCCGAATTTTCGCGACATGGCGGCCTTCGCCGTGGAATGCACCGAGGCCGAACGCGACGGCTTCACCGGCAAGATGGCGATCCACCCGGATCAGGTGCCCGTCATCAACACCGCCTTCACGCCCTCGGCCGCGGCGGTGAAACAGTCGGCGGCCATCGTTGCGGCGTTCGTGGCAGCGGGAAATCCCGGCGTCGTCGGCATCGACGGCAAGATGTTCGACCGCCCGCATCTGCGGCTGGCCGAACGCCTACTGGCGCGCGCAAGGGCGGCCGGTATACACATCTGACAGCTACTTTTGTTCCCAGCGCGGTCGGCGCATCGAAAAGACCTCGTCGACGCTGGCATAGTCCATATAGCCGAGACGAGCGACATTGCCGGCCTTGGTGATGTCGAACAGGCCATCCTTCAGGAAGGCATCGTCGATATGCACGCCGATCACTTCACCGGCGACGACGACGGCGCTCGTTGGCGATCCGTCGAGCGCCTTTGGGCGAAACACTTCCGTCACCCGGCATTCGAGCGCCGCGGGTGCCGCCGCCACGCGCGGCGGCCTGACGAGACGCGACGGCGCCATGGCGAGATCGGCATAGACGAACTCGTTGACCCCGCGCGGCGCGGCGACGGACGTGTAATTCATCTTCTCCGCAAGGTCGCGGCTGACCAGATTGGCGACGAACTCGCCGGTTTCCTGCGCGAACGAGGCGCTGTCCTTCTCGCCCTCGGAGGAAAACCAGACGATGAAAGGCCGGGTCGAGACGGCGTTGAAGAAGGAGTATGGCGCGAGATTGATCTCGCCCGCCTTGTTCAGCGTCGATATCCAGCCGATCGGCCTCGGCGCCACGATGGCCTTGGCCGGATCGTGCGGCAGTCCGTGCCCCTTGGACGGCTCGTAGAACATCAGTCCGCCCAAGGTCCGGCGTAATCGGCGTAGAGCTTGGCCGGATCGGGCCGTGGCCGCTCCGGCGCCGGACCCGCATAAGAGCCGATATGGATGAAACCAACGACGCGCTCCTGCGGCGCCAGTCCGAGGATCGCCCTGCCCTCCGGCACGTCGGAATACCAGTTGCTGATCATGTTGGTGCCGTAGCCAAGCGCATTGGCAGATATCATCAGATTCAGCGCCGCCATGCCTCCGGACAGGAACATCTCCCATTGCGGGATTTTCGGGTTCTCCCTGGGAATTGACACGACACCGATCACCAGCGGCGCGCGCGAGAACCGCGCCAGTTCCTGGTTGCGGCGGCCTTCCGTCAACGGTCCTTCACGTTGTTCAGCCAGTGCCGCCAGTTGTCTGCCGATCTCGATGCGGGCCTCGCCGCGATAGAGGATGAAGCGCCAGGGTTCAAGCCGTCCATGGTCGGGCACGCGTGTGGCGGCGGCAATCATCGTGGCGATATCGGCGTCGCTGGGCGCAGGCTCCTTGAGATCGGGAATTGGCGCTGAATTTCGGGTCAGCAGGAAGTCGATGATCGGCGACGCCATGGGCGCAAGTCTCCTGGACATTCTGTTTTGAGCTGAAGCGCACCATCGGGAATTCGGGCGGCTCGGGCAAAGGCGCGCTAGCGCCGGGCTGAAGAGTCACGGATCGGACTCTTAAGCCTTGAAATTGCCACCGCCATGGGCTTCAACGCAAGGCATGTTTGAGGGGCGACTGCGTCTTTTCCTGGTCCGGCTCTGCGCCGCGCTGTTCCTGCTGCCGGTCTCCATGGCTGTCGCGCAGGAAAAGGATGGCGTTGGCGACCTGAAACTTCCCGGAATTTCGAGCTATGCGACGCCGAAGAGTGGGACCCCGCTGGCGCTTGGCGGCGGTGGCGCCATCACCCTGTCGGCCCAGTTGACCGACAAGGGCACCGACATCACCCGCGGTCTCGTCTGGCGCGTCTTCAAGCCTGAAGCCGTCAACGGCAAATTGCCGATGGTCGCCTCCGCGCATGGCGGCAGCGCCGTCTTCCAGCTCGAACCCGGCAGCTATCTGGTCCACGCCTCTTATGGCCGCGCCGGCGCCACCAAGCGCATCACCGTCGGCAAGGAAGCCAAGCGAGAAAGCCTGGTGCTCGATGCCGGCGGCCTGAAGCTCGACGCGGTCCTGTCCGGAGGCGTGCGCATTCCGCCGAAAAAACTGCGCTTCTCGATCTATGAGGGCACCGTCGAGGCCAATGGCGACCGCGCGCTGATCATTCCCGATGTCGAACCCAACAGCGTCGTGCGGCTCAATGCCGGCATCTACCATGTCGTCTCGACCTACGGCGCGGTCAATGCCGTCATCCGCTCCGACATCCGCGTCGAGGCCGGCAAGCTGACCGAAGCCACCGTCGAGCATCACGCCGCCGAAATCACGATGAAGCTGGTGCGCGAGGCCGGTGGCGAAGCGATCGCGGATACATCCTGGTCGCTGCTCAACGAATCCGGCGACCCGATCAAGGAAACCGTCGGCGCCTTCGCCTCGATGGTGCTCGCCGAAGGCGACTACACCATCATCGCCAAGAACCGCGACCGGATCTATCAGAAGGATTTCACGGTCGTGGGCGGGCAGAACCAGGAAATCGAGGTTCTCGCCACCGAAGCAGCGGCCATGGATCCGGAAGAAGGCGCGGACTAAAGCAATTCCAGCAAAGGTGCGAAGCGGTTTCGCGTCCGGAATTGCGTAAAAGCAAAGAGACGGCGCATTGGAGGCGATCTCGTTTTCGCCGGAGATGCTCCTTCAGGCCGCCAGTTTCGTTCGGGCCGGCAGGAAAGGAATGCGCCGGCGAGGCAGCTCTGGCGCCAGGTCGAACACGCCGCGATAAAGGCGATCGAGCAACGCTTTGCGGTCGCGCAAAGGCTCCAGTTCGCTCCAGCTGAGCACATTGCCGACGCGCACCTCGATCGCCTTGCCGGACAACCGCGCGAATTCACGGATGAGCAGCGAGGTGCGCAAGGTCAGCGAGGCCTTGCCGACGAATTTGGCCACACGCCCGTCGCGCTCGGCCATGTTCATCGGCCCGCTGACCAGATGGAACAGCCTGCCGTTCTGCCCGGAGAAATGCATGGGAATGACCGATGCCTTGGCTTCCTGGACGAGACGGGCCGGAAACATCTTCCATGGCAGGTCGCGCGCCCGGCCAAAACCCTTTGGCGCGGTGGCGACGCCGCCGGCCGGAAACACCACGATGGTGACACCTTCCTTGAGCAGCCGAACCGCTTCATGGCGCACCGCCATGTTGTTCTTCACAGCTTCCTTGGTCTCGGAAAAGTCGATTGGCAGCGAATAGGGCCCCATCTCGCGAATCCTGAGCAGATCCTTGTGGATCATCACTCGAAAAGGTCGCCCGAGTTGCTCTGCCAGTGACAGCACGGCGATGCCGTCGCCAATGCCGAAGGGATGGTTGGCAATGATCACCAGCGGCGTGTCGGGCAATTGCGCGGGCGGCCATTGGTCGGGCGTTCGCACGCCTACATCGATGAGGTCCAGCATGCGGCTGAACACACGCTCACCGGTCGGCACAACCTGATGGCGCCAGAATTCATAGAGTGCCGCGAACCGGTCGCGGCCCGAAAGGCCTTCCACCGAATGAATGAACCAGCGCGCCAGAGCCGGCTGGTGCGGGTTGGCATAGGAAAGCTCGGGAAATGGTCGTTCGCGCGATTTCAGCTTGAGCATAGCGTTCCGGTACAACATCGCCGTGACAGGGATATGAAAATGGCGGTGGATCGCTCCACCGCCATTCGATCGAAAACAGTCCGAATCAAGCAGCGCGCTTGCGTCGGCGATCAGGTGTGACCGCTTCTTCGGCCAGCCGTTCGATCGCTTCGGCAAGGCCAAGCGATTCCTGGTCGCGCGAACCGAGCCGGCGGATATTTGCGGTCTGCTCCTCCGCCTCGCGCTTGCCGCAGACGAGGATGACCGGCACCTTGGCCAGGCTGTGCTCACGGACCTTGTAGTTGATCTTCTCGTTGCGCAGATCGGCTTCCGCCAACAGCCCGGCGGCTTTCAGCTTCGCCACGACCTCGTTCGCATAGCTGTCGGCGTCCGACGTGATGGTCGCCACCACCACCTGCAGCGGTGCGAACCACAGCGGGAAATGGCCGGAATAGTTCTCGATCAGGATGCCGAGGAACCGCTCCATCGAGCCGCAGATGGCGCGATGCACCATGACAGGCTGCTTCTTCTCGGAATCCGAGCCGATGTAGAAGGCGCCAAAACGCTCCGGCAGGTTGAAGTCGACCTGCGTCGTGCCGCATTGCCATTCGCGGCCGATCGCATCCTTCAGCACATATTCGAACTTCGGCCCGTAGAAGGCGCCCTCGCCCGGATTGATCGAGGTCTTGATCCGATTGCCGGAGCGCGTCCTGATCGTTTCCAGCACGCTGCCCATGATCGCCTCGGCATGATCCCATGCCTCGTCGGTGCCGACGCGCTTGTCCGGCCGCGTCGACAGCTTGACGCTGATTTCGTCGAAACCGAAATCGGCGTAGGTCGACAGGATCAGGTCGTTGATGCGCAAGCACTCGGAAGCCAACTGTTCCTCGGTGCAGAAGATATGCGCATCGTCCTGTGTGAAGCCGCGCACGCGCATCAGCCCGTGCAGCGCGCCCGATGGCTCGTAGCGATGCACATTGCCGAATTCCGCAAGTTTTACGGGCAGATCCCGGTATGACTTCAACCCATGCTTGAAAATCTGCACGTGACCCGGGCAGTTCATCGGCTTCAGCGCGAAGACGCGGTCATCGTCGGTTTCATCGCCGGCGACCGTCACCTTGAACATGGCGTCGCGGTACCAGCCCCAGTGGCCCGACGTCTCCCACAGGCTCTTGTCGAGTACCTGGGGGGCATTGACCTCCTGATAGCCCTGCTCGTCGAGGCGGCGACGCATGTAGTTGACCAGGTTCTGGAACATCTTCCAGCCCTTGGCGTGCCAGAAAACCACGCCCGGCCCCTCTTCCTGAAAATGGAACAGGTCCATTTCGCGGCCAAGCTTGCGGTGGTCGCGCTTCTCGGCCTCCTCCAGCATCGTCTGGTAGCCTTCGAGCTGCGCCTGGTCGGCCCAGGCCGTGCCATAGATGCGTGTCAGCATCGGATTGTTCGAATCGCCGCGCCAATAGGCGCCGGCCACCTTCATCAGCTTGAAGGCGTTGCCGATCTGGCCGGTCGAGGCCATGTGCGGACCACGGCAAAGGTCGAACCAGTCGCCCTGCGCATAGATCTTGAGATCCTGATCCTCGGGAATGGCGTCGATCAGTTCGAGCTTGTAGCGCTCGCCCTTGTCGGCAAAGACCTTTTTTGCCCTGTCGCGCGACCAGACCTCTTTGGTGAACGGCTTGTTGCGCGCGATGATCTCGCGCATCTTCTTCTCGATCACCGGGAAATCGTCCGGGGTGAACGGCTCGTTGCGGGCAAAGTCGTAATAGAATCCGTTCTCGATCACCGGCCCGATGGTCACCTGCGTGCCCGGCCACAATTCCTGCACGGCTTCCGCCAGCACATGCGCGGTGTCATGGCGGATGAGTTCCAGCGCACGCGGGTCTTCGCGGGTGATGATCTCGACCTTGCCGGATTTGCCCACGGGATCACTGAGGTCGCGCACGGTGCCGTCGATGGCATAGGCCACGGCCTTCTTGGCCAGCGACTTGGAGATCGACTCGGCAAGGCCGGCACCGGTCATTGCCGCGTCATAGTCGCGGACGGAGCCATCGGGAAATGTCAGGGAAACGGAATTCAGCATATGGTTCTCCTATCCAGTCCCGCAAACGAGCGCGGGTGGTTGAAATGCATGTCGCCCAAAAATGTATGGCGGTCCTGGATTACGACATGCACAAGATAAAGCCGGAAGCGCCAATCACATGGACAAACGGCAGCGCGCGGGTTTTAGAGGCAGTGCCGGGCCAGGTAAAGAGTGCTGACTGGCCCGGCCGTCAGGAAATGTCGGCAGAGATGTCGCAGACACGTCGCCCAGGCTTGCGCACATCCCCGCAATCGTCTGGAATTGTCGATATGGAAAACGCAACACCCAGCCGAACCGCCCTTGGCGTCGCCCGCATGAGGGCTCTGCATCAATTTTCACCGCAGGCAGGGTTGTTTCGCGATGCCTACGCGATCGCGATTCTGGGTGAAGCCGCTCCCGCGGCGCAGGAGCTTGAGCAGGAAGACGAGCGCCGCCTGCGCATGCGCCTGTTCGTGGCAGCGCGCGCCCGCTTCGCCGAGGACTGGCTGGCGGCGGCAGTGCGTCGCGGTGTCCGCCAACTCGTCGTACTTGGCGCCGGCCTCGATACGTTTTCGCTGCGCAATCCGTATCCGGACCTCAGCGTGTTCGAAGTCGATCACCCGGCCACGCAAGCCTGGAAACGCAAATGCATTGCCGATAGCGGTCTTGCCGAGCCAGCCGCCACCAGATTCGTGCCGGTCGATTTCGAGCGGCAAAGCCTGTCTGCGGAACTGGCCGAGGCCGGTTTGCAGTCGACCGCGCCGGCCTTCTTCATCTGGCTGGGGGTCGTACCCTACCTGACGAAGGAAGCGATCTTCAACACATTGTCCTGGATAGCCGGTATCCCCGGCTCGGAGGTCGTGTTCGACTACAGCGAGCCGACCGAGAACCGCGATGCGGCGGGACAGGCGGCCCAGGCCTTCCATGCGGCGCGCGTCGCGTCTGTCGGGGAGCCTTGGATCAGCTTCTTTGTTCCGGCAGAGCTGGCGAAATCCCTGACTGAACTCGGCTTCGACGAGATCGAAGATCTCAAGAGCGGCGATATCGCCGCTCGCTTTTCCGGAGCACCGAAGGCAATGACGAGCAATTCCGGCGGCCACATCATCCGCGCCCGCCGAAGCGCTTAAGCAAATCCAGGAAAAGCGTGCTGCGTTCTCCCGGGAGAAGCGCGTAGCGCTTCCCCTTGGGAATTGCGTGGAAATCAAACTCATTTCACCAGCTGCGGCAGGTCCTTCAGGAACGCGGCCCGTGTCGCCAACCCCTTCGGCATGTCGGTCCGCTTCGCATCGACGACGAGCCGGGCGAACACGATCTGGCGGCCATCTTTCCGCGCCCAGCCGACAAACCAGCCGAGCGAGCGCTTGTCCTTGCCGCCCTCGACGAGCCTGGTGCTGCCGGTCTTGCCCTGAACGGCCCAATCGCCGGCCTTGAAGCTCGGTATGATGGCCCGTGTCATTTCATGCGCCTTGGCCGACACTGGCATCGTGCCGGCGAGCAGTTGCCGCAGGAAGGCGACCTTTTCGACCGGCGTGATCTCGAGCGAGGAGTTCACCCAGGAATGGGTCAGTCCGTCATCCTTGCCGGGTTTGCCGGAAACGTCGCCGTTGCCGTAGTTGAGCTTCGATACATAGCCGGCAAATTTCTCGGCTCCAAGCCTGCGGGTGATCTCGCGTGAGAACCAGATGATGGAATCACGTTCCCAGATCGTCGGATCGACGGTTTTCTGGTCGCGCTTCACCGCCTTGAACTCAGGGTTGTAGTCCCATGCCGGAGTGTGTTGATCGGTGAGGATGCCTGCGTCGTAGCCGATCAGCGAAAGCGGCACCTTGAACGTCGATGCCGGGCTGAAGCGCTGGTCGCAGGTACCATCCTGGTAAAGCGTCTTGCCGCTCTGGGCGTCGGCGATGAGCGTACAATGCACATCCGCGAGCGGCGCCGATTGAGCACGCATCGGAAATCCCAACAGCCAGGCAAGCAGGAACAGGATTCCGGCAAAGATGAAGGGAAGACGGTCGATGTTGCGCATGGGATGCTCGCTCCAGGAGGGGTTCGCGAGCGGGCTTAGCGAGGGCTCTTGTCTCGATTTTGTCTCAAATGCGCAGTTGTTGTGCAGGCGAGCGTTAACCCTACCGGATCGTAAACCGGCGCGGCTGGCGCCGCGTGAGCAGCTTCCTCATCCCTGCGCTTCGCCTCGCTTACGGCCGATCCCCCAGTACCGCCATGGCATGAACCAGGCGTAGCGGGGCGCCAGAACCTCCGGCACGAGGTCGATGCCGTGCGTGCCGAATGGACCGCAGCGCAGCACGCGGAACAACCCCATCCAGCCACCGGCCCAAAGACCATGACGGGCGATTGCCTCATGCGCATATTCCGAACAGGTCGGCAGATGCCGGCAGGAATTGCCGACAAAGCCGGACAGCGTCAGTTGGTAAAGCCGCACGAGCGAGGTGCCGAGCACGCGGCCGGGTGTCTTGCGCCAAGGGCCGGGCCAATTGCGGCCGCGCCTCGACGCTCCGGCTGTATGCGCATGCCCGTGCTGGTCGCCCACTGCGATCTCCGCGTTTCCAGCTGATAGATGTGCGCTTGCGCCGGAGAACGCAATCCCGCTCGCCCCGCCGTCACGGGCGGTAACGGCGAAATGGCTGCCGGTCGACCGGAGGTACCCACCGGCCAGGGTGGGGCCACTCGTCGTGATGCCTTGCATCGCGTCTTTCGTCACGCCATTGAAACGTCGCGATCCGCATGACATCGCCGAGGATGTTCAGGAACTGGATCATGGTCGTGTCTCCTTTGACCGGATTAGACCGCTGCTGGCCTTCGCCTTCAAACGAGTATAATTTCCGCTTCGGATAATCCTGGGTTATGCGAAAATGAAGCGTGGACGCCTGCCCCTGACGGCATTGAGGAGCTTCGAGGCGGCTGGGCGGCATGTGAGCTTCAGCAAGGCCGCCGAGGAGCTTTTGGTCTCGCAGGCGGCGATCAGCCGGCAGATCCGCGAACTCGAAACCTTCCTGCGCCAACCGCTTTTCGAACGGCACCATCGCCGCGTCGAACTGACGGATGCGGGCCGCCGGCTGCTTGCTCAACTGATGACGAGCTTCGATGCGATTGACCGCCTGCTCGACGATCTGGCCGCCAGCCCGGCCCAGTTCGTGGTTCGCGTCAGCGTCGAACCTTCGCTCGCAGCGGTGTGGCTGGTGCCGAGGCTCAACCGGTTCCGGCAGTTGCGGCCCGACATCGACGTTTCCCTCGAAGTCGACCCAAGGCTGATCGAGTTCCGCAGCGACCAGCCCGAACTTGCCTTGCGTTTCAGCTCACGCTCGACGTCATGGCCCCGTAGCGAGGCCGAACGGCTGGCTTCAACAGTCGATTCGCCGGTTCTGTCGCCGGCGCTGCTTTCATCGGGCCCAACCCTCGAGAAGCCGGCCGATCTTGCTCGCTTCACGCTTTTGCACGAGGAAAACCGCCAGGGTTGGGCGCGCTGGTTCGAGGCGGCGGGCGTGCCTGCCGATGCCGTGCCCGCGCGCGGGCCGATGCTTGCGGACGCCTCGCTCTCGAAGCAGGCCGCGCTGCTTGGACATGGGGTGGCGCTGGGCGATATCCTTCAGATTGGCGAAGAATTGGCGACCGGGGCACTGGTCAAGCCGTTCGACATCGATGTCGCGTCCGGCGCTTATTGGCTGGTGGCCAGGAGTTTGCACGATCTCTCCGAACCGGCAGCGGCCTTCGCCGATTGGCTGAGGGGCGAATTTGCCGACAGCAGGCTGGCGCTGAAAGCGCCGGCCTGAGCCATTGCCCTGGCAAGATTCCGCTACTTTGCTTTGTATTTTCGAAAAGTTTGTCGAGATCGTTGACGTCCAGGGGCGGATGTCCCGCCGCAGGGTCGTCTGCCGGGTTGAATGTGACGACGATGTCCCGCCACAAATCATAGTGGGCGGCGTAGGATGCCAGCCCGGGAAACGGCGCGCAGCGTGTGATTGCCCGAATGGCGGCTTCGGCAACCTTATCCCGTGGCGGTGTCACGGGGCCGACGATTTTTGGCGGGCCGGCGAGCGATCCGTCCTTGTTCAGGCTGATCCGATCGCGTGCAATGCTTGTGGGCATGCTCCAACAGGCTTGGATAGCCTTCATGAGATAGTCGCCGATATCGCGCTGGACCGCTGGTTCCGCCCCGCACGAGCCGCCGCTCGACACAAGTGAAGCGGCAAGAATGCCGGCGAACATGAGGTTATTGCATGAATGACCGGCTGTGCCCTGGCTGGACCCGCCCGCCGCCGTAAGGCCAAAGCCCACGCTCAGGCCGCTTCGTCGGCGCGCTTCTTCTCGATCTGGCCGATCGCGTCGACCACCGCGTCGAAGGTCAGCATGGTGGACGCATGGCGCGCCTTGTAGTCGCGCACCGGCTCCAAATAGCCGAGGTCGGCGAAGCGGCCTTCCGGCGGCGCGCCGTTCTCCTTCAGCATCTTCAGCATGGTCTCGCGCACCGCGCGCAATTCCTCGGCGCTGGCGCCGACGACATGTTGCGCCATGATCGAGGACGATGCCTGGCCGAGCGCGCAGGCTTTCACGTCGTGGGCGAAGTCGGTAACCACGCCGTCCTCCATCTTGAGATCGACGGTAACGGTCGAACCGCACAGCTTGGAATGCGCCTTCGCGGTCGCGTCTGGATGATCGAGCCGGCCGATGCGGGCGATGTTTCCGGCAAAACCGAGAATTTTCGCGTTGTAGACGTCGTTGATCATTATTTTCCAATCCGTCGCCGCCAAGCGAACAGCGATTGCCGTTGTTGCGTCTTTCATTCGCTCGGCACGACCATATATAATGCTGGCAGTCCGGTATCGACAAGGCGGCGAACGCCACCGTCCTTGCCGGGAAGTTCACGCCGCTTACGGGGCTGGAAACGGGGCGAGTTTCCGACACCGAAAGGTCGTGGTCCGTTCAACTCGTTCCTCCTGAGAGAGGAACTACGGGAGACGCCTTTTATGGATGCCGTCATCAAGAAGCTCATGCCCCAGTCCGCCTACATGGAAAAGCCGGTCACCGACCGCCCGAGCGAAGCCGAAGTCGAGGCTGCCGTGCACACCTTGCTACGTTGGACCGGCGACAATCCGGATCGCGAGGGTTTGATCGACACCCCCAAGCGCGTGGCCAAGGCCTACCGTGAAATGTTCGGCGGCTACGACATGTGCCCGGCGGACGAGCTCGGCCGCACCTTCGAGGAGGTCGCCGGCTACGATGACCTGGTCATCGTCAAGGACATCCAGTTCCATTCGCATTGCGAGCATCACATGGTGCCGATCATCGGCAAGGCGCATGTCGGCTATCTGCCCGATGGCAAGGTGGTCGGCTTGTCGAAGATCGCCCGCGTCGTCGATATCTTCGCCCATCGCCTGCAGACGCAGGAAGCGTTGACCGCGCAGATTGCCGGTGTCATCCAGGACGTACTCAACCCGCGCGGCGTCGCCGTCATGATCGAGGCCGAGCACATGTGCATGGCCATGCGCGGCATCCGCAAGCAGGGCTCAACCACGCTGACCTCAACCTTCACCGGCGTCTTCAAGGATACGCCTGAAGAGCAGGTTCGTTTTGTCACCATGGTGCGCGGCGGCGGGGCGTGAGCCCCTTGCCGACGTCACGGTCAACAGGAAAATAGACCTGATATGTCGGCACTGGAATTCCCAAAAGCTCCGTCAGACAAGAAGACCCTGGAAGAAGGCGCGGTGTTCTCGCCGCGCTTCGACGCCAACGGCCTGGTCACCGTCGTCGTCAGCGATGCCGCCGACGGCATGCTGCTGATGGTCGCGCATATGAATGCGCAAGCGCTGGCACTGACGCTGGAGACAGGCATCGCCCACTACTGGTCGCGCTCGCGCAACACGCTCTGGAAGAAGGGCGAAACCTCTGGCAATTTCCAGCATGTCGTCGAGATGCTCACGGATTGTGACCAGGATGCGTTGTGGTTGCGCGTGAAAGTGTTGGGCCACGACGCAACTTGTCACACTGGCCGACGTTCATGCTTTTATCGGACGGTGGGGCTGATCGACGGCAAGGGGACGCTTGCCGACGACGGCAGCAAGCCGCTGTTCGATGCGGAAAACACGTATCGGAAGCCATCAGCTTGAACCTTCTGCCTCACATCAACCACACAGATTCATCATTTCGATACGGCCCATCCGTATATTAGCTTTGGGACAAGGGAGATCATGATGCTCGAATGGGCGTCATTGCGTAGCAGACCAGACGTCAGGGAGGCCAACGGCCTGTCCTCGACCGGCGGCGCATCCGAAACAAAATCCCCCAAGAAAACAGGTATTTCGCTGGCGCTCGGCGGCGGTTGCGCCAGAGGCTGGGCGCATATCGGCGTGCTGCGCGCGCTCGATGAAGCCGGCATCGAAGTTTCGATGATTGCCGGTACCTCGATCGGTGCTCTGGTCGGCGGCTGTTATCTTGCCGGCAAACTGGATGAGCTGGAAGAGTTCGCCCGCAGCCTCACCAGACGGCGCATCTTCGGCCTGCTCGATCTCAACCTGCGCGGCAGCGGCCTCTTCGGCGGCATGAAACTGGACGCGCGCCTGCGCGAGCACGTGGCCGGTATCCGCTTCGACGATCTGCCAAAGCCGTTTGTCTGCGTCGCATCGGAAATCCGCACCGGCCACGAGATCTGGCTGTCGAGCGGTTCGCTGATCACGGCCATGCGCGCATCCTACGCACTGCCCGGCGTGTTCGAGCCGGTCGATTGCAATGGTCGTGTGCTGGTCGACGGCGCGCTGGTCAATCCGGTGCCCGTTTCGGTCTGCCGCGCCTACGAGCAGCCGCTCGTCGTGGCGGTCAACCTGCACTACGACCTGTTCGGCCGCGCCGCCGTGATCAAGCACAGTGCCGGCGAACTGGTTATCGAAAAGGACGCCCCAAGGCCCGGCCAGGTCAACGCCCAGCACCAATCGCACCAGACGCGTCTGGGCATCACCGGCGTGATGGTCGAAGCCTTCAACATCATCCAGGACCGCATTTCGCGCGCCAGGCTTGCCGGGGATCCGCCCGACATGTCGCTGCAGCCCAAGCTCAGCCATATCGGCCTGACCGAATTCCACCGGGCCGACGAAGCGATCCAGCTCGGTTACCAGGCGACGATGGCGCAGATCGGCGAACTGACACGGCTGCAGACGGTTCTCGCCTAGATCATCTAGCTCTATTCGCTTGCGCACAAACTGATTGCAAGATGCAATTGGTCATGGTGATCTGCGCCAATTGAAGCGGAGGTGCCGATGGCCAGGATTGTCTATTCCATGCTGACGTCGTTGGACGGCTACATCGCCCGATCGGACGAGGACATCGGCTTGCCGGTACCCGAAGCAGAGCTGCACCAGCATTTCAACGACATGATGAGACAGGCCTCCGCCGTGCTCGCGGGACGGCGCATGTACGAGACCATGCGCTTCTGGGACAGCCCTGAGCGCGAGACCGGCGCCACCGAGGTCGAGCGGGATTTTGCCCGTGCATGGCGGGAGACGCCGAAGATCGTCTTCTCGACCACGCTTCAGCAAGTCGGGGCCAATGCCCGGCTGGTGGATGACGATGCCGAGAACACGGTAAAGTCTCTCAAGGCACGGGCCGATGGCCTCGTCATCCTCGGCGGCGCCGATCTTGCGGCGTCCCTGGCACGAGCCGGTCTCATTGATGAATACCGGCTCTACATGCATCCTGTGGTGGTGGGTGGCGGCAAGCCATACTTCCAATCCGGCCTGTCGCTGACGCTGAAACCGCTCGGCACGGAAAGTCTTACCCAGGGCGTGACGTTGCTGCGTTATGCACCGGCCAGCTGAATTGCCCGGTTTCCGCCGCGCGGCTATGCCCGCGCAGCATCGATGATGCGAAACTGCACCGTGCGGTTGCCGTTCCAGTGATTGCCCGACAGCGAGCCGGCGACATGCACGGTCTTGCCTCGGTTCTTGAACAGGAATTCGCCAAGCACGGTGTCGACGGCGCGAAAGGCGATCGCCTGGATGCGGCCGCCGCTCTCCGACTGCAAATCAGCCCGAATATGGTTGGTGCCGACCGGCCTGATATCGACCAGCCGATGGCGCGGCAGCACGAAAACCGGCGCGACATGCCCGGCGCCGAAGGGGCCCGCCTTCTCCAGCGCGTCGAGCAGGCCGAGCGTCGCGCCTTCCGCGGCAAGCGCGCCGTCGATCGCCAGGCTTTCCTCATCCTGCAACCGGAAAACGTCGGCAGCCGCGCGCTCCTCGAAGAAGGCCCTGAGTTCGCCCAGCCTTGCGCGCTCGACGGTGATGCCGGCGGCCATGCCATGGCCGCCGCCCTTGACGATGAGCCCGGCAATGGCCGCCTCGCGTACCAGCCGGCCAAGATCGAAACCCGACACCGAACGGCCCGAACCGGTACCGATGCCCACAGCGTTGAAGGCGATGGCGAAAGCCGGCCGCCGCGCATGATCCTTCAATCGCGAGGCCAGCAGGCCGACAATGCCGGGATGCCAGTTGTTGCTGGCGGTGACGACGATCGCCGGGCCGCTGCCGCCCGCCAGCTCGGCATCGGCCTCGGCGCGCGCGGCGGCAAGCATCTCCTGCTCCATCAGCTGCCGCTCCTGGTTCAGCCGGTCGAGCGTCTCGGCGATGGTCTGCGCCTCGACCGGATCGTCCGTTGCAAGCAGCCGGCTGCCGAGCGCCGCATCGCCGATGCGTCCGCCCGCATTGATGCGCGGGCCGATCAGATAGGCGAGATGGAAGGTGCTGATCGGCTCGCCGATGCGCGACACCCGCGCAAGGGCAGCCATCCCTTCATTCTTCTGCTGCCGCGCCATTTGCAGGCCCTTGACGACGAAGGCGCGATTGACGCCGGTGAGCGGCACCACGTCGCAGACGGTCGCAAGCGCCACGAGATCGAGCAGGGAAAGCAGGTCCGGCGGCGCGGCGTCGGTCATCGCGCGCAGCACCTTCGCAGTCTGCACCAGAGCGAGAAAGACCACGCCGGCGGCACAGAGATGGCCCTGCCCGGAAAGGTCGTCGTCGCGATTGGGATTGACGACGGCATGCGCCGCCGGTAGCGCGCCGCCAACCTGGTGGTGGTCCAGCACCACGACATCGGCGCCCGCCTCCTTGGCTGCCTCGACGGAAGCGGCGCTGTTGGTGCCGCAATCGACGGTGACGATCAGCGTCGCGCCGCGCGAGACCAGTTCGCGCATGGCATCGGGATTGGGACCGTAGCCTTCGAAAATACGATCCGGGATATAGATTTCCGACGGCACCGAGAAATGCGCGAGAAACCGCTTCAGCAAGGCCGACGAGGCCGCGCCATCGACGTCGTAGTCACCGAAGATCGCTATTTTTTCCCGGGCCACGACGGCGGCGGCGATGCGGATGGCGGCCTTGTCCATGTCGGTCAATGAGGCCGGGTTCGGCAACAGGTCGCGGATCGTCGGGTCGAGAAACCGCTCGGTCTCATCAGCGGTCACGCCGCGTCCGGCAAGAACGCGCGCGACGATGTCCGGCACGCCATGGCCTTGCGCGATGGCGAGCGCGATCATGTCCTGCCGTTCGGTCAGCCGGTGCTCCCAGGAGAGACCGGTAGCCGACTGCCTGACATCGAGGAAGAGGCGCCTTTCGCCTGTCATGCGCTTTGCCAACTCATGGTTGGCCGCAGAATAATGCATGTCGCCAAAAAGTGTGCAGCGGTTTTGGGATAACCACATGCACAAACAACACCCGAAAGCGCGTCGCGTTAACGCGACGCGCTTTAGGGCCAAAGGCCGGCAAGGCCAAGCGGTTCGCGGCAGTAGGCGTCGCAGAAGAATTCAAGAACAACTACGCTTTCCGCTTTTCAGCCTGTCGTCGGCTGCATCTCCCCTCGTCTTTTCCCGACCGTCCTTGAGCCAGGCCATGAAGGGTCGATCGAACCTGAACGTGACGCCGCATTCACGGGTGAGAAAGCGGCGCGCGTTCTGGGTGTTGCGATAGGATTTTGTGATGGGAGTGGCACGCAGGATCGGATCCGCGTGCCAGTCAAACGCCTTCATCGTCAATCCTTGCGCGGCCAGGTTCAGATGCCGCCAATGGCTAACAACTGCGACCCGGCTCCGCAAGCAGGTCTAGAACTTATCCAGATCCTGGTGCCGGGCCTTGATCTCCCGCACGGTGCGCGACGAGGAGCGCAGCACGATCGTATGCGTGGTGATGTAGGTGCGGCCGAACCTGACGCCGGCCAGCATGTTGCCGTCGGTGACGCCGGTGGCCGCGAACAGCACGTCGCCGCGCGCCATGTCCTCGGCCCGATAAACCCGCTTCGGATCGGCAATGCCCATCTTTGCCGCACGGGCGATCTTCTCCGGCGTATCGAGGATCAGCCTGCCTTGCATCTGGCCGCCGGTGCAGCGCAGCGCGGCCGCGGCCAGAACGCCTTCCGGCGCGCCTCCGGTACCGAGATAGATGTCGATGCCGGTTTCTTCCGGGTCGGTGGTGTGAATGACGCCGGCGACGTCGCCGTCGCCGATCAGGCGGATCGCGGCGCCGGTGGCACGCACGGCGTCGATCAGCTTGGCGTGGCGCGGCCGGTCGAGGATGCAGGCCGTGATGTCGGATACGGCGGCGCCCTTCGCCCGGGCGACACTGGCGATGTTGTCGGCCGGCGAGGCATCGATGTCGATGACGCCTTCTGCATAACCCGGACCGATCGCGATCTTGTCCATGTAGACGTCGGGTGCGAACAGCAGGCTGCCCTTCTCGGCGATCGCGATCACGGCGAGCGCGTTCGGCAGGTTCTTGGCGCAAATCGTCGTGCCTTCGAGCGGATCAAGCGCGATATCGACCGCCGGGCCTTTGCCGGTACCGACCTCTTCGCCGATATAGAGCATCGGCGCCTCGTCCCGCTCGCCCTCGCCGATCACCACCGTGCCCTTGATGGCAAGGCGGTTGAGCTCCTCGCGCATGGCGTCGACTGCGACCTGGTCGGCGGCCTTTTCGTCGCCGCGGCCGCGCAGCCTGGCGGCCGCGACGGCGGCTCGTTCGGTGACGCGCACCAGTTCCATGGTGAGTATCCGGTCAAGGCCGGCGACGATATTCTGGGCCACATTCATTCGGCAAATCCTCGTTTGACGCCGCCTCCCGCCGGAGGCGCGCCTGTTTTGTCAAACGAGCATGACAACGGCAAGACCTGTCGCCAGTTTTATCGAAAGGATAGCAATATCAATCGATTGAACCTTATTCTTGAAACAATGTCGGCCCGGTTCGAGACGAACCGGGCCGGCAGGAAACAGGAAGTTGCCGCCGTTGGTGGCCTAGAAAACCGCGAGGTATTTGAGCAGCGAAATAATGCCGATGATGATGACGATGATCTGCACGATCTGCCTCATTCTGGCGTCGAGCGGCAGCCGCTGCACCAGATAGAGAACGAGAATGATGACGAGAAACGTGATCAGGATGCCGATCAACACGGACGAAGCCATGGTGCCCTCCTTCAAATGATGTCCTGAAACGAAGCGAGCCGGCAGCGCCGGCTCAATGCCGGCGCGCTCAGTACCAGCGGCGCGACGTGTCGTTCATCGACTGGCCGACGGCTATCCCGGCCAGAAAGCCGAGCAGGCCGATAAGGCCAACCACGGCGGTCGTCGTGCCCGGATTTTCGCGCGCGACGTCCGAAACCGCCTGGGCCTGGCTGCGCAACTGCTGTGCCGTCCGCGAGGCACGCGAAGCGGCTGTCTCGTAGAAATCCGATGCCTGTTCGCTGGCATCATCGAGCATTTCCGCGCTACGCGCCGAAATGCTCTTGTTGATCTTGGTGATCTCCTTGCGCAGGTCTGCGATCTGCTTTTCCAACGTCTTCTGGATGTCGCCGATGTCAGGGCTGTCGGATTTGTTGGTATCGGCCATGAAGCGGCTCCCTTGGTTGCTGACCAAGAGAACGGCGCCGACGCCAATTCGTTCCGGGATATCCCCATCGAACCGAAATGTGCCGGCAGTGGTTATGCCCAGAGATTCCGGGGGCCTGCTACCCTGCCCGCTCGATGCGGATGACCTGCGGCTTGTCGGTCAGATGGCCGTCCTTGGTGATGCCGTCGACGGCCTTGCGCACGGCGGCCTCGGTGGTCTCGTGGGTGACGAGGATCACCGTCTTCTGCGCCGCCGCCTCGCCGCTGACCGCATGCTGGACGATCGATTCCAGCGAAATATCATTGTCGGCCATACGCTTTGCGATCGCCGCGAACACGCCGATGCGGTCATGCACGGTCAGCCGGATGAAGTAGCCGCCGGCATGGCTGCGCATCTGCGCCTTCCTGTAGGGTTTCAGCTCCTTCGCCGGCCGGCCGAAGACAGGACCATGCTGGAAGCCGGGCCGGCTCTTGGCGATGTCGGCGACGTCGCCGATGACCGCCGAGGCGGTGGCATTGCCGCCGGCGCCGGGGCCGGAGAGCAGCAATTCGCCCAGAATATCGGTCTCGATGGCCACCGCATTGGTGACGCCGTGCACCTGCGCGATGACGGAAGCCGTCGGCACCATGGTCGGATGGACGCGCTGCTCGATGCCGCTCTCCGTGCGCTGGGCGACGCCGAGCAGCTTGATCCGGTAGCCGAGATCGCCTGCCGCACGGATGTCGGCCTGGGTAATGTTGGAAATGCCTTCCATGTAGATGTCGTTCGCCGCGATCCTGGTGCCGAAGGCTAGGCTGGTCAGAATCGACAGCTTGTGCGCGGTGTCATGGCCCTCGATGTCGAAGGTCGGATCGGCTTCGGCATAGCCCAGCCGCTGCGCGTCCTTCAGCACGACGTCGAAGGAGACGCCCTCGGCCTCCATGCGGGTCAGGATATAGTTGCAGGTGCCGTTGAGAATGCCGAACACACGGTTGACCGAGTTGCCGGCCATCGCTTCACGCATCGTCTTGATGACGGGAATGCCACCGGCTACAGCGGCCTCGTAGTTGAGCAGCACGCCCTTCTTCTCGGCGATTTCGGCAAGCGCCACGCCATGCTTGGCAAGCAGCGCCTTGTTGGCGGTGACGACATGACGGCCGGCTTCGAGCGCGGCTTTCACCGAGGCCCGCGCCGGCCCCTCATCGCCGCCGATCAGCTCGACGAAAACGTCGAGCTCGGCGGTCTGCGCCATCTTAACCGGATCGTCGAACCAGTTCGCGGCGCTTAGATCGATGCCACGGTCGCGTTTCCGGTCGCGCGCCGAAACCGCCGACACGATGATGTCGCGCCCGCATTGGCGGGTCAGTTCCGTCGCCTTGTCGCGCAACACGCGCGCCACCGATGCGCCGACCGTGCCGAGTCCGGCAATTCCAACACGCAGTGCTTCAGCCATGGAAGGCGACGCCCCTCAAATCAGATCGAATTTGTATTTACCGGTGGGCGGAAAGCGGCACCACATTGTTGGGCTGCTTGGCGCTGGTCGACAGGAAGCGCTTGATGTTGCGCGCCGCCTGGCGGATCCGGTGCTCGTTCTCGACCAGCGCCACGCGCACGAAATCATCGCCATGCTCGCCGAAACCGACACCAGGCGCCACCGCCACATCGGCGTGTTCGATGAGCAGCTTGGAGAATTCGAGCGAGCCGAGATGACGGAACGGCTCCGGGATCGGCGCCCAGGCGAACATCGAGGCCGCTGGTGCGGGAACGGTCCATCCGGCGCGGCCGAAGGCATCGACCATCACGTCGCGGCGCTTGTGATAGATGTCACGCACCTCGGCGATATCGGCGCCGTCGCCATTGAGCGCGTGCGCGGCCGCCACCTGGATCGGCGTGAAGGCACCGTAATCGAGATAGGATTTGACCCGGGTCAGCGCCGAGATCAGCCGCTCATTGCCGACGGCGAAGCCCATGCGCCAACCGGGCATGGAGAAGGTCTTCGACATCGAGGTGAACTCGACGCAGACGTCCATGGCGCCCGGCACCTGCAGCACGGAAGGCGGCGGATTGCCGTCGAAGTAGATTTCCGAATAGGCAAGGTCGGACAGGATGATGATGTCGTTCTTCTTGGCGAAGGCCACCACGTCCTTGTAGAAATCGAGCGAGGCCACCAGCGCCGTCGGGTTCGACGGATAGTTGAGGATCAGCGCCAGCGGCTTCGGGATCGAATGGCGGACGCCGCGCTCGAGCGCTGGGATGAAGCCGTCATCGGGCTCGACCTGCAGCGAACGGATGACGCCGCCCGACATGATGAAGCCGAAGGCGTGGATCGGATAGGTCGGATTGGGGCACAGGATCACGTCGCCGGGCGCGGTGATCGCCTGCGCCATGTTGGCGAAGCCTTCCTTCGAGCCAAGCGTGGCCACCACCTGGGTGTCGGGGTTGAGCTTCACGCCGAAGCGGCGGGCATAGTAGTTTGCCTGGGCGCGGCGCAGGCCGGGAATGCCGCGCGATGAGGAATAGCGGTGCGTGCGCGGATCGCGCACGACCTCGCATAATTTGTCGACGATGGCCTTGGGCGTCGGCAGGTCCGGATTGCCCATGCCGAGGTCGACGATGTCGGCGCCGCGCGAACGGGCGCTGGCCTTGAGCCGGTTGACCTGCTCGAACACATAAGGCGGAAGCCGGCGGACCTTGTGAAATTCTTCCATGGCAGTTCCAGACAGCAAAGGGAGCCCCGGATATGTTAGGGCATTGGGCGCGCGCTATATACTCATTTGCAGGTAGGGTCGAGGGCGGGGTCGCATTTGCCTTCGATCTGCGTCAGCGTCTGCGGACCATGTTTCTTCGCGAGATCGGTTAGCGCCGCCTGGTTGGTGACGGCAGCGCCGCCTCTTTTGGCACGCTGCGCGTTCTCGTCGGCCTTCAACTGGGCCAGCTTGGCGTTCTTCTCGGCCTCGGTGAACTGTTTCGCCGCCACTTGCGGCGGGATGTTGAGGTTCGGAAAGGTGCCGGTATCCTTCGGCCCCGCGTCGGTGGCCATCGGCACCGGACCGCCGGTATTCGTGCTCGAGCATCCGGCGATGGCCACGAACATGATCGCAGCGCCGATGCGGAAAAAATGGCCCGCACCGAAAAAAACAGTCTCGCCAAACTTAATCGTCATATTGTTTCCTTGGCAGCCGGGGTAGAGCGAGATTGGACCCTGTCGGATGTCCCATGTTAATATGTCAAGAAAACGCTTCCGGAGGAACCCCGCGAACCATGTCCAAAACACCCGATTCGGGCAAAGCGGAAGATGGCGGACCTTCGACGGTCGAGCAATATCTGGTGAAGGACCCGGAACGCTTCGCGCTGAACATGGCGCGGATGATCGAACAGGCCGGCAAGGCGGCGTCCGCCTGGGCTGAACCGCGCGAAAAGGGTGAGGTGCGCGACCACGTCGCCGAGCCTGTCGTCGACATGGTCAAGACTTTCTCCAAGCTCAGTGAATACTGGCTTGCCGATCCGCAGCGCGCGCTCGAAGCGCAGACGCGGCTGTTCGCCGGCTATATGACGGTTTGGGCGAACGCCATCCAGCGCGTCAGCCCCAACGCCGAGGGTGCCGACGATGCCGTCAAGCCGGAGCGCGGCGACAAGCGCTTCCAGGATCCGGAATGGGGCCGCAACGCCTTCTTCGATTTCCTCAAGCAGGCCTATCTCGTCACCTCGCGCTGGGCGTCCGAACTGGTCGACCACGCCGAAGGCCTGGACGAGCATACCCGCCACAAGGCGAGCTTCTACGTCAAGCAGGTATCCAACGCCATCTCGCCGTCCAATTTCATCCTGACCAATCCCGAATTGTTTCGCGAAACCGTCGCCTCCAACGGCGAGAACCTGGTGCGCGGCATGAAGATGCTGGCCGAGGACATCGCCGCAGGCAAGGGCGACCTGAAATTGCGCCAGGCCGACTATTCGCCCTTCGAGATCGGCAGGAACATCGCCACCACGCCCGGCAAGGTGGTCGGGCGCAGCGATGTCGCCGAGATCATCCAGTATGATGCGGCGACCGAGACGGTGCTGAAGCGCCCACTGCTGATCTGCCCGCCCTGGATCAACAAGTTCTACATCCTCGATCTCAACCCGCAGAAATCCTTCATCCGCTGGGCGATCGAGCAAGGCCACACCGTTTTCGTCATCTCCTGGATCAATCCGGACGAACGTCACGGCGCCAAGAACTGGGAAGCCTATATCCGGGAGGGCCTGCAATACGGCCTCGACACGATCGAGAAGGCGACCGGCGAACGCGACGTCAACGCGATCGGCTACTGCGTCGGCGGCACGCTGCTGGCGGCGGCACTGGCGCTGATGGCTGGGGAAGGCGACGACCGCATCAAGTCGGCGACCTTTTTCACCACGCAGGTCGACTTCACCCATGCCGGCGATTTGAAAGTGTTCGTCGACGAGGAACAGGTCGCGGCGGTGGAAAAGTCGATGAACGAAAAAGGCTATCTCGACGGCACCAAGATGGCCACCGCCTTCAACATGCTGCGCTCGGGTGACCTGATCTGGCCCTATGTCGTCAACAACTACATGCGCGGCAAGGATCCCCTGCCCTTCGACCTGCTCTACTGGAACGCCGATTCGACCCGCATGGCGGCGGCCAACCATTCCTTCTACCTGCGCAACTGCTATCTCGAGAACAACCTCTCGCGCGGCACGATGGAGCTGGCGGGCCACACGGTCTCGCTCGGCGATGTCACCATCCCGGTCTACAATCTCGCCTCCCGGGAAGATCACATCGCGCCGGCGCTGTCCGTCTTCCTCGGCTCGAAATATTTCGGCGGCCCGGTCGAGTACGTGATGGCGGGATCGGGACATATAGCGGGCGTCGTCAATCCGCCCGCATCCAACAAGTACCAGTACTGGACCGGCGGCCCGCCGAAAGGCGACTTCGATCAGTGGATAGAAAGGGCCACGGACCATCCCGGATCCTGGTGGCCGCATTGGCAAAGCTGGATAGAGGCCAAGGACAACACCCGCGTACCTGCCCGCAAACCCGGCAAGCATATGAAAACCTTGGGCGATGCTCCCGGTACCTATGTCAAGGTGCGTGTGTAACGGACTGTAATGTGTGGTGAGTTGACGGCCCCCTAAAAGCGGGCGAAATGGTGTCGTCAACCATCAAGCAGCCGCAATTCGGCAATCGCTGCAAAAATACTTACAGGCTTGCTGATTTGACACAGGTCTCGTTTCCGGATCGGAGACAAAGGTCACCCTGACGCGGACATGCCAGTCAGCGACATGGATGTACCGACCGGACGTCGAGGGGGAATTTGACTTTGAAATCAGCAGGATGGAGCCTCGCAAAGGGAGAACGCCGCGCCATTGTGGCAGCGCTCTGCTCCGTGCTTCTGGCCTCCTGCACATCGGCTGGCGACCCGACGATGTCGGTTGGAATGCCGGGCTATAATGCTTCCGCATCGGACATCCACGCCGCCTCCACGGGCAAGCCCCCAGCCGCCACCGATTCGTCGTCGCAGGTGGCGACGGAGCAGACGACCGTGATGAGCGAAAGCGACGCGGCACTCCCCGAGACAGTTGCCTACGTACCCGTGGCCAAGCCCCAGGCCGCTTTCCCGCTTCCCACGCCGGCCGGCGCGGAAACGATCGCGGGACAGACGCCGCAGGCCCTGCAGCAGCCGGTACAGACGGCGCAGCAGACCGACGCGGTCGCCCAGAAGATCGCCGCCGCCGATGCCGCCGCGACGGCGCCGAAGCCGGCCGCGGCACCGGTGATGAACAATCCGGTCTATGTGACCGCCGGCGAGGCGCCGCAAGCCGAGGCTCCGAAGAAGAAAGGCTTCCTGGCCTCGATGTTCGGCGCCACCCCCGCTTCGGCGACGCCCGCGCCGCTGCTCAACCCACGATCGGGCGAACAGCCGACCGTGCAGGCCAAGCCCGCTCCGGCAAAGCCGATCATCACTTTGGCCTCGGCCGATTCCACGGCAAAGCCGATACAGTTGGCTTCGACCGGTGACGAAGCCGGTCACATCACCGGTAGCGATGCCTTGCCCGGCGTGCGCCAGACGGCCCTGTTCGAGATCAAGCGCAAATCCGGCCTCGACGACGAAAGCGACGTCGACCTCAACGAGGACGAAGGCTCGGGTGGCAGCTATCAGGTTGCGTCGGCCGCCGGCATGGCCCGCCTGGCGCCCAACGGTCTCCTGAAGCAGAATGAGAGCGTGGACGTCGCCTGCCTGAAGCCGTCCCTCGTGCGCGTGCTGAAGACGATCGAAGGCCACTACGGCCGCAAGATGATGGTGACCTCCGGCTATCGCGACCCGGCCCGCAACCGCCGCGCCAACGGCGCCAAGAATTCGCTGCACATGTATTGCGCCGCCGCCGACATCCAGGTGCCCGGCGTCTCCAAATGGGAGCTGGCGAACTACATCAGGACCATGCCAGGCCGCGGCGGCGTCGGCACTTATTGCCACACCGAATCGGTCCATGTCGACGTCGGCCCCGAGCGCGACTGGAACTGGCGCTGCCGCCGGCGCAGTGGCGGTGGCGACGGCTGACAGCGTCAATGGACCTGAGCCTGTTGGGCTCCGCCAATAGCGGTCCCGTGAACCTTCAAGATTGGCCGAAGCCGACTCGACTTCGTCACTCCTGTGCGAAGCAGACGCGAAGCCTTGCCGCGACGGCCCGAGGACGACGAAGCGACTGACGTCACCGCAAATTACCAGGCCCTGCCAACCCGGGCGAAATCGCCGATCTGGCGGGCCGGAAAAAAGTTGTCCAAGGCGGCACCTAACGGGTTGCCGGTTGCGCGCAACGTCAGTATAAGCCGCTTCGTCTGAGCGCGCCCATCGTCTAGCGGTTAGGACACCGCCCTTTCACGGCGGTAACAGGGGTTCGATTCCCCTTGGGCGTACCAGATCTTTCAAGCACTGAGCTCCGTTTTGAGACGATGCGTCGAATATCCGACGAATAACGCCAGTGAATTTGCTTGAACAGTTCGGCTGCGGACGGAGGAATACCGGCGCCGGCTTTCCATGGTGTCCAGCCCTTGGTCGGCGGTCCTTCAGTCCGTGGTCGCGCACGCAGTGCCTCCAATTCGAACGTCTGGTAATCGCGCTGATTATCCATGAAAGCCGTGCAAAGAGAGGTTGACGTTTGCGAGGGACCGTTCAGCGGACCGCTCGTTCATGCTTTGTTGGGACTATTTGCTCATCATCCCTGGCGGCAGAGGGGACCGGTGCCGATGGAACGACTATCTTTTGGACGAGTCTGCGGTGTAACGACCGTCGTGCTGATCGCCATTTGGGGCGTGCAGAAAGCCGGCGATCATATATGGCCGAGGCATCCAGCCGCCGTCGTAAACTCGGCATTGGTGCCGGAATACGAACTGAGGCGTCAAAGAGACGAGGCATGGATAAAGCGTTACGCGCTTTGGCTGACCTAGCGCCGAACAGGAATTAACCTCCTATACACCTTCCGCCTTGCACGGCAGTGATCGCGGTGCTTTGGATATCCTCTCTGTCCGTTGGGAGGGTTGGGGGCGTGGATGCGATACAGCAGATCGCCGACCTGTTCGGCCTGAAGGCGGTCGCGATCGGCCTGCTGATCTTCATTCCGCTGGAACGGCTGTTTCCGTTGCGGCGGCTGCAACGGATTTTTCGCAAGGGCTTTTTCAACGACCTGTCCTACGCGGCCTTCAACGGCTTCGTCGTCAACTTCGTCGGCGGCCTGATCTTCGTGCCGATCTTCAGCGCGCTCGCCTTGCTGGTGCCGGACAGGGTGACGACGGGGGTGGCGGGCCAGCAGACCTGGATGCAGGTACTGGAAATCATCGTGCTGACCGACCTTGGCGTCTACGCCGCGCACCGCACCTTTCATGCCGTCCCGATCCTCTGGCGCTTCCATGCCATCCATCACAGCGTCGAGGAAATGGACTGCCTCGCCGCCTTCCACGTCCACCCCGTCGACCAGATCGTCACCAAGGCAACGGCGCTGCTGCCGGTGTTCCTGCTCGGCTTCAGCGGCGAGGCCATCGCGCTCTATTCGGTGATTTATATGGGGCACACGATGCTGGTCCATTCCAACACCAAGATCGGCTTCGGGCCGCTGACCTGGCTGATCGCCGGTCCGCAGTTCCATCACTGGCACCATGCCGGCGAGCGAGCCGCCTATGACCGCAACTTCGCCGGCCAACTGGCGCTCATCGACCTGGTGTTTGGCACCTATCGCGTGCCTACAGCCTCAATGCCGGCCAAGTACGGCGTCGACGATCCGATCCCCTCAAACATCTTTGGCCAGATCGGTTATCCCCTGGTACCGCGCAAGGCGGTCACGACCGGGGATAGACCGCGGTCGGAACCGTGAAGCTTGCGCTACGGTTAGATGATTGCGCACTCCTAATTTAGACGATGCTTGCGCTCCTGCCGTGATTACGCGATGCTCAGTTGGGGCAAATGGGGGCGGGTTTTGCGTAGATACCGACATTTCGTGTACGTCGCGCACCGCGACGGTGCATGACCACAGACCTATTTCTCACTGGCGTCGCGGCTTTTTCCATCCTCATCCCAATCTACTTCATCCTCAAATGACAACCCGGGTCTCGGCTCTTTCGCTCGTGGCGGGATGGTCGATCGGCGCGGCAAAAACGAGCTTGCGAGGCCGCAACGGCGCGCTCCTCATGGCCACCAACGCCAGTCTATCAGACCTCGGTCTCTCTCCCGATCCTACGCGGCGAATGCCTGGCCGATGCGATTTGGCGGGGGCGGCACCATGTCGATAATATCGCGGGTTACGACGTCGGCTGCAGCCATGCCTTCGCGCTGACCGCTCGGCTCCTCTATCTTGTCGAGCGGACGGGCCGGTGATTAAATGGATGCGAAAGGAGCGCTCATATGACGGTTCACCTTTCGGCCGATGTACGCGCTCCCGCGGCAACGCCCCCAAAATATCTCTTTGGTCCGCTCGCGGATTTTCTGATGCTTGGCGGCAGCGCATTCCTGATATTGCCGGCGCTGTACTTCGTGCCACTGAGGTACGAAAGTCTGGTGGCGGCGACGATGCTCTTCCTGGCTTATGTGATCAACTATCCGCACTTCGCCCACTCATACCAACTCTTCTACCGCAATTTCGGACGGAAGCTGCGCGGCGACGGCTACGACAGGAACCTCCAGCTCCGCTACATCTTCGCCGGCATCGTCGTTCCCCTGCTCATGGGCGCATTTTTTGCCTACGGCTCGATCACGGCGAACGCCCGGCTGCTGGGAAACGCAACCAACGCGATGTTCTTTTTCGTCGGCTGGCACTACGTCAAGCAAGGCTACGGCATGTTGATGGTGGATGCCGTCCTGAAGCGCAGGTTCTTCACCGATCCGGACAAGAAAATCCTGCTGATCAACAGCTATGCCGTCTGGCTGTTCGCATGGCTTCAGACCAACACGGCGGTCAGCCGGGGAAAGTACCTGGGACTGGAGTATTATACGTTTGCCACCCCTGCATGGCTCAATGCGATTGCGCTGTCGGCCGCGGCCGCGTCAACGGCCGCCACTGCCGTGATGCTGATCAATCGTTGGGGCAGGAATGGCGGCAGCCTGCCATATAACGGCGTCATCGCCTACGTCGCGTCGCTCTATCTCTGGATTCTGATTGTAAGGACAAATCCGCTCTGGCTGCTCGTGGTGCCGGCGCTCCATTCCTTGCAGTACCTGGCGGTGGTATGGCGCTACCAGAGCAATGTCGAGCGTGACGGGCGCGATGCCGAGAAAGTTCCGCCGTCCGGAATCCTGTCCATTCTTGGTCCGGCCTACAGGGTGCGGCTTCTGGAGTTCATCAGTGCTGGCCTCCTCCTCGGCGGTCTGGGTTTCTGGCTGATTCCGACCGCGCTGACGGCCCTTATCCCCTATGACCAGGAGGTGCTGGGATCGTCGCTGTTCTTCTTCATCGTGTTGATTTTCATCAACGTGCACCACTATTTCCTGGACAATGTGATGTGGCGCCGCGGCAATCCCGAGGTCTCGAAATATCTGTTCCGATAGAGCTTTTTGCGGCCACGCGGAATCGCTCGGCGTGACGCGGAAATGAACCGGGAATGGGATTTACTTCCGCCCGAGCCAGTCCATTGCTTCGGAATTTTGGAGGCCTCGCCTCGGAATCGAACCGAGGCTTCCGAGATTTGCAGTCTCTAGCGTAGCCGCTCCGCCACGAGGCCATGCGTGCTTTGGTAACGTGCAGAAGTTTAAAGATTCTTCATGTCTTGGGTAAAAGTTTCGGCAACACCCCATTGCGGAAAAGAGCCTGCCCCCGGGGCTCGAGGCCAGCAGCTTCGTGGTCAGACTGCGTGTCTAACTGCCGACCAGCGGCACGGTCACCGTCGTCGCGTAATTGATCGGGAAGTCGTCGAAGTATGGGAAGTCTATGACGAAGGCATAGGTGGCGGTCAGATGCGCCATGCGAAAGCCGCCGCTCGCCGGATCGATGGCGATCGTGACGTTGACATCGTGAAGGCCCAGGGCCTGCAATTTCTGCGTCGCGATCGACTGGAGGGCAGTTTGGGACAACGTGTTGTTAAGTTGCAGGGACCGTGCGGACGCCTCCAGCGTGTAGCGAACGCTGGAGGCCGAATTCATCGACCAGCCGAAGGCGAAGATTCCGAATAGCAGCATGATAAGGAACGGTGCGATGAGCGCGAATTCGAGCGCGGCTCCGCCCGATCGATCGGCCTTGAAGCCTCCCGCATTACCGAACACGGATCAGCTCCTGCTGGCCGATCGTGCTGGGGGCGGAAAAGACGCCGAAGGTGAAGGGAGGTGTCCATGTCGCCGATGCGTCGATCTGGACAAAGACCGACGGTGCCTTCGGCCCGCTGCACAAGGTCGAAGCGTCGACCACGGTCGTTCCGCATTTGTAGATCCGGCTCAGCGTGACCTGACCGTCGTCCGGCATCCTCTCCCAGTTCGCCAGTGCTGCGGCCTGCGTCGCGCTGTCGTCGGCCGAGCCCGCCAAGAGCATGTTCGCTGCCGTCTTCACGCTGGCGCGCATCGACAGCGAACTCGTGACGTATGACCAGCCGTCGGCTATGCCGAGCAGTACCAGACACAGGATGGGCAAGACCATCGCGAACTCAACCGCGGCAGTGCCCGCGTCTTCGCGAATGGCTGGAATCAATCGATAGGCCCCGGGCTTCATTCGACAATCGCGACTGACGCCGCCGCCGGGAGGTCCTTCATTCCCAGACTCGAGCAGTCCTGATTGATCGTGGAATTGCCGGACCACTGGATAGTGTCGGCGACAACCTGTGTGCAGCCATTCTTGCCTGAGAAGTTGCCCAGGTAGTTGACTTGCTGCTTGGAGAAATAGATGGCGCCTGTCAGCAAGGAATCTGCAGTACCGTTGAAGGTGCTCTGCGCCGCCATGCCTGTCCTGTCACCGTAGAACAGCATACCGGAATAGGTGCCCGACTGAGGCGCGCTGAGCGTCACGGTCGCATTCCCGTTCATGCTGACGGTGCTGCTGCCCGCCATGAAGATGGTGACGCCGCTGCCCGTGACGACCGCTCCCGCGTTGATCTTCAAATTCCCCTGAACGACATAGACGCCGGGCGAAAGCGTGACATTTCCGGAGAGGTCCATGCCACTGCAATAAGTCCCGGGCTGGATTGTTTGCGTCGTCTTATTATTTTTGAGAGTCTGGCATGGGTTGCTGGCGGCAGGCGCTGGCACGCTGGCGAACGGATCGGGTATGGGCAAGGCCTGGGTGATCGGCGCCTTGCAGATCGTGGTCACCGGATTGTTCAGCACGACGCCGCCCGCCGAGATCAGGCAGTCGGCCTGGAGAGCCGCCGATCCCTGCACCTTAATGGCGTCTTGGGCGATCGAATTCGTCATGATGACGCAGCCGGTGAGCTTCATGCTGGCGCTGCCGGAGACGAGCACCGACTGCGAGGCCGAGGGATCGAGCGCCCGGAGGCAGGCCTTGGATGCGTCAGTGATGAGCGCCACCGCCCTCGCCTGTTCTGGAACCTGACTCTGGGTGAAGATCAGGGTGAACATACGATTGAGCTTTTGGCCGACGATAACTTCAACCGCTTTCTTGGCCGTGTTCGGCCCGGATGCCGGCGGTGTATTGACGACGATCGTGCCGGCGCCAAGACCATTCGTTGCAGCAGACTGGGTCGCGGCAGCGACGATCGTCGGCGTATCCGAACCCGAGATCTGCTCCAGTGCGCCGGCATAGGCCGCGGCATCCGCCGTGGCCTGCAGTCTCAAGCTGTTATAGTACCAATAGGAGGTTTCCACGCCAAAACCCGCCGCACCGACAACGATCGGCAAGGTGAGGGCAAAGATGGTGGCGACATTCGCCGATCTGCTGCGGCGCATGCTGGCCGCCATGAGCCGGATTCGGGTGAAGCAGTTGAACGCCATAATCCATTAGAAAACACGCATGTATGAATGAACGCTAAAAACTTTGGCTCATTTTTGATGAAGGCCGCCATTCTTAATGGGTGCACGCGGCCATCTGGACGAACAGGGGGCCAACGGACGGGGCGCCGGCTGTTTACCGTTCCCGGACGAAACGACCACGCCGCGCTGCATGGGGGAGCCGGTATGGGGACAGGATCAAGCGGCCCGGCTTAGGACCTATCACCGCGAACTGGGATCAGCGCCGTCTGGCCCCAACAACATGCGACGGCACCGGCAGTGGCCGACTCGAAGGATGAGCCAAGAAAACTCGAACCAGTAGCGCGATCTTTGGGATGATATCTGCTTCAGGCGGAAAGAACTGGAGCTGGCTCAGCAACCGACCCAGCCAACAGTTCTCTTTGTACGGCAACGAAAAACCTGCGTACTTCGTCACTGGCCGCCGTTCTGTCCCTGCCCGTCCCGACAACGAGATCGAGCAACTCCGCCGCTTTTGCCTTCCAGAACGAGGTGGCGGTCTCGCCATGCAGATTGCCGAGCCTGGCGGCAACTTCCCTGACCAAGAATAACTGACGATCGATCGGGAACGCACGGACTTTTTCTGGGGACATCTTCCGAACCATGAAACTGACGCAACGAATCAACCATTGCCGAACAAGCAATGGCTAACCGCGAAAGTGGAAACGGAAGCTTAACGGCGCCGGCCAATGCATTCCCCGCACGCGAATTGTCATACGCACTCGAAGCTGAACTGGTTTACGCCATTCGGCGCGGCTCTCAAGCCTGCAGTGCTCGCGCCTCACCGCCGCGCTTGCGTGGCGCCATCATGTCGCCCGCCATAAGTCCGGTGACGCGGCAGAACGCCATGAACGCCCGGCAGGCGTCTTCGGTCTTGACCACATCGACGGTCGCGCCAAAACAGGCATTGAAGGCTTTCTGATACACGGGCCCCTGCCGGCGTGCCGGCCAGTCCTGCAGAAAATCGAGCGCCTGCTCGACGCCGTAGATTTCCTCGACGGGCAAGCCGGGACCTGGTGCAATGCGCACCGGCACCTCGAATTGCAATCTGTCCATCCGACATCTCCCGAACCGGCATCGCCCAAGCAACGCCGCTCGTCGTAAAAAGTTGCTCGCCATCTTATGTCGTGAGAATGTGTCGCCACTGCGGAAGCGGACGATTTGCCGCAGTCAACCGCGACCGTTTGCTGCGGCAAGGACCAGCAGACGCCCGTGAACTTTCGAACACGGACGTCTTGAACCCTCGGTCACTGGTTGGCCGGATCGGTCTCCGCGTCGAAGGCCATCCGCGCCACCGTCAGCAGAACGTAGGCTGACGGCAAGGCGAACAGGGCGCCGAGGACGAGCGCTCCGGTTCTCGACAAATAGAGCGTCTCGGCGATCGCCCAATAAACGGTTCCGATACCGATGAGCGCCTGGACGGAAAGAAATGAAGCAGCCGAGGCCGCGCGTGACAGGCTTTTGAATGTCTTGATACGCTGTTGCATTGCATTGATCCGAAAATGACGCGCCGCGCCACCAATGCGCGGCTCTCGGCCGCCGCACGGGTTGCGACGCGAATGGCTTGGAATGGAGGTGAACGTGCGGTCCCGGACCGCTCAGGCTCGCGTGGAGGGAGGCGCACGCGGCTGGTTGGTGCTGACACGGGGCGCGCAGACCGGCCCATGGCCGGCGACAAACATCTCCGGCGACGTCGGGGCGGGGCGACGGAAGACAGCCTGCGGAACCGGGAGGGCCGGATGGCCGCCGGCGAACTTCGCAAGCACCGGCCGGGCGCCGCGAACCTCCAGCGCGTGGGCCTTGTTGGCGACACGCAGCAGCGCTGCGACCTCACCCGACCGTTCAAGGCCAACGCTGGCACCGCCTTGCGCGGCATCCCAGGAAATGGGCGTGTCCGGCCGGCCGAGACACAGCATCGCCAGCAGCACCAGGCCCATCAGACATGAGCAGGCTGCCGTCAGTGGCGATTCAAGGGACTTGATGCGCCTGACCGCCGGGAACGGATGCGATCTCCAAAACATCAATCCGCCTAACGCACGATGGCCACAAAGGAAAGCGAACGCCATGCAAAACCGGGAAAAGGATCGCCTCGGCATGCGAATATCCCGGCGCTGGAGCCGCATCAGGCAGTTCTTCCTTGAACCTTTCGCCCCCAAGTGCCAAATCTGGTGACATCTTAGCGCCAGCACTCCTGCGGCGCGCCACCTTCTATACGGACAAAATGGTCACCTATCTCGACGCCGCCACGGCACCGCTCAGAAACACCGGCCAGATCCGCCTTTATGGCGAGGAAGGCTTTGCCGGCATGCGCAAGGCATGCGACCTCACCGCGCGCTGCCTTGACGAACTGGTGCCGATGGTCGGCCCCGGCGTCACCACCGACACGATCGACCGTTTCGTCTTCGAGTTCGGCATGGACCACGGCGCACTGCCGGCCACGCTCAACTATCGCGGCTATACGAAATCGTCCTGCACCTCGATCAACCACGTCGTCTGTCACGGCATTCCCGACAACAAGCCGCTGAAGGATGGCGATATCGTTAACATCGACGTCACCTACATCCTCGATGGCTGGCACGGCGATTCCTCGCGCATGTATCCGGTCGGCACGATCAAGCGGGCGGCCGAACGCCTTCTCGAGGTCACCCACGAATGCCTGATGCGCGGCATCGCCGCCGTCAGGCCAGGCGCGCGTACCGGCGCCATCGGCGCCGCCATCCAGACTTATGCCGAAGCCGAGCGCTGCTCGGTGGTGCGCGATTTCTGCGGCCACGGAGTCGGCCAGCTGTTCCACGACGCCCCCAACATCCTGCACTACGGCAATGCCAATGAAGGCGTGGAAATGCGCCCCGGCATGATCTTCACCATCGAGCCGATGATCAACCTCGGCCGACCGCATGTGAAGGTGCTGTCGGATGGCTGGACAGCGGTGACACGCGACCGCTCGCTGTCGGCGCAATACGAGCACACTGTCGGCGTAACCGACACCGGCTGCGAGATCTTTACGCTGTCGCCCAAAAAGCTCGACCGCCCCGGCTTGCCCGCCTAGGAGGCCGTCCTCTCTATCGTCTGGTTGTTTTCGCGCCTATTTCCAGTGTTTGCGTGGCCGCCGGTCTTCGTCCTCGTCCTGGTCTCGGAACCAGCGCATTATTTCGCGGCAACTGCGCGGACGGCCATCGCTGACCCTGCCATCGGTGCATGGATCGAAGCGTTCGCGCGGGTATTAGTCGTGCCTTTCCCGATAACGCTCGCGGCGATCCAGCATGCGCAGGATCTCCCGGCTTGGGCGCCCCCCATTGCCGCAACATTGCGCGAAAGTTGGAAACTACTCATTCCTTGCCGCCGACTGGGGAGCAATTCCGGCTGCTCGACGGCTGTGGGCTGATTGACAGCGTTGAAAAGACAAAAGACCTCGACCGCCCCTGTCCGCCGTCCTAGTATTTCGTGGGGATCAGCGATCATTGCTCAGCTGCGGGCTGGATATGGGCGGCGCATGGCGACACAAGGCGACGACGATGAGCGGAGTTTCTTCTCCGAGGTGCCGGTGCGGTCGGCGGCGAGAGCCAAGGCGGCAGCCGATGAAAAGCCGCATTATCTCGGCCATCGCGATCGCCTGCGCGAGCGCTTTGCGTCGGCCGGCCCGGATGCCTTGCCCGACTATGAGCTTCTGGAACTCCTGCTCTTCCGCCTGATCCCGCGCGCCGACACCAAGCCGGTGGCCAAGGCGCTGCTCGCCCGCTTCGGCACCTTGGCCGAGGTGCTCGGCGCGCCCGTCGGCCTGTTGCAGGAGGTCAAGGGCATCGGCCCGGCCGTGGCGCTCGAACTGAAGGTGGTCGCGGCGACCGCCCAGCGCATGGCGCGCGGCGAGATCCACGGCCGCGAAGTCCTGGCCTCATGGCAGCAGCTTCTCGACTATTGCCGCTCGGCCATGGCGTTCGAGGCGCGCGAGCAATTCCGCATCCTGTTCCTCGACAAGAAGAACGCGCTGATATCAGACGAAGTGCAGCAGACCGGCACGGTCGACCACACGCCCGTCTATCCCAGGGAAGTGGTCAAGCGCGCGCTCGAACTGTCCGCCACGGCCATCATCCTGGTCCACAATCATCCCACTTGCCTCTTTTCGATCACGCACGATCACGCTTTAGCACATTGATACATATAACTTTTTCGACTTGTCGCAGAGTCGGACATTGTGGCATATTGGGGTCGGTTTTAGGGGGATCGAAGCCCGTTTTGAGCCCAACCACAGACCCCTACTACCTGTCAGCCGATCCCACTCGAAAGCCTACGGGAGATCCCAGTGCCAAGCCTTACCGATGGAGAGATTCGCCGCGCTTTGAAGCAGGTCGACGAGACCGGAAAGCAGCAGAACCTTGTGGATGGCGAGGGCCACGGAACAGGCCGCCTCGTTCTCGTGATAAAGCCAATGCCGACCCGCGTGACCGCGGACTGGATGGCACAGCAGTGGCGAGACCAAAAGCGTCTCAAGAAAAAGCTCGGCTCGTATCCGTCAATGGGCCTTAGCCAGGCCCGCGAGGTTTTCAGACGCGACTTCGCCGACATGATCCAGAAGGGACGCAGCATCAAGATTGTGGGCGACACGCGACCCGGCACGATCGCCGATCTGTTCGAGGCTTACGTGGCGTCGCTCAAGGCGGATGGAAAACCGTCCTGGAAGGAGGCCGAAAGGGGGTTGAACAAGATCGCCGATTCGCTCGGTCGCAACCGCCCTGCCCGCGATATCGAGCCTGATGAGATTAGGGACATCATTCGCCCTATTTATCAGCGAGGCAAACGGTCCATGGCCGATCATGTTCGGAGCTATGTTCGCTCAGCCTACAGTTGGGGACTGAAGTCCGAGCATGACTACCGTTCAACCTCGGTCCGTCGCTTTCGTCTCGTCTACAATCCAGCTGCAGGTATTCCGACCGAACCGAAAAACGTCGGAACGCGTTGGTTGGACGAAGAGGAATTTGTCCGTCTTTATCGTTGGCTCGAATCTCCCGATGCGCCGGTTCACCCCCCTTACACGCGTGCCGTAAGAATTCTTATGCTGACGGGCCAGCGCGTCGAGGAGATCGCTCGGCTACACGTCGATCAATGGGATGCGGCCGAACGCATCGTCGATTGGTCCAAAACAAAGAATGGAAAGCCTCACGCCATCCCCGTGCCTAAGATTGCGGCGGAGCTTATCGGGTCGATCAAGCCGAATGAATTTGGCTGGTTTTTTCCATCCGCGACCGATCCGTCCAAGCCAGTCAGCCATGGCACGCTCTACTCATTCATGTGGCGCCAACGCGATCGCGAGGTCATCCCCGTCGTGACGAACCGCGATCTCCGGCGAACCTGGAAGACGCTTGCCGGCAAGGCAGGGCTCTCAAAAGAAATCCGAGACCGATTACAGAACCACGCTTTGCAGGACGTCAGTTCCAAGAGCTACGATCGCTGGAATTATATGCCGGAAAAGCGCGCTGCCATGGCGCGATGGGACAAGTTTGTCCGCGAGATGCTGACGAAGAAGAAGCGTAAAGCCGCATTCAAGGAAGCTGCATAACGATTGCTTTTCCTCGCCGGCATTCCACATGTGTTCGCCGGAAAGGTTGAGATCTGCCACAGCCAGATACGACGCTCGGGCTACCGTCGAGGACCAGTTGGCCAGCGAAGTAGTGACGACGATCGAATTCTCGAATTTTAATGATTGGTCAGTCGCGCCGCCTTCCACCGAAGGTGTGCTGACCTGGACATCCACGACTTCGATTTTCATGACGTGCGGATGAAGGAACGAGGCGCCTGTCGGAATAAGACTCAATCGATTCCATGGATGGAGGGTCAGCGGTTTTGGAGACCGAATAGCCTTCTCACAACTTGTTGCTTACACAGCGATATTTGGCATTTCTGATTTCGATGTGCAAGGATTTGTGTAAGCAAAATCGGATCACTGCGGCGCGATGTGCGACGAAAACCCAGAAGCTGTCGACCCTTTTGAAGCTTCGGTACTGCCGCCTGTGGACGCACTGAACGGCCGTTGTCGTGGTGGAGACACGCAGACGGCAAATACCACCAAAGCCGGACGCGCAATCACTTGGTGCTGTGTCCTAGCAAGTCTGCGGCCCGGTCACGGCGGAACGCCTGAAGGCGTTCGAGGTGGGATGGTGGCCTGTTGATGCCGAAATGGCTGACGACGAACGATTTCTGCCGGTCATCTCGGCTATAAACCAGTTGGGTCGCACCTTCCGTAATTCGCAAATTCACCCACCGCGCAAGTTGCGTTTGTGTCCGGCTTCTCAGGAAGGTGGAGTGGCCACGGCTGAAGAGCGCCACGAACAGATGCCGCGGGCCGATGGGCAGCACAATATAAGAGTCTCGGCGGTTGAATTGCTCTGTCGTTATCACCGGCCTGTCGGAGGTCAGCAATTCGAAGTCTGAAGCTTCGAGCGACACGACCGACCAGTACATCTTGCGGATGGTGCGCGAGACGTTCTCATGCGTGATCATCCGCTTCGCGATCGACATGGCGGATTCCTCATAAACCGAGGAATCCTGAGCATCCAAAAACTCGCCTAGCGACTCTGGGTCACTAGGGCGGCGGGCCCCCGCATAGCGGTCCTCCATGTCTGAGATCGAAAGGATCCAGTCGTCACGGACATTGGCTTTCAAAGCACGGATATCGGCCGGCATCCGAAACTCTAGGCTCAGCAGGAATTGAGTCCAGGCCTGACGGTGATGCGCGGAAAGCGTGTCACCATGCTCGCACCTTAGCATCAACTGCATGGCTTGGGCCGCACCGCTGTCGACCGGAGCCAAAAACGTGCTCTCAAACTCTAGCGCCACCTCTGGCGCCATACCTTTCTTCTCATAGAGTCGGTGAACATATGCGGTGGCCGCCGGGTATACCGACTTCGCACGAACATCGCCGTCGAATGCCTTCCTGTATTCGACAAGCTTCTTGTCCTCGGGGCGCATCCATCGCTTGAGGTAGAAGATCGGCAAAAAATGATGTTTCAGCGGATCTGGCATTCCCGCGCGCTAGACCTCAACTATGATCCTAAACGCGTGTCGTCACGCGAGCGGCCGTCCGAATGTCAGATATCTGGAACGGACTTGCGGCCAACTGCTGCCGCATGACATTGAACACAGGCTCCTCCCCGGCCATGTCTTCAATCGTGAGAATGGCGGTGAACGGGATACCTTCTTGGGGAACAGCCGTGTTGTCCGTTCGCGAAAGATAACTGACCAACAGCCTCCAAGTGGAAGACGATCCCCGGCCCTGCGGCATCTCATCCCCGTAGACTTTGACCGGACTCCACTTCAGACCATGCTCGATGCGTTCTGCCTCGACCGGATGGTCGACGGACGACTCTGGTAGGTAAAGGGGCTTCAGCTGCCCTTTCCAACTGTGCTTCCCATCCTTGACCGCTTCCTGCTGGAGTGCGGCTTCCACATTGACACGCACAAACTCGGCGCCAAAGCGCTGATCGAGCGGTGGGCTGGCGACGAGCGTCAGCCGAACCTTGCCACGGCATCTGCCGTTTTCCACTAAACAGGCCGGCCATGCGAACTCGAACTTCAGTTGTTTCCCAGGCATCAGGCGTGCCGCGAAAACCAAGGTAATTTGGCTATCGTCACCATCCAGGATCTCGCCTACCGAGGGCGGTGTTCCATGCCCAACCAGCTGGCGCCCGATCACACTTAACTCTTTTGCGCCCATCCCCGACGGGGTTTTGGCATGGTGGGTCAGCAGCGCGATGAGTGTCTCCCTCGACACATTGCCCTCGATCTGTGCATCGAGCAGGGCTGCCTGTTTGGCCAGAAGCGGTGCAGCGAAGCTGGTACCGCAGCTTTCGGTGACGTTTCCACTTGGATCAACTGAATAGTGACCATGCGCTTTGGACGCTAGTCCATGCCCGCATCCGCCGACGTGGGCAAAGTCTGGTTTGACGAGGCACTGGATTCCTGGCCCGCGACGGGAATAGTTCGCCGGCACATGGCCGATAGCACCGTCCAGGGAAGCCGGGTTCAATGCCCCTACCGAGATGTTCCGCGCGCTCTCCGCAGGGATAAATATGCCGTCATTCTGGCTGGCCGCCATCATCTGCAGCACAGAGGTAACGTCGGCGCTCCATTCTTGACGGGACGCAGTGAGATTGCCCGCGGAGATGCAGATCAGAACGTCGTGTGTGTCCGCGATTTGGTCGAGCCGCTCAGCGATCTTGCTGTAATTGTTGGAGGCCACGAGCGTTTGCACGTTCATGCTGAAATTAAAGATCCGCACGTTATGGCGGGTTCGCGCCTCGATGATGGCGTATTCGACCTGCTCAAAAAATCCGTTGAGGTCGCCATGGTAAGTTGTGAATGCCGTGTCAGTAGAAGGCAGCACAGCAACATCGTATATTTCAGTGCCATCGGGATCGGCGCACGTGTCGGGTCCATTGAGGGTGGAGCCGGCGACCAACAGGCCGCCGATAAAGGTACCGTGCGTCGCATCAATATCGCCATCGGCCAATTGATCCCATCTGCCAATCAGCCAGTCGCCCAAGGCCGCGTCACTAATTCCACCATCAATGACGCCAACTCGCGGCCAACTCCGTCCAGTATCCCGAACAGGCATGACGAAACCGCTTGGCAATGTTCGACTGGGCTTCGATGTGACTGCGCTCGGCACCAAGATACCAGGCAACTCAATGCGCTTGACCAAGGGGTGGCTCTCAAGGAATTTGAGAACCTGCATATGACGCTCCATCCTGTCGTCGAATGGCGCCGGAGCAGAGAATTTCTGGTTTGGGGCGGGTCCCTCCCCGGTAATCTGGACGCGGGGAGGAAGCGAAGAGCGTTCAAGTCGGACGGATACTCGCGCCATGCTGCGTGATGATTTATCCGCCAGACGGTTTACCGTCAGGCCACTTCCGAAGCCTTGCAGTCCCTTCAGAAAGGATACGTAGAGGCGTTGCCTTACTCCGGTCGCGTCCCAATCTCCCTGCGGTGGCGGAGAATCGAACAATTCGACCTCATACTGTCCTCCGGTCTTGCTATTTGAGAGCCAGACGACGGCCTTTTCGATGTCGAAGCGACGACGATCGGCAGCGCCATAAATCTCAATCCTTTCGATAGCGCCGGTCTCGCTGCGCCGGGCGGTCGGGTGAGCTTCGAGTTTGTTGGTGATCTTGTTCTTTTCCCACTTCACACGGTCTTCCGCCAATCGGACTTGCCCCGCCGCATGGTCCAGGGAACGGGGCGTGACCTCTAAAATGAGCTCGCCGAGATCTAAGCCACCAACCAACGGGGTTCGATCGTTGGGGAACAGCGCAGTCAAGGGGCGATGGCTTTTCGCCCAGGCGCGGCGGCGTAGGATGACTTTGATATGGCCGACCTCGCCAAATGAGACCATGTTGCGACGAATCTCTTCTGCCACACCCTCGAGTTGCGCGGCGATCTTCTCCCGGTGAGCTGGGAACGCACTTTCATTGTCCTGGAAGAAATCTGTCCGGTTGCCACGTCCTGATGGCACGTCACGGTCTTCCGAGAAGTTATTGGCGTTGAGGACAATTTGAACGGGAGTGGCCATGGCTAATCGCTCTTTTTCGTTTTGCGATCCTGCTTAATGATGCGGCTGATCGTCGACTTGTCCCGCCCCATCAACTCGCCCAACTCCGTCATGGAAAAGGGTGGGCTTTCTGCATCGTGAAGTGCGGAGATCAGGTTCGCCTGATCTCCGAAAAGAAGCGCGCGCTTAGGCTTGCTAAGCCGGCCGCTGTTCATCGTGGCGAACTGCCGGAACACGTCAAAGACCTCTTCTGACGCATCACCTCGTACAGCACGGAGCTTTTTATAGCTGCGGACTAGTGTTTCTAGTTCGGCGCCGGTTGCACCATCCGTAAACCACGCCAGCAGCTTAATGTGCGACTCCGGAACATCCGCCGGCACCATGAACGCACGTGCCATTTCCAGCCTTAGGGCCAAGTCTGGACTTGGAATTTCGAGCTGTATCTCAAAGCGTCTCCACACAGCCGAATCCAAAAGCTGCGGATGGTTGGTGATGCCGATTGTGAGGCCCACATCATCGCGTGCATCCAGGTTCTGGAGCAGCGTATTCACGATGCGTTTGATCTCGCCGACTTCTTGCGGGTCATCACGCAGCTTGGCGAGAGAATCAAATTCATCCAACAGAAGGATGCAGCGATATCTCCCCGCAAACGAGAAGAGAGCACCAATATTGCGGGCAGACGTCCCTAAGAAGGAGGACATAAGACTATCGAGGCGCGCGACAACAAGCGGCAAGTCGAGCTGTTTCGCTATCCAGTAGGCCAGCCTGGTCTTTCCGGTTCCCGGTGCACCGAAGATCAAGCACGACTTCGCGGGGGCAACGTCGAGAGCTTCGAGCTCGCTTAGGTGGTTCCATTCGTCAAGCAAACTCTTAACGGCCGCTTCAACCGGAGCGCTGAAAAGCGGCCCTGTCACGCTGATCTGTTGAGGAAAGATTACTTCCGCCAAAACACTCGAAGTTTCCTTGTCGACCGGGAGCGGAGTATTCGGCGTTAGCGTCTCGCCTGCGAACGCAGCCTTCGAGCGAACAAGCCGACTTGGTGCCATCTCTGCAGCGCGTTCTGCATTCGTGAGAATGCTGTTCAACGTTCCAGCCTGTTTCGCCTCCCCCGACTCCTTGAGAGCAGCTGAGAGCCGCTCGATCTGCTTCCGAAGGGCAGGGTTCGGCGTGGCCATGGCGGCGCGACAAAGCGCCTGCACAATAGGGAAATGGTCCATGGTTCTGGCCTTCAGGTTGTTAGAATCCGACATGCGTTGCATTTTGCCACCTCGTTGATGGATTTGCAAGCAATATCGTTGCGAAATTTGGCAACTTGTTGCGCCAAAATTATCTGTCGTTGCATCATTTTGCGGCGCAGGTGTGCGAATTATGTCGCGCGGTGATATGGGGTCGACTGCCCCGTCCCAATGCCTGCCACGGCGCAACCGTCTCACCAAACGGGCCCCTGTGAGCAGCATTTGGGCACGTCTCTACACCACATTGCGCCTAGCGTGACTGGGGCAAAGCAGCGTCAATCTCTGCTATACTTCCCCATGCTCCTTTTTTCGAACCTTGATTCCCACCTACTCAATCCCGCTCGTGATCCGTTGGTGTTCGACGCGACGCTGGGGGCCCATGGAACCTATACGACGGAACATTTCGTTCTGCGCCTGAGTCCTCGCACCCATGAGCTCGTCGACGCTCTTACTCGGGGACAAACGGAGGGCTACGACATAGGCGAACTGTTCCAGGCGTATTCGACCTATCTGCATGAAACCGTGCATTGGTGGCAGCACATGGGCTCCACTGCAGGGCTTATCCTCAGCTTGGCGTACCCGGCACAGATCTACGGCAGCATGGAGTTTCTTCAGACCTTTGCGCGGGGCGCCGGTGGCGTGAAACCGATAAAGGCTTGGGCCCATAAGGCAATGGTTGACGGGAAGACGCATTCCGACCCAGTTCTTGCTGCCGCCAACGTCGCGGTCAACAACGCGCTCGACATAAGCTTCTACAAACAACTCGCTTGCTCGCCGAAGGCTGTGCTCGCGCTCGAACGCACCCCCTATTTCGAAAGCGTGGGCCACAGCTACCTTAAAACCTATGGTGAAACCGTCCACGCAATCACCGGCTCATGTGATCTAACGGAAGGCCAGTTCCCTGATCCAGGCCTCTGGGATCCGCAGTTCCTCGAGCTTCAACTCCGCCGATGCGAAGGCTTTTATCATAGCTCGCGCCCACCTTATGCAGAGGTCGGTATACAAGAAATATTTGAAGGCCAGGCCCGCTTTTGCCAGATCCAGTTTTTGGCTTCATCAGGAGGTCCCGAACTCCTTCAGACGTACCGGGACCAAGGGTATTTTACGCCTGTCTACGTCAACGCGTTTGAACTGTTCCTGCGACTCACCGGGATAGAGTGGCCTGAGCGACACGACAGCCCGGTCGTCGGACTGTTTCTGTTGGTCTGCGATCTTGCTATCAACCCAACAAGGGGATTTCCGCTCGACATCGAGTCTTTCGAGGATTTCATTTGCGACGTCGACCCGGGCGCACGCTTTACGCGACTTTGCCTTGCTGCTGCGGAATCACCTGAGCTGGCCCAAGCCGTTCAGACCTTCTCTGCTTTGGAATATGAGCAGGTCGCGGCACGACTGACCGATCGATGTGGCTATGATGATCCGCGTACAGGTCTCGATGCCGTCATCAGACTGCTAGGGGACAAGGGGCCTGTTGATGCGCTGATGGAGGAGCACCGTACCTTCGCCTATGCCAGTGTGAATGTGCCTGTCAGGGTCATGGTCTCGCATTACATAGCGTTTTGCCGGGACAAAAGGCGGCGTCCCGAATTTTTCTGCTGGCCGGGCATCTGGATGGCGGGAAACAATTTCACACCTGAGGCCGGGTCGCTCTTTATCAGCCATCTGTCCCTGTTTCAGGACAGGGATGACACGGAACAGATTTTTCCGCGCGCCGTGCGCGGTAGGAGCCCCGAAAACATCAATAAGCTCGTCAACACATTCTTTGGCGGGATGCTCGTATTCGACCTCGCTCTGCAATGGGTCCTCGAGCCGGGGCCTTTCCGTTACGACTTCAAATGGCTCACCGGCCACTCCGAAAATGCCGGACTCATCGCCATCGCCAAGAGACAATTCGAGCACTTCTATGGCCTGGATCCTGACACCTGCATTCCGATCGCCTCCCCTGACACTCCTGGCGCCCAGGGGCCAAGCTAACGCGATGGGATTTCCCGTTGATCGACTTCGGAGATGCCGGCCCGTCGAATGGCCGCATTCGACGTCGCCCCCCCCGGTTACATGAAAGTTACATGGAAATAGTTCGGACGGGAAATCTTCACGGAAACCATTGAAAACAATGGTGCCGGCAGAGAGGATCGAACTCCCGACCTTCGGTTTACAAAACAAGCCCGTTCCGTGACATCAATGTGATATGGCCTGGCGCCAACGGTGTTACAATCATTCAACTGATTGAGACCATTGGTGGGCGGTACAGGATTCGGACCTGTGACCCCTACCGTGTGAATCGCCAGCATAAATATTCACACATAGGCTTTGAAAAAGCATTGTTACTGGGTCGCGAAATCTCATAAAGAGGCTACGAATCCCGCACGTCTTGTCCTTCAAAAGCGCAAGAGCTATGGCGCCATTCTTGGAGTGTCCTCTCCGCCTAATCCCACCTTGTGTCATTCGACGGGGTCCGCCAGAGCAGGCTTGTTTGTACTTCCTCTACCTCACTCCGCTTGATGCGCCGATGCTTGCAGGATCGATGTTGTGATGCCGGGCAAGGTCGTCAAGCACAGAGCGGATATGGGGCCACGGGAAATCGTCTGGATCTTCCCATTGCTCGCCGTAGCGCAGGACGACCAGGAGCTTAGCCAATGCACCTTCCACGGTGCATGCTGGAGACTGCGGCAGATCATCCAGAAGAGCCTGTTCCGCCACTTCCGACTCTCGTATTAATTCGTCTGTTCTCGAATACCCGATCTCGGCATCAGCGGCGTCCCAACGAGCTTGATGTGCCGCTAAGTCCGCAAGCGCCCTGCCCCATACGATCTCATTTTCGGGTGAATAGAGATCGTTGAGACTTTCGGGAGAATAGACCGTCTGTTCCTGGCCATCGCAAAGCCGCAGACTAGCAGCGGGAAAGCCGATGGTTTTTACTAGATATGTCTCAAGTCGCTGTTGTTCCTGGCACAGACCCGAGGTGGAGCTGTGAATCTCGTGCCAGCTCTTACACAGGCGAAGAGCAGGATCGTCCTGCCGGCCCCTGACCTGAATGTATTCACGCGCCCGTGCCCCGAACGGCCGTAGAGCAGCCCACGCAACGATCTGCGTCATCAGCAGCCGCCGCGTGACGGAAGACAAAGTCGTGCTATGGTCGGAATCAGCCATGATCCGAGCTCCCTGAAAGCTTAGGTTATGGTTAGGCTGCTGGAGGTGGTCTCAACACCGTCAGCAGCCGCAGTCGCAGGCACAATCGTATCAGGGATACGATAACGCGGTCGAGACCGCGGATCAACAAGAATCGTATCGATGTTACGAAAATGAATGCAGTTCAATGTAAAATGGCACGTGTGGCACTTGGTTGGGGAACAAGAGATTTAGCCCATAACGCGGGCGTATCGCCGGATACCGTCGCCCGCTTTGAACGAGGCGAACAGCTTAAGATTTCTACCGTGGCGTCACTCCGAACAACCCTTGAAGCTGCGGGGATTCAATTCATCCCAGAAAACGGCGGAGGGGCAGGTGTGCGCTTGGCCAAGCGGCCTTGATAACACCGGCTGCACATCGCCTCGACCGATTCCCAACCCGGTACCATCCAAGAGCATTTCTGATTTTCAGCCCTCAGTCTTCGGCTCATCGTCTGTTTCGACGGCTGGCTTGGCGATGCGGGCCTTCACCGCTTCGCCAATAGGCAGAGTCGATCGACCCTGAACTTGATCTGTTGCAAGCGTAGCCCACCCGATGCGCGGCTGCTCAAAGTGGCAGCAACTTCCATCCGACCGCCATCAGTCGCTGTTTTGTCGTCCCGCTCTCCAGGACACAGGATCAGCGACCCAAAGATTGATATCAGATTCCCGCCATCCGGCACCATTTACGCTGATCTTGATCTGAGCTGGGAACGTGCCTTCGGCGATTTTGCGGTACATCGTCGAGCGGGACAGGCCGGTCCGCGCGAGGACGGTCCTGAGGCGAACAATACGATCAGGTTCAGGCATCGCGACTTGCCTTTCGTTGAGAGCATTTGACACCTGCTGGAACAGGCAGGACCACCCAAGGCTCGCGCAATTCGATTTGTCGCCCCATCGACCTGGGGCGTGTGAACGGCGGCAAATCGGAGGGTTTAGATCCCTATGCCGCGCCCTTTGCCAATGCCGTGATTGAACGCAAGTTCTACACCCAGGCGCCGGCCGGATTCGAACTGGATGCCAAGCGCCTTCTTATGATTGGCAAGCAGGGACTCAAGTTGCGGATCGCGTTCAAGGCTCTTGGCCATGTCGGACATGGCCGAGCGCGTTGACTTGTAGCCGGACATGTCGCCCGCCTGGAATTGGTCCTGGCTTGTCCGGTGGAGCTTCTGCCAGCGTTCCACGAAACGATCGGCGCGGCGGATCGGATCGGCTTCCAGCCCGGTGCGGATTTCCGTTTCAAGCTGGAGAGCGAGCACGATGCGGTTGACGCGACCGGCGGCCGCTTCACGAACCAGCTGGGGATTCTTGACATAAGCCGCTTCGGCGTCGCGCCAGCCATGTGGCCGAACCTTCTCGAAAGCATTGCGCGCATCTCTCAATTCGCGCATCTGCTCGGGACTGCCCTGGCCATCCGCGTTTCCAGTGCTGAGGATCGCGTCGAGCGCGCGTACGTGGCGCACAAGCGCCTTCGTGCGAGCGCTACGCAACGCCGCTTCCGAGTCCACCGGCAAATCCGTTCCGCGCCGCATTCCCCTCGCGGAAACTTCTCTTCCGGGCGCGGCGCCGGCCTCGCCGTTTTGCACTCCAACGTCTTCCCTTCCCGGCTTAGGCTTACGGTCATGGCCGGGCTCGGCTTCTGCAGGAGAGCGCAGACCGTCGAGCAACCCACCGATCCTGTCGCGAAGCGTCTCAGGAACGAACCGGCGCACGATCTCGACCACGCGCTGTCGGAAGCTGATGCCGCGCCGCGCCGCATAGGTCTGCGCCGGATCGATCTGCTCGTAATCCGACGCCATGTCCTTCGCGCGGTCTCGTGACAGCGTCCGGACGAGCCGTTCGCGGGTCGTGAAGTCATCGCTGGCGTAATGCAGGTCCATCCTGTCGCGATGCCGCGACAGGGCAACGTAGCTGCTATGGGCATCTATGCCTGGCGTCGCAAGCACATGCGTGCGGTCGACCGTCATGCCCTGTGCCTTGTGAATGGTCGCGGCATAGCCGTGGTCGATGTGGGCATAGTCTTTCAGGTCAAAGCGCACCGACCGGCCATCGTCAGTTCGAACCGTCATGCTCTGCCCGCTGACCTCTTCGATCACGCCGAGCGTGCCGTTCTTGACGCTGAGCGAGCGCTCGTTGCGCAGGAACATGACCCGGTCACCGCTCGCGAAGTTTCTCGCACCGCGTTCCACATCCACGTGGACATCGTCGCCGAGATCTCCAGCAGCACGCATGCGTTCGCGTGCCGCCTCGTTCAGCGCGCGCACTTCGTCGTTCGTGTGAGTGAGAATGATCCGGCTCGCATCAGGATGTGCCTGCCTGTCGCGGTCCCAGTGCTCGACAAGATCATTGCGCGCCTCGTCGCGAGAGGGAGCCTGGTGCACCATGCCTTTCTCGTCATAGGTGCCGATCGCAGCACCGATCCTGCCGGTCGCCAGATCGCGCGTCGCGTCACGCTGCCAGTCCTCGCGCTGCCGGCGCACCTGGCCTATCTCGACGCCGCCGTGGCGTTCGTGGATCGAACGGAACGCAGCGCCCGCCTCGATCGCCTGCAACTGCTGCGGATCGCCGACCAGCACGACCTTCGCGCCCGCATCCGCGGCATGGGAGAGCACGCGCTCCAACTGGCGCGTGCCGACCATGCCCGCTTCGTCGATCACCAGGACATCACGCGCGCTGAGCAGATCGCGGCCCTGCCCCCAACTGTGTTCCATGCCCGCGATGGTTCGAGACGGGATACCTGATCCGCTTTCGAGATTCTCGGCCGCAATGCCGGAGAGTGCGGCACCCCGGACCTCATAGCCAGCGGCTGCCCATGCCTGGCCCGCGACACCCAGCATCGCGCTCTTTCCGGTGCCGGCAAACCCGACAACGACGCCAAGGCCGCGGCCGTCGGTGATGTGATCCAGTGCATCGGCCTGCTCCCCAGAGAGACCAAGGCCACGACGCTTGGTGTCCGCCAACGCCGTCGCACGATCTCGGTCACTAACCGCATGCTGCCGCTCGCCGGCCATGCGTTCTGCCGCGCGATGCAGGCGCTGCTCCGTCTCGATCATCTGCTGCGTGGTGAAGCGATCCTCGCCGCGTCCTTCGTCGCCGAGTTCGACCAGGTCGGGCGCTCTGCTGATCGCTCGCATCACTGCGTCGAACTGCTCCATTCCGTCGCTGTGGCGATGCGCAAATCTCGCTATGTCGTTGCGGGTGAAAGTCGATTGCTGATGCGTGATGGCATCCAGCGCCACGGATGGATCGGCAATGATGCGCGCGCCATTGTTGCGCGCGATCTCGCGATGCAGCTCGGCGCGATCTGCTTCGATGCCGGCAGCGCCGAGGCCGCCGTTCTCAATGCGTTGTGCCGAGGCCCCGATCTGGGTTTGCGGCTCCAGGGCAATGCCCTGCGCTTCCAGGCTGCGATGATCGATGCGGGCGTCGATGTCGAGTTCAGCCAAGCGCTCATTGGCAAGCTCCGCCCATCGCTCGCGCCAGCGCTCGACCAGCTCGGTTTGGTTCCAGTCTCGCACCTTTGCGCCAAAGCCATTCTCGTCCACCGACCGCATTGTGAGCATGACATGGGCATGCGGTTTCGGACTGCCATCCTCCGTCCTGTCCCAATGCACATTGAGGTCGGCGACCATGCCTCGGCCGACGAACTCGGCTTCAACGAAGTCGCGCGCCAGCTCGATGCCTTGCGCTTGGCTCAGTTCGCGCGGGAGGGCGAACTCCACCTCGCGGGCAAGCTGCGCATCCTTCCTGATCTCGAACGCCTCAACGTCATTCCACAGCCGTTCGCGGCCACTCCAGACCTCCGGTGCATTCTCCGGCAGCATCACCTCGGAATGGACAACACCGCGCTTGGCCGAGAAGTCGTGGCTTCGATCAATGCGCTCGTCGCGCAGTCGAGAAGCCGAGCGGTATGCGGCAGACGCCACAGCACTCGATCCTGCCTTGCGGCCAATGACCTTGACATGGAGATGATAGATCGCCATCGCGACTGGATCATTTGCACGTCAAAGCGCACGTCGGCACGACGTATAAGCGCGCCCTCCCTCGAAAAAATCTCGGGATGGACCAGCCCGTCCCGGGCTGTCTCGGCAACTCTGAAGCCTTCCGACCGACGCTCAACTATCATTGCCGCATCAACAATCAATGGAGACAGCCATGCGAAAACCACGAGACTTCGACGCGGAACTGAAGGCCCTGGAAGAAAAAGCGCAAGAGCTTAAAACGCGAAAGGTGCAGCAACTTGGCGAGCTGGTGATCGCCACCGGTGCCGATCAGTTCAATACCGACGAACTGGCCGGCGCACTGGTCGCAATTGCCGAGACGAAAGACACCTCAAAGCGCGAGGCATGGGCCAAGCGCGGAGTGATGTTTTTCGAGAGCCGGTCCCGGCGAACTCCTCCGGCATCTCAGCGCAACCCTCGCAGCGCTCCAACACAACCAGGCAGCGCGCAATCGACGGCAAGCGGCACAAGCTCGCAATGACATGCGCGCCTGGCAAATCGAGCGCCGCAGGCGCACCCGACATCTGATCGAACTCGGCGGGCTCATCGTCAAGGCGGGCATTGTCGAGCTCACCAATGATGATCGCGCCACGATATACGGCGCTCTGCTTTGGATCGCCGCCAAGCTGCAAAGTATTGAAGGCGGGCATGCGCGGAACCTGTGGGCCGGGAAGGGAAAGGAGGCGTTCGATTCGGAACGGCATGAAGACCAAAAGAGGGAGCGAATGTAGCGGTGGTCGGCAAGCGGCGTGCAATGCAAAGCCGTCCATTTGATCACAACGGTCACAACCGCCTCAGTACGAAATGGGTATTTTACACCGACGCACAAACAGGGTGATGAAGGTATGCCACAACCCACCGAGCCTGATTAGCGAACCAGCGTTGGCCGCCTCAACCTGAACTCGCGGCGGCGTTGGCCGTTGACTGATCCAATGCCAGCCGCAATCGCTCCATTTCCGGGCGACTGTGTTCGCGGGCGGCAAGGATCTGGGCTCTTGTCTGCTTGAGCTGCTCAAGACCGAGAACCAAGGCGCCTTGCAGCCGCTTGCGGTCACCGAGAATGTCCTGGTCGATCTGCGCGATATCGCGTGGATCGATCGCTCGTGAGGGATCGAAGACGAAGCGGGCTTCGACGGACTTTCGCCAATTCAACAACTTCTGCGCGGTTTTAGGGCCGAATCCGGGCACGCTGTAAAGCTTGTTTCTCTCGACATCGAGCGCTGTTTCGATGCCATACGACTCCAGGACCTGTTTCTTGCCCGGTCCTATGCTCTCGATCTTTGCCGATGAGATTTCAAAGTTGTCTAGGAACCGGTGCAGTTGCGCCTGACGGCGGTTGCGCTCGAGCTCCGAGATCCTGGCTACCCGTTTGGAAGGTAAGATGTCCCATTCGCGCCTGAGCCCGGCGAGTATCGTTTTTTGCCTGTCGAAAGCATCCGGCCCGGCCCTCTGCATCCACGTTGTTTGCGCGTTTTTCCACTGGGCGGCGGCCTCGGCGGCGACGCGCCGGTATTCCGCAGCCTCACTGTCCCTGTTCAGCAGACCTCTCAGTCCCAGAAAGACTCCCAAGGCGATGCCCAGCACCCAGACCTGCGCCATCATCAAGCCGGCGACGCCGACCACTGCGGCCGCTATTCCTGCCCGGAAGTTGGTGCGGCGCGCGTGCCCCCTGAGCTTCAGGGCGTTGGGATCTGGTGTTAAATTCTTTTCGGGGACGGTCGGCACCGGCCCGGGATGCGGGATGGCGTCCACCTGCCGCTGGAATCCGGCGATATCGAAAAGCGTAGCCCCGCCGGCGGGAACAACCGTTGAGAACAGCGGGACGCCGGTAGCGCCTTCCATTTTGCACCAAGGGCATGGCGATGGGCCAAGTGACCAGTGGCTGGAATTGGAGGAGCACTGCTTGAGGTTCGCTTCTAATTCCGCCAGGGCAGCCACCCATTCCCGGGCCACCGGCCTGCCAGCCGACGTTCCCCTTTGCGAGAAGGCATCCTCAAACATTTTTGCAAGTCGTGGGCCGACGATGGCGAGTTCGGGGGAACTCGGAGGCCTCGCCATTCCGACCGCGGCGGCGTTCGCCCCGTAGGGAAAGCGGTACTCCTCGATCGCCTTCGAAATCGGCATGTCGCCGGTTCCCGCGTAGCGGCCGGCAAAGGGGTGTTTTCCCATGAACAGCAACAGGAACACCATCACGGCCAAACCGAAATTGTCGTGATTGGGCGTCCTCACGATTCCCGAAAACGATCTGCCCTGCAGCTCCGGCGGTGTGAAGGTCTCGATTCCCACCTCGCAAAGATATTGCTGTCCCAGATAGGAGACCTGGAAACTGTCGCAGTCGATCAGGCGCACGGTAGCGTCCTGCGCCACGAGCACACCGCCGTGATTCACATCGCCGATGACGCAGGCGTTGTCGTGAACAGCCGCAAATGCCCGGGCGGTGTTTGCCGCCACACGTGTCAGAAATCGCCAATCAACCCGCTGAAAGTCCGTTCTGCGGCTTTTGGGGCTGTAGAGCTGATGGATGCTCTTGCGACCGCTGATCTTTGGCATGATCAGCCCGATGGGCTTGCTGTCCTTGGAGCAGACCAGCCCCGTCGGCCAGGCCGTCAGCTTTTCGAGCGAATCGGTCTTGATCTTGCCCATGGCCCGGATCTTGTCGATCCTCTGCTGCTCGAGCGGCCGGTGGTAGATTTTGGCGACATGGTTCTTGTGTGCAGCCAGATCGTAGACGGCGCCCTCGCCGCCTTGGCCGACGATCTCGCCAAGTTTGAGGGATTCCCCTCGCAGGGTGAACACCTCGCGGACCTTGGCGTTCATTTTGCGGCCACCATCGCTCCAGCATGCGATCTCGTAGCCAGGATCAACGACTTGTCATCATCGGTCCTCTCGCAGATCTGCGGCGACAACAGATAAGCCTTCAATCCATCCGACAGCGTGGAATCCTCGCCCGCCGCCGCCGATCGTCTGACAGCCGGGAACATCGTATCGAAGAAAGGCTGATGAACGCTGCGCGAAGCCTGGTGCAAGACGAGGTTCTCGATACCGTCCGAGAACAGCGCAACCTCATCAATGCGCCGCGGCGCGAACTCGAATTCGAGGACATCCGCGACATTTGACGACGTGACGAAGTTGGTCGTGTTGGCAAACTCGCCGTGCTGCGGCCAGAACACGTAAGACCATCCGTCTTCACTGCCGTGCGAAACAACCATTGCGCCGTCACCGACCTGAAAGAACACGGTGCTTGTGGGGCCGAGGATGGCAACCAGCAGCGTGCATGCATAATCGCGCACCTCGTGTCCGAGTGCGCGAGCATGAGCGGCGATGCGCTCGGCAATTTCGGTCACCCAGCCCAACGCTTTTGGCCGGTCGATCTGATCGAGCGCCCCGTTCTCTGTGAAGTGCACGAAAATGAGCTCCAGCAGGTTCTGCCCGGCTAGCCAAGACCCAACCTCCGAGTGCGCCGCACTGCCAGCGCCGTCGCAAACAGCGGCCGCCAGGATTGGACCTTCCCTGCCCTCGATCAGGGCATGGACCGAATTATCCTGACAGGGCTTGCCGGCCGTGACATGCGAAGTGCCGATGGCGCTAGCCGACGCTATGCGCCAAGACATCACACCTCGGCCCAACCTGCGGGAGATTGGAGCGCCACGGTCTGTCCGACCTGCGACTGCGAGACGCCCGACAGCGATGCCGAGAGCCATGAGAACAGCTCGCGGAATTTGAGGCCACTTAGCTTCAGCGGCTGGCGCGTGGAGAGCTTGGCAAGGATGTCCATGTTGGCACCCTCGACGCCAACGGCGAAGAACGAAAACGCCTTTGCGGCCTCGCCGGATTTGACCGCGTGTTCGGCAGCAACGATGCTGTCCGTGGGCGCGCCGTCCGTCATCAGAAAGACCCAGGGGCGGTAATAGGAGATGCCGTTCGCGCGGTACTCATCTTTCCGACGTCGCAACATCTCGAGGCCTTGCTCGATCGCCGCACCCATTGGGGTGTCGCCACTGGTCGCCAGCGTGCTGGGCGTGAATAGGTCAGCGGTCTGGAAAGGCGCAACGATGTTCACCGGTCCGAAGGTGACGATGGCGACCTCGACGCGTTTCATCGCCAGGCTGTCGGCCGCGAGCTCGTCCTTGAACGCGACAAGGCCCTGGTTCAGCGCGTCGATCGGCGCTCCGTTCATAGAATAGGACGTGTCGAGCAGAAGGAGGCATGGACAGCGAGGTTCTGGGTTATCCGCGAACTCTGCAGCCCCAAATGGTATCTGATCAAACTGGTTGGACATTTTACTCGCCTTTTCGCCAAGGTATCGCTTCCCGCAAGCCCGGGTCTTCCGGCATTCGGCAGGTAGCGTCCAAAAATTATTGAAACCGGAATTGCAAAGCGCATCGATGCGCTTGCCCGCCCCCAATTTTTAATCCCCTTCCCTATCTACAGATGCTCGCTTTCTGCTGTCAATTGACTTGAGATTTAGCCACCGAAAAGTCGATTCGACTTTCGTGGACTGCTCTGTTTTGTATTGTGCAGGGAGGGTGAAATGGTCAGCCAACAACGGATCGGCTGGGGCATCGCGGTTTTCTGCGCTATCGGGTGGGCCATGTCGAGCATCGACGCCCGATCGCCACCCCCCGCCCCGCCCGCGGTCCCCGCGGCAACCACCACCGCGGCACCTCAGGCACAGCCGAACAACAGCTCGATTGCCTATGCAAAACCCGACACGGTGGCTGCTCAGAAGCCCAACCCCATCACGTTGGTTCGCTGGCTGTACACCACGAAAAACGTCCGTGTCAGGGTCGCGCCGGACACCGGGGCGCGTATCATCACCACGCTTCCGCTGGGCGACCTGGTCCAGACCAATGGTCAACAAGGTGACTGGTACAATGTGACGGTCTCGGCACGGATCGGATGGATCCATGGCGACTACCTCAGCGAGGCGAAGCCGGTCGAGCTGACTTCGACCATACCGGTCGCGCCAGGGGCTGTATCAGATGCCGGCACCGTTTCGGAGCATGCTTCGGGCGATCCTGTCAGAGACCCCGTGGTCGGCAGATGCGACTGCCCATACGACCTGATGCGCAATGGGCGTTTGTGCGGGGGCCGGAGCGCTTACAGCAGGCCAGGCGGCAGAAGCCCGGTGTGCTACTGGTAGGAGGGCTGTGCCGCCAGCAGCGAGCGGTTGATCCACCCGAATGTGACTTCGTCCTTGCTGACCCGGGCCCAGCGACCATTGATTTCGACCACCGTCAGAGCGGTTCCGGCCGGCACCTGCCTCACCACGGTGCCGCCCATGGAAGGATCCGAACGGATATTCGCGGTCCTGGTCACGACTGCCGTTGGGAATTGCTCGCTTTGCGGCTGCTCGACCGCTACCGAGGAACCCAGATCGGTTCCCGATGAAGTGCTTGGCGGTTTCTGAACACCAGCGGAGGTGGGCGAGCTATTGCCAACGGGAGCGTCCTGCTGAACCGGCGCTTTGGCTGCTTCCACAAATGGCGGCAGATTCGAAGGGCTGATGTCGCGTCTTACCGGCGGCAGCAGTTGGATCTGTACTGGTTCCTGGCGGACGGTTCGGGGTGGCGATGTCACGCTTGGCGCAGCGCCGGATTTTGTGTCGGAATTCTGGGCCAGCAAGGCCGCCCCCACACCGACGACGCCTATAGCGAGCAAGGACACTTGCGCCACCCGGCTTCCCCTGGCGGCGTGGTAGATCAGGGTCACGAGTGCTGCGATCAATAAACCCAGAAAAAGAGCTGATTTACCACTGCGCTTGGAAGAATAGGACATGCCCGAACCGGGCAGACCGACCGTGCTCTGAATGCCGCCTCGGCCCATGTTCAGCGTGGAGCCGGGCTTGCCAAAGGAGGCACTACTCAGCCCTTTCCCGGTGACGTTTAGGCGAACGCCGGGAGTGAGCCTCAATGACTTTCTGTATCTAAACCCCACTGCGCCCCCGCGAGTGCTGTGCAGGCTGCACGTTTAACTTTGCTATTCTCGCGAAGCAACTTCCGTCTGCACCGAAGTCGGCGCCGTGCGTCGTGTGATCGTTGCAGGTCACTCCTTCGGAGACCTCATCTAGTTGCCGACGCTTTTAATTCCGGACGCGACAGCCGAATTGTCTGATGATTGGGTTACGCTGCTTAGTAGCGTGCACATAATCTCCTTGCTCCGGAAATTGAATCCTAAACACGACTTTTCATTCACGCATTGTAAAATGCAGTCGGGATACCTGAGTTGTCCCGTCCAATAGCTGGTTCCCGAAACTTCAGTGTTCTTTGCAAACACAAGGTTCGAATAATGGAGATTGCTCTCAACAACCTTCTTCGCAGCCATCAGCGAATCTTCGCTCTTTACAAGAATGGACGCGTCACCCTTCATGAAACACGCTTGGTATTTGGTATTATACGTCACTGCCAAACACGTAAAATCGCGATCGCAGGCGCTCTGGCACTGCTCTGCAGTAACGCCACGGATTGGCATGTTGGGTAGGTCATTTCCAATCGCGTCCCATCCCGATACGACGACAAAGCCGGTGTCAGGATCGGTCGCTGTGGTCATCACCGGGGGCTGCGTGGATACGCCGCCCACTTCCCGATGAGGATCGGTGGCAAAATCCGAAGCTGTAAAAGTGCGGCCATCGAGCCATGCACAATTCGTTGCAAGCTGAATTGCCGTGGCATCTGTCAAACCGGCCTGTGCCAAGGTCTCGCGTGCAGATATTGGCGAGACAGGCTGTGTTTCTGGACCCACCCTGTTTGCCAGTTGAACGTTGACGTCGACGCCATTGACCATACGATGCGAGTAGCACCACGCAGTGTCCCAGGAGCTATCCTTCTCGTCCTTGAAGTGATGGCCTGAAATCAACTCCCATTTGTCTCCCTGGAAGTCGATCGTCTTCGTCGCGAACTTTGTGAAGTCCACGGTGACGACGTCAGGGTCCTTTGAAGGCGTTGGCGGGGTCGGCACTTGCGTGGGCCGTGGAGTAGGTAGTGGGATGGAAGGCTTATCTGCTTTGGTTTCTGCGGGCTGAGCGGGCACTTCTGTGCGAGGAGTGTTCGGTTCTGGGATTGTGGGGCGAGTGTCCCAAAGTCCAAGCTTCAAACCCAAGCCGATTCCAATTGCGGCTACCGCAATTGCACCTCCGGTTGCAATCCGACGCAATGCAGCCGCTCTGGAGATTTTCTCCTGAGCCGCGGCTTCGGCTTGCAGTGTCGGTATAGAAGATCGCTTTACGATTAGACCGACGGCCTGCTCGAGAAGGACGGTGCTATGCCGGACGAGCATTGCCCTGCCCCTTCATCGATAACCTGACCAGATCGGCAACATCTGGCGGCAGCTCCTTATTCAGAGCCGTTCGAAGCACCTCTGGATCATCGGTAAACAGCGGAACATAGAGTATCTCTTTGACGACCTTTTCAATCTCGACGGGGACCTCGACGCGCTTCTCGACTTCCTTCTCGACGACCTTCTCGACCGGCACCTCGATCGTGCGAATGCGGCGCCACCGCCAGCTCAAGAGCATGCGGCGAATGAGCGACGACAGTCGGCTATGGGACTGAACTTCGCCGCGAGCGGCTATTCGTTGAAGAGCGAGCGCCACCATGGCTGTGATCGGCCCGGCGAGCGCCGCGATCACGGCAAGCGAGCTGAACCAAATGACTGAGATCACGCCCGCCTGTTCGGGAGTCACCTGCTCTGGCTTTGCACCGTACCATCTTGCAGCGATGCGCCTGACCTGGTCGGTACGCGCCATTGGAATCCGCTCCTTCTCGAGGGTCACGAGCTCCTTGGCTATTTGATCCTGTCTAACCTGATTTTGCGCGGCCACGGTCGCTTTGTTGGCTTCAGCGCCTTGGGCGGCGGCTAGCCTTTTGCCCGCCTCGTCAAGTCGCTTCTGCCAACTAGCGGCGTCTGCATCGCGTATCTGCTCAAGATTCGATCGCCGATCTGCAAGCTTTTGCCTCTGGTCGGCCGTCATCGGCGGACTGCTTGCGCGTTGTCGATCAAAATCCGATCGAAGTGACGCTATTTCCTGATCCAGCGGATCGATTTGAGCGTCAAACTTGGCGCCGATTTTGGACCTCGGATTTGCCAGCTTGGCGACCTCATCTTCCAACTTACGAGCTGAATCGCTGTCGCCTGAGTCTCGCGCCATCTTGATGCGCTGGACGAAGCTGTCACGCTGGCCTTCAAATTGGGTGACGGCGTCTCTTATCTCAGCATCGCGCTGCTCAATCAGAGAAGATCGAACCGTGTTCTTTTCTTCGATCTGGTCTCGAACACGAGATGCCTCTGGAGTTAGAGCTGTTGCCCCCTGCAGTTCAGCGTCCACCTCTGCAATTTGTGCCTGGAAGCCAGCACGGGACTTTTCGGCAAGGGCGGTCATCTCCTCAAATTCGGCGCGAGCCTGGTCGACCTGATCGGCTTTCCTACCGAGTTCATCTACCGAGGCAAGTTTCGAAGCCTCCTGTTCAAGCGCGTCAATCTTGTTCACCAAATCTTCGTAGCGAAGCTGACGAAGGGCGCCTGCACGCTCCATTCCCATGAAAACGGTCTCGAACGTGATACCTGCGAGGATTAATAGGAAGACGAGCACTATGGGCTTCCAAACCCAAGACACGCTGAAAAGCAGAGTTGCAATTGGGATCTTGGTGAGTTCCGCAATGGCGACCATCAGAAATGGTGCGCTTGCAAGCGTCAGGTCCATCGCAGTGACTGACTCGCTCGCCGCGAAAGCTTGATAGCCAAGAGCCACACCAGTCATAAGACCGATAGTCGCCGCTGCGAGCTCAAGCGCCCATGCCCCCCTATAGGTCCACTGCCCATAGGTAGCGAGCTTTTGACTCATCGTTGTTTGCATATTACGCCCCCGATCCGCCAAACCCACACACACGGATCTGATTGCATTACACCGGAAAGTAACTATGTCCGCAACTGTTCTGAGCCGGTAATCGGCAAATATCCCGGGTCGTAGTTAAGGCCGGGGCGATTTTCATTCCGACTATACCAAGACCAGATGACTCATCGCCAATTCCGCAATATGTCTCGGATCAGTATTGATTGGGCAGATGGGCTCCCTTGCAGCAAAACCAAATATGTTGCCTCCTTATCGTAGCGTGAAACAAAACTAGCACCGTCGCGCTCGTACGCTCCTGGAAGAACCGCCTCGCGCATGTATTTCTGCAGACGCAATTCACGTCGACCACCTCACGCTCATAGATTTTTCAATCCTTCAATTAACGGAGCCGCGAGTTGCCGTATGGGCTTGGCGATGACTGCACGGTTGAAGGAAACGCCTGAGAGTGACGTCTTAGATCGAGATTGAAGTGCTCGCCAACCGGCGACAAATCCTGAGCCGCACAATCATTGTTGTTCGGCAGATTCGACAACAAAATGCAAAACGTGCATGATCTAGCTTGGTGTCGGGGGATACCTTCATGCATTGGCGTTGGATTTCGGGCGCAATATTTGCGGCATTTATCTCGGGCTGCACTACTGACTATTTGAATAATTATGACACCGTGGCGCTCGCAGCCGGCGATTCGAACCACGCCAACCAGCTTTTGCAGGCCGTCGATCCGTTCAATCCGAATAGTCAAAACACGCACATTCAAAGTGACGGGCAACGCGTGGCGGGTGTCGTCCAACGCTTTCGCGGAACAACCTTAGTGCCCCCGGCGCGGAACGGCATTGTTGTCAACGTCGGGAACGACGGTGACCATCCGTGCGATCTAAGGACGCAAGTCGATAGCATAGGGAGAAGTTGCGGCGAACGTTCTGCCGAAGCGAAAGATGGCGGTCGAACCGGGCACGAAGCGGGCAACTAGCCGTATGGCGAAGTCAACTCAATATAAGATGAAGCAGTCGCGCCAGCCTCGCGGTCAACGGCTCTTCCGTGTTCCTATTTGGATAGCCGCAATTTTCGTCGGCCTTGCAGCCGCTGCTAGCTTCGTCAGCGCTGACCGCTTCAATTTGGATAGGGTTCCAATACTCGGCACCATGAACGACCCCGGCCCGATAGCCGGAACCGCATCGGTTGTTGACGGTGACACGATCGAAGTGCACGGCCAACGCATCCGCTTCAACGGGATCGACGCCCCGGAGAGCCGCCAGTATTGCGACGACGCAAAGGGTTTCGAATATCCCTGCGGGCGGCGTTCTGCCGAGGCGCTCGACGGGTTTCTAGCGGCCTCCAGGCCCGTCAAATGCTCATTTGTTACATGGGATCGCTATGGGCGTTATGTTGGCGACTGCCGACGTGCGGACGGAGCAAGCGTAGCCGCCTGGATGGTCGAACACGGCCAAGCGCTCGATTGGCCAAAATACAGCGATGGTGCTTTTTCATCGCAACAGGCGAAGGCAAAGGCGTCGAAAGTCGGCTTGTGGGTAGGATCGTTTCAAACACCTTGGGACTGGCGAGTACAGCAAAGTGGCGATGGGCAAACAACGTCCGCACCGGTCTTCGCGTTCGGCAGCGGCAACGCCGGCTGCAACATCAAGGGTAACATTTCGGTGGACGGCAACCGTATTTATCACGTTCCGGGACAAAAATATTACAGCGTAACCATCATCAACCAAACCAAAGGCGAACGGTGGTTCTGCTCAGAAGCGGACGCCGTGGCGGCTGGCTGGCGACGGTCGAAACGATAACTCAAGGAACATTTATGGTTCATACAACCTGAGCCAAGTCGACTGCGACGGCAACCCTTTATAGATTGATGTTGGACGCTTCGCAGAGACCTAGCTTATGTGGGAGAAGGGAATACACGGCGAGCTCCTCGTCCAACGTCGTATCGGTCACCGTACTGCCTCTTGTGTAAAACATTGCAACGGTCGTTCCACGGAAACTCCGCGCGATCCCGACAAAGTCAGCATAAAAATTGGTCTTACACCCTAACGTTCTTTAGGCAGCCTGCCAGACTTGATTCAATATCCGCGCAGCAAGCGCGGCTTTGTCTTGCGGCAAGAAGCGACCGTAGTGGTGCGCCACCATGTCGGGCGTGTCCTGGATCGCGTAACTTGCCTGCTCATATGAGCCGGTCTGTTTCAGTATGTGCGTTGCCAGCACGTCACGAACATTGTGCGGCCCGTGCGGGAGAAGGCCGACGATCACGCCGCGATGCGTATATGGATTGTAGATGCCATATCGCTGGATGACCTGGCGCCATGCCTCATAGAATGTATTTCGATCGTACGCAGCGTCCTTGCTGGTCGCCTTAACCGTTTTGATGAAGAAGGTGCCGGGGTCTTCTGTTCCTCCAAGCAGCACTCGGCGGTGGCGATCGATATACGCTTCGATGTGTTCGTAAAGACCGCCAAGGTTCGGCAGGACGAGCCGAAATGGCTTGCTCCCGAAAAAGGATGAGTTCGCATTCTTGAAAGCGACTGAAGGAATGAGCACCTCCCAGCCCTGTTCACGTTCGCTCCAGCGGAGTTCACCTCGCTTCATGTCAGCTAGCTGGCGCTCAGACCGCGGCAGTCTCCCACGCTCACTGACCATCAGCTGGCGCAAGTTCTTCTGCCGCAACCCAAGATGCAGCCCGAACCGAAGCATCAGGAACGAGCGCACTGCTTCGGCGGCAGGACGGCGATGAATGCGTTCATCAGGCATGAGCCGAAGAATCTCTTCCGTGATCTTTCGGTACTCGCCGACTGGGCTCTCGGCTTCCAGCACCGGCATGATTGGTTCAAAGGGATCACGGTGCACACGCGCGACGCGCTGGATCTCCTTCACGCGGGAGGAGGCGTGCTTGAAGTAGACATCGCAGGCGTCGTCCCAATCCCCGCAGGCGCGATCAATGTCTGTCTGTGAAACCAGTCCATTAATAGTGCGGATTCTCGACGCCAGATGGGGTTGCTGCCTCAGCCAGCCCGTGTCTTTGCGGGTGAGCGCGAGCGAAATTCGCAACATGTCCACCTCCCAAGCAGTGTAGAACCCGCGCCGCCTCTCGCGCCATTGCACATACCAGTCCCAGACAGAGGGGAAGACGAGCAGGCCAAAAGTTAAATGCTGCGTCGGAACGCCATAGCCACGTACGGGTCCGCGCGGATGCGCGGCCAACGCACCGAACATCAAACCGAGATGCTCAACTTTCTGCGATGCCGTCTCCTCGCCCCAAACACCGTTGCGCTGCAAACCGAACGCAGTGAGCGTCGCTGTCTTGAAGCGGATCAAATCCGCCATTTCCATGCCAAGGACGGGTGGTGCGTCTATGACGCCGGACATCAGGTCGGGGTCTGTGAACTGCGCACCATCATCGTCCTGTTGCTCGCGCTGAAGTCGATAGCCGTCATTTGCAACATCGGACTGACCATAGGTGATACCCGGGAAGCGGATAGCGTAACGCTGTTTCAACGCGGCCGCCTGGAATTTCCGGTAATCAGTCGACCCGCTGATAATCACCCGCCGAACCCACTCCAAGATTTCTTCCTGCTCCTCGGAACGACGCGTGTTGAAGTCGTCGGGCAAGTGCCACGCAAGCCGACGGCGTTCAGCCGAGCCGATATCATCGAGAATGTGGCCGGAGGCGGAGCGCGCCTGAAGCGGGAGTCTCGCTTTAAAATACCCTGCTGAAAGGCGATAACGACGCTCGATCCGAGCTAGTACTTCCATGCTCGCCACGCTGCGCGGCGATTTTGATCCCTGCAGCCAGTGACGAATTGTCGAGCGGTCAAGACTCTCATCGTCTCGGACAACAGCACGATGAAGATGCCAATAGCTGTCGCCATGGCGGCGCATCTGGAAATCCAGCGCCGCCTGGAAGCTCGGATGATCAGATATGTCCTCAAAGAGAGGCTGTGGGAACTCCTCGATAGCACGCGGATTTATCCCGGGCTTCTGCCGGTCTACAGCAGCCTCCTGCTCCAATCGCTCGAGCTTTTTGTAACGACTTGGAGGAGGCACCTTCCCTGCCGGCGGCTGTGGACGTTCCAGCTCATGGCACTGCGGTTTAGTATTGCGAGGGCCCGCGGTGGTCGCGCGCCTCGGTGCAGCTTTCGTATTTCGAGCGATCGCGTCCAATGCTGGTTCGATTGCAGTTCGGGCAGATCGAAGCGCTTCACCGTCGAGGTCGCAAAGAATGCCAATTTCTTGCCAATCATAGCCGCGCAGTTTTCGCGGCGGTGTTTCAGCACAGGAGATGAGGTTGAGCAAAAAGGCCCTGACGCGCGCGCTTTCTTGAGGAGGGAACAGAGGGTCGAGACGGATGCGGCAGTAGTCAGAAATTTTGCGGGATAGCAGTCTGGTCTGCGAAGGTTCAGTCATGCGGGCAAGCGATATGGTTCGTTGGCGACAATGGATGAGGAGTGCGCGCACATACCCGATTCTTGTCGCTTGGGAGGACCAAAGCGCATGTGTCTGGCAGGAATGTTGCAGAGGTTAAAATGAGCTGGAACCTTAACACGCCACGCCGCACCCTCTTCCGAATGAAACCCGCAATGGAAGGCGTGATCAGATCCCGTCGTGGCAGCTATTCATGTTCCGGCCTCGCTCGCGAGCACGCGCAATTCGGCTGGTGCAGCATGGCAGAAAGTTCGAAAAGCTTCCAAGAACCCCAGCCAAACGGAATGATGGCCGGGCAACTTCGCTCCAAGAGGGTCTTTCGTTCTACGATAGCGACTACTTCTGAAAAACATCAAAGGGTTGTCCGAAGACCTTACGAATGCCGCGTCGGCTCCACTGCAGTTCGACAGACTAGGCTTAGGAGGGCGGTTGCGTCGTTGATCATCAAACAATAGAGAGGGGACAAATCCGACAAAGGGACCACCAATGACCGACGAATCCGATACCCGCTCTGCCGAACTGGCTGAGTTAACCGCCGACATTGTCTCCGCATATGTCAGCAACAATCCATTGCCGGTCTCTGGCTTGCCGGAAATGATAGCATCGGTTCATGCTTCGCTGTCCGGACTTGGCACGCCGACCCCGCCTGTCGTTGAGCCGCAAATTCCGGCGGTCAATCCGAAGAGGTCGGTGACACCGGACTTCATTATCTGTCTCGAAGACGGCAAGAAGTTCAAATCCCTGAAGCGGCATCTTAGCACGGATTTCGGCCTGACACCGGACGCCTATCGCACCAAATGGAACTTGCCGCACGACTACCCTATGACAGCTCCGAACTACGCCGCTCAGCGCTCGCAACTGGCGAAGTCCATCGGGCTTGGCCGCAAAGCTGAACCCGTCGCACCAGCCAAGAAGGCACCTGCGAAGCGAAAAGCCAAAGCGTAGTTCGCCACCACCACCTGACGTAACGGAAAGACTCAGCTATGTCTGGAGAGCGGCGGACCTGAAAAGGACCGTCTGGCCGGCGTCATTCGGGCAACCTCCCAGCGAGGGCGCCGGCCTTATTTTCTAGCGGGCGGCAATAGATGATCACGTCAATTGTCGGTCGGTCAATCTGCGGCAGTGCCGGTTCGCGTTCCCTGCGCTCGCCCAGTTCAGCCTTCTTGGCTGGCTCAACTCGCCGACAGGCGTCGCCTCATTCCAATTCGTCGACTCCACGTCAACTCCAAGCACGAGCGGGTCGAGGCGATGATGCCGGAGATCGCATTGGCAGTTGATCCCATTTCTATCCAGGCATATCCCCTGCTTCTACGCCCTCGCTCAGCGGCTTTTATTTACAACGCACATCCCCACTCATGGCCGCGCCACTGCATGACCCAGGGTTTGAGAGCGTGCTTGAGCCTGCTCACATGTTCCCGAGGTCGGACATATGGAGAGCTTGATGGACAACAGGAAGTTTTTGACAGCTGAGGAAGTGTCGGAACGTTATCGCGGCAGCATCTCTCTTGGAACGCTGCGAAATTGGCGAGCCAAGAGGATTGGACCGGCGTACGTCAAGCTTGGCAAAGCCGTGTTGTACCCAATTCAGGAACTCGAGACGTGGGATCAAAAGAATACAGTCGCGTGCCGGGCGTCAAAGCGATTCAGCATGAACGGCGGTGAGTGAGCGTGATTAGTGACGGAGGAGCATCCAATACCGCCCCCAAAAGCCGCTCCTAACGTGCTCGGAGACAAGGATTTTTGCAATATATTTCAATAAGATAGCTTACGGCGACAGGAAGTTCCACAACCACCCTTCCGGCGATCCGACGCCGTCACGCGCCGATATCGAGATGACGAAAGAGATCATCGAAGCGGCCAAGCGGCTGGGCATCTCAGTCCACGACCACATCATCATCGGGCGAAAAGGCTATTCCAGCATGAAGGGCCTGCTGCTGATCTAGACGGCGGGACTGGCGCCAGGCCAAGGGCAAGAGCCGGGATTTTTCAATCAACATAGTCGGCTCTAGAATTGCGACCCCAAAATAAGCTATAATGGGCCAGGTATTTCCCTGGACGGCTTCGCGCCTCTTGGAATGCCTGGAGGAACGGGACATGGCCGTAGCGCTTGTACTCGTTTTGATCGTCGTGGGCTCAGTGTTGTTTCACCTGCTGAGCCCATGGTGGTGGACGCCGATTGCCTCGAACTGGGCCTATATCGACAATACCATCATCATCACCTTCTGGATCACCGGCATCGTGTTTGCCGCAGTGGTTCTATTCATGGCCTATTGCGTCTTCCGTTTCCGTCATCGGGAAGCCAACCGGGCTGCCTACGAACCTGAAAACAAGCGGCTCGAATCGTGGCTGACGATCGTCACCGCGGTCGGGGTCACGGCGTTGCTGGTTCCCGGCCTGTTCGTCTGGAGCCGGTTTGTCAACGTCCCAAGCGACGCAACCGACGTCGAAGTCGTCGGCCAGCAGTGGCAGTGGAGTTTCCGTCTGCCCGGCAAGGACGGCAAGCTTGGCACATCCGACACCCGCGACGTCTCCGCCGACAATCCACTGGGCGTGATCGGCGGCGATCCCAATGGTCAGGACGATGTCGTGGTCGAAGCGGCCGATCTGCATCTGCCGGTCGGCAAGCCGGTCAAGATGCTGCTCCGCTCCATCGACGTGCTTCATGATTTCTATATCCCGGAATTCCGCGCCAAGATGGACATGATCCCGGGCTCGGTCACCTATTTCTGGTTCACTCCGACCAGGACCGGGACCTTTCAGGTCTTGTGCGCCGAACTCTGCGGCCAAGGGCATCCCTTGATGCATGGCGTGGTCGTGGTCGACACGCAGCAGGACTACGTGGCCTGGCTTGGCCAGCAGCAGACTTTCGCGCAGTTGTCGGCGCCGCAGCAAACCGGTTCGGTAGAGCAGGCGCCGGGCAAGACGACGGGTTTGAAAATTGCAGCAAAGCTCGAAACGGCCGGAGCTCGCTGAGAAGGACCGGAGGTGTTCCTATGGTCGACATCACCCCTGCGGACGGCATCCCGCCCGCCGAAGTCGCGGAAGTGGAACTCTATCATCCGCGCAGCTGGTGGACGAAATACGTTTTCTCGCAGGACGCCAAGGTCATCGCGATCCAGTATTCGGCGACAGCAACGGGCATCGGTCTGGTCGCCCTGGTGCTGTCCTGGCTGATGCGGCTGCAGCTCGGCTTCCCCGGCACGTTCGACTTCATCACTCCGGAGGCCTACTACCAGTTCATCACCATGCACGGCATGATCATGGTGATCTACCTGCTTACCGCCCTCTTCCTCGGCGGCTTTGGCAACTACCTGATCCCGTTGATGGTCGGCGCCCGCGACATGGTCTTTCCCTATGTCAACATGCTGAGCTACTGGATCTACCTGCTCGCCGTGCTGGTTCTGGTGTCGGGCTTCTTTGCGCCCGGCGGACCGACGGGGGCCGGCTGGACGCTGTACCCGCCACAAGCCATTTTGAGCGGCACACCGGGTGGCCAGGGCTGGGGCATCATCCTGATGCTCTCGTCGCTGATCCTGTTCATCATCGGCTTCACGATGGGCGGCCTGAACTATGTGGTGACGGTGCTGCAGGGCCGCACGCGCGGAATGACGATGATGCGCCTGCCGCTGACCGTCTGGGGCATCTTCACCGCGACCGTCATGGCGCTGCTTGCCTTTCCGGCGCTGTTCGTCGCCAGCGTGATGATGCTACTCGACCGCGCGCTCGGCACAAGCTTCTTCATGCCGGCGATCTCCGAGATGGGCGAGCAATTGCCGCACAATGGCGGCAGCCCGATCCTGTTCCAGCATCTGTTCTGGTTCTTCGGCCATCCCGAGGTCTACATCGTGGCGCTGCCGGCCTTCGGCATCGTATCCGACCTGATCAGCACCCATGCCCGCAAGAACATCTTCGGCTACCGGATGATGGTCTGGGCCATCGTCGGCATCGGCGCGCTGAGCTTCGTGGTCTGGGCACACCACATGTATGTCAGCGGCATGCACCCCTATTTTGGGTTCTTCTTCGCCACCACGACACTGATCATCGCCATTCCGACGGCCATCAAGGTCTACAATTGGGTGCTGACACTGTGGCGCGGTGACATCCATCTCACCATACCGATGCTGTTTGCCCTGGCCTTCATCGTCACCTTCGTCAACGGCGGGCTGACCGGGCTGTTTCTCGGCAATGTCGTCGTCGATGTCCCACTGTCCGACACCATGTTCGTCGTTGCCCACTTCCATATGGTCATGGGTGTCGCCCCGATCCTCGTGGTTTTTGGCGCGATCTACCATTGGTACCCGAAGGTCACCGGCCGGATGCTCAACGAGATGCTGGGCCGGTTCCATTTCTGGGTCACCTTCCTCGGCGCCTATCTGATCTTCTTTCCCATGCACTATCTCGGCCTGATGGGCGTGCCGCGGCGCTATGCCGAACTGACCGACATGACGATCATGACGGAGTCGGCCCACCACCTGAACTCGTTCATCAGCATCATGGCGTTCATCGTCGGCTTTGCCCAAATGGTGTTCCTGTTCAATCTGATCTGGAGCATCCGCCATGGCCGCGAGGCCGGCGGCAATCCGTGGCGGGCCACGACCCTCGAATGGCAGACGCCGCATACACCGCCGGCCCACGGCAATTTCGGCAAGGATCTGCCGATCGTCTACCGCTGGGCCTATGACTACAGCGTGCCGGGCGCCAAGGAGGACTTCATTCCGCAGAACATGCCGGGCTCCTTCGGCCCCTCGAGGGAACCGGCATGAGCGTCATCCTGGTCTTCCTGCTCGTCATTGCCGGTTTTGCCGGATGGTGGCTTTCACACCAGAGGCTGATGGGCAAGCCATGGCTCGAGCAAGGCCTGGCCAGCGATTTTGTCGCCTTCGACAGGTCGGCGCTGCCCACCGCCAAGATCGGCCTCGGCGTCTTCCTCGCCGTTGTCGGCTGCCTGTTCGCGCTCTTCACCAGCGCCTATTTCATGCGGATGACGGTGTCGGACTGGCAGCCGCTGCCGCTGCCGCGGCTGCTCTGGTTCAACACCGGCGTGCTGATCCTGAGCAGCGTAGCCCTGCAATGCGCCTCGGTGGCGGCGCGCAGGGGCCAAGTCGACATGGTCAGGCTCGGTCTTGTCACCGCCGGGCTCACGGCGCTCGCCTTCCTGATCGGACAGCTCATGGCATGGCGGCAACTGACCGACGACGGCTATCTCCTGAGCTCCAATCCGGCCAACAGCTTTTTCTACCTGATCACCGGCATGCATGGCCTGCACATATTGGGCGGGCTTGTGGGCCTCGGCAGAACCACCGCCGGCGCCTGGAATGGAGCGCGGCCGGAGCGGCTTCGCCTCAGCGTCGAACTGTGCGCCATGTACTGGCATTTCCTGCTCTTCGTCTGGCTCGCCATCTTCGCGCTGCTGGCCGGCTGGGCCGCGACATTCGTCGACATTTGCCAACGATTGCTGACCTGAGAGGATCAAGCGGATGGCAGAGACACTGACACATATCGGCCAGACGGAACCACGGCCCACGGGCTGGCAAGGCATTGCCGCCGACTGGTCCTCAGATCAGCGTGCGTTCAAGAACGTGTCCTGGGGCAAGGCCATGATGTGGATCTTCCTGCTCAGCGACACCTTCATCTTCGGCTGCTTCCTGCTCTCCTACATGACCGCGCGCATTTCGACGCGTGTGCCGTGGCCCAATCCGAGTGAGGTTTTTGCGCTTCGCATCGGTGGCTCCGATATCCCGCTGATCCTTATTGCCATCATGACCTTCGTGCTGATCTCAAGCAGCGGAACGATGGCCATGGCGGTCAATTTCGGCTATCGCCGCGACCGCCGCAAGACGGCGATCCTCATGCTTGTAACCGCGGCACTCGGCGCGACCTTCGTCGGCATGCAAGCCTTCGAATGGACCAAGCTTATCACCGAAGGGGTGCGGCCCTGGGGCAATCCCTGGGGCGCCGCGCAATTCGGCTCATGCTTCTTCATGATCACCGGTTTCCACGGCACCCATGTGACGATCGGGGTGATCTTCCTGATCATCGTGGCCCGCAAGGTCTGGCGTGGAGACTACGACACCGGCCGGCGCGGATTCTTCACCAGCCGCACGGGCCGCTACGAGAATGTCGAGATCATGGGGCTGTACTGGCACTTCGTCGATCTGGTCTGGGTGTTCATCTTCGCATTCTTCTATCTTTGGTGAGAGGCAGATATGGCTGAAGCAACCGCAAACGGCCTGGGGCAACACGCACTTCACACTGGCCATGCACATGAAGCGCCGGCGGCCATCGTACATGCCGACTTGCATCAGGAACATCCGATCAAGCTCTATCTGGTGGTCTGGGCATGGCTGTTCATCCTCAGCACCTGCTCCTACCTGGTCGATTATTTCGGCCTTCACGGCTATCTCAGATGGTCGCTGATCCTGATCTTCATGATCCTCAAGGCAGGGCTGATCGTCGCTGTCTTCATGCACATGGCCTGGGAACGGCTGGCGCTGGCCTATGCGATCATTCTGCCGCCGATACTGGTGCTGGTGTTCGTGACCATGATGGTCTTTGAGGCCGACTACACGCTTTTCACCCGGCTGTCGTTTTTCGGAGCCGGCCCCTGACGCGCACACCGGATTTGCCCTTGGCATTTCCGGGCAGAACCCACGGATCTCGCATGCGTGCAGCCCTCTTGCCGGCGCCTTGAAACTATCGGCCGCTGGTCCAGTTTTCCTAAAAATGGACCCGGGTTTGCCGTGCTGATCTTCGGTTCGGAAAAGAACATGCTCAAACAAGGGAGGCCAGGATGACGATCGCAAACAAATTGAAGGACTTCATCGACGGCAAGGGAATTTCCTACGACACCGTCGCTCACCATCGCACGTCGACAAGCCGGCAGGCGGCACTAGCCGCGCATGTGCCCGGCAGCATCATGGCGAAATCCGTGGTCGTTCACCACGAGCTTGGCTATACGCTGGCCGTGGTTCCGAGCACCCACAGGATCGAACTTGGCAGGTTGCAAGACGTCATGGACAAGCGTCTTGGCCTTGCTTCCGAAGACGAGGTGATTTTGCTCTTCGATGATTGCGACACTGGCGCCATCCCGCCGATCGGCGCCGCCTACGATGTGCCAGTGATCGTCGATGAAAGCCTTGGCGACGCCGCCGACGTCTACTTCGAAGGCGGCGACCATCGAACGCTGGTGCATGTCAGCGGCAAGGATTTCCGCAATCTGACCATGGGCGCATACCAGGGCCGCTTCAGTCACCCGGCCTCCTGACGGCTTCGATCAGCCCTGCACCGGCACTTCGCCGATGCAGGGAGGCGCAACGTCCTCAACTCGCCGACCCGGCTGGCGGCTCCACGACCTTGCGGTAGACATGCCAGGTGGCGTGACCGAGGATCGGCAACACGACGGCCAGCCCGACGAACACCGGCAGCGACCCGATGATCAGGGCGACGGCGACAATCAGTCCCCAGACAGCCATGGTGATCGGGTTCGCCAGCACCGCACGCACCGAGGTGTGAATGGCTTCGTAGGCGCCGACGTCGCGATCGAGCAGCAATGGGAAGGCGACAACCGTTGTGCACAAAACCACCACTGCGAAGACGAAGCCTATGGCATGCCCCAGGACAATCAGCGACCAACCGCGTCCGGTGGCGAATATCTCATTGATGAAGCTGGATATCGATTCCGGCGGAGCCGGACCGAAGAGATATTCGTAGAAGAGTTTCGCCGTCAAAAGCCAGGTGATGAAGATTGCCAGAAGCATGATCCCGACCGCCGCGATGGCGGGGAGCGCCGGAGAATTTCTGACTTCGAATGCGTGCCGCCAGGAAGTGTCGAGCCCGGCTTCCCGTCTGCGGCTAATTTCATAGAGGCCTATCGCCGCGAACGGGCCAACCAGCGCGAAACCCGAGACCAGTGGAAACAACAACGGCAAAGCATTGGCGCCGGAAGTCCAGGCGGCGAGCACGACTCCCACCAGCGGATAGATCAGGCAGAGAAAAACGATGTGCGATGGTTTGACCATGAAATCGTCGACGCCCCGCTTGAGCGCGTCGAAAAGGTCGGAAACACCGATTTTTCGAATTCCGATATGTTCCAGCGTCTCGCTGGAACCTGCAATCACGTGAAAGCTTGCCATGACCGTTCCTCCAGACCTGGTCCGGTAAAGTCGCGGTTTCGTGGTGCTGCCGTTCTGTGTGACTGGCCACGCAAAACCGCGACCTGCACCGCAAACAACATACTCTCTTGCCGGAGACTTGTCGCGCTTTGTCAGAGGGAGACCCGCCGGTCTGGCTAGCTCCGGCGGGGTTTTTTCGATATTCTGGTACAGCGCCGCGTGCCCTTTTTAGACACGCGAAGGGCGCCGTACCACGTTGATTGACGCATGGTTCCTGCTGAAGATCGATTTTCGATTTTCAGGACCATGCGCCGGGTCAAGGGTGAAGGTCATGGACGGAAGGACGCTTCTCATACTCGGCCTTGGCATAGTCGCTTTGCTGATCCTGGGATTTTGGGCAATACCATCTTGATCTCGGAGCCGATCCTGGTCTGCTCGCAGGGTCTTCAACGCAACAATTGCGGACTGGCGGTGTCGAGCCGGCGGGTGTGGCAACAACGGCGTCAACCTCCGGCTGACATGAACGCCCGTGTTGCGACGGTGTCGGCAAGCAGTGTGGCAAAGATCGCGAAAAGATAGAAAATCGAGAAGGCAAACAACGCTTTCGCAGGCTTCGTCTCCTTGTCTGCAACGACCAGAACCTTCCAGGCGTGCCAGATAAAACCCGCGCCCAATGCAGCCGACGCAATCCCATAAAACGCGCTCGCGAATCCGAGCATCCAGGGCAGCACGCCGATCGGCGCCAACAACAGTGAATAGGCGAATATCTGTTTTCTGGTCGAGGCCTGGCCGGCCACGTTCGGCATCATCGGAATGCCGGCAGCCGCGTAGTCGCCGACCTTGAACAGCGCCAGTGCCCAGAAATGCGGCGGCGTCCACAGGAAGATGATCAGAAACAGGATCAAGCTCTCAATGCCGATGGCGCCAGTCGCGGCCGCCCAGCCAATGACCGGAGGAAGGGCACCCGCCGCACCGCCGATGACGATGTTCTGCGGCGTCGAGCGCTTCAGCCACATCGTATAGATGACGATGTAGAAGAAGATGGTGAAGGCCAGCAGCAGCGCGGCAAGCCACCCCACCAGCACGCCGAGCGTCATGACCGAAAGCGCCGAAAGCACCAGGCCGAAGCCGAGAGCTTCGCCTGGCGTGACGCGGCCCGACGGAACGGGCCGCTTTGATGTGCGAGACATCAGCGCGTCGATGTCGGCGTCGTACCACATGTTGAGGGCCCCGGCCGCCCCTGCCCCGACTGCAATCGCACCGATTGCAATCACGGCAATGACCGGATTCATCGCGCCGGGCGCCACCATCAGGCCGACGAAAGCGGTGAATACGGCCAGCGCCATCACTCGCGGCTTCAAGAGCGCGAAGAAGTCGCCCGCTGTCGCTTCCGAGAGGCGGATGCCGGTATCCTTGAGGCGGCCTTCCTGGGTCGACATTTCAGCCGGTGAAAGAACAGGGTTACGGAGAGAATTGTTTCAGATAGGCAATGACGTTGGCCACGTCCGCATCGGTCTTGAGGCCGGGAAACGTCATCTTGGTCCCCTTGACCATGGCCTTGGGGTCATGAAGGTAGGTCGTCAATGTCGGTTCGTCCCATTTGACGCCGGATTTGCCGGCGGCGATCATGGCATCGGAATATTTGAAATCCGGATGCGTACCGGCGGTGCGGCCGATGACGCCATGCAGCGATGGACCGATCTTGTTCTTGTCCTCGTCCGCGATGTGGCAAACCTTGCATTTGGTGAAGACCTTCTCACCAGCCGCAGCGTCCTGAGCTTGCGATGGATTGGCGATGAAGGTTGCAAGAGAGGCGACGGCGAAAAACGCGATCAAGCGCATGGCATTTCCTCCTGATCGTCAAATGTCCCTGAGACGATCTGCGCGCATGTCGGTACCATGCGCCTTGCACGGGAGAACAGATTATCCGCTTCTCCCCATATGGAATTGCGGCATCTATATACCACAGAATCTGGCTGGCAGGTAGAAGAGGTCGACCGTACGAAGGTTTGATGCATGTCGCCCAAAATTGATTACGGTTTCGGGAACAACGACATGCATGGAAGCAAAGGCCAAAAGCGCGTCAAACCGTTGCGACGCGACGGGCTTTAGGCGGTCTGCGGTGGCTCAGGGCACTTCCGTCTGACAAGTCGCGGCAATCTGGCTGACCGCCTCACCGAAGCCGGCCAGGTCGAAATCGGCCTGACCGCGCCCGGACAGCAGTCCGAAACGCCACGACAGCAGCAGGCGATTTGCCGGAACGAGGCGCTTTATGCCGTCGGCGCCATCGCGCATCAGCATCCTGGCGCGTGTGCCGACCGACCAGCTCTCGTCGAATTTGCTGTCCCTGTCGATCGTGACCGACATGGTGATTTTCCGGCTGGCGGAAACCGCGTCGTTCAACTGCAGCCATTCGGTCCAGGCGGGCTCGCCGTCCGCCCGGCACGCAATTGTCAGCACCGGGCTGTAGCTCAGCGCGCCGCCCCCGGTGATCAACTTGTTAGTGGCATAGAGAGAGGCGGTGACGAGGCCGTCATTGCCGGTATCGAAACGCCAATTGTCCGTGCCGGCCCCGGCAGCGCCGCAGGCCAAGGCCAGGAAAAACACGGTGGCGGCAGCGCGCCTCAGTTCCACGAACACCCGCAACGACATTGCCAACTACCTCTGGTCTTCCAACCAACCAGATAATGATCAAGGCTTCGCACCGCCACCGGTGCCCACCAGGAACGAATCCGATGTTGCAATTTCGCAACGAAAAAGGCCGCCCGGAGGCGGCCTTTCGGAATTCGTTGGAATGTCCGGTCTATTCGGCGTCCTTGGCCGCCTTTTTCTTCGGTGCGGCCTTCTTCTTCGGCTCTTCCGCGTCGTCGGCTTTCTTGTCGTCAGCCTTCTTCGCGGCGGCCTTCTTGGCCGGCTTCGCCTTGGTCGCGGTTTCGGCCTCCTCGTCGTCGGCCATCAGCTCTTCCTTGCTGACCTTGACGTCGGTGACCGAGATCTGTTCGAGCAGGTGGTCGACAACCTTCTCCTCGAACATCGGCGCCTTGAGCGCGTTGAGCGCCTCGGGGTTGCTGCGATAGAACTCGAAAGCTTCCTGCTGCTGGTTGGCCGGGAAGCGACGAACCTGCTCGAACAGGCCGCGCTGCAGTTCCTCATCCGACACGGTGACGCCGGCCTTCTCGCCGATCTCGGCCAGCACCAGGCCAAGGCGCACGCGGCGCTCGGCAAGACGCATGTACTCGGCGCGCGCCTCTTCCTCGGTCGTCTCTTCGTCGGCGAAGGTGCGGCCGGCGGCTTCCAGGTCGCGGTTGACCTGTGCCCAGATGTTGTTGAATTCCGCCTCGACGAGCTTCGACGGTGCTTCGAACGAATAGGCCGCATCAAGCTGATCGAGTAGCTGGCGCTTGACCTTCTGGCGCGTCATCGAGCCGAACTGGTTCTCGATCTGGCCGCGCACGATGTCACGTAGGCGCTCGAGCGACTCCAGGCCAAGATTCTTGGCGGTCTCGTCATTGATTTCCAGTTCGCCGGGCTTCGATACTTCCTTGACGGTGACGTCGAAGGTCGCTTCCTTGCCGGCCAGATGCGCCGCCTGGTAGTTTTCCGGGAAGGTTACGGTAACCTGCTTCTCGTCGCCGGCCTTGGTGCCGATCAGCTGTTCCTCGAAGCCCGGAATGAACTCCTTGGAGCCCAGCACCAGCGGCTGGTCGTTGCCGGCGCCGCCGGCGAAAGCCTCGCCGTCGATCTTGCCGACATAGTCGATGCTGACCCGGTCGCCCTCGGCGGCCTTGCCGGCCTTCGGCTCGTAGCTACGTGCCGATTCGGCGACGCGCTTGACCTGGTCGTCGATTTCCGAATCGGGAACGTCGAACACCTGCCGCGTCACCTTGATGTCGGAGAAATCCTTGATCTCTATCGCCGGAATGACCTCATAGTTGAGGCGGAATTCGAAGTCGGCGCCGCCGGCCAGGATCTTCTCGGCTTCCTTCTCGTCCTCGGTCATGATCACCTCGGGCTGCATGGCGGCTTTTTCGCCGCGCCCGGTGATGATGGAACGGGTCGAGTCGTTGAGGATCTCGTTGACCACTTCGGCCATGAACGACTTGCCATAGACCTTGCGCAGGTGCTGCACCGGCACCTTGCCCGGACGGAAGCCGTTGATGCGGACCTTGTCGCGGGCATCCGACAGCCGGGCCATCAGCTTGGCTTCCATATCACCGGCCGGCACGGTGATCTTGATCTCGCGCTTGAGACCGGAATTGAGTGTTTCGGTGACCTGCATCGTAAAACCTTTGTTTTCACCAATGAGACTGCCAAACGGCTCCCTGCCGTTCACAGCCTGCCGGTAATTCTTGCCGGGAATGGCTTTTGGTACGGGACCTGGCGATTTGACCGGAAATGCGGCTCAAACTCTCCCAAACTGCGTTCCAAAATGTGAATAAGTTCTTGTTTTTCCTACTTCTTATCACATTCTGCAGAAGCGGATCGTCGCGTCCCGTCACATTTGACACGCCTTTTGTCACAGGCGAGCCTAATTTTCAACAGTCTTCGCGTTTAGGCGAATAACCACATTTCGGTCCTGACCCGACATGTTGTCTCCGACATTGACAGAATGATGGCTACATGGGATTGCCGGGCCACGCGGGTATGGCGGAACTGGTAGACGCACCAGATTTAGGTTCTGGCGAGAGATCGTGGGGGTTCGAGTCCCTCTACCCGCACCACCCTTCGCTCTTCGAACTTTGGGTGGCAGGCCACACGAAGCTCGTTAGACGAAGGAGTGTCCTCCGAAGCCTTGGCGAACGAGGACCGGCGTTATCGTGCCTCCCACGACCTAGTAAAGCGGCTCCTCGAACAGCGTCTTGTCGCCATCCACCAGCGCCTTGATCTGCGCCGTGCCATCGGCGGCGAGCGCCAGCTTGATCCCGAATGGCCGCACCCGCATGTCGGTCTGGATCGCCAGTCCCTCGCCTTCGGGCAGATAGAAGCGTTCGATGCCGTAATCCGGCGCGATTGTCATGCCTTCGCCACGCAGGTCCCAACCGGCGGCGACATGGCCCGAAATGTCGGCCTCCTCCGCGGCGGCCGGCGTCGGCGCCTTGCCGAACCAGGCGATGGTCGGTGTCCAGTAGCCATCGGCGCCCTTTTTCAGCCGGACCACGATCGAGGTATCGTCGCTGGAGAATTTGTCGGCCGGAATGTTGGCGATCATCTTCACCGGTATGCGCGAGATGTCGTAGCCGAGGATGATATAGTCGCCGCGCAGCAGATCGCGTGGGTCGACGGGCTCGATCTTCAGCAGCACTTCCTTGCCATTGCGCAGGATCGCCGCCCGTCCAGCGATGATCCAGCTCAGGAATCCGATCTGGACGAGCGCCAGCACCAGCGCCGAGATGACAAGCCTCTTTCCGGTCATCATGCCGTGGCTCCCCCGCTGACTGGACCCTTCATGCGTTTTTCGACGCGGATGATGACGATCGCAAGCACGCCGAGCAGTACCGCGGCAGCAAGGAAGAAGCCGGCCGTATCGAGCATCGACTGCAAGGTCACGACGTAGATGATGGCGAGTTCGAAGGCGAAACCGAGATAGGCAAGCCAGCGCAGGCCCCGGCTCTCGCGCCCTGCGAGCACGATAGCCGCGACGATGCCGGCCAGCGCGACGACCGAAGCGATGGCGAAGCCGCTGTTGTAGGTACTTTCGTCGGCCAGTTCGAACTGGATGATGGCCAGGCCGGTGAGGAAGCCGAGCAATGCGTGCAGCGGCAAGCGGCCGCCGAGCTGCACGATCCTGTCGACAGGTTCCGGCGCAAAGACCGAACCCGCGAAAAGCAGCGCCGAAACGATGACCTGCGGGATCGCTACCGGCAGCGTCGCATGATCCATCGCCAGCAATATGAGATAGAAGAGCAGCGACAGGATGATCAGGTGCCGCGCCGGCTGGCTGCGGGTCCAGAACGAGATGGCAAACAGCACGATCGCCATGACGACGAAGGCATGCGGAAAGCCGCTGCGGCTGTAATAATCGAACCCTTTCAGGAACAGCCAGGCGTCGGCGATGCCAACTGCTGCCACGGTCAGCGGGTTTGAGCGCAGCGCCACCGCCGCCAACGCCGTGCCGGCGCCCCAGGTGACCAGAGCCGAAGCCTCGTCGCCAGACAAATGGTACATCTGGCCGATCAGCGCGATCGAGCCGCCGAACGCGGCCGCCGCCACGATCCACAGCGCTTCGCCGATTGCCGCGTGGTCGCGCGTCTTCAGCACCGCGCCGCCGACATAGCCGCCGAGGATAATGGCAAAGAGCGCCGCCACTCGCGCCAGGCGCGGAATCGCATCCCAGTTGGCGGCGACGAAGATCAGGATGGCGGCTCCAAAGAGAAGGGCCGCCATCATTGCGAGGATCGAGCCGAAGCTGAGCGACTGGCGTGCGTTGGCCTCGACGTCGCGCCTCAGCACGTCGGCCGTCGAGGCGTCGATCAGTCCTGCCTGCCGCCACCGCTCGATGTCGGCCCTGATCCGTGTCGAGTACCCCGCCATGTCCTCTCTCCCCACCCGGTCGTCATTTTAACCGACGCACCCAAACCGTTGACGTCACGGCACTTTCTGATTCTGGCTTCTTTGTGTCAGGTCCGTGAAGGCGCGTTAATGTTGCATTGCACAATTTGCATTGCTGCCATGCAGCCATAGCGCTTTTAAATCGATATGGGTCCCCCTACTTATGGTTCGTACACAAACGGAATGATCCGCAAGAAAGACGAAACGAGAACTACCATGAACTTGATCCGCAACTACCGCAACTGGCGCCGCTACCGGGACACCGTTTCCGAGCTGAGCCGCCTGAGCAACCGTGAACTGACCGACCTCGGCATCAGCCGCAGCGACATTCCTTACGTCGCTCGCAAGGCGGTCTAATTCTTCGGACCGCGAATGGTCCGAACCAGTTTTGAAAAAGAGAACGACAATGAACCTGATCCGCAACTATCGTAACTGGCGCGTTTATCGCGAGACGGTTACCGAGCTGGGTCGCCTTTCGAACCGCCAGCTGCATGATCTCGGTATCGTCCGCGACGAAATCAAGATCGTCGCCCGCAGGGCGATCTAACAGAATTTCGCTGAGGTCGACCTCCTCCCCGACCTCAAGCGAATACGGTCAGCCCTTACCTCCTCCCAAGGGTTGACCACCAAAACGGCGCCCGCCGCACCTCCTCCCGCGGCGGGCGTTGTTTCCCCGGGGCAAAACGAATTTGCCCCAGAGGCTTCGCCCCTCTTTAAAGTTGCGAAAAGAATTTCGTCAAAGCCGACCTCCTCCCCGGCGATGACGAATAGGCCCAACCTTCACCTCCTCCCGAGGGTTGGCCACCCAAACGGCGCCCGCCGCACCTCCTCCCGCGGCGGGCGTTGTTTCCCCGGGGCAAACGAATTTTGCCCCAGAGGTTTCGCCCTCTTTAAAAAATGCGAAAGGAATTTCGTCTGAGCCGACCTCCTCCCCGGCGATGACGAATACGGTCGATCTTCACCTCCTCCCGAGGGTCGACCCCCAAAACGACACCCGCCGGACCTCCTCCCTCGGCGGGTGTTGTTGTTTTCAGAAGAGGCTTTCCCGACCAGCGTTTGCGTTACCGCCGCGCGACAATTGCAATCGCGGCTGCAAGCGATTATTCCGGCGGCCATGAGCAAAAATCCAATCCATATCATCGGCGGCGGCCTCGCCGGTTCCGAAGCGGCATGGCAGGTGGCGCAAGCCGGCGTGCCCGTCATGCTGCATGAAATGCGCCCGGTTCGCGGCACCGACGCCCACAAGACAGGCGGCCTGGCCGAACTGGTCTGTTCCAATTCCTTCCGCTCCGACGATGCCGAAAACAACGCCGTTGGCCTTCTGCACGCCGAAATGCGGCTGGCGGGCTCCTTGATCATGAGTGCCGGCGACGCCAACCAGGTGCCGGCCGGGGGCGCGCTGGCCGTCGACCGCGACGGTTTCTCCGAGGCGGTGACCAAAAAGCTCGAGGCGCATCCGCTGATCACGATACAGCGTGAGGAAGTGCCAGGGCTGCCGCCGGCGGAGTGGGACCAGGCGATCATCGCCACCGGGCCGCTGACCGCACCGTCGCTTGCCCAATCAATCGCCGAGGCGACCGGCGCCGATGCGCTGGCCTTCTTCGACGCCATCGCGCCGATCATCCATTTCGACACGATCGATATGGATACCTGCTGGTTCCAGTCGCGCTACGACAAGGTCGGGCCTGGCGGCACCGGCAAGGACTACATCAACTGTCCGATGGACAAGGACCAATATCTCGCCTTCGTACAGGCGCTGATCGACGGCCAGAAGACCGAATTCAAGCAGTGGGAAGGCACGCCCTATTTCGACGGCTGCCTGCCGATCGAGATCATGGCCGAGCGCGGCGTCGAAACGCTGCGCTACGGACCGATGAAGCCGATGGGCTTGACCAACGCGCACAATCCGACCGTGAAGGCCTATGCCGTGGTGCAGTTACGCCAGGACAATGCGCTGGGCACGCTCTACAATATGGTCGGCTTCCAGACCAAGCTGAAGCACGCCGAGCAGGTGCGTATTTTCCGCACTATTCCGGGCCTGGAAAACGCCGACTTCGCCCGCCTCGGCGGCCTGCACCGCAACACCTACATCAATTCTCCGACCTTGCTCGACGCCTCGCTGCAGCTAAAGTCGCGGCCCGGCCTGCGTTTTGCCGGCCAGATCACCGGCTGCGAAGGCTATGTCGAAAGTGCAGCCATCGGCCTGCTCGCCGGGCGCTTTGCCGCAGCCGAGCGTCTTGGCCACGCACCGTCCCTGCCGCCGCTCACCACCGCCTTCGGCGCGCTGCTCAACCACATCACCGGCGGCCACATCGTTTCCGACGACGAGCCCGGGAAAAGATCCTTCCAGCCGATGAACGTCAATTTCGGCCTGTTCCCGCCCGTCGAAGCGCCGAAGACCGAAGGCAAGCGCATGCGCGGCAAGGACAAAACCGTGGCCAAACGGCATGCGATCACGTCGCGAGCGCGGAGTGACTGTCGACAGTGGCTGGGTTTGCCGGCGGAGACGGCTCAGGCGGCGGAGTAGCGGACAGCCCGATCAGTCCTCAGGCGATATTATTCCGCGGCCTCGACACCTGCCGACGGCAGTCCGGGCTTGCCCGCCTCCCCCGGATTTCTCCGCAGATACGCTGCCTTCAGCGTCTCCGACGTGTCGCGCGAACCGTCATGGCTCCATCCCGGCGGCTTGATCAGGTAGTTCAGGCGCTCGCGCGGCGTCAGATCGGGTGCGAAGGCGTCCCTGAACATGCCGATCCATTCGTGGAACGCCACCTTCAGCGGGTTGAAGGTGCCCAGGTTCTTGACGATCCCATAGCGCGGCCGATCTTCTTCCAGCTCCTCGACGAAGGTGCCGAACATGCGGTCCCGACAGCGCCATGCCGAGCACGACGATCGCAACCAGTACGGACAAGCTCATGGATTTCCTCCCGGCCGGCCCGTCGTCTTCGGCGACAGTTCTCGGCAGGCGGACTCCTTAACACGATTGACGTTTACGTCAAAGTGCTGGCCAACCCTTGCCTGCACGACGCAGCAGCAACCAATGCCGGCGCAACGCCGACAGCCGTGCCACGCCGCCGAGCGGTGAGTGGCGCGAGCCTTCCATCTTGGCGAGATAGGCGCGTGACAGCGCCAGCGGCAGGAATGCCGAACGCAACGACCCCGGCAGCGCCGCAGCGCCTTGCTCGAAGGCCGACAGGTGTTCGCGCGCCAGCGCGATCATCGCCGCCACCGCGCGCCGGGCACCAGGCCCGCCGTCGCCGGCAACAAATTCTTCCGGCGACGAGCCCGCCGCCGCCAGGATGTCGGCCGGGATAAAACACTGTCCACGCCTGCGGTGCAGCGGCAACAGAAGCAAAAGCCCCGTAATCGCCTGCGCACAACCCGCCCTACCCGCCAGTTCGGCAAACCCTGGCGCGTCGGCGGGATCGAGTACCATCGCCGCGAGTTGGATGAGGGCGGCCGCCGTCTCGCCGCAATAGCCCTCCAGATCGGTGCGCGATGGCATCGGGTCGTCGTAGAGATCGAAGATGCGCGCCTCGAGCATGTTCTCGAAGGCCAGTTTTGGCAGCTTGAATGCTGTAATGGTGAGGTTCAAGGCGTCGGCAACGGGATGGCCCGCGCCCGCCTCACCGCCGGCGGCAATGACATCGCGCCACCATTGCAGCCGCACCTCGCCGGGTAACGGCTCATGGATGCGGTCACGGATGCCGGCGATCTCGGCATTGAAGGCGTAGAGCGAAAACAGTGCGTCGCGCTTGTCGGCAGGCGCGTAGAGCGCGGTGAGATACCTGTCATGGTCGGCGGCGCGCACCGCGTCCATGACGATTTTGGCGTTCTGCAACATATCAATCGACGGCGATGAGCGCCGCGGCCACGGCGCGGTCTTCCGCCAGAAGGACATTGTAGGTCCGGACCGCGGCCCCGGTCGACATCGGGTCGGACGTTATGCCGGCCTCTTTCAGCGCCGCCCGCAGCGCCGCCGGCAAGGGCCGCAAATCCCTGCCCATGCCGACCAGCAGGATCTCGACCTTGTCGGCTTCCGCCAGAAGCTTGTCGAAATCCGCGACGGTCAGCGCCAGGGGATTTGCCGGCTCCCAGCCATGGATGCCCGTGGGCAAGCAGAGCAGCGAGCCGCGATGCGACATGTCGGCAAAGCGAAACCCGCCATTGCCATAGGCCTCGATCGGCGCGCGGCCGGGGAAATGCGCCTCGCGGATGACGATGCCTTTGCCGGTCACCACTCTGTCACCCTTCGGGCCGCGCGTCAGGTCGCGACGGCCTTGCCGCCGTTCACCGGCTTTTCCTCATCGGCCGAAGCCTGCGGCCGCAGCTTGAACAGGATCAGCAACGGCGCCGCGATGAAGATCGACGAATAGGTACCGAACACGACGCCGAACAGCATCGCCAAGGTAAAGGAGCGGATCACTTCGCCGCCAAACAACACCAGCGCCAGCAGCGCCAAGCTGGTCGTCACCGACGTCAGCGTCGTTCTCGACAACGTCTCGTTGATGGCGTTGTTCAGCAGCTGCGGTAGAGGCATTCGCTTGTATTTTCGCAGATCCTCACGGACGCGGTCATAGACGACGATCGTGTCGTTCAGCGAATAGCCGATGATGGTCAGGATCGCCGCCAACGACGACTGGTTGAATTCGAGCCCGGTGATGACGAAGAAGCCGAGCGTCATGACCACATCGTGCACCGTCGCGACAATGGCGCCGACCGCGAACTGCCATTCGAAGCGGAACCAGACATAGACCAGGATGCCGACCAGCGCGACGATCATGGCTATCGTGCCTTGCTTGGCAAGTTCGCCGGAAACCGTCGGGCCCACCACTTCGACACGGCGGAAATTATACTGGTCCTGCAGCTCGCCGCGCACCTTGTCGATCACGGTCTGCTCGGCATTTTCACCCGCGTCTTGTGTGCCGACGCGGATCAACACGTCGTTGGGTGCACCGAACTGCTGCACCTGGACTTCGCCGATGTTCAGTTCCGTCAATCTGCCGCGGATGTCGGCGAGATCGGCATTGCCCGACTTGGATTGTACCTCGATCAGCGAACCGCCCTTGAAATCGATGCCGTAATTGATGCCGGCGCTCATAAACAGCACCACGGACAGGATCGACAAGGTGCTCGACAGCGCGAACGTCCACCGCCGGATACCCATGAACGGAATTTTCGTGCCGGGTGGAATGAAGGTCACCGGTGCCTTCGGCAATTCCTTCGGACGGGCGCGGCGCAGCCAGATCGACACCAGCAGGCGGGTGAAGGTGAAAGCGGTGAAGACCGTGGTCAGGATGCCGATGGCATAGGTGATGGCAAAGCCCTTCACCGGTCCGGTACCGAGATAGAACAGCACCACTGTCGCAATCAGCGACGTGACGTTGGAATCGACGATGGTCGCCAGCGCCTTCGAGAAGCCGGTGTCGATCGCCTGGATCACCGAGCGGCCGGCTCGTCGCTCCTCGCGGATACGCTCGTAGATCAGCACGTTGGAATCGACCGCCATGCCGATGGTCAGCACGATACCGGCGATACCGGGCAAAGTCAGCGTCGCGCCAAGCAGCGACAGCAGCCCGACGATCATCGCCACGTGCACCGCCAGCGCGATATTGGCGAGGAAGCCAAGGAAGCCGTAGGCGACGAACATGAACGCCACGACGAGGATCGAACCGATGATGCCGGCGACCTTGCCGGCATGGATCGAATCCTGGCCCAGGCCCGGACCGACGGTGCGTTCCTCGATGACGGTCAATGTCGCGGGCAGCGCGCCGGCGCGCAGCAGCACGGCGAGGTCGTTGGCGCTCTGGGCAGTGAAATTACCGGAGATCTGGCCGGTACCGCCAAGGATCGGCTCGCGAATCTGCGGCGCCGAGATCACCTGGTTGTCGAGGATGATGGCGAACAGCTTGCCGACATTCTGCGCGGTGGCCTGGCCGAAGCGGGCAGCGCCCTTCGAATCGAAGCGGAACGAAACCACCGGCTCGTTGTTCTGCGAATTGTATGTCGCCTGTGCGTCGACGAGGTTTTCACCCGATACGATGACGCGGTTCTCGATCAGGTATGGAACCGGCGGATCGTCCTGCGAATAGAGCACCGAAGAACCGGCCGGCGGGCGTCCCCTGAGCGCATCCTGCACCGGCATCGACTGGTCGACCATCTGGAAGGTCAGCTTCGCGGTCTGGCCGAGGATTTCCTTCAGCCGCTGCGGATCCTGCAGGCCGGGCACCTGGACAAGGATGCGGTCGTCGCCCTGCCGCTGCACGATGGGCTCGGTCGTGCCGAGTTCGTTGACGCGGCGCTCGACCACTTCGATCGACTGCGCCAATGCGGTCGATGTGCGGTACTTGATACCGGCGTCGGTGACGGTGAACTTGAGCAGCCCCGGCTCGGAATCGTCGAGCGACATTTCCTGGATGGAGCCGCCTGTGAACAAGCCGGCTGCGACAGGATCGGTCAAGCTCTTCAACGCCTTCTTGGCGGCATCGAGCTGAGCGGGATCGGTGATGCGGACCTGCAGGGTCTTGCCGGTACCGGCAAGACCCGTATAGCCGATCTTGGCATCGCGCAGCAGTGTGCGGATTTCATCGCGCGTCGTCTCGAGCCGATCCTTGATCAGATCGTTCTGGTTCATCTCCAGCAGGATGTGCGAGCCGCCTTGGAGATCGAGGCCGAGCGTCATCTGCCGCTTCGGCACCCAGCTGGGGAGCTGGGCCAGCGTGCTGGCGGGGAACAGATTCGGCGCGGCGAGGACCACTGTGGCGGCCACGGCCAGCCAGATCAGGATCATCTTGAAGCGCGAGAAATAAAGCATATGGCGTCGTCCGTCAGAGCGTGTCCGCGGATCGCTCCGCCTGGAATTTGGTTATTTCTTGGCGTTCTGGTTGGCGACCGGTTCGCCCTTGACGCGCACGTCGGCAATCGTCGAGCGCAGCGCCGTCACCTTGGTGCCGCCACCAAGGTCGATCTCGAGTTCGTTGTCGTCGATCACCTTCGTCACCTTGCCGACGAAACCGCCGCCGGTGACGACCGTGTCGCCGCGGCGAACCGCCGCCAGCATCTCGCCGCGCTTCTTCAGCTGCGTGCGCTGCGGGCGGATGATCAGAAAATACATGATCACGAAAATCAGGACAAACGGCAAAATGCTGATGAACATATCGGGAGAGGCGCCGCCGATGCCTTGGGCGTATGCCGGTGTCACGAACATCGAGGTACTCCTGAATTTTGAAAACAGCCGCCAAACCGTCTTGTGGAATTTGGCGGCCCCTAGAAATTTGGCCGGAATATAGTCGGTAAAGTTGTCAATGCAACTGCGCGACCGGGCAAATCCGCCGCTTTTCCGGCCTGTTTAGCCGTGTTAGAGCAGGATCGCGAAAAGCGCGAGCCGGTTTTCGGAAAAGATCACGTTCGAACAAATGGTTGCAACCGGTTTCGAAACCGCCGGAATCGAACCGGGTCCGCCTGCCACTGCAAAAACCAAAGCAAAAAGACCTGATATGACCGATACCAGCATCGATGCCTTGAACCAGAAACTCGACCGCCTGATCGAAGCGGTCGGCCGCCTCGCTCCGCCGCCGGTCCCTGAAACCGACCTCGACGTGGCCGACTGCTTCGTCTGGCAGGCCGATCCCGGCTATCTGGAGCCGGTGCGCAAGGTCAATCGCGTCGACATCGGCCTGATCCGCGGCGTCGACCGCGTCCGCGACATCCTCGTCGACAACACCGAGCGCTTCGCCGCCGGCTTCGCCGCCAATAACGTCCTGTTGTGGGGCGCGCGCGGCATGGGCAAATCGTCGCTGGTCAAGGCCGTGCATGCCGAGATCAATGCCAAGGCCAAATCACAAAAGCCCAAGTCCGACCTGCCGCTCAAGCTGATCGAAATCCACCGCGAGGACATCGACACGCTGCCGAAGCTGATGAGCTTGCTGAAGGCGGCCCCTTTCCGCGTCATCCTGTTTTGCGACGACCTGTCCTTCGATCATGATGATACGTCCTACAAGTCGCTGAAGGCGGCGCTTGAAGGTGGCGTCGAGGGACGCCCGGCCAACGTCATCTTCTACGCCACATCGAACCGCCGTCACCTGTTGCCGCGCGACATGATCGACAATGAGCGCTCGACCGCCATCAACCCGTCCGAAGCGGTCGAGGAAAAGGTCTCGCTATCCGACCGTTTCGGCCTCTGGCTCGGCTTCCACAAATGTTCGCAGGACGAATATCTCGACATGGTCAACGGCTATGCCAGCCATCATGGCCTCGACATCGATCCCGAGCAGCTGCGCGCCGAAGCGCTGGAATGGGCAACGACGCGCGGCAGCCGCTCCGGCCGCGTCGCCTGGCAGTTCACGCAGGATCTGGCCGGCCGGCTTGGCAAACCGTTGAAGGATTGATGGGTTTGCTCGCGTCGCGGGTCCAACGTCATCCGGGCGGTTGAGCCCGTCGCAGATCGCCCGGCGTTTGGCCGATCTCGCGGCGCATCCAGTGCGCCAGGTGTGACTGGTGCGCGAAGCCGGTCAATTCCGCCACTTCACTTGTGCTGAGATCGCCTCGCAACAGCAGAACGCGTGCGCGTTCGACGCGACGTCGCAACACGTAGCGGTGCAGTGTGACGCCCGTCGCCACCTTGAACCATGTCCGCAAATGCGAACTGCTCGCCCCGGCAACCCGGCTTAGTCGATGCGTCGAAAGCGGTTCGTGGAGAGCCGCCTCGATGTACTCCAGCACGCGTTTCAGCTGGGTATCCGACAAACGGTTCGTTCGACCGATATCAGGTTCGCCGAGGCCAAGCAGCCTCACCGCCAGTGCGGCGCCAATGCTGTCGGCAAACAAAGGGTCACTCGGCGAGTTCGACTTCAATTCGCTCTCGAGCGCCCGGGCGAGATGTTCGATGCGCTGGTCACGAAGCAGGTGACGCGTGTCGAACCGCACTGCTTGTGCCTTGCCGCCAAGTTCCGCCGCCACCCTTTCCATCAGCGCCGGCTGCAACGCAATCTCTATCGTGTCGAACGGGGTTTCGGCCTCGAAGCCGCCTTCCTGGCCGGCCGGCACCAGGTCGATATCACCGGCGCGCCTGACGAAATACCGTCCGACCTGATTGCAGTAGGAACGCGTCGCCGCGCTGGCATGCACCATGATGCGATGGTGTGGCGCCCGGGACAGACGATGGACGCCAGCTTCGACATGCCGGGAGGCCATTGTTACGTCGGACGCGGCTTGGGCCGAAGCGTATTGCGAACGCATGCTCTCTCGATTCATGGCAAAACCTGTTCAAGATTTGGCAATTCCCGCGCGATTTTCAATGCCGTGGACCTGTACTCACGCCTCTCCATCAAACCTGGAAGAGAGGCTATGCCATGAGTTTCTATGTTGTTGTCGGAGCCGGCCCGGTCGGTCGCGAAACCGCTCGCCTTCTTGGCGAGGAAGGACATGACGTCGTTCTCACCAGCCGAAGCGTCGGTTCGAACGGATTGCGGAATGTGCGGGCCGTACAAGCCGACGCCACCGATGCCTCGGACCTCGCGCGTGTCTGCCAAGGCGCCGATGCCATCTTCATGTGTGCCATGGCCACCTATCACAGGTGGCCGACCGACTTCTTCCCCATCATCGACGGTACCGTGCGCGCGGCCGAAATGGTGCGCGCCAAGCTCATCGTACTGGGAAACCTGTATGGCTATGGGGAAAATGCCGACAGCCCGCTTCGCTCCGACCTTTCCCTGGACCCGACTTCGAAGAAAGGAACCGCCAGGACGATCATGTGGCAGCGGGCGGTTCGGGCCGATGTACCGGCGATCGAAGTGCGGTCGAGCGACTATCTCGGACATGGCGCCATCAGCTACTTCTCGCTTGTTGCGCTGCCTTCCATCATCGAGGGGAAACCCACCGCTTTCATTGGAAACCTCGATGCGACGCATGCCTGGGCCTTCACCAAGGACGTCGCCAGGACGCTTGTCGCGGCCTCCCGCTACACGGGCGAATGGGGGCGCGCGTTTCACGTTCCCTCGCAATACGCCTCACCCAGGGAGCTCATCCAGAAAACCGCTGCGATGCTTCGGCGAGAGATTTCAGAAACGCGTTCCTATTCCATCGCCGAGATGGAGGCATTGGGCATGCATGAGCTGATCGAGATGAGTTATCTTTTTGAGAACCCCTTATTGGTGGATTCTTCCGACGCGGAGGTCCTTCTCGGCATCAAGGCCAGCAGCCTCGAGGCCATGATCGCCGACACCCTGCGCGATCACCTTTGAGCCTTGAGCAACAGGCATCCGACAAAACTGAAAAAGCCCGCTCCTTTCGGGGCGGGCCTGAGCCGGCGGGCTGGACTGGAGGTCAGGCGGCCCGCAAATCGCTTTTTTTATTCTATTCGAGATAACCTGACGGGTCGACCGGAGCCGAGTTCTTGCGCACTTCGAAGTGCAGCTTCGGCGAGTCCGTCGTGCCGCTCATGCCGGACAGGGCAATTTCCTGGCCGCGCTTGACCTTCTGGCCGCGCTGCACCTCGATCGAGCTGGCGTGGCCATAGACGGTGACCAGACCATTCTCGTGGCGCACCAGCACCGTGTTGCCGAATTCCTTGAGCCCATCGCCGGCATAGATGACGACGCCGTTCTCGGCCGCCTTGACCGGCGTGCCTGACGGCACGGCGATGTCGACGCCGTCCTTGCCGGATCCGAAACCGGAAATCACCCGGCCGCGAACCGGCCAGCGCATCTTGCCGATCCCCGTGGCACCCGGTGCCACCGCGTCGTCGTCCTCAGCCTGCTGGATGACCTTCGCGTCCTTCTTCGGCGGCGTGTAGGAAGCCAGCGTTTCCGACGGCGTGGCCTTTGCCGCGGGCTGCGTGGTGGCCGTGGTCACCGGATCGATCTTGGCCGGCTTGGCGCTGGCGACTGTCGCCGTTCCGCCGGCCGGCACCTTCAGCGTCTGGCCAATCTTCAACAAGCCATCCTTCAAGCCATTGGCCTGCTTCAGCGCGACGACGCCGACACCGGTCTTCCTGGCGATCGAGGACATCGTGTCGCCCGACTGAACCGTGTAGTTACCGGCGGCGCCGGTTGCCTTGGCCGCCTGCGCCGGCTTGGGCTCCTTGGGCAGGCTCGCGGCGGCCGACGCATCGACCTGAGCGGCGGACTTGCCTTCCTTCAGCTTCGGTTGCTGCGGCAGCACGGCCACCTTGTCCGGCGCGGAAGCCGGGAGATCGTGCTTGCCGTCCTTCACCGGCTTTGCGTCGGCAACCTTCGGCTCGCTTTTGCTTGAATAGGCATAGGCCGGGATGACGATCTTCTGACCGGACTTCAGCCCCTTGGTCGGGCTCAGGCCATTCACCTTCATGATGACATCGGCCGGCACCTTGTAATGCGTCGCCAGGCCGGAAATGGTCTCGCCGTCCCTGACGACGATTTCGGTGGCGTGCGGCGTGCCTGCCTGGGCCATCTTCGGCTCGTCGGGCTGGGCATTCTTGAAAGGCTTCGCGGCCGGCGCGACGGTGCCGGTCGTCGTCCTGTCGACGTGAGGAGCGGGCCGAACCAGGGCCGGCGCCGATGCGACACGCACCGGATTGGCGGCAGGCGCGAGCGCTGGAGCCGACTGCGCCTGCGCGGAAGCCGGCGGCGGCAATGGCCGGCTCGAAACCGGTTCGAGACTGGAGCGGCTCACCGACTGCGTGTGGGTGCCGTCGAGCGGTGCAGCCGAGACATCGCCCGGATAGGGCTGCGCCGCATCCTGTTTGTTGATGATGGCGCGCTGGTTGTTCGTCGAAGAGGTAAAGACGTCATCGACACTGTTGAACCGCGAAGCCTGGGAACTGCATCCGGCCGCCGCGCCCGCAATCATCAGAACAGCGCAGCCCCGCGCCAGATTGCGACTATTTGCCTTCAAAACACTGAGTTGCATCGCACTAACCCGCACAAAACGCTGCACCAACTGGACAGGATTAAAGCGCGTTAATGTTACTGGGCGGTTAACCCATTAGAATCCGACGAAAATTTTCTTAAAACATTTGAGGATGGTCAGCGATACGGATAGCTGGGCCGAAATGAGATCCGCAGCCTGTCCGAAACTAGATAACCGCTGCCATGCTGCGCAGGATTGGTTGCAGCCGCACCATGCCGATATCCTCGCGTTCGAAACGGCTGCCGACCTTGGTGAGCTTGGCCAGCACCTGCTCGCCCTCTTCCGGCCCGATCGGCGCGATGACGATGCCGCCGCTCGACAACTGGTCGAGCAGGAAGCGCGGCAGGCTGTCGAACGCCGCCCAGGCCACGATGCGGTCGAACGGCCCTTCATTGGGCAATCCGTTGGAGCCATCGGCCTGGCGCACGATGGCATTGCCGATGCCAAGCGCCTCGAAACGCTGCCGGGCTTGCTCGACCAGCGTCTTGTAGCGATCGACGGTCACAATGCGCGCCGCCAGCCGCGACATGACAGCCGATGTGTAGCCGGAACCGGTGCCGATCTCGAGCACACGGTTTCCCGTTTCGATGGCGAGTGCGGCGATCACCGCCGCCTGCATGTCGGCGCCTTCGATCGCTTCGCCGCATTCGATCGGCAGCATGCGATCCGACCAGGCGATCTGGTGGAACTGCGCCGCCAGGAAACCGCGCCGCGGTGTCGCTTCGAAAGCCGCGATCAGTGCCTTCGGCACCGTTCCCCTGCCGCGCAGGCGCAGCAGGAAAGCGGCAAATCCTTCGCGATCATCGATTGGAAAGCCTTGGTTCATGCAAGCGCCTTGCTCAGCTGGTCACGGATCTCATGCGCGGTAAGGTCAAGCTGCAACGGCGTTACCGACACCAGCCGGTTGCGCAAGGCAAAGAGGTCGGTGCCTTGTTTGCCTTCGACCGGCTCGCGGCCGAAGCGAAGCCAATAGTAAGGCAGGCCGCGCCCGTCTCGGCGCTCGTCGACCCACAGGCTGTGCACCAGCTTGCCCTGCGTGGTGACCACTGTGCCGGCCACCTCCTCGGGAAGGCAGTTGGGGAAATTGACGTTGAGCAGGACGCCGTCGGGCAATGGCGTCGCCACGAGCTTCTTCAGCAGCGCCGGCGCCAGCGCCTCGGTGGTCTCGTAAGGGACGACGCGGTCCTCGCCGACATAGCTGTAGCCCTGGCTGAGCGCGATCGACCTGATGCCGAGCAGCGCGCCCTCCATGGCGCCGGCGACGGTGCCGGAATAGGTCACGTCGTCGGCGATGTTGGCGCCCGAATTGATGCCGGACAGGATCAGGTCGGGTGCACCGGGCAGGATCTTCTTGACGCCCATGATGACGCAATCGGTCGGGGTGCCGCGCACGGCAAAATGCTTCTCGCCGATTTTTCGCAACCGCAGCGGCTCCGAAATCGACAGCGAATGCGCGTAGCCCGATTGGTCCTGTTCGGGCGCCACCACCCAGACATCGTCGGACAGTGTGCGGGCGACGCGCTCGAGCGACGCCAGGCCCTCGGCATGAATGCCGTCGTCATTGGTCAGAAGAATGCGCATTATTTCGATTCGATCTTTCCCAGACCGCCCATGTAAGGCCGCAGCACTTCAGGAATGGTTACGCTGCCATCCTCATTCTGGTAGTTTTCGATGACAGCAATAAGCGCGCGGCCGACAGCGGTGCCCGAACCGTTGAGCGTATGGACGAAACGGTTGCCCTTGCCATCCTTGTCCTTGTAGCGGGCGTCCATGCGGCGCGCCTGGAAATCGCCGCAGACCGAGCAGGACGAGATTTCGCGATAGGCGTTCTGGCCGGGCAGCCAGACCTCGATGTCATAGGTCTTGCGGGCGCCAAAACCCATGTCGCCGGTGCACAGCACCATGGTACGGAACGGCAGCTCGAGCCGCTTCAGGACCTCCTCGGCGCATTGCGTCATCCGCTCGTGCTCGGCGAGCGAGGAGTCCTGGTCGGTGATCGACACCAGCTCGACCTTGTAGAACTGGTGCTGGCGCAGCATGCCGCGCGTGTCGCGTCCCGCCGAGCCTGCCTCCGAACGGAAGCAGGGCGTCAGCGCGGTGTAGCGCAGCGGCAGCTTTTCATGCGCGGTGATTTCCTCGCGCACGAGATTGGTGAGTGGCACTTCGGCGGTTGGGATCAGGCCAAGCCTGCCCTCCCCGTGTGGCGTGAAGAACAGATCCTCCTCGAACTTCGGCAACTGGTTGGTGCCGAACAGAACGTCGTCCTTCACCATCAACGGCGGGATGATCTCCTCATAGCCGTGTTCGGTCGTGTGCAGGTCGAGCATGAACTGGCCGATCGCGCGTTCCATCCGCGCCAGGCCGCCCTTCAGCACGGTGAAGCGCGAGCCCGACAGCTTTGCCGCGCGTTCGAAATCCATCATGCCGAGCGCTTCGCCGATCTCGAAATGCTCCTTCACCCAGTTCGGCCGCGTCGGCGCCTTGCCGACAATATGCCTGACGACATTGTCGTGCTCGTCCTTGCCGACCGGAACGTCGTCGAGCGGCACATTGGGCAGCACCGCCAGCGCGTCGTTCAGCGCCTTGTCGAGCTCTCGCTCGCGCGCCTCGCCATTCTGGATAAAGGTCTTGATCTCGCCGACTTCGGCCTTGAGCTTTTCGGCAAGGGCAGCATCGCCCGAACGCATGGCATTGCCGATCTCCTTCGAGGCGGCGTTGCGGCGCTCCTGCTTGGTCTGCAGTTCGGTGACGTGCTCGCGCCGCGCCTCGTCCTTGGCGATCAGCCCGTCGACCGTGGATTGCGCCTCAGCCGACGGCCACGAGCGCTTGGTGAGCGCCTCGACGAGAGCCTTCGGGTTGTCGCGAATCCATTTGATGTCAAGCATGGTTATCCGTCCTCAAGCTAGGCAGGAGGGCGTAAACCGCATCCTCGATCGATGCAAGATGAGGCGGGGCGGCGGTTGTCGTTTTCCGCGGCTGGCGTCTTACGAGGCAGCCGGCGCCGGAGGCTCGTCCGGCGCCTTGTCCGCCACGGTCTCGCCGGCTTCCTGCTTCTCGCGCGCCAGCCGCTGTTTTTCCTGATCCCGCTCGATCCATCGCGCGGCCCAGATGGAGACCTCGTAGAGAACGATGGTCGGAATGGCCAGGCCGATCTGGCTCATCGGATCCGGAGGTGTCAGCACCGCGGCCACGATGAAGGCGATGACGATCGCCCATTTGCGTTTTTCCGCCAGCGCCTTGGACGACAGCATGCCGACACGCGTCATCAGGCTGGTCACCACCGGCAACTGGAACACCAGGCCGAAGGAGAAGATCAGCGTCATGATCAGGCTGAGATATTCCGACACTTTCGGCAGCAGGGAAATCTGTACCTGGTCGTCCGTGCCTACCTGCTGCATGGCGAGGAAGAACCACATCACCATCGGCGTGAAGAAGAAATAGACCAGCGAGGCGCCCATCAGGAACAGGATGGGCGATGCGATCAGGAACGGCAGGAAGGCATTGCGCTCGTTCTTGTAGAGGCCAGGCGCGATGAATTTGTAGATCTGCGTGGCGATCAGCGGAAAGGCGATGACCATGCCGCCGAACATGGCGAGCTTGACCTGCGTGAAGAAGAATTCCTGCGGCGCGGTGTAGATCAGCTCGACCTTGTGCGGGTCGAGCCCCGCCCATTTCGTCGCCCATTTGAACGGGACGACCAGAAGGTTGAACAGCCGCTTGGCGAAGAAGAAACAGACCAGGAAAGCGACGAAGAAGCCGCCGAGCGACCAGATCAGCCGTCGGCGTAACTCGATGAGATGCTCGATCAGCGGCGCGGACGATTTCTCGATCTCGTCCTTTTCCTTGTCCGAAACGCTCACTTGGCGGCTCCAGCCGTCTTTTTGGCTCCCGGCTTCTTCGCCGGAGCAGGCTTCGGTTCGGCTTTTGCTGACGCTTTGGCAGCAGTCGCCTTGGGTGCAGGTGTCGCTTTCGCCTTCACCGCGGGTGCGGCTTTTGCCGTCACCGCCTTCGCAGATGTCGAGGCCATGGACGGCGCCTTCGCGGCCGGGGCCGCCTTGGCGGTTTTCTTGGCCGCAGCTGCCTTCGGCGCAACGGCAGGATCCGTGGATGCCGCCACAACCGATTCATCGGTCATCGCCGGGAAAATCGGGGCTGGTGTCGTGGCTTCAGGCCCGTTGACGCCAGGCATTTCAGTCGCGCCGTTCTTCAACGGCTCGGCCACCTGTGGCGTCGAAGCGGCAGGGGCCGACGGATCGGCGGCCGGCTTCGGCTTCATCGCGGCATCGACACCGGCGCGCACATCGGCCGCCGCCTGCTCGAACGGATTGAGCTGCTTTCGGATTTCGGCAACCGGGCTCAGGCCCCTGAGCTCGTCGACCGACTTCTTCACGTCGTCGAGCTCGGCTTCCTTCAATGCCTCGTTGAACTGTTTCTGGAAGTCGGCGGCCATGGCGCGCAGCTTCGCCGTCGTGCGGCCGAAGGTGCGCAGCATGTTGGGCAAATCCTTCGGCCCGACGACCACGATCATGACGATCGCGATCACCAGCATTTCGGTCCAGCCGACTTCAAACATGGCAATCCGTTCCGACTAGAACTTCTTGGCTCAGCTCTTGCTGGCCTTTTCCTTCGCGGCCGAAACGGTCTCATCGGCACGGTGTTCGACGGTGCGCTTGTCGTCGGCAACGTCGTCGTCGGCCATGCCCTTCTTGAAGCTCTTGATGCCCTTGGCCATGTCGCCCATCAGCTCGGGAATCTTGCCGCGACCGAACACCAGAAGCACGATGACCAACACGATCATCCAGTGCCAAATCGAAAATGAACCCATAGCAAATCTCTCTCGAATGTTTTCCCTGGCGATGATCTATGCGTTTTCGCGTTGGGATTCAAACACAACCGCGACAGAGTTTATGAAAGGGTGTCGGATGTCACGCATTTTCAGCGATGCGGCCCGCTACCAAACGGCACATGTAAAGGTGCAAGACGGCTTTTGATAGGCGCTCGTGGTCAATCTTCCGTGACGCGCGGCGTCAGCAGACCGAGCTCCTCGAGATCGATGTCGGTCAGCGGATCCTCGTCCTCGGTCAGCGCGTCGGGATCGGCCGGCGGCTGCGGGATGGAGAAGTTCGACGGCATGCGGCCTGACAGCAGGCCGGCGCCCTTCAGTTCCTCCATACCCGGAAGATCGCGGATCTCTTCGAGCGCGAAATGATCGAGGAAGGTTTCGGTGGTGCCATAGGTGACGGGACGGCCGGGCGTTTTGCGCCGGCCGCGCATGCGCACCCATTCCGTCTCGAGCAGCGTATCCAGCGTCCCCTTCGAGGTCTCGACGCCTCTGATGTCCTCGATCTCGGCGCGCGTCACCGGCTGATGATAGGCAATGATCGCCAGCACCTCGAGCGCCGCTCGCGACAGCTTGCGCTGCTGCACCGTATCGCGGCTCATCAGAAAGGCGAGGTCGCCAGCGGTGCGGAACGCCCAGGCGTCGCCGACCCGGACCAGATTGACGCCGCGCCGGGCGTAGATCTGCTGCAGCTCTGTCATGGCGAGGGTAAGATTGATGCCATCGGGAAGGCGTGCGGCAAGCTGCTTTTCGCTGACGGGTTCGGCGCTGGCGAACACGATCGCCTCGGCCATGCGCACGGCTTCCGCCAGATACAGCCGCTCGGCCGGGTTCTGTACCGGATTCCCGGCCGAGGCCTGGTCGAGCTCGCCGTCTTCCGACTCATCATCCATCTTGAATGGGATAACCGAAGCGTTGGCGCGTTCGCTCATGATGCCACCTCGACTGCCTTGATTGTCTGTGCGCGGTGGTCGCGCAGATAGATCGGTGCGAACACCTCGTCCTGCCGCATATCCATCTTGCGCTCGCGCACCAGTTCCAGTGTGGCCGCGAACGAACTGGCGATCGCGGTGCGCCGCTCTTGCGGGCCGGTCAGATATCGGATGAGGAAGCTGTCGAGCGTCGTCCAGTCGCGCAGCGAGCCGATCAGCCGGGTCAGGATGTCGCGAGCGTCCTTGAGTGACCAGACGCCGCGCCTGGCGATCGTCACGTTGGTGATCGCCTGCTTCTGCCGCTGCTGCGCATACGCGGTCAGGAGATCGTAAAGCGACGCCGAATAGGTGTTGCGCTTCTCGATGATGACCATTTCCGGCATGCCGCGTGCGAACACGTCGCGGCCGAGCCGGTTGCGGTTGACCAGACGCGCCGACGCATCGCGCATGGCTTCGAGCCGCTTCAGCCGGAATTGCAGCACCGCCGCCAGTTCCTCGCCGCTTTCGCCCTCTTCGCCCGGCTGCTTGGGGATCAGGAGCTTCGATTTGAGGAAGGCCAGCCACGCCGCCATCACCAGATAGTCGGCGGCAAGTTCGAGCCGCAGCGCCCGCGCCGTCTCGACAAAGGTCAAATATTGCTCGACCAGCGCCAGGATGGAAATGCGCGCCAGATCGACCTTCTGGGTGCGGGCAAGGTGCAAGAGAAGATCGAGCGGGCCTTCGAAGCCGGCCACGTCGACGACCAGCGACGGGTCGCCCGTCAGCCGTGACTCATCGTTCTCGGCCCACAGGCGGTCCATCGGTGCAGCCTTCGCGGCCTTGCTTTCCAATGCTTCCGCCACTGCCTGTCACTTCCTCTTTGCTAGGCCACCGCGTCGAAATAGGTGGCGAATTCGGCACGGATTTCGGTTTCTTCGGCCGCGTCGCGTTTGCTTATATAGGTCATCGCCCGCTTGGCACGCTCCAGTGACTTGCCTTCAAGCCCCGTGGTGCGCGATGCGATACCCGCCATCTCCTCAAAAACACCGTTGCAGTGAAGGACCAGATCGCAGCCCGCCGCAAGGATCGAGGCCGCCTTTGTCGGGAAATCCCCAGAAAGTGCCTTCATCGAGGTGTCGTCGCTCATCAGCAGTCCATCGAAGCCGATCTCGCGTCGAATGATCTCGTCGATGACCTTGCCGGAAGTCGTCGCCGGGTTCTTGGGATCGATCGCGCTGTAGACGACATGCGCGGTCATCGCCATCGGCAGATGGTTGAGCTCACGGAACGGAGCAAAATCGTGCCGCTGCAGATCGCTGAGCGAGGCGTCGACGACAGGCAGTTCGAAATGCGTATCGGCAAAGGCCCGGCCGTGCCCCGGAATATGCTTCATCACGGGCAGCACACCGCCCGACATCAGGCCCTCGGCCGCGGCGCGACCAAGTTCGATGACCGGACGCGGATCCTTGCCATAGGCGCGCGCGCCGATGACATCGCTGGCCCCTTCGATCGGCACGTCGAGCACCGGCAGGCAATCCGCTGATATGCCGTAGCGCAGCAGGTCGAAGGCATGCAGCCGCGCCATCAGCCAGGCGGCGCGTGCGCCGGCGTCGTGATCGTCGCGCCACAGCGCCCCAAGCGCGCCGCCGGCCGGATAATTCGGCGCCAGTGGCGGCCGCAGGCGCTGTACCCTGCCACCTTCCTGGTCGATGAACACCAGCGCGTCCGGGCGCCCGATACAGTCACGCATTTCGGCGACCAGGTCGCGGATCTGCTCGGCCTCGCCGATGTTGCGGGCAAACAGGATGAACGCCCACGGGCATTCATTGCGATAGAAATTGATTTCTTCGCGGGTGAGCGATTTCCCGGCACAGCCGAGGATCATGGATTTTGATTCGGTCATTTCAGGAGTCTAGGGCTTCGCGCGGTCAAAGGGAATCATCCCTGACCGCATGCGGCGGGCTGCAGGACATGTTCCACATGAAAAAGTCAGGCATATGAATATCGCCATATAAAAAGCCGGCGCGACCCAGGGCCGCACCGGCTTTGAAGGATTGGATCGACGTCTAGCGCGATACGAAGCAGTTGCCGCCCGCGGCCTTGTAGCTGGTGCACAGATTGATGGCATCGTTGCGCGACTGAGCCGGAACGCGGACGCGGTAGAACGTTCCCTTGCCGGCAATCTCGGCCTTGACGATGTTGGCCGTGCGGCCGGAAAGCACGCTGCCATAACGGCGCTGCAGATCCTGGTAGGTCGACTGGGCGCTGTCCACCGTCGGCTGCGAAGCGATTTGTATCGACCACGCACCGCTGCCAGTCGCGGTCGAGGCCGGATCGATGGAAGCGACCTGATCGGGCTTGACCTCGCCGACCACGTCGACCGGCTGGTCGGACGGACGTTGCGGCGCGATCGCAACCTTGGCTGGCGTGTTGGCCGACTGCGCCTTGGCTTCAGCCTTGGCAGGCTTGGCGGCAGGCTTCAGAGCCGGCTCATCGTCAGCCTGCGCGGCGGCGGGCGCCACGGTGCCAGTCTGGTCGGTGCCAGTCTCGTTGGCGCCAGTCTGGTCGGCTCCGGCAGGCGCCACATGCTGTGGCGCCGGATCCGTCGGCTCGGCCGCGGCCACCTGCGGTGCCGCCGGTGCCGGATCCTCGCGCGCCACCAGTGAGCCGTCGGACTTGACCACCATGGTCCTGACCTTGCGCGGCGCAACGGCAACGACGTCGTTGTTGGTGCCCTTGTCGGCGTCCTGCAGGACCTGCGCGATGCGATCCTCCGACTTCGGCGCGGGCGCCGCATTGTCGGCCGGGGCCGCGCCAGCGGTCGAAACCTCGCCACCGCCATCCGTGCCGGCGGCGGCGTTCTGATCGGGAGAAAGATTGACGGCGCGGGCCGGGTCTTTCGCCTGCACGTCCACTGGTTCCTCAGTGTTGGTGACAAGCTTCTGCTGGACCGGCTCGGCGGGCTTCGCGCCCTTGACCACCGCGTCATAGACCTTGTTGTCCTGGTTCGGCACCACGGTGCCGCCCGGATTTTCCGGCTTGACCTTGATCGGCGAATTGTCCGCCTTGACGATCACCGGAGCTTCGCTGCCGCCCTTGCCGCCCAAAGACAGCGCGAAGGCGCCAAGGCCGCCCGCGACCGCAACGGCACCGACAATCGCGGCAATGAACAGGCCGCGCCGGCCCGACGGCCTGGCGGCTTCCCGCTCGCCGAGGCCCGGAACCGACATCGCTTCGTCCAGCTCGGGATCGTAGTCGAGTTCATCGACGGCAAAATCGTCCGCCTGAGAGACCGGCTGGCTGCCGGGCAGATTGTCGAGATCGAAGCCTTCGGCAGCATCGGCATAGCCTGAGGCCGACGCGCGGGCGGGCATTTCCGCCGGCCGTGCCGCATAGGTCCGCGCTTCCGGCTGATAGGCTTGCCTCGGCTCTTCATATCCCGGATTGACCCCGTCATATCCTGGATTGGCCTCGCCATATCCCGGATTGGCAGCGCCATATCCGGGATTGGCCGCGCCATATCCTTTATTGAACCCGGTATTGTAGGATTCGTCGGCATAGGCGGCGTTGCCGGCAGTAGCAGGCGCGACCTCGACCGAATTCATCTCGGTTAGAAGGCTGGCGAATTCGGCGTCGAGATCATCATAACCGGCCGCTGCCGGCTCATCTTCCTCGAAATGCAACTCCGGAATGTCGAGATCGTCAGCCAGCGCGACGACGCGCTCCGGCACATCGACCGTCTCGACATCGGGCATCTCTTCATAGTGCGAGGACTGCCCTGCCTGCGGCGCCGATACCGGAGCCATATAGGGAGCAGCCGCAACCGGCTCGGCCGAACGGTAGGACGGCACGGTGGCCACTTCCGGGGCCGCCATCCTGGCCGCCATGGAGGGAGCAGGCTGCGCGGCAAACGCCGGCTGTTGGGGAACTGGTGTCACGCGGCTCCAGGAACGGGCCGACTCCGACGCTCCGGAACGTTCCGCCAGCCAATCCAGCGAATCGGCCTGATCCGGCCGGGACGCCGTTTCGTCACGCGAACCGATGCTTTTGGCCAGGGCGGCGTCGAAGGCATCATTGTCGAGATCGACATCACCCTGTTCAGCGGCATCCGGGCCGAAATCCTGGTCCTGAAGTTCATCGAGCAACAGGTCGTCGAGGTTGGCGTCGGCGGCCTGGGCGGAGCCGGATTGATGCGCATCCTCGGACGCTGTTTCATCGAGATCCCAGTCGAGGTCACCAACAAGATCGACGGGTTGCTCCGCGATCTTTGTAGTCGCGGCGAGAGGCGGCTGAACGGGCGCTGCGGTTGGCTGGGTCGCGGCTGGCTGGGTCACGGCGGGCTGAACCATGGCCGGTTCCTTGGCCGACGGCAGCGTGCGCGCGGTCATGGCACCGAGAAGCGCGTTCAACTCGTCTTCGAGGCTTCGTTCGTCCGCGATGGGCGCTTGCACCGGCGGCACAATGGCTGCCGCGGGAGCTGCCGATTGCGAGGAAGCCGCGGCGATTTCGGCGACGGGCTCTTCGGCAGGCTCGGCAAACGCCTCGTCCAGATTCAGGTCGAAGGCGTCATCCGAAACAGCTTCAGCGCCTGGAATTTCATCCTGCGTCTCGACGGCATCGGCGCGCAGTTCGTGCGCCGGCTCGTCATCAAAAGCCTCCGGCTCGTCCGCCTGAACGTCAAAATCCACATCGACATCGGGCATGGCATCGTCGAAGTGAGCCGCGAAATCCTCGTCGGAGATCACCTGGGTTTCATCCGCGGCGGCCAGTACAGGTTCTGGATAGTCGACAGCAGCCGCTTGGCGCTGATCCGCCGGATGGTCGTCGCGCATCAGCTCGTCTTCGAGCGAGATCGCGACCGCATCGTCGAATTCATGATTGGAGGCCGGCTCGACGGCCACCGGCACGTCGGCCACCGGCGATTCAACGGCATGCCGGGCCTCGGCAGCCTCGTCCTCGATATGGAAATCCTGGTCTAGGGAGGCGGCAAGCTCATCCTCCATCGGCAGATCATCGTCGAAGGGCGAGATGTCTTCGAGCGAACTGGCGACGGCATTGTCGAAATCGGCGTCGAAGGCAGGTTCAACGGACGGCACGGCTTGCGCGGCGCCAGCGGTCGCATGGCTGGCGGCGACCGCCTGGTCATCGGCATCCGACATGTCCAGGTGGAAATCGTCGTCGAGTGACAATGCGAGATCGTCGTCCGCAACATCGACGGCCACCGGCTCGACTGCCGGCTCATGAGCTGCGACAACTGGAGCGGCAACGCTGTCGGCAGCGTCGAACTCGCCCATCAGCTCCTTTTCGAGGTCGATGTCGAAATCGCCCTCTCCCGCGGACGGTTCGGCCACAGCGGCTTTCGGCTCAGCCGGCGCCTGCGGCTTGACCGGCTGGCGCGGGTCGAATCCCATGATCCTGGTCAGTTCCGCGAACGGATCATCGTCGGCGATGTCGTTGTTGTCGGCTGCTCTCAGTTGGGTTCTGTCTGCCATTATTGTTCCCGAACTCGCACTCATTCGGACGCCTTGGACGTCGCGCAGGGTTGGCCCTTACCAGCGCAATGTGGGCAAAAGGTGACAGGTTTTTTAGTCAAACCTAACGCATTTCGGTGGGCGCAGCCGCTCCGATCAACGTCAGGCCGGACGTCAGAACATCCGAAACAGCCTGCACCAGCCCTAGTCTGGCATGCGTCAATTGTCGGTCGTTAACCTTAACAAAACGTAAGTCCGGATTATCCGTGCCCCGGTTCCAGTGTCCGTGGAAACTGGAAGCCAGATCATAGAGATAAAATGCCAGCCGATGCGGCTCGAGCGCAAGAGCGGCGGACTCGATCAGGCGTGGATATTCGGCAAGCTTCCGGATCAGCCCGATTTCACCTTCGTCGGCCAGCGACGTTGCCGCGGCCGCCAGGTTGTTGCGATCGAAATTCGCCTCCCCCAACTGTTCGCTCGCCTGCCGGAACACCGAATGGCAGCGCGCCGAGGCGTACTGCACGTAGAACACCGGATTGTCCTTCGACTGCTCGGTGACCTTGGCGAAGTCGAAATCGAGCGGCGCATCGTTCTTGCGATAGAGCATCATGAAGCGGATCGGATCGCGTCCGACTTCTTCCACCACCTCGCGCAACGTCACGAAATCGCCGGACCGCTTCGACATGCGCACCGGCTCGCCATCGCGAAACAGCTTGACCAGATTGCACAAGAGGACGGTGAGCTTGACGTCGTCGCCGGCAATCGCCCGCGCCAAGGCTTCCAGGCGCTTGACGTAGCCGCCATGGTCGGCGCCGAGAACATAGATCAGGTCGACGAAGCCGCGATCGACCTTGTCCTTCAGATACGCCACATCGGCGGCGAAATAGGTGAACGAGCCGTCGGACTTGACCAGCGCCCGGTCCATGTCGTCGCCGACGGCGGTCGAGCGGAACAGCGTCTGTTCGCGGTCTTCCCAGTCGTCCGGCTTCTCGCCCTTGGGCGGCGGCAGCTTGCCCTTGTAGATATGGCCCTTCAGCGTCAGGTCGTTGATCGCCGAGCGGATCTTCCTGGCATTGTCGGCATGCAGCGTGCGTTCGGAGAAGAACACGTCGTGGTGCACGTTGAGCAGCGCAAGGTCCTCGCGGATCATCGCCATCATCGCATCGATGGTCCGGTCCTTGACGATGGCCAGCGCCTCGTCGTCCGGCATCTGCAGCAAGGAACGGCCGAACTCCCTGACCAGGGCCTCGCCGACGGAGACAAGATAGTCACCGGGATAAAGCCCCGGCGGAATCTCGCCGATATCTTCTCCAAGCGCCTCGCGGTAGCGCAGCATCGCCGAGCGCCCAAGCACGTCGATCTGGGAGCCGGCGTCGTTGATGACATATTCCTTGGTCACGTCGTAACCGGCGAACGCCATCAGATTGGCGAGTGCGTCACCGACGACGGCACCCCGGCAATGGCCGACATGCATCGGCCCGGTCGGGTTGGCCGAGACATATTCGACGTTGGTTTTGCGGCCGGCGCCGATCGTCGAGCGGCCATAGTTGCGCCCCTCGCCTAGAAGCGCCGACAGATGCGCCTGCCAGAAACCGTCCTTGAGCCGCAGATTGACGAAGCCTGGACCGGCGACCTCGGCAGCGGCGACGTCATTGTCCGCCCGCAGCGCTTCCGCCAGTTTCTCGGCCAGTGCGCGCGGGTTCTGGCCGGTGGGCTTGGCCAGCACCATTGCCGCATTGGTCGCGAGATCGCCATGGCTGGCGTCGCGGGGCGGCTCGACGGCGATGCGCGACAGATCAGGCGAAACGCCATTGCTGTCTTTCAGGTCAAGCGCTTCGACAGCCTTTACGACTCGCGCGGTGAAATCGGCGAAGATGTTCATGGTGTATGCTCTGGCGGCTTTACGACGAATCCGGCCCTTTGGCCGGCAAATCGAGCCCGCCCTAGCTCAAATCCGGGGTGCGGTCAAACAAACGCCTGTGTTCCTTGAGCGCGTAGGTGTCGGTCATGCCGGCCAGGAAATCGGCGACGCTGCGTGCCTTGATGCGATCCTCGGCGCGGTCCAGCCCTTCGCGCCAGCCATCGGGCATGGCGCGCGGGTCGGCGAAATAGACGTCGAACAGGTCCCTGACGATCTGCTCGGCGTCCGCACGCACCCGCATGACCTCTTCGTGCCGATAGAGGTGCTTGTAGAGGAAGGCCTTCAGTTCCTTCTCGGCTTCCGCCATTTCGGCCGAAAATGTCACCATCGTCTCGCCCGCCGCCCTCACCGCCTCGACGCTCAGCGGCCTGATCCGCTCCAGATTGGCGGTCGTTGACTTGATCACATCCTCGACCATGGCCGTGATCTGCCGCCGCATCAATTCGTGGCCGGTGCGCACGTCGTCGAGCCTGGGATAGCGCTCGCGCACGCTCTTCAGGATCGTTCCAGGCAGCGAAACGGCCTTCAGCATGTCCAGCGTCAGCAGCCCTGACCGCAGCCCATCGTCGATATCATGCGTGTTGTAGGCGATATCGTCGGCAATCGCCGCGCACTGCGCTTCGATGCCGGCGAACCGGTCGAGTTCGAGATCCTGCAATTGCGAGTAGTCGCGGATCGCCTGCGGGACCGGCCCTTTCAGGCCCTTGCCGCTGCCGTCGGTGAGCGGACCATTGTGCTTGACCAGGCCTTCAAGCGTCTCCCAACTCAGATTGAGCCCGTCGAACTCGGCGTAGCGCGCCTCCAGCCTCGTCACGATGCGCAGGGATTGTGCGTTGTGGTCGAAGCCGCCCCACGCCGCCATCTTCTCGTTCAGCGCGTCCTCACCTGTGTGGCCAAAGGGCGTGTGGCCGAAATCATGCACCAGTGCCACCGCTTCGGCGAGATCCTCGTCGCCGCGCAACGCCCGCGCCAGCGCACGCGCGATCTGTGCCACTTCGATCGAATGGGTGAGCCTTGTGCGGTAGTGATCGCCTTCATGGGCGATGAAGACCTGCGTCTTGTGCTTCAGCCGCCGAAACGCCGTCGAATGGATGATCCGGTCGCGGTCACGCTGGAAAGGCGTGCGGGTCGGACTTTCCACCTCGTCGAACAGCCGGCCGCGCGAGCTCGCCGGATCCGTGGCATAGGCCGCGCGCGGCCGATAGCCGAGTCCGATGTCGCCAAGCTCATTTGTCATGGCTGATGCTGCCGCAGTTGACTTGCCCCGTCGCGCTTCATACCTATCATGTGAAACCGAAAGCAAGGTGACGCCTATGGGCGCGGATGCCAAGACCGCCATGAAAGTCGAGATGACCGAGGCCGCCGCCAAGCGGATCGCCAAAATTGTCTCTGGCGAGGCCGGCAAGACGGCGCTGCGCGTTTCCGTCGAGGGCGGCGGCTGCTCCGGCTTTTCCTACAAGTTCGATCTGGTCGGTGCGCGCAATGACGACGACGTTGCCATCGAGAAGGACGGCGCCACGGTGCTGATCGATGATCTGTCCCTGGTCTATATGGGTGGCTCGGTGATCGACTTCGTCGACGATTTGATGGGGCAGTCGTTCCAGATCCGCAACCCGAATGCGGTCGCCTCCTGCGGCTGCGGCACCAGCTTCTCCATCTAGGACCGAGATGCCCGCAACCGGCGCGGTTCGTCAGGTTGCGCTCTCCGCCGGTCGCGACCTCGACGCGACATTGGCCTTTTGGCGCGATGTCCTCGGCATGAGGGTGCATGCGCGGTTCGATCCGCCCGGCATTGCCTTCATCATGGCCGGCGATGTCAGGCTGTTGTTCACCGACGGCATCCCGGCCGGCACCATCTATCTCGACATATCAGGCCTCGAAGCCTTCCACGCCGAGGCAAAGGCAGCCGGCATCCCCTTCACCGCGCCGCCGACACTGGTCCATCGCGACACCGAAGGGCAGTTTGGTCCGGCGGGGGAAAGCGAATGGATGGCCTTTCTAAAGGATCCGGCAGGCAATACGATCGGTTTAGTCGAACGCCTTCCGCCGCAGGAACAATGAGACCGTCATGAAAATCGTCACCTGGAACATCAACGGCGTGCGCGCCCGCATCGGCAACCTGACCCATTGGCTGACCGAGAGCGCGCCCGACATCGTCTGCCTGCAGGAGATCAAGACGGTCGACGAGCAGTTCCCGCGCGCCGAAATCGAGGCGCTTGGCTACAATGTCGAAACCCATGGCCAGAAGGGCTTCAACGGTGTCGCGCTGTTGTCGAAGTTGCGCTTCGATGAAGTCACCAGAGGCCTGCCGGGTGACGATGCCGACGAACAGGCACGTTTCATCGAAGGCGTGTTCTCGACCGACAAGGGCGCGCTTCGCGTCGCCTCGCTCTATCTGCCGAACGGCAACCCGATCGATGACGAGAAGAAGTTTCCCTATAAGCTCTCCTGGATGGCGCGGCTGGAGCGCTGGGCGCAGGAGCGCCTGAGGCTGGAAGAGGCGCTGGTGCTGGCCGGCGACTACAACGTCATTCCCGAGCCGATCGACGCGCGGTTCCCGGAGAACTGGCTGGGCGACGCGCTGTTCCAGCCACAGACAAGGCAGGCCTTCCGCCGGCTGCTCAACCTCGGTTTCACCGAAGCGGTGCGCGCGGTCACCGATGCCCCGGACACCTACACCTTCTGGGACTATCAGGCCGGCGCCTGGCAGAAGAACAATGGCATCCGCATCGACCATCTGCTGCTGTCGCCTGAAGCCGCGAACCGGTTCTCATCGGCGTCGATCGAAAAACATGTGCGCGCCTGGGAAAAACCATCCGATCACGTCCCGGTGGCGATCGACCTCGCGCTGCAGCCGGCCTGACGCAGACCCTTCTGCCGCCGAGTAGTCCGGACCTCGTGTCGCCACAATCGCGCGCATGATGGGAAATCATCATGGTGGCCGGGTTTCCATGACCGTTCGATTTGCTCATTATCCGATCGGCTTGGCATTCGCCATGACCGCGATCGTGCCGGCCTTCGCCGCCCCGGAATGTCTCGCCAATGGAAAATCCTATCCGGTCGGACAGGTCGCCTGCCTGACGGTTGCCGACCAGAGTCATTTGGCTCGCTGCGACATGGTGCTCAACAACACATCGTGGACCAAGGTTGGCGATGGCTGCCCGGCAAACACCATGGCGCCGCACCTGCACGTCACACCGATCTCGACACCCGCGCCAAGCATGGTCCCGACGGAGCCGACCGAAAACTAATTTTCTCCTGGATTGCCTCGTCCTCGGATCGAGACGAGCCTCGATAGGCCGGCGTTGTCCGTCATTACCATGCCGACGTTCTTCGCTAGAGAAGCCAAGCAGTTGGCTTTTCGTCCGCTACACGGATCGCTCCTCGGCTCGCCGCATGGTGACGGGGAAAGAGCCTACTGATCGGCGTTGCTGCCCTTGGTCAGGATGTCGTCCGCCAGCGAGATCGCGGTGCGGCGGTCGGCTTCGCCGGCCGCGGCGAACGCCTCTTCCTGCATGCCGCGGATCCAGGGCTGATCGGTCGGCGACGCACGCTCCAGGGCCGCGGTCATCATCGCCAGGCCGCGCACGATCTTGCCGCTCTGGAACAACAGGTGGCCAAGCGTCGCTTGCGCACCGGCATGGCCCTTCTCGGCGGCGAGCTGGAACCAGCGCCCGGCCTGCTTGACGCTGGCCTTCACACCGCCCTCGCCCTTCAGGAACATCTGGCCCATCTCGAACTGAGCGTTCGGATTGCGGTAGTTGGCGGCGGCGCGCATGTAATATTCCTGCGCCGCCACCTCGTTCTCGGTGACCGGGCTGCCGGGAATGCCAGTGCGCAGATAGTCGCCGAGCGCCACCAGCGCGTCGGAGACATAGCTTTCTTCCGGCGAGCCGGGCTCGACGTCCTGGTCGACGATCTCCGAGAAGAACTTGAAAGCCTCATAGTCGTCGCGGGCCACGCCGTCGCCCTCGGCATACATGCGGGCAAGCTTCCAGGTGGCGCCGATCTGGCCGTTTTCGGCGGCATATTTGTAGGCCTCGGCGGCCTGCTCCTTGTGGCCGCTCTTGTAGGCGGAGAACCCGAACTGAAACACTGCCCAGGGGCTCGACTGCGGCTTCACGCCGGTCTTGTCGTCGAACACCTTGTCGTCGAAGGCCATGGCCTGGCCCACGGCGCCAAAGATCGCAACCGCGACCAGTGCCGGAAGGACAGATGACCTCAACAACTCTGGTGTTGACTTCAACAACTCAGATATCCGCATAGCAGTGTGTTTCTTTCGCACCGCCCGGATGGGTGACCGCGCCATCCCTGGCGGACCCTACCGTCTGTGCGTATTTCCATATCGCGCCCGACTGATAGTCGGTCGTGCGCGCCTTCCATGTCTTCGCTCGTGCCGCCAGTTCGGCCTCGGACAGCGCTACGTCGATCGTTCCGTTCACCGCGTCGATCGAGATCACGTCGCCATCCCTGACGAGGCCGATCGGGCCGCCAACCGCCGCTTCCGGGCCGACATGGCCGATGCAGAAACCGCGCGTCGCGCCCGAGAAACGGCCGTCGGTGATCAGCGCCACCTTGCCGCCCATGCCCTGGCCGTAGAGTGCCGCCGTCGTCGACAGCATCTCGCGCATGCCAGGACCGCCGCGCGGTCCTTCATAGCGGATGACCAGAACCTCGCCTTCGCGGTAGGCGCGGTTCGTCACCGCCTCAAAACATTCCTCTTCCGAATCGAAACAGCGCGCCGGGCCGGAGAATTTCAACTCCGCCATGCCCGCGACCTTCACGATCGCGCCTTCAGGGGCAAGATTTCCCTTCAAGCCCACGACACCGCCGGTTTGGGTAATTGGTCTGTTGGCCGGGCGGACCACATCCTGATGTTCATTCCAGGCAACGTGCTCCATATTTTCGGCCAAAGTACGGCCAGTGACCGTCAGGCAATCGCCATGCAGATAGCCGTGGTCGAGCAGCGTCTTCATCAGCAGCGGAATGCCGCCGGCCTCGAACATGTCCTTGGCGACATATTTGCCGCCCGGCTTGAGATCGGCGATGTAAGGCGTCTTCTCGAAGATTTTCGCCACGTCGAACAGGTCGAACTTGATCCCCGCCTCATGCGCGATCGCCGGCAGATGCAGCGCGGCATTGGTCGAGCCGCCGGTGGCCGAAACAACGGTCGCCGCGTTTTCCAGTGCCTTAAGGGTGACGATGTCGCGCGGGCGGATGTTTTTGGCAATCAGTTCCATGACCTTTTCGCCCGAGGCGAAATTGAAGCGGTCGCGCATTTCGTAGGGCGCCGGCGCGCCGCAGGAATAGGGCAGCGCAAGACCGATTGCCTCGGCGACGGTGGCCATGGTGTTGGCGGTGAACTGGGCGCCGCAGGAACCGGCTGAAGGACAGGCGGCCTGCTCGATTTCGAGCAGCTCGGCATCATCGATCGTGCCGACCGAGTGCTGGCCGACCGCCTCGAACACATCCTGCACGGTGATCTGGCGGCCGCGATAGCTGCCGGGCAGGATCGAGCCGCCATAAATGAAGATCGACGGCACGTTGAGCCGCACCATGGCCATCATCATGCCGGGCAGCGACTTGTCGCAGCCGGCCAGGCCGACCAGCGCATCGTAGCAATGGCCGCGCATGGTGAGTTCAACCGAATCAGCGATGACTTCGCGCGACACCAGCGACGACTTCATGCCCTGGTGGCCCATGGCGATGCCGTCGGTGACGGTGATGGTGCAGAATTCGCGGGGCGTGCCGTTGGCGGCTGCCACGCCCTTCTTGACCACTTGCGCCTGGCGCATCAGCGAGATGTTACAGGGTGCTGCCTCGTTCCAGCAGGAGGCGACGCCGACCAGCGGCTGCGCGATTTCGGCCGCCGACAGGCCCATGGCATAGAGATAGGACCGGTGCGGCGCACGCGCCGGACCGACAGTCACATGGCGGCTAGGGAGCTTAGCCTTTGAAATGACCTTGGCGTCCATTCTCTTCCTTGCCGCGGGCGGTGCGGCCTGCCCCATCGCCGAGCCTTTTGGCGCGTGTCCCGAGACAGTTCGAGGTGCGCCGGGTTTATGGCGGGAAATGGGCAATTTCCTCGGCCTGACCTTTAGCGCAGGGGTTGTTCAGAAAGTGTTGCCAAAACGTCACAATCGCACGAGGCGGCCCAAGTGCGGCTTATATGCAACGCAGCTTGTATGATGGGGCCAGCGACGACGCCGCACAAACGAAAAGGCCAGGCAATGCCCGGCCTTTCACTAAAACTTTCAAACGCTTAGAACTTGATCTTGACGCCGCCGGATATTGCCGTGACCAGATCATTGCCGAAGTCGTAACTCGCGTCGTCACCTGCAACATAGCCATTGTCCCCGGCCACTATACCTGAGTGACCGCTGGTCAAGACGCCTATTGCGCCAGCTACGCGAAATTCAATGTTGGGCTTAGGCGTGTAGGCAACACCGCCGCCAAGTGTCCACGTATCGGTCTGCGCTCCATAGCCGTGCGAAGTGCCACGATCCCATGAAAGCTGACCAGCAGCGCTCCACTGATCGTTAAACTTGTGGCCAACGCCGCCTGAGATCGTCCAGCCATCACGATACATCAGATCGAGTGAGGTTAACTGTGCAGAGTGCAGTTTGTCGCCCGTGACACAGAGCGCGTCGGGAGTACCCACCGCACAAATTGGAACGCTCTGCAGGACACTCCAATTGACCCACTTGACGGAGCCAAAAGCCAACCACCCAGGAGCGATGCCAGATTGCAATTTGAATTCAACAACATCCGGCATATATTGCGTGGAGCCGTAGATCGGAATTATGCCCTGGCCAACACTGGTCAAATCGAGCGTACCCTCGATGTTATCGAGCTTAACCTTCGAGTTATAGACGAGGCTCGCGCGCAGTGCGATGTCTGGGATTTCATAAGCGAGGCCAGCGCGCCAGCCCCAGCCAGTGGTCGACAGATCGACACGGCCCGTCGGTGACGGCCCAAATGGGTTGAAAGCCACAAGACTTTCCTTAAAGCCGTAGACCTTTTGATAGAACACACCGCCGATAAAGCGAAGCTGACCTTTGCCCGCATCCATCTTGTACGAGCAGGTGCCCGCGTAGTTATCGCTCTTGATGTCGGTCTCTATGTTTGAAACTGCGCCGTTCCACATGCCTGGCGCGGAATGTGCTCCCCAAGGTTGGGAATAGTCGACCATGCAATCGACGCCCGGAACGACCTGCGCCTTAACACCGATGCGCGGCACCCAATAGCCCTCCGCTCCATCAGCCGAGGTGCCCAAGCCGAGATTGAATCCGCCCGGCCCCTTGGCATTCTCGTATTTGCGATCCGGCATCACATAGGTTGCTTCGGCCTCCGTCGCGACCTGGGCCGGATCGAACAGCAGGTCGATATCGTAGCCGCCGCGCTCCAGACCGCCAGCATGCGCCGGGTGGATAAGCGAGCCCATCAAGGCCAACGAAAAGCACCCTGCCCCCAGCAGTGCTTTCAGACGCAAATTGCTCATGGATGTCCTCCCGAATAACTAGTGGATCAAGCTAGAACCAATTCAAGTTAACGGCGCAACAACGAATTCCCGGGCGTACATGTACATGTCCGCCAAACGCTTTTTCGACAAAATGCAAAGGAATGTCACAAGGCCAAAAACGGCCCTGGGCACATCCAAAACGCCGAAAAGATGCACGAAAATGGCCCCAAAAAGCTCGAAAACAGCTAATTTTGAGGGGATTTGGCCCCATTGTTACATTATGGCAACAATGGGGCTAAAAGTTTCCGTTTACGTCAACATTTACGCAACGGAATGCCCATTTTTGAGGCCGGTGACGCATGGAATTCGCTCCGGGGTCATGCACGAATCTGCCCTTCAGCCGGCGTCGCGAACCCTGGTCAGCGCTACCGAAAGCTTGTCCTGCGCGGCGCGATATTCGGCCAGCTTTTCCCGCTCGCCTTCCACGATCTCGGCCGGCGCGCTGGCAACGAATTTCTCATTCGACAGCTTCTTGTGCAGGCGCGCGATTTCCTCGGTCACCTTGACCAGTTCCTTCTGCAGCCGCGCGGCCTCCGCCGTGAGGTCGATCAGGCTGCCAAGCGGCAGGCAGATCGTCGCCTCGTTGAGCACGATCTGTGCCGACCCCTTGGGTGCCGCATCGGCGAGCGAGATGTCACCAACACGCGCCAGCCGCTTGATCGCTGAGTCCTCGCGAACCAGCCGTTCGCGCGTCACGTCGTTGGCGCCGACCACCACGAGCGGCGCTATTGCCGCCGGCGGCACGTTCATCTCCGAGCGCACCGAGCGGATACCGGAGACGAGATCGACCAGCCAGTTGATGTCGGCGGCCGCTTCAGCATCCTCGAAATCCGGCGACGGCCATGCGGCATGGCACAGCAGCGAGGCGCGTTCCCTGCCCTCACCCGCCGTCTGCGCCCACAGCTCTTCGGTCATGAACGGCATCATCGGATGCAGGAGCTTGTAGATCTCGTCGAGCACGAAAGCGACGCAGGCGCGGCTCTCGGCCTTGGCGGCCTCGTCCGTGCCCATGAATACCGGCTTCAACAGTTCCAGATACCAGTCGCAGAACAGGTTCCAGACGAAGCGGTACGCGGCTCCCGCCGCCTCGTTGAAGCGGTATGAGGTGATGCCGTCGGTGACCTGGCGTGCGGCGCGTGTCAGCTCGGTCAGGATCCAGCGGTTGACCGCCAGCTTGGCGTCGTTCAGCCAGAAATCGTCATTGCGCGCGACTTCGTTCATCTCGGCAAAGCGCGTCGCGTTCCACAGCTTGGTGCCGAAATTGCGATAGCCGGCGATGCGCGCCGGGTCGAGTTTCACGTCGCGTCCCTGCGCCGCCATCACCGTCAGGGTGAAGCGCAGCGCGTCGGCGCCATATTCGTCGATCAGATCGAGCGGGTCGATGACGTTGCCCTTCGACTTCGACATCTTGGCGCCGTTCTTGTCGCGCACCAGCGCATGCACATAAACGGTGTGGAACGGCTCCTCGTCCATGAAGTGCAGGCCCATCATCATCATGCGGGCGACCCAGAAGAAGATGATGTCGAAGCCGGTCACCAGCACATCGGTCTGGTAGTAGGTCTTCAGTTCCGGCGTCTGGTCCGGCCAGCCGAGCGTCGAGAAAGGCCACAGCGCCGACGAGAACCAGGTGTCGAGCACGTCTTCGTCGCGCGTCAGGATCTCGCCCGGCTTGAAGTTCTCCAGCTTATCCTCGACCCAGGCCTTCCAGGGGCCTTCGAGCGCCAGATAATATTCGATCGCCGCGCCCAGCGCCTCTTCCTCGGACTTCTCGACAAAGACGCGCCCATCCGGTCCGTACCAGGCCGGGATCTGATGCCCCCACCACAGCTGGCGCGAAATGCACCAGGGCTGGATGTTCTCCATCCAGTCGAAATAGGTCTTCTCCCAGTTCTTAGGCACGAAATTGGTGCGCCCCTCGCGCACCGAGGCGATCGCCGGCTTGGCCAGTTCCGCCGCGTTGGCGTACCACTGCTCGGTCAGGTACGGCTCGATCGGCACACCGCCGCGGTCGCCATGCGGCACGGCGTGGCGATGCGGCTCGACCTTGTCGAGGAAGCCGCCGGCCTCCATCAGTTCGACGATCTTCTTGCGGGCGACGAAACGGTCGAGACCGTCGAGCTCGTCCCAGACAGCTTGCCGTTCCGGCGTCGCCTCGAGGCCCGCCAGGAAGTCCTCGTTGTCCTTCAACTTGACCGCCGCCTCGACCGTCAGGATGTTGATCGCCGGCAATTGGTGGCGTTTGCCGACCTCGAAGTCGTTGAAATCATGCGCCGGCGTGATCTTGACCGCGCCCGACCCCTTTTCAGGATCGGAATACTCGTCCGCCACCACAGGTATCTTGCGGCCAACGATCGGCAGGACGACATTCTTGCCGATGAGATGTTGGAACCGCTCGTCGTCGGGATGCACGGCGACAGCCGTGTCGCCCAGCATGGTCTCGGGGCGCGTCGTCGCCACGGTGATGAAGGTCTGTGGGTTTTCCGGATCGAAGGTCGCGCCGTCGACCGGATAGCGGAAATGCCAGAGATTGCCGTTGACCTCCTGCTGCTCGACCTCGAGGTCGGAGATCGCGGTCAACAGTTTCGGGTCCCAGTTCACAAGGCGCTTGTCCTTGTAGATCAGCCCTTCCTTGTAGAGCGTGACGAACACTTCGAGCACGGCCTTGGACAGGCCCTCGTCCATGGTGAAGCGTTCGCGCGACCAGTCGGCGGAGGCGCCGAGACGTTTCAGCTGGTTGAAGATCAACCCACCCGATTCGGCCTTCCACTCCCACACTTTCTCGATGAATTCTTCGCGCGTCAGATCGCGGCGATGGATCTGCTTTTCCATCAGCCGCCGCTCGACCACCATCTGCGTGGCGATGCCGGCATGGTCCATGCCGGGCTGCCACAGGACGTTCTTGCCGCGCATGCGCTCGAAACGAACCAGAATGTCCTGCAGCGTGTTGTTGAGCGCATGGCCCATATGCAGCGACCCGGTGACGTTGGGCGGCGGAATGACGATGGTGAAGGCCTCGGCCCCCTCTTCCGCTCCGGCGCCGGCGCGAAACGCGTCGGCTTCCTCCCACATCTTGGCGATCTTCGGCTCGACGGTCTTGGCGTCATAGGTCTTTTCAAGCATGGGAAAACGGTCCGCGCTGTCGGGAATTTTGCTGGTTCGGTGTAAATCGGAAGGTCTTGGCCAAGTCAACCGCGAGGGCAGCCTGGGATCGTCACAAGCAGATAGGCGCGGACCTATTCATTTCAACAGAAGGCCGCGCGGCGATCGCATCTTCGCCGCGAGGCATCGCTGCGAACGAGCCCGGGGCTCCCGCGCCTTCATTGTCAGCGACCCCGATGGCAATTTGATCGCCTTCGCCAGTTCGGCAACCAACGGCCGACCTCTTCACAACGAAAAACGCCGCCTCGACGGCGGCGTTTCTTCTGGAATTCAGGCCTAGACGCTATTGCGCCCCGCGTGCCACGCGCTCGATCTCTTCGCGCACCAGCCTTTCGACCAGCGTCGGCAGGTTGTTGTCCAGCCAATCCTGCAGCATCGGCCGCAGCATTTCCTCGGCCATCTCGTCGAATGTCTTCTTGCTGCGGCTTGCAAAGGCGTCGGACAGTTCGCCGAAGGCGGCTGCAACCTGCCGTCCAGTGTGTTCGGAAAGAATTGCGGGACGCACCGCATGCGCTTCGTTTACCGCCGCGCGCGCCTGAGCCGTGCCCGTTGGAGCATCGTTTGACGAAGACCGCTCGATCGCAGGTTCCGCCGCCGACTCGCTCGCCGACACATCCGGCTGGGGCGATGGGCGGATGCTCCGCTCCGGCATCGCCTTGGCTTGCTCGCCAACCGCCGCGATCTCGCGACGCCAATCGGCGACGATGGCTTCACTTGTCGCAACCTCGACGGGAGCCGCCGGCGCGTCGCGGCTGGCGGCAGGCGCCGGCTCGGCGGCAACCCGGGCGCTGACCTCAGCCAATGTCGTCGGCGTCCTGCCCGCAGCCGGATCGGCACGTGGCGGCGTTTCGGTGCGTGCTGTCGCCGGCAGTATGGCTGGCGTCTGGATTTCCGCCATCGCGACAGGCTTCCTGACCTCTGGGACGGCATGCAGTTCGGCGCGGAACGCATCGATATCCGCAGCTGGAACAGCACTCGGCGCGGGCTCCAGGTCCTGTTGCAACTCATCGGCGTCGCCGGGCTGCTTGCGGCCGTTGTCGCTGTCTTCGATGATCCTCCTGATGGAAGCGAGTATCTCTTCCATGGAGGGTTCGCGCTGTGCGCTGCTTGCCGTTGCCATCGTCACATCCGCCGCCCTTGTGACCCGTTGCAGGTTTCCGCTCCGGCAAAAGCCGGATTCGAATCATGGCGACAGCGTAACCGACGGATCGCCGCACGAGAATCCCCAATCTGGGGACATGTGGGATTTCAACAGATTAGAGCGATTCCGCCAAAGCCGTGTGACGGTTCCCGTTAGCAACCACCAGAAGGACAACGACAATCCTGTGTTCCCGTACGAACCACTCAGCCCGGAAACGCCGTTCGAACGAAGGGCCTAGCGGCCATCCGGCGTGCGCAGGCCGATCCACTTGTCCTTGACGGCGTTGTAGTGTTCCTCCGGCTTGTACTTCGTCACCGCCAAGCCAAGCCGGTCGACCGACAGGCGGCCCATCGCCGACAGGATGGCATAGCTTGCCACCACCACATCGCGTTCGTAACCAGCGTGGTTGATCTTGGCGGTGATGACGGCGGCTTGCGCATTGAGCACGTCGAGCGTCGTGCGCTGGCCGACATTGCGCTCCTCGATGACGCCGTTCAGGGCCAGTTGGGCGGCGTCGATCACCTGCTTGTTGGCGGACGCGCTTTGTTGCGCGGCGGTGTATTGGGACCATGCCGTGGCGACGGCCTGGCGCACCTGGTCGCGGCTGACGTCGACCTGGATACGCGCCTGCCCCAGCGATTCCTTGTTCTGCCGCACGACCGCCGAGGTTCGGCCGCCCGAATAGATCGGAATGGTCAGCGTCGCGCCGATATTGGCCGACGTCGAATTGCCGTTGGAACCTGACAAGTCGGGGATGGCGTTGCGGTAGTTTTCCGAAACGCCAGCCGAAGCCGACAACTGCGGCAACAGCGCGCCCTCGGACGATTTCACCGAAAATGCAGCGGCATCGACCAGATGCTGGGTGGCAAGGATGGCCGGGTGTTCGGCCGATCCGATGGCGATCGCGGCGTCGAGGCTCGACGGCAACAACCTGCCCAATGGCGAAGCGGCCTTGAGCTTGCCGGGCTCGTCACCGACCACCTGGTGATAGGTCGCGGCGCTGGCCAGCGCCTGCGCGCGCGCAGCGCTCAGCGCTGCCACCGCGGAAGCGCGCGAGGCATCGGCCTGCGCAACGTCGGTGCGCGTGCCTTCGCCGACCTCGAAGCGCGAGCGCGCGGCGCGCGCCTGCTCGGTCAGGAACTGCAGGTTCTGTTCGGTCAGCACCGCGATCTGCCTGTCGCGAATCACGTCCATATAGGCCATGGCCGCATTGAACAGCGTGTTCTCCTCGGTATTGCGCAGGCTTTCAACGGACGCCTTGACCTGGGATTCGGCCGCCGCGACATTGTTCCTTGTCTGAAAGCCGTCGAACAGCGACTGGTTGATCTGGATGCCGTAGCTGCCGCTTGTCAGCTTCGAATTGCCGCCGCCATTTGCCTGGCGCGTGTTCGTATAGTCGATGTTGGCCGAGCCGGTGATCGTCGGGCGCCAGCCTGACTTGGCTATGGCCACGCTCTCGTCGGTCACGCGCACGCCGGCACGCGATGAATTTAGTGTGGAATTGTACTGATAGGCTTTTGCAAGGGCACCGGTGATGGTTTCGGCCGATGCAGCCAGTGGGGACAGCGCGGTCGCCGACACAAGGACGGCGGTGAAAAGTGACTTGCGTACTGACGGCACGGTTTAACCCTCATTCGTTTTCCATGGGAACCGCGCCGCACCAGCTTCTCTTCCTGAGCAGCCCGAACGGCGTGTTTCATGTTCCCTGTTGCTCAGCCCAAAGTGCCCCCAGTCTGGGATCAGCAACGATCGTTCAAATGCAAGCGACCATGACAAAGCCTTTGCTGCAAGGCCAAATCATTCAGAATTCGAAAGCATGCTCACGTTCGAATCCGGGTAGTGGCTTAATTGCCGCATTAAATGCCCTTCTCCCGGTTACAACCCCCCCCGCCTTGAAAAAAAGCCGCGCCACGCCCGAATTGCCCTGACCCTCGACCGCAACCAGGCGGCCGCCTTCGGCGAGTCGGTCGAGCAGCGACGCCGGCACTTTGGCGACACTGCCGCCGATGAAGATGACATCGTACGGCGCCTTCGCCGCATGGCCTTGCGCCAGAGCGCCCTGGACCACGGTCACATTGCCGCAGCCCAGGCTGGACAGGGTCGACGCGGCGGTTTGCGCCAATGCCGAATCGCTTTCGAGCGCCACGACGGACCTCGCCAGGCGCGACAGGATCGCCGAAGCGTAGCCGGTGCCGCAGCCGACATCGAGCGCCGAATCGGTTACGCTGATCTCGGCCAGTTGCATCAGCTTGGCCAGCGGCGAAGCCTCCATCAGGTAGCGCGAGCCATCGGCGCTGTCTGCGATGCGGATGTCCTCGTCGATATAGGCGAGATCGCGCTGGCGATCGCCGACGAAAACCTCGCGGGGCACGGAAAGCAACGCGTCGAGCAGCGGCGCGCTGGTCACGTCGGTGGTGCGGACCTGACCATCGACCATCTTGACGCGAAGTTCGGAGAAATCAGCGCTCATGTCCCAACCAATCTGCTTGCCGCGTCAGAATCGCGGTTCATGTCGACCGGAACTTCAGGCTCCGGCGCTGACGCGCGGGAGTCCGGGTATTGGAGGCCTCGCCCGGAATCGAACCGGGGTGCAAGGATTTGCAGTCCTCTGCGTAACCACTCCGCCACGAGGCCTCGTTGCTCCCGGCGTTCCACCCGGTTCCAATAGGTTGCGGCGAAAAAGCCGTCAAGCGGCCACGACGTATTCCGAACGGTTTCGTCTGCGCCGGCTGCGGCCCTGTCAGTTCGCCGTCATAGCCACCCGCTCACATTCGCAATCCGTTAAGCATGGCGGATGATCGAGCGAATCTCCGCGCTCCGGCTTGCGTTGTGAAACGGGAGGACTGCGCCATGACCTGGCCAAACCGAACGACGAAACGAACGGAACGGAAAACGTGCCGCTGCTGGGGTGCGAGGACTTGGTGCGCTACGCCATCGACTGCCTGAGAATAGAAGGCACAGGCAGGCTTTCACCGCGTGACCGCGCGCGTCTGGCCTCGGCTTCCGCGGTCCTGAAGCAGATCAGCGAGGATTTGAAGGCAGGCACGCAACCGGATTTGGAGGAACCTGGCACGGAGAAACAGCGCCAGAATTGATTCTCTTCGGAGACCACCGCCATGCCAGATGTATCGGCCGCTCAATCCGGCCGGCGTCGCCGCTCCCACCAGACGACCAAGCGGCGCCGGTGGCGGCGCACCATGGCAAATTCGTAGGAGAGCACCAGCAGTCCGAGCGGCACCATCCAGAACCCAAGGATCGGCAAGAAACCGAGAATGCCGCCAATGGTCAAAAGCACACCGATCGTGATTCTGAGACCGCGCGACTGCGGCATGGTGAATTCGCGGCCGAAAACCGAGATCTTTCGTGCTGCTATCCGGTTTTCGTCCGCTGCCGTCATCGCGAAGAACTGCCTGTCTGGGGGCTCGATAATGTCATTTTACGAAAAGCCGCGACCGCCCTTTCGGTTCCGTGCCGTCGCCAAGACGGCTAATATGAGGGCGGCCAAGGCCGATTGCGAGAAACCGCTGCGCGAAAAAGTCTCGGAAAAATGCGAAATGCTTCTTTGCAAAGCCGAAACGGGTTTGCTATAGGCTGCGCCACTTGCTCAAAGAGCCTCCGTTCCCCGGTAGCTCAGTGGTAGAGCAACCGGCTGTTAACCGGTTGGTCGCTGGTTCGAATCCGGCCCGGGGAGCCAACATTTCCAAGGTCCGTTCCGGACACATAGGTTACGGTTTATACCGGAGACATGGGTAACACTTTTGGCCCGACGGGGTTTTGGAGTGGTTCGAGCCTGCATGTCTCATGATCGAAGTATCCCAAATCGTAGTCCATGAAGCTCGCCAGCCAGATATGGTCTTCGACCTGTTTGATGCCAACGTCTGGCCGGCGAAGACGAGCCTGAGATTGATCTTCTTGCAGTCGGACCCCCGGAAAGGCCGATTGCCTAAGAGGAGCGCCTTGACGGGCTGTGACAGCGACACTTCTGGCCGCTGCCGTTGCCCCAGCTAGGCGGCTACCCCACCGCGGCCTGATTTGGTGCCGCTCATCCAGGGGAGCGGAGCAAGCGGCTCCTGCAGGATCTTGACGGATCTCGCGAACCCAGCGACGGCATCGCGCGCGACCGACAGGGGTATCTGACCGTCGTAAGCACGCTGGCAAGCCCGGAAGGCCGTCTCGAAAATCGGGCCCCGACGTTCCCGCGGCCACTCGTCCAGGAAATCGAATGCGTGATCAAGACTTCCTATTTCTTGAATGAACTGACCATTCCTAACCAACACTGGTCGATCGAACGTCCTGTCGCCCATATGGTCCTCCATTCGGTTGAGCGATTTGGTTTGCTGGTTCAGCTTTTCACGCAACGGCATGCTCAGGCTCCGCGAACATGCCGCCATCTCCACATCTGGGCGGGACACCGGCATAGGCCGGAACCGGCGGCGGATCATCGTCATCGTCATCCCGCCAGGGGTATCGCAGCCAGCTACGCCTCGTTTTGTTTCGACGCCGGCCTGAAGACGGACTGCGGTCAAACGGTGCCCTGGCCGGCGGCTTGCGGCCAATTTCGTCCAGGGTGTGGAGCGCAAGAAGAATCTCGCTGACTTGCGCAATGGCACCGCTGTCCAATTGGCGTAGGGTGGGATTGTCAGGAACCGCATTGGCGTCTGAAGCCCAGAAGGCGAGCAAAGCCCTCTTCTCGCCGACCGTCATGTCCTCGTTCAGGACGTCCTCGGGCGTACGCAGGGCAGCGAATTCCTCTGCGTGATCTGTCAGTCTGAATTCATGAACACAGTCAGATTCGTATCTCATCTCCATTCTCCGCGATCTGTGCCTCCCGGCCAGGCCGGGAGGCGGACCACAGACTGAGGTTGCCAGTATCAGGCGACCTTGCGTTGCAGCTCTGCATCCATGGACTGCTTGCTGCCGCTCTCCTGAAGCGGAACCGCTCTGGCTTCGGAGCGGATCTCGATGCGCCGAGGCTTGAGTTCCTCGGGCACTTCGCGGACCAAGTCCACCGACAGCAGGCCATTATGGATATTGGCCGCCTTGACCTTGACGTGGTCTGCAAGTTTGAACACCTGCTTGAAGTTGCCTATCGCCAGGCCGCGGTGGAGGATTTCCAGATTTTGCTGATCAGACTTCCTCTGTCCGATTACGGACAATTCAGGGCCGTTCTGCACAAGGTCCACTTCGTCAGGACCGAAGCCGGCGACGGCCATGGTGATGCGATAGTCGTTGTCGCCATTCTTCTCGATGTTGTAGGGAGGCCAGTCGGAGCGGACGCTGTTTTCGAGCATGTCGAACAGCCGGTCGAAGCCGACGGTGGTGCGGTAAAGAGGGGAATAATCAAAGCTTCTCATAGCCATATCCTCCGTGAAGCAACATGGTTTACGGGTCGCCGCAGCGCTGCTGCGGCGCGGTATGTCGAGCCGAAGCCTCGACGGAAAACGATCTGGGAATCACGGTTTTTTTGTTCAAGAGGTCGCCCAAAAAAATTTTCGGAGCGGCACCACGGCCATTCAAGATCGGGCATGCGCCAGACTTTTGCGGTGAAAGCATTCGGGTTGGAAGCGGGTGAGGAATATGGCTCGGGTGGTGGATCAACTGCCCGTGCAAGTTCGCGCCGGGTTCTGCCTCTGGTCACGAGCGGCGTTGCACGCTGCCGCCGCCGTGCGATAGATGCGTCGGTCAAGGGAGGACATCATGCGGAAAATCCTGGCAACAGCATTGCTGCTCACGGCAGCATCGTTCGCGACCGGCGCTCATGCACTGGACAGCAGCGGAACCCCGGTCGTGGTGACGCCGCTCGCATCACGCACCACCACGGCATCCGGGCAGCCGATCACGCTGCCGCAGAAGAACGTGCAGGTGCTGGTCTCGACCTATGACATCGCGCCCGGCGCGACCTTGCCGGTCCATCGCCATCCCTTCCCGCGCTACGCCTATGTCCAGGCTGGAACGCTGAAGGTCACCAATGTCGAGACCGGCAACAGCAACACCTACAAGACCGGCGATTTCATCGTCGAAATGATCGGGCAGTGGCACCAGGCCACCAACATTGGCGATGGGCCGGTCAAGCTCCTGGTGATCGATCAGGTCGAGGAAGGCGCCAAGAATACGGAATTGCGCCAGTAGCCGCCAGGCTGCAGGTGCCCCGAGGGCGGGAAGGCAATGCGCCGCCCGCCCCTCGCCTCGCGGCAGCCCCAGCGCTTAGCCCCAGGCGCCAACCGGCTGCCGGGTCGCTGCGTTCAGCCTGTTGAAGGCGTTGATCAGCGCGATCTGGATGACCAGCGCGGCAAGGGCCTTTTCATCATAATGGCGGGCCGCTTCGTCCCAGACATCGTCCGGCACCGCGTCCGGCCGGTCGGCCAGTCTGGTGCCGGCTTCGGCCAGCGCCAATGCCGCGCGTTCGGCGTCAGTGAAATACGGCGTCTCGCGCCATGCCGCCAGCGCAAAGATGCGCTCGTCCTTTTCTCCGGCCTTCTTCAGTTCGCGCGCATGCATGTCGACGCACACGCTGCAGTTGTTGATCTGGCTGGCGCGCAGATGAATGAGCTTGCGCGTCACATAGGGCACGTCGGCCGCCTCGGTCGACTTGTCCAGCGCCAGCAGCGCCTGCACCGAACCGGGGATGAGCATCACCGGGTTCTTGATCCTTGCTTGCATGGTCGTTCTCCTTTTGAATTGTTTCTCCGGGCGTGTTTTCCCGGCCCGGACGACTCGCATCCAGGGTTTCGAACTTGATGAAAACTGTTGGCTGCCCGCCGCGTATCAGGCCTGTTTTGCGGTAACCTGTTCGAGCCGTTCGAGAATGCGCGGCCAGCCACTTCCCATGCCGATATAGCCACGCTCGTCGGCCGGCCGGAATCCCGACTGCTCCATTCGCACCCGGGTCGCCACACCCTCGGGCGTCAGTGACCATGTCACCACGGTTTTCAACCCACTGTCCGATTCCGTCCCATCGCCCCAACTGTAGGCCAGCAGCCGCGGCACCTCGACTTTCAGCACCACGCAGTTCGTCACGCCAGACCATCCGGGAACTGGCGTCGCGCGGAATGTGAAGCGATGCCCCTCTTGCGCCGCGAAGTCATTCTGCATGAGCCATTCGCCGACGAGTGCTGGCACGGTCAGTGCGCGCCATATCTTTTCCGCCGAATATGGGATCAGCCTTTCGACGACGATCGATTTGGTTTCCGTCATGCCTTGCTCCTCTCGTTGTTGTCGTCGCGCCACGCACGCGCAATCAATAACCTGCCAGCTATACATTACTCATAACCATGCGGTTATGCAACAGTCAAGAATGGAATCTGCCATCTGGTCCAAATGGCGGCGTAGGTTCACGCTTTCGCGTCAGCCGTCGTGGTGCTAGGGCTCTCCACAACATGATGAACTGGATCGCCCCTTGACCACGCAAACTCGCCCGCCGCTGATCGAAATCTGTGTCGAAGGCATCGATGGCCTGCTCGCCGCGCAGGCCGCCGGCGCCGACCGGGTCGAACTCTGCGCCAGCCTGGTCGAGGGCGGCATCACGCCCAGCTTCGGCACGGTGCGCGCCGCACTCGACCAGGCGACCGTGCCGTTTCACGTCATGGTCCGGCCGCGCGGCGGCGATTTTCTCTACAGCGAGACCGAATACCGCTCGATGCTGGCCGACGTCGCCGTACTCAGCGAACTCGGCGTGCCCGGCGTGGTGTTCGGCTGCCTGAACGCCGATGGCACCATCGACGAGAAGCGCATGAGCGAATTGACCGAGGCCGCCGGCGCCTTGAACGTCACCTGCCACCGCGCCTTCGACATGACGCGCGATCCGGCCGAGGCGCTGGAAACGCTGATCCGTTGCAAGGTTGGCCGTGTGCTGACCAGCGGCCAGCGCGACACCGCGATCGAGGGCTTGCTATTGCTGGAAGAGTTGGTGCGTCAGGCCGGCGGGCGCATCACCATCCTCGGCTGTGGCGGGCTCGATCTCGGCAACATCGCCGAGGTGCGCGCAAAGACCGGCCTGGCCGAAATGCACTTCGCCGCCCTCAAGGACGTGCCGAGCGCCATGCGCTACCGCAATCCCAAGGTCGGCATGGGCGGCTCCGATCTCGACCGCGAGTATCGCAACACACTGACCGATACACCGCTGGTGGCGGCGACAATCACGGCAGCCAAGGCATGACCTCCCCGATAGATCGCATAGCGCAGGACGACGAGTCCGCCATTCTGGCGCTCAACAACGAGCACGCCGCCGAATTGTCGTGGCTCGAAGCCGAACGGCTGTCCTTCCTGCTCGGCGAGGCATTTTATGCGCGCCGCATCGGTGATCTCGAAGCCTTCATCATGACCTTCGACCAGGATGCGAACTACGACAGCCCGAACTTCGTCTGGTTCCGCGAGCGCTACGAACACTTCATCTATGTCGACCGCGTCGTCGTGGCGGCGCATGCAAGAGGCCGCGGCCATGCTCGCCTGCTCTATCGGGACCTGTTCGACCATGCGCAGAGCGCCGGCCACACGCTGGTCACCTGCGAGGTCAACTCCGACCCGCCCAACCCCGCTTCGGACGCCTTCCACGCCGCCCTCGGCTTCGCCGAAGTCGGCGACGCGGTGATCCACGGCGGCAAGAAAGCGGTGCGTTATTACGTCAGGCGGATCGCCGCCTGATCCGGTGGCGCTCGCCATCGGCGGCGCTCACTCACCAATTGCGGTTGAGCCATTCACGCGCCGGGCGCTCGATGAGGTAGTAGCTGCAGAGCGCGCAGGCAAAGACGCCGGCCAGCATCGGCCATGGGTTGGTGCCCTGATCGTAGACGAATTTGTAGAAGGGCTGCTGCCACAGATAGAGCGAATACGACCACAGGCCCAGTGTCGTCATCGGCAAGGATGACAGCCATCCCGACAAGAACCTCGTGCTGAAATCCAGCGCGTTGACGGCAATCGCCAGCAACGGCACCGCGACCAGGTAGTGGATCGGTGTCGGCACGGCGTCCATGAACAGGAAGACCGCGCCGGCAGCCGCCGCAACGGCGACATAGGGTCCCTTCAGCAAGGACGGGAGCTTGCCGTCGGCCTTGAGCAGGCAGATCGCGGCCGACAGCAGGATCGAGGCGATGTGCACGTCGGTGCGCCAGTATGTGGTTTCATAGTCCATGTGCAGGAACCAGTAGGAAGCCGCGCCATTGGCCATGGCCAGCGCAGCCAAGACCAGCAGCAGCGGCACGACACGGCTTCGGCTGGCAACGATTGCGCTGATCGCCGCCAGGATAATGTAGGCATGCTCCTCGACGCAGAGCGACCAGATGTGGTCGAGTGCGCCGGCCCGGTTCAGGAGAATTCCGGCATAGTTGTAGCTGAATGTCAGCGCCGTCAGGGCCGCCTTCCATTTGAAGGCGATGAAGGTGCCGGAGAGCGCGACCATGGCGAGGACGACAAAGACCAGAAGCGCCGGATAGATGCGCGAGAAGCGGCGTTTGAAGAATTTCTTCAGTGGATAGCGTTCGATGAACAGGATTTCGGCCATCAGCCGGCCGCTGAGCACGAAAAAGAATTCGACACCCAGCACGCCCAGATTGATGCCGGGAACGGGGAGAAAATGCCCGATCAGCACCAGGGCGATCGACAGGCCGCGCCAGCCATCGAGATAGGCCAGTCTTGTCCTGGCCGCCGATCGGTCGGCGATCGTTCGGGACGGAACCAAATGGGTCGCGGAAATTTCGGACATGCCGATCCCTTCGCATTGGCATGCGAAAGGGCACGGCGGTATGGATTCCGAACCCGGCTCGCATTCCCGCCCCAACCCATACTGCAGTGCAATATGAATTTGTGCAAGTGCGAGATTGTCGCCAATGCGATTCCCAAGCAAGCATGGGCCGCAATTGCTTCAAGCAGAGGATGGGACGCGGCGCCGGGGGCTAGGCAGCTACACGTGCCAGGAAAGAAAGAGGGGCCGCTACAGGCCCTTTTTGTCCCGCAATCGATCTTGCGTCAGGCGTTGGCTGCCGCCACGGCGCGCTTGGCCATGACCGCGATCAGATTGGCGCGGTAGTCTGATGAAGCGTGGATGTCGCTCATCAAGGTCTTCGCCGGCACTTTCACGCCATTGAGCGAAGCGGCATCGAAGCTCTTGGCGAGTGCCGCCTCGATCTCCTTCGAGCGGAAGACGCCGTCGTCGCCGGCGCCGGTGACGGCAACCCGGACGCCATCCTTGCCCTTGGCCACGAACACGCCGACGATCGCGTAGCGCGAGGCCGGGTTGCGGAATTTTTCGTACGCGGCCTTTGCCGGAGAGGTGAAGGAGACCGCCGTGACGATCTCGCCATCCTTCAAGGCGGTTTCGAACAACCCCTTGAAGAACTTGTCGGCTGATATCTCGCGCTTGTTGGTGATGATGGTGGCGCCCAGCGCAAGCAGCGCCGCCGGATAGTCCGCCGCCGGGTCATTGTTGGCGATCGAGCCGCCGATCGTGCCCTTGTGGCGAACCGCCGGGTCGCCGATCAGCGACGCCAAATGGGCAAGCGCCGGGCAGGCCTTGCGCAGCTTCTCGTCATTGGCGACATCGTAGTGGGTCGTGGCCGCGCCGATCGTGACCGTCTTGCCTGACACCTTGACGCCTTGCAGCTCCTTGATGCGTGACAGGTCGACCAGATCGGAAGGGGCCGCCAGCCGCGTCTTCATGGCGGGGATCAACGTCATGCCGCCCGACAGCAGCTTGGCGTCCCCATTCTTCACGAGCTTGGCGGCTTCAGTGACCGAGGCGGCACGGTGATAGTTGACTGCGTACATGGGATCCTCCCCTAAGTGGTCAGGCAGTAGTAGCAGTGAGTAGTCAGTAGTGGGAACGTCGCCGCCGGAGCTGGATACGGTGCCCTATTCGCTACTCACTACTCCCCACTCACTCATTTCGCGGCGCGGATCGCGGCCCACACGGTCGACGGCGTGGCCGGCATGGCGATGTCGGCGATGCCGATGGCATCGGTGATGGCATTGATCACCGCCGGCGGCGAGCCGATGGCACCGGCCTCGCCGCAGCCCTTGATGCCGAGCGGGTTGCTCGGACACGGCGTGTTCGACGTCGAGACCTTGAACGACGGCAGGTCGCCGGCACGCGGCATGGTGTAATCCATATAACTTGCCGTCAGCAGCTGGCCGCTGGCGTCGTAGTGAGCGCCCTCCAGCAGCGCCTGCCCCACGCCCTGGGCGATACCGCCATGCACCTGGCCCTCGACGATCATCGGATTGATGATGTTGCCGAAATCGTCCGCCGCCACGAACTGGACGATCTCCGTCGTTCCGGTTTCCGGATCGATCTCGACCTCGCAGATGTAGCAGCCCGCCGGGAAGGTGAAGTTCGCCGGATCGTAGAACGCCGTTTCCTTCAGTCCTGGCTCCATGCCGGCGGGCAGATTATGCGCGGTATAGGCAGCCAAGGCCACCTGGAACCACGGCAGGCTCTTGTCGGTCCCGGCCACCTTGACCTCGCCATTCTCGATGACGATATCGCCCTCGTCGGCTTCGAGCAGATGGGCCGCGATCTTCTTGGCCTTGGCCTCCACCTTGTCGAGCGCCTTGGCAATTGCCGACATGCCGACCGCGCCCGAACGCGAACCGTAGGTGCCCATGCCCATCTGCACCTTGTCGGTGTCGCCATGGACGATCGAAACCGAGTCGATCGGCACCCCAAAGCGCTGATTGACCAGTTGCGCGAATGTCGTCTCATGGCCCTGGCCATGACTGTGCGAGCCCGTCAGCACCTCGATCGTGCCGACGGCGTTCACACGCACTTCAGCCGATTCCCACAGGCCGACACCGGCGCCAAGCGAGCCGACCGCCGCCGACGGCGCGATGCCGCAGGCCTCGATATAGCAGCTCATGCCAATGCCGCGCAGCTTGCCCTTCCCAGCCGCATCCGCCTTGCGCGCGGCAAAGCCGGCATAGTCGGCGGTCTTCATCGCCGCGTCGAGCGAGGTCGCATAGTCGCCGGCGTCGTAGTTCATGATCACCGGTGTCTGGTGCGGAAACGTCGTGATGAAGTTCTTGCGCCTGAGGTCCGCGGGAGACACGCCGAGTTCGCGTGCCGAGGCCTCCATGGTGCGTTCCAGCAGATAGGTGGCTTCCGGCCGCCCTGCCCCGCGATAGGCATCGACGGGTGCCGTGTTGGTGTAGACGGTGCGCACATTGGCGTGGATGGCCGGGATGTCATACTGGCCCGACAAGAGCGTGGCGTAGAGATAGGTCGGCACGCAGGACGAGAACAGCGACATGTAGGCGCCGAGATTGGCGATCGTATCGACCTTCAGCCCGGTGATCCTGTTGTTCTTGTCGAAAGCCATCTCCACCGTCGAGACGTGGTCGCGGCCATGGGCGTCGGTGAGGAAGCTCTCCGTGCGATCGGCGACCCATTTGACTGGCACGCCGGTCTTCTTCGAGGCCCACAGGCAGACGATCTCTTCCGGGTAGATATAGATCTTGGAGCCGAAGCCGCCGCCGACGTCCGGCGCGATCACCCGCAGCTTGTTTTCGGGCGCGACATTGTAGAAAGCACTCATCACCAGTCGCGCGACATGCGGGTTCTGCGATGTCGTCCAGCAGGTGTAATGATCCTCGGCCTTGTCGTAATGGCCAAGTGCGGCGCGTGGCTCCATGGCGTTGGGCACCAGCCGGTTGTTGACGATCTTCATGCGGGTGACGTGCGCTGCCGCCTTGATGGCGGCATCGGTCGCCTTGCCGTCGCCGATCTCCCAGTCGAAGATCAGGTTGTTCTCGGCTTCGGCATGAACCTGGGGCGCGCCCTTTTCGAGTGCCTTTGTGGCATCGACGACCGCCTTAAGTTCCTTGTAGGTGATTTCGACCGCCTCGGCGGCATCGCGTGCCTGGCCCTTGGTCTCGGCCACGACGATGACGACGGCATCGCCGACATAACGGACTTTGTCGACGGCCAGCGGCGACCAAGCGCCCATCTTCATCGGCGAACCGTCCTTGGAATGGATCATCCAGCCGCAGATGAGGTTGCCGATACCGTCGGCCTTGAGTTCCTTGCCGGTCAAGACGCCGATGACGCCCGGCATGCCCTGAGCCGTTCTCACATCGATCTTCTTGATCTGCGCATGGGCGTGCGGGCTGCGCACGAAGGCCGCATGCTTCATGCCGGGCACCACCATGTCGTCGACATAGCGGCCGGCGCCGGTGATGAACCTTTTGTCTTCCTTGCGCGCGACCCGAGCGCCAACACCTTCGATGCCCATGGAAATTCCTCCCGAATTTAGGGGATAAGCAGTAGGGGTTAGGCAGTAGTGGAAGGGCTCGTGGTCATATCGATGTTTGCCCTACTCACTATTGCCTATTGCCTATTGCCTAAGCTGCCTGTTTCGCCTTGCCCTTCGCGGCGCTCTTCGACATCGTCTTCGATGCGGCCAGGATCGCCTTCACGATGTTGTGGTAGCCGGTGCAGCGGCAGATGTTGCCTTCGAGTTCTGCCCGCACCGTCGCCTCGTCGAGGCCTTCGGGATGGCGGTTGATCATGTCGGTTGCAGCCATGATCATGCCTGGCGTGCAAAAGCCGCATTGCAGGCCGTGATATTCCTTGAAGGCGGCCTGGACGGGATGCAGGTCGGCGCCGTTGGCGAGACCTTCGATCGTGACCACTGTCGACCCGGACGCCTGGACCGCGAGCATCGTGCAGGACTTGACCGCCTTGCCGTCGACATGGACGACGCAGGATCCGCACTGCGAGGTGTCGCAACCGACATGGGTGCCGGTCAGGCCGAGATTCTCCCGCAGGAAATGGACGAGCAGCGTTCGATCCTCGACGACACCGCCAACCCGCTTGCCGTTCACCATCAACGAAACGTCCGACATAGCCCCTCCCTGGGTGTCAACCTTGGTCATCACGCTGCCGACGAGCCGTTGGCACTTCGGCCATGCGTTATTCGTACACTGCACAATGCACAAAAAACAGCACGACGGAAAAGGCGGATCATTGTACTTTCGATCATGGCCAGGGCACCGAAGCGCATTCCTGTGGCCCCATTGCCAAAACGCCTCGTGGCGGCAACAATGCCTTCGACGCCGCGCACAAGAAGCACTCGAAAAGCAGCGCACAAGAAGGCGTCGGAGGAAATGCGGGAGAACGCCGCTGACAGGTTCACGGACGCGCTATGCATGCGGCTTGTCGGCGCTGACCACGGACGAGCCCGACCCGGATGATTTCGCACGCGCGGTAGCCGCCGAGGCCGCCGCCATCGATGCCGGCTTCGCCCTCGTGTTCTTTTCCCAGAGCCTTGTCGAGGCCGGGGCCCTGTCGCGGGCACTCTCGGTCCACGCGCCGGGGCTCCACCACGCCGGTTGTTCGACCGCCGGCGAGATTACGCCGCAGGGGCTCGAGGAAGGCCATATGCTGGCGATGCTGCTGCCCTCGGCATCCTTCACGGCGGTCAGCACCATGGTCGACAATTTGTCGACTTCGGGCATGGACAGGATCACCGAAGAGGTCGAGGCCCTGAGGCGCACGCTGCGCGCCCGGCTCGGCGGCGAGCAGACCAGGAACACCTTCGCGCTCTGCTTCATCGACGGGCTGTCCTATGCCGAGGAAGCGGTGAGTTCGGCCATCCACTGGGGTCTTGACGACATACCGCTGCTCGGCGGCTCGGCCGGCGACGATTTGAAATTCGAGACGACGCGTCTGATCTCGAACGGCAGGGTCGCTTCGGACAGCGCCATCATCGTGCTGGTCGCCACGGAAATTCCGTTCCACGTCTTCAAGACCGACAACTTCGTTCCCACCGACGAAAAGCTGGTGGTGACCGCGTCCGATCCGGATCACCGCATCGTGCGGGAGTTCAACGCCACCAATGCGGCCGAGGAATATGCCGCTTCGGTCGGCATCCTGCCGCAGACCCTGACACCGCTGAGCTTCGCCTCGCATCCCGTGGTGGTGAAGGTGGGCGGCGAATATTACTGCCGCTCGATCCAGAGGATGCACGCGGATGGCTCGCTGTCGTTCTTCTGCGCCATCGACGACGGTGTGGTGCTGTCGATCGCCCAACCCAAGGACATGGTGGAATCGACACGAGCGGCATTGCGCGAGGTCGAGGAAAGGCTGGGCGGTATCGATATGATCCTTGGCTTCGACTGCGTGCTGCGCCGGCTGGACGCACGCAACCGGCAGGTCTTTCGCGATATTTCGGAGCTCTACCGGGTCAACAATGTCGTCGGCTTCGGCACCTATGGCGAACAGTACCGGTCAATGCACTTGAACCAGACTTTCACCGGCATCGCTTTCGGTGACCGGCAAGCGGCTGAATAGGGCGGCGCAACAAAATGCCGCTCAGGGACATCAACGATCTCGACAGGCTGAAGAGGATCAACGCCGCCCTGGTCAGCCGCGTCGAGCGCTCGATGGACCAGCAAGGCAACGCCTTTTCGCTGTTCCAGACCGCGATCTCGCTGGAAAACCGGGTGCGTACGCGCACCGAGGAACTGCATTCGACCTTGCGCAGGCTGGAGCAGTCGAACATCGACCTCAGCGCCGCCAAGGAAAACGCCGAACTGGCGAACCTGTCCAAGACGAGATTTCTCGCCGCCGCCAGCCACGACGTGCTGCAGCCGCTGAACGCCGCCCACCTCTCCGTCTCGGCGCTTGCCGAGGTGCAGACCAGCGAGGAGGGAAAAAAGCTGGTGCGGCAGGTCGAGCGCTCGCTGGAAACCATGGAAGACCTGCTGCGCACCTTGCTAGACATTTCCAAGCTCGACGCGGGCGTGGTCCAGCCCGACATTGGCGACGTCAGCCTGGAGGCGTTGTTCTCGTCGCTGCGTTCGGATTTCGAGCCTGTGGCGCAGTTGAAGGGGCTGTCGCTGAAATTCCGACCGGTCAATGCGGTTGCTCGCTCGGACAGGACGCTGCTGCGCCGTATCCTGCAGAACATTCTCTCCAACGCGCTGGGTTATACACGCTCGGGCGGCGTCCTTGTCGGCACACGCCATCGCGGCGACACCATCCGCATCGATGTCGCCGACACCGGCTGCGGCATTCCGGAGGATCAGCGCGAAGCGGTGTTCGAGGAATTCCATCGCGGCACCTCGCCGGCCAGTGCCGAACTCGACGGCGGCGGTCTTGGCCTCGGGCTGGCCATCGTGCGCCGCATGGCAGGCGCGCTCGGCCACCCCGTGACGTTTTCATCCAGGGTCGGCCGCGGCACCATCTTCCACATCGATGTCCCCGTCGGCATCGGCGCCCCCGCCGACGCCATCGCCAGTGCCGCCAGCCTGGAGCGGCCGCGCGGCTACGGCCTGTTCGGCACCAAGGTGCTGCTGGTCGAAAACGATGCCGAGGTGCTGGAAGCCATGACCTTCCTGCTTGAGCGCTGGCAGTGCCTGGTACGCGCCGCGACCTCGACCGACGATGCGCTTGACCTGCTTGGCGATACCGACTGGGTGCCTGATATCGTCATCGCCGACCAGCATCTCGACGGCGGCGATCTCGGCACCGCGACAATATCGGAGGTCCGCGACTATCTCAGCCGCGCCGTGCCGGCGTTGATCGTCACCGCCGACAGTTCCGAAGGCGTCGCCAAGGCCGCCCGCGCCGGCGGCATCGAGTTGATGCGCAAGCCAGTGAAGCCCGCGCAACTGCGCGCGCTGCTGGCGCATTTGCTGGCTTAGGGGACAGTTAATGGCTCAAAATCCGGCCTGATCCCGAAACAGCTCCGCATTGTCCAGCTTCGACACCTCGATCACCGCTTGCGTGCGGCTATAGACGTTGAGCTTGCGCAATATCTCCGACACATGCGCCTTCACCGTCGTCTCGCCGACCTGCAGCTCGTAGGCGATCTGCTTGTTGAGCAGGCCCTGGCGCAGCATCTGCAGCACGCGCAATTGCTGCGGCGTCAGCTTGGAAAGCCGCTGCACCATGTCGGCGCGGTCGGTGCTGTCGGGATCCGGCGGCTGGCCTTCGTAATTCTCCGGTACATAGACGGCGCCGTCCATCACCGAGCGGATGGCGGCGGCGAGATCGCTCTTGCGCGCCGATTTCGGGATGAAGCCGGCGGCACCATAGGACAAGGCCTCTGAAATGATCCTCGGCTCCTCATGACCCGATACGATCACCACAGGCAGGCGCGGATAGCGGGTCCTGAGCTGCAGGAGCCCCTCGAAGCCGTGCACGTCGGGCATGCTGAGGTCGAGAAGCGCAAGGTCGAAAGGCTTGGCGTCGGCCAACAGATCCAGCGCCTCGGCAATCGACCGTGCCTCGACCGTATCGACCTCGGGATAAGCCATCTGCACGGCACTGTGCAGCGCCTCGCGAAACAGCGGATGGTCGTCGATGATGAGGAACCGGGCACGATCGGTAGGGGCTGTCATAGGGCTCGTTCCGGTTTACCGGGCACACCATAGTCTCCTGACTGTGGCCGGATTATTGGCAAATAGTCTATCGCCTGTTGACGGGATTCATCGCTGCAAAAAATGATGGGAAGCCTGAATTCTTTATCCAGCCGCGGCAAAGCCCGTGCTTTATGAAAAGCGACGCCTTGCCCGACCCCCGAAATCGGCCGAATGTGCCGTCATCAAACTCAGAGATCGCCATGACCGCCTTTGTCCTTGCCGTGCCGCCAACGCCTTCCGTCGCCATTGCCGGCTCCAGCGAACGCTTTGCCGTGCGGCGTATTTTCTGCGTTGGCCGCAATTACGCGGCGCATGCGCGCGAATTCGGCAATGACGAGCGTGATCCGCCCTTCTTCTTCACCAAACCGGCCGACGCGGTGGTCGATTCCGGCACTGAAATCCCCTACCCGCCGCTGACGCAAAACCTCCACTTCGAGATCGAACTGGTGGTGGCGATCGGTACATCAGGCTTTCGCATATCCCGCGACAAGGCACTGAATCATGTCTGGGGTTATGCCGTCGGCATCGACCTCACCCGCCGCGATCTCCAGGACGTCGCCAAGAAGGCTGCGCGGCCCTGGGACTGGTCGAAGGCATTCGACCGTTCCGCGCCTTGCGGCCCGCTGGTCCCGGTACAAAAAGCCGGGCACCCGGCGAAGGGGCGTATCTGGCTCGCCGTCGACGGCGCGGTGAAACAGGATGCCGACCTTGCCGAACTGATCTGGCCGATATCGGACATCGTTTCGATCTGCAGCGAAGGCGTGGAATTGCAGGCGGGCGACCTTATCTTCACCGGTACGCCCGCCGGGGTCGGCGCGGTCAAGCCGGGCGAGACGATATCAGGCGGGGTCGAGGGCATCGGCACGATCGACGTGACCATCGGCCAGCCGCGGTCATGAGTGAAAAGTCATGAGCAATATGGTCCTGCACAACTACTATCGCTCTTCCACCTCCTATCGGGTGCGGATCGCGCTGGAGATGAAGGGGCTGAGCTATGACTATGTGCCGCATCACCTGCGCCATGGCGAGCATCTGGAAGCGGCCTATCTCGCGGTCAACCCTCAAGGGTTGGTCCCCGCGCTGATCTGCAACGACGGCACGCTGCTGACGCAGTCGCTGGCGATCATCGAATTCCTCGACGAGACCACGCCGGAACCACCGCTGCTGCCAAAAGACCCGCTTGGCCGGGCGCGGGTCAGGATGCTGGCGCAGATGATCGCCTGCGACATCCATCCGGTGAACAATCTGCGCGTGCTGACTTCGCTGCGCACCCTGTTCGGCGCCGGCGACCAGGATGTCGCCAACTGGTTCCGGCATTGGGTCAATGAAGGTTTTGGCCCACTCGAGACATTGCTGACGGCTTCGCCCGAAACCGGCACATTCTGTCATGGCGACACGCCGGGGCTGGCAGACATCTGCCTTGTCGCCCAGGTCACCAGCAACGCCCGTTTTGGCGTCGATATGACGCCCTACCCGACGATTTCGCGCATCAACGCCGCCTGCATGGCGCTACCCGCCTTCCAGAAAGCCGCGCCCCAGAATCAGATCGACGCCGAGTAAATTCACCGGCCGACGCGCAGCGTCAGCGCCCAGAACAGCAGCGCTAGCAAGCCGATGCCAACGCCGAGCAGCGAGACACCGCTCCAGCCGGCCACGCCATAGGCCATGGTCGAGACGATCGAGCCCAGCGCGCTGCCGAGCGAATAGAAGATCATGTAGCCACCGACCAGCCGGCTGCGGGCATCCGGTCGACGCGCGAAGATCAGGCTCTGGTTGGTGACGTGTGTGGCCTGGATCGCCAGATCCAGCATGACGATGCCGGCGACCAGTAGCCACAGCGACATGCCCATGAAGGCGATCGGCAACCAAGCCGCTGTCATCAGCAGCAGGCTGAGCCCGGTGACCAGTTGCCCGCGTCCCCGATCCACCAGGCCACCGGTCCATCGCGCCCCCAGCGCGCCGGCGACGCCGGCGAGCCCGAAAAGTCCGATTGCGGTGTGCGACAGCGAGAACGGTGGCGCGCTGAGCGGCAGCACCAGCGGCGCCCACAGCACGTTGAAGCTGGCGAAAATCAGCAGGGCGAGAACCGCGCGCACACGCAGCAGTGGCTCCTTCACGAACAAGAGCACCACCGAGGCCAGCAGGCGCGGATAGGATGTGCTTGGCCTCTCCGCCTCATGGCGCGGCAGGATGAGGTAGAGAAGCACCGCCATGAATAGGGTGAGCGCGGCCGAGACGACATAGACCCAGCGCCAGCCGGCGAAATCGGCGACGACGCCGGCGACGAAGCGGGCAAGCAGGATCCCTGTTATGACGCCGCTGGTGACGGTGCCGACCGCCCGCCCCCGTTGCGATGGCGCGGCGAGATCGGCCGCGTAGGCCACCAGCACCTGCACCACCACGGCAAGCAGTCCGACAACGGCGAGACTCGCCAGCAGCATCGCCGCGTTCGGCGCGACCCCGACGGCTATCAGCGCCACCGCCGAAAGCACCGCCTGCCCCGCAATCAGCTTGCGGCGATCGAACAGGTCGCCAAGCGGCACGATGAACAACAGGCCGAGCGCATAGCCGATCTGGGTGACCATCACCACGATGCCGATCGAGGCCGGCGCAATGGCGAAATCATGGGCCATGGCGTCGAGCAGCGGATGGGCGAAATAGACATTAGCGACGCTCAGGCCGCAGGCAACGGCGAAAATCAGCGTGGTCATCCCGGACAATCCCGGCGATGACGCCGGCGTCACCTGCTTGCGCTCCTCGGTTCGCTCCGCCTTCGTCGCGGCGCCGTTCATCACCTCTATATTCATGTCGCTCTCCGCAAAAGGTTTCAAATTGAAACCGCTTGCTGGATAGACAGAACAGTTTTATGTTGCAACCAAAATGACCGATCTGGACCATTGCCATGGTGAAACGAACGAGCCACCAGAGTGCGGACTGCCTGATCGCACGACCGCTCGACGCGATTGGCGACTGGTGGTCGCTGCTCATCGTGCGCGACGCGTTCGACGGATTGCGGCGCTTCGGCGAGTTTCAGAAGAGCCTCGGCGTCGCCAAGAACATCCTGTCGGCGCGGCTGCGCAATCTGGTCACACACGGCATCCTGGAAATAGTTCCTGCGCCCGACGGCAGCGCGCACCATGAATATGTGCTGACGCAAAAAGGACGCGGCCTGTTCTACGTGCTGGTCGCCTTGCGCCAATGGGGCGAGACCTATTTCTCCGGCCCCGGCGAGCCCTACACATTCATGGTGGATACCGAGAGCGGCAGGCCGATAAAGCGCCTTGAAGTGCATGCCGAAGACGGTCGTCTGCTAGCCCCCGGCGACACCAGGCTTGCCGATTTCCGCAACCAGGAAAACAGGTAAACGTCGTTCCTTGGTTCGGCGGAGCGGCCATCCTGGTGGAATCGATTTCCGCTTGACCGGACAAGGAATCGGCTATCTTTCCGGTGACGCATGCCGTCTCAAGGGTGGAGTGACCGATGAAAGCCGTCGTCTTCGAAAAATTCGGCGAAGCGCCGACGATCCAGACCGTGCCCGATCCGAAGCCGGCTGCCGATGGCGTCGTCATCAAGGTCGAGGCGACCGGGCTGTGCCGCAGCGACTGGCATGGCTGGATGGGCCATGATGACGGCATCACGCTACCGCACGTGCCGGGACATGAACTGGCCGGCGTGGTTGTGGCGGCCGGCAAACAGGTCACCCGCTGGAAGGCGGGCGAGCGCGTCACCGTGCCGTTCGCCGTCGGCTGCGGCCGCTGCTTCGAATGCAATTCCGGCAATCACCAGGTCTGCGAGCATCAGACACAGCCTGGCTTCACCGGCTGGGGCTCGTTCGCCGAATATGTCGCTATCGAGCACGCCGACACCAATCTGGTGCGCCTTCCCGACGAAATGGAATTCGCCACCGCCGCCAGCCTCGGCTGCCGCTTCGTCACCTCTTTTCGCGCCATCGTCGACCAGGGCCGGGTGACGCCGGGCGAGTGGGTGGCGGTGCATGGCTGCGGCGGCGTCGGCCTGTCGGCGATCATGATCGCCAGCTCGATGGGCGCCAATGTCATCGCCATCGACCTCACCGACGAGAAACTGGACTTCGCCAAAAAGATCGGCGCCGTGGCCACCATCAACGCGTCCACGACGCCGAACGTCGTCAAGGCCGTCAAGCAGATCACCAATGGCGGCGCCCACATGTCGATGGACGCGCTCGGTCACCCCACGACGTCCTTCAACTCGATAGCCAACCTGCGCCGGCGTGGACGTCACGTGCAGGTCGGCCTGATGCTGGGCGAGCACGCCCGCCCCCAGGTGCCGATGGACAAGGTGATCGCCTTCGAGCTCGAAATCCTCGGCAGCCACGGCATGCAGGCCTATCGCTACCCCGCGATGATGGAGATGATCCGCCACGGCAAGCTGAAGCCCGAACTGCTGGTCGGCAAGAAGATCAGCCTCGACGAGGCGCCCGCGGCCTTGATGGCGATGGGCGGTTTCGAGGGCATCGGCATTGGCGTGGTGACGAAGTTCTAGCGAGGGTCGGCATCATCACTATGCAGCCGCACGCCGCGGCAAATCCTGCTTGGCGAATTTCTTCGCGCCGAACACACATGTCACCACGCCGAGCGTGACGACGATCATCATCGGACTGACCTGTTCACGCAGCAGCATCGCCGCTAATGCGAGCCCGAAAAACGGCTGCAGCAGCTGCAACTGCCCCACTGCTGCAATGCCGCCTTGCGCCAGGCCGCGATACCAGAAGACGAAGCCGATCAGCATGCTGAACAGCGAGACATAGCCAAGACCGATCCAGGCATTGGAGCCAACGCTGGCGAAGGACGACGGCAGGGTCGCAGAAGTCAGCACCAGCATGACCGGCAGGGACAGCACCAGCGCCCAGCAGATCACTTGCCAGCCACCGAGCTTGCGCGACAATGCTGCCCCCTCGGCGTAGCCAAGGCCGCACGCGATGATGGCCGCAAGCATCAGCCCATCGCCGACTGGCGAAGCCGTCACGCCTTGCGCAAGCGCGAAGCCCGCCACCAGCGCACTGCCCAGGCATGAGAACAGCCAGAAGGCCGGCCTTGGCCGTTCACCGCCACGCAACACGCCGAAGATCGCGGTCGCCAGCGGCAGCAGGCCGACGAAGATGATGGAATGGGCCGAAGTGACATGCTTCAGCGCCAGCGCCGTCAGCAAGGGGAAGCCGACGACCACGCCAAGCGCAACGATGATGAGCGACAGCAAGTCATGACGCCCGGGGCGCTTCTCGCGGAACACAAGCAGAAGGGCGAGACCAAGCAGGCCGGCTATGACCGCGCGGGCCGATGTCAGGAATATCGGATCGAGATCCATCACCGCCACGCGCGTCGCTGGCAACGAGCCGCTGAAGATCAGCACGCCGATAAATCCGTTCACCCAGCCGCTCGCCGTCTTGTCCATTGCAGGCTCCATTGCTTTCGCCCTCTATGGTGCGAACAACCGTGGCGCGGCCAGAGACAATGGGGTACAATTCGACGAAACTGTAATGACGAATTGAGCAGTACGGATGACAGACCTTGCTTTGGAACCCGACGGCGCACGCACCCTTGTGGAGAGTGTGATGGCGACCATCCGTCAGCGGATCGCCGCGCGCAGCCTGACACCGGGAACCCGGTTACCGTCTATCCGTGCCTTCGCGAAGTCCATGCAGGTATCCAAATCCACCGTCGTCGAAGCCTATGAGCGGCTCGCCGCCGAAGGCGCGATCCGCTCCCGGCCGGGTTCCGGTTTTTATGCCGCCGGCTCGCTGGCGCCGCTGTCTTTGGCCGAGATCGGCCCCCGGCTCGATCGTGCCGTCGATCCGCTCTGGGTTTCGCGCCAGTCGCTGGAGGCTGGCGAGGAAGTCCTGAAACCCGGCTGCGGCTGGCTGCCGGCTTCATGGATGCCACAGGCCGGGCTCCGCAGGGCATTGCGCACGGTCGCGCGTGCCGACGATGTCGCGCTTGCCGACTACGGCACGCCGCTCGGGCTGCCGCCGCTGCGGCAATTGCTGGCGCGGCGCCTGGCCGGGCACGGCATCGAAGCTTCGCCCGAACAGATCATGCTGACGGAATCGGGCACCCAGGCCATCGACCTGCTCTGCCGGTTCCTGATCGAGCCCGGCGACACCGTGCTGGTCGACGATCCCTGCTATTTCAATTTCCACGCTTTGCTGCGTGCCCATCGCGCCAAGGTCGTCAGCGTCCCCTACACGCAATCGGGGCCTGATATCGAGCTGTTCGCCCAGGCGCTCGCCGAACACCGGCCGCGCCTCTACATCACCAACTCCGCCATTCACAATCCGACGGGGGCGATCCTGTCTCCGGTGACGGCCCATCGTCTGCTCAAACTGGCCGACCAGTCGGGCCTGACCATCGTCGAGGACGACATCTTCGCCGATTTCGAACATGCCCCTGCCCCCAGGCTGGCGGCGTTCGACGGCCTTAGCCGCGTTGTCCTGATCGGCAGTTTCTCCAAGACGCTGTCGGCGTCGGTCCGCTGCGGCTTCATCGCCGCCCCCCGCGACTGGATCGAGGGCCTGGCCGACCTCAAGATCGCCACGACTTTCGGCGGCGGACGGCTGGCGGCCGAACTTGTGCTGACGTTGCTGAAGGACGGCAGCTACCGCAAGCACATGGATTTGCTGCGCGCGCGCCTCTCGCGTGCCATGGGCGAGACCAGCGCCCGGCTGAAGGCGATCGGCATCACGCCGTGGATCGACCAACCGGCCGGGCTGTTCCTGTGGTGCGGCCTGCCGGACGGGGTGGACGCGGCCGACGTCGCCCGCCGCGCGCTCGCCGACAACATCGTTCTGGCACCCGGCAATGCGTTCAGCCTGTCGCAGTCAGCCAGCCGCTTCCTGCGCTTCAACGTTGCCCAATGCGCGGACGAGCGGATTTTCAAAGTGCTCGAAACGGCGATGGCGCGCTGATCGGTCAGCGACCCGCACAGACTTCCCGCACGCAGTCCCGCAGCCAGCGTTGCGCCGGGTCGGCATCGAGACGCGGATGCCAGAGCATGGAGATAGTGACGTCCACGGTAGCGACCGGCAGCGCAAAACTATGCATGCCGGCGCGCGCTCCTGCCGTATGCCGCTCGGGCACGCTGGCAATCAGATCCGAGGCCCGGGCCATGGCAAGTGCCGCCGAAAAACCTGAGACCATGCACACGACCCTCCGCTGCAAGCCAATCATGCCCAGGGCCTCGTCGATCGGTCCCTTCTCGCGGCCGCGTCGCGAGACGCTGATGTGCCGGCCAGCCGCATAACGCTCGGGCGTCACCTTGCCCTCGGCCAGGGGATGGCCGGCCCGCACGGCACCGACAAAGCGGTCGCGAAACAGGGCCTGGATGCGCACCTCGGGTCCGGTCTCGCCGGCAACGCCGATTTCCAGGTCGATCGCCGCTTCGCGCAGCGACATCGCATCCTTGTCGGACTTCGGTGCGAAACGCAGCCGCACCCCTGGCGCATCGGCCTCGGTGCGGGCGACGAGGCGAGGCCCGAACTCCTCGACAAAGCTTTCGTTGGTGCGCAATGTGAAGATCCGGTCCAGGCTCCGGGGATCAAGCAACTCGGTCGGGCGCAGGAGCACCTCCGCGTCTTGGACGACACGGCCGACCTGTCGCCGCAATTCCTCCGCACGCGGCGTCGCCACCAGGCCGCGCCCGGCGCGCACCAGCAGAGGATCGCCCGTTGCCTCGCGCAGCCGCGCCAGCGTCCGGCTCATCGCCGAGGGGCTGAGCCGCAGGCGGTGCGCCGCGCGCGCCACGCTGCCTTCGGCCAGCAGGACGTCGAGGGCAAAGAGGAGATTGAGATCGGGCGATGTCATGGATCGATCATAGCATATGATACGGCGTCCGACGCACGAATAAGATGCAAATGCTGCGCCTTCCGCCGCATCAGACACAAGACTAGATCTCCGGCAGCTCCGGTTCCGGAGCAGACAGAAAGGAGATCGCCTTGGCAGTCGTTGAGCAAAATCGGGAACTGATATCGGCGCCGCGACAGGCCCAGTCCGCTGGCTTGGCACTGGCGAGCCTGTCGCTCGCCACGCTGCTATCGTCATTGGGAACCAGCATCGCCAGCGTCGGGCTGCCTTCGCTGATGCAGGCTTTCAATGCATCGTTCCAGGCCGTGCAATGGGTGGTTCTCGCCTATCTGCTAGCCATCACGACGCTGATCGTCAGCGCAGGGCGGCTGGCCGACATGTTCGGGCGTCGGCCATTGCTGCTTGGCGGCATCGCGCTGTTCACGCTGGCATCGGTGCTCTGCGGCCTGGCACCAACACTCTGGCTGCTGATCGCGGCGCGCGCCATGCAGGGACTTGGCGCCGCGCTGATGATGGCGCTGACACTGGCCTTCGTCGCGGAAACCGTAAGCAAGGAGCGAACCGGCAGCGCCATGGGCCTGCTCGGCGCCATGTCCGCGATCGGCACGACCCTCGGGCCTTCGCTTGGCGGCTTGTTGATCGCCGGCCTCGGCTGGCGGGCGATCTTTCTTGTCAATGTCCCGCTTGGCCTTCTGACCTTCGCTCTCGCCTGGCGTGCCTTGCCGGCGCGCGGCGGAACAATGGAGACCGGTCAAGGCACGTTTGACGTCACGGGCACCGCCCTGCTGGCCCTTACCTTGGGCGCCTATGCCCTGGCATTGACGCTTGGCCGAGGCAATTTTGGCGTGCTCAATCTGGGCCTGCTGGTCGCGGCCGGTATCGGCGTCATCGTGTTCGCCATCGCGCAGGCGAAGGCGAAGGCGCCCCTCGTCCAACTCGCCCGCTTCCGCGACCCGCGGCTGAGCGCCGGCCTCGCCATGAGTCTCATCGTCGCCACGGTGATGATGGCAACCCTGGTGGTTGCTCCGTTCTACCTGTCGCGCGGGCTGGGATTGAATGCCGCGATGGTTGGAATGGCGCTTTCGACCGGGCCGCTTGTCTCGACCCTGTCGGCGTTGCTGGCCGGCCGGCTGACCGATCGCTTCGGTGCCCATCGGATGATGGTCGCCGGCCTGCTCTGCCTCGCCACGGGAACGTTGCTCCTGTCGCTCGCTCTGACCAGGCTCGGCATTGCCAGCTACGTCGCTCCAATTACCGTCACCTGCTTCGGCTACGCCCTGTTCCAGACCGCCAACAACGCGGCCGTCATGGGCGGTGTAAGCGCAAACGAACGTGGCGTCGTTTCCGGTCTGCTCAACCTGTCGCGCAATCTTGGTCTCATTACTGGCGCATCGCTGATGGGTGCCATATTCGCGATCGCATCGAGTGACGCACAGCAAGGGATCGGGCAGCAGCTCTTGAGTTCCGCGGCGGCGGCCCAAGGCATGCAGATCACCTTCCGGGCAGCCACGGCCCTGGCCTTGGCCGCGCTGGTCCTTGCTGTGCTCTCCGCCCGCGCCGACCGCCGAGCGGAACCCAACCGGCGTTGAACCGCAATCGTTTGACCGCTCGCCTTCGCCGCCCCTCCTTCACGACCTTCATCCTGCCCATGTGGGTGATGGCCATGGGCATCGTCTTTGCCGGAACTGTTACGGCCGATGAAATGACGCGAGGGGCCTGGCGATCGCCGTTCAGGCCCCAGCCCGTTTGCGGCGCTCGTAAAGCATGACGAGCGTTTCAGCCATCAGCGCCGGCTTTTCCTCGCCTTCGATCTCGACCGTGTTGGCTGCCTTCATCAGATATTGGCCTGGACCCCGGTCTTCCATGGAAAGCAGCGTCGTACGCAGGCGGATGCGCGCGCCGACCCTGACCGGCGCCAGGAAACGCACCTTGTCGAAACCATAGTTGAAGGCGGCCTGCGTATTCTCGGGCACGATCCCCATTTCGAGGGCCAGCGCGCCGATGATCGACAACGTCAGATAGCCATGCGCGATCGTGGTGCGGAATGGGCTTTGCCGCCGCGCCCGTTCAGGATCGACGTGGATCCATTGATGGTCGCCGGTGCATTCGGCGAACTGGTTGATGCGGTTCTGGTCGACCGTGGTCCATTCCGAGACGCCGAGTTCCTGTCCGGACATCGTTCTCAGCTGTTCGTAGGTTGGCGGCGTTTTAGGCCGTACTTCCGTCATTCCTGCTTTCCCGATCGCTTCCAGAGCTTCCGGACCACGAACCGGCGGCCTCTGTCAATTCGTTCCGCGCAAATCCGTTCCGCCGGATTCGAACACACTCGTGCCATGCCTTGCCACGCAATGGCAGGCCCGAACCGGACTTTTTGACCTTCCAGCTTGCCGGGAGCTTATGCCGTGGCGCTAATGCAACTATGTGCGATATTGCGGAATCGCCAACCGGCGTGCCGGATAGAGGGCGAAACGACAGCCGATGGGATTCACTTCTGCCCGTAGCCGGCGCGGACCTCCTCCATCGCCTCCTTGATGCGCGCGCGCAGGATGTCGATCGATTCGGTGCCTGATTTCCTGGCCAGTTCAGCCACTTCACCAGCGTTCTTGAGCGCGGCCTCGAAGGATTTTCTGGCAAACTCCGTCTGCTTGGCCATCAGTTCCTGCGGATTGCCCGGTGCGCGGTAGCCCTGCGCCATGTCGGCGAGCTCCCGCAACGTGTCCTGCAGCATTTCGCGCTGCCTTGACATCAGCGAGGTTGCCCCGGCCGCACTGGTCCGTGCCGCCTTCTCCAGTGCCTCGAGGTTCTTGCGATGATGGGCAAGGATCGCCTCGACATCGACGTTGGGCACCTTCAAGTCACGGCCGAATCTGCCGAACATTTCCATAAAGGAATCGGATTCCGCTTGCTTTGCCATGCTCATCTGCTCCCCTGTCGCCGCGGATGCGGCTGCCCTCACCGGGAGGATAGCACCCACGCGTGTTGAGTCCATTCGGATACGCTAACTAGCGAGGAAATTCTGAATACCGCCAGGAGCCATGGAACATTGCACGTAGAATCTGTCCGTGAGAAGCTAGTCGTATGGAAGAACCGGATCAAGAAGTTGAAGAAAACCAATGGTGCTTGAGCGAGCGCCAACGAGTAATCGACTATTTGCTGGAAGAGGGTCTGGTGCATGGCCGGGTTGGAGAATGGCCTGGCTGGCATGTTCATCCCTATGTAGCCATTTGGGCAATTGAGAGCGTCGCTCGTCCGAATTGGGTCGGATGGTGGGTGATTTCCGGTGATCTTCCCATTGACTATGTCCCTTGCGGAGTCGATCGCACACCGCGCGGAGCCTTGAGAGACATAGGAACCCTATGGCGAACGGCTGCAGCAGAATGGTCGCTTGGTAGAGAGGTCGGAGACTGCACTGTTGGTAGCGATCTTCGGCATCGACCTGCGTTAATTCCTCTTCTTGCTGCAAGGGCAGAAATACTCCTAGGGTGGGCCGATGACCCAAGCATCTGGCCGGATCTTTGAGCACACCTACGGACCAAGCGGTGATCAGATATTAGCCGACTAGGAACAGCCGCTCGGCCACATAAAGCACGATGCCAGCCAGCCCGCCGATGATCATGCCGTTGAAGCGGATATATTGCAGGTCCCTGCCGATGTTCATCTCGATCAGGCGCGTCAGTTGCGCCAGGTCCCAGCGCTTGACCTGGTCGGCGATGAATTTCGAGACACCGCTCTTCTGGCTTTCGACAAAGGAGGCCAGCGCCACCACGAATCCTTGATTCATGTCGGCCCGGATCTGGGCATCGCCGGCAAGATGGCGGCCGACTTCGACGAACATGTTGGCGAGATGCTCCCGGACCAGCGAATTCGGCGCCTTGGCATCCTGCTCGATGAACAGGCTGAGGCTCCCCCACATGTCGCCGGCCAGCGCCCTGACTTCGGGTCTGGCGAGGAAATCGCGCTTCATTTTCTCCGCTCGCTTGGCATATTGCTTGGACGTGCGCAGCCGGTCGACGAAACTTTGCGCGAAACGGTCGAATTCGGCGCGCATCGGGTGGTCGGGATCGGCACGCACTTCGTCCAGCAGGGAGCCCGCCGAGGCGACGATCTTCTTCAGGAGATAGGCATCGGCGCGAAACAGGTTGAACAGCGACGGCAGTTCCTCGCGGATCTTGTCGCGCATCGTCGCCAGCGCCTGTTCGTCGTTGAGGAAGCGGCCGATGACCTTGATGAACTCGTCGAACAATTTCTGGTGGCGACGATCGTCGGTGAGCGCCGACAAGAGTTCGGCGGCCAGCGGCGCCAGCGGCACCTTTTCGATCTGCTCCAGCATGCGGCTGGTGACGAAACCGCGCAGGCCCGATTGTTCGACGGCCGCAAGCGTACGCGGCACCAGCCGCACGACGAAGCGCGACAGGCCGGCCGCGCGTTCGGCATCGGCGAGCCAATCGGCGACGAGCGCCGAAAAATCGACCTCGGCGAGTTTTTCACGCACAGGCTCCGGCGCCAGGAAATTGACCTCGATGAAACGGCCAAGATTGTCGGCTATCCGATCCTTGTTTTCCGGGATGATGGCGGTGTGCGGGATGGGTAGCCCGAGCGGCCGTTTGAACAGCGCCACCACCGCGTACCAGTCGGCAAGGCCGCCGATGGTTGCCGCCTCGGCGAAGGCGGCGACGAAGCCGAGCCACGGGTAGCTGGTCTGGAAGGACTTGGCCAAGACAAAGACCAGCACGCAGAGTGCCAGCGCCGCCATGGCGACGAACTTTGTCCGCCGCAGCGCCGAAAGCTTGGCGCCCGCGTCGGTGTCGAAACGGACAGGCGCCAGCGACTGGGCCGATTGAGACATATGAGCCGCTCCTCGTCGATCCCAGGCTATTTAGTGCGTCGGTCGTCAAAATGCCCGCGACAGCCGATTTTCTCAGCGTTTCGCCTGGCCACGCACATAAAGTTGACGAGAATATTCAGCTATAATGCGAAGCCAGTCTGGAATTATTCCAAGGTATAGGCCATATTCGACCGAGGCCAGCGCGGCGACTCCGAAAATCCGGGTGAAGCCGCGCCGGCAAAGTTCCAGACTCTGGCATGGTTGCACCGCGCCAGCGCTTTGTGAGGATGAAATGCGGCTTACCCGCCAAACCAACTATGCCATGCGCATCCTGATGTATTGTGCCGCCAACAATGAACGGTTGAGCCGCATCCCGGAAATCGCGACCGCCTATTCGGTGTCGGAACTGTTCCTGTTCAAGATCCTGCAGCCTTTGGTCGAGAACGGCTTGGTCGAGACTGTCCGCGGCCGGAACGGAGGGGTACGGCTGGGCCGCGCCGCCGAAGCGATAAGCCTGTTCGATGTTGTGCGCGTGACCGAGGAAAGCTTTGCCATGGCGGAGTGCTTCGAGAATGACGCGGCCGAATGCCCGCTGGTCGACAGCTGCGCATTGAACTCGGCGCTGCGCGAAGCGCTCAACGCCTTCTTCGCCGTGCTTGCCCGCTACACGATCGCCGATCTGGTGGCGGCGCGGCCGAATGTGCGCAACCTGCTCGGTATCGACATGCTGATGGAGCGCCGCGCCCCGGCAGCTTGATCCTGCGCAGGCCGGGCCGAAGACCGCAGATCTAGGCTGCCGATTGCGGCAGCACGAATGGCATGTTGCCGGCCGGCAGCACGCCGACCTTGAGCCGGCAGTCGAACACATTCTCGATCAGATCGTCACTCAGCACGTCCCGCGGCGATCCGGCCGCGGCCAGCCGGCCGCGATGCATCACGAAGATGCGGTCGGCGAACATCGCCGTCAGATTGAGGTCGTGCAGGATCGCGACCACGCCGCCGCCTCTTCTGGCGAAGTCGCGGGCGATGTTCATGATGATCAGCTGATGCTTGATGTCGAGGCTGGAAACCGGTTCGTCGAGGAAGAGATAGCGCGGGCCGCCGTCAAGCACCGGCGCCCAGACCTGGCACAGCACGCGGGCAAGCTGGACACGCTGCTGCTCACCACCGGAAAGCTCCTGGTAGAAACGACCGGCAAAACCGTCGAGATCGACCCGCGCCAGCGCCCGCTCCGGCAGGCGTTCGTCCTCGCCGGGCAGCACGCCCGAGCGTCCACCGACGAGGCCAAGCCTGACGATCTCGCGCACGGTGAAGGGAAAGGACAGGGTCGTTGCCTGAGGCAGCACCGCTCGCACTGTCGCCGCCTCGACCGGCTTCATCGTCGACAGCTCGCGACCGTTGATAAGGATCCGTCCGGTATGGACGAGATCCCCCGACATCGCCTTGAGAAAGGTCGTCTTGCCCGATCCGTTGGGGCCGACGATGGCCGAGATTTCACCTGGCCTGACTTCGAAATCGACGTTGGCGACAATGCGCTTCTTGCCGATCACCACAGAAACGTCGCGGGCTTCGATCATGAAACACTCCTACAGGGTCTCAAATCTCACAGATCGATCACGCCACGCTTGCGCAGCAGGATCCAAAGGAAGAACGGCGCGCCAGCGACGGCGGTGACGATGCCGATCGGCAACTCTGCCGGCGCCACGATGGTGCGGGCGCCGGCATCGGCGAGCAGCAACAGCGAGGCGCCGAGCAGCGCCGAGGCCGGCAGCAGATAGCGATTGTCCGGGCCAATCAGCAGGCGCAGCAGATGCGGCACGACGATACCGACGAAACCGATGCCGCCGCTGACCGCGACGGACGCCCCGACCGCCGCCGAGACACCAATGATGGCTGTGTATTTCAGCCGCTGCACCGGGACGCCGAGATGGCCGGCGGTGGCCTCGCCTAGCGCCAGCGCGTTGAGACCCCGGGCCAGGAACGGCATCGCCGCGAGTGCCAGGACGATGATGGGTCCGACGGAAGAGATCTTGGCCCATGTCGCACCACCGAGCGATCCCAGTGACCAGAAGGTCAGATCGCGCAGCTGGCGATCGTCGGCCATGAAGATGAGGATTCCGGTCAGCGCCATGGCAAGTGCCGCCAGGGCGATGCCCGCGAGCAGCATGGTGGCGACAGAGGTTTGCCCGCGTCGCGTCGCAACCTGATAAAGCACCAATGTGGTGGCGAGGCCGCCGAGAAACGCCGCAAGCGGCAGCGCAAGCGTTCCGAGCAATGCGGTCACCGGTGCCAGCATGGTCCCGCCCAGCACGATGATGGCCACAGCACCGAGGCTGGAGCCAGCTGAAACGCCGATCAGTCCGGGATCGGCGAGCGGATTGCGGAACAGTCCCTGCATGACGGCGCCACAGACAGCGAGAGCCGCACCCACCAGCATGCCGAGGATAACGCGCGGCAGGCGGATGTCATGGACGATCAGGCTGTCACGGGCGTTGAGTGCCGCATCGCCGGGGATGGTGCCAAAGAGCCAATCCCTGATGACGTTCACGGCGGATGCATCCGACGCCCCGGATGTGAGCGAAAGCAAGACGGCGCCCGCCAGGCCCAGGCACAGCATAAGAATGACGGCACGGGCGCGGCCGGAACGATCCCCTTCGGATGCACCCATCGCCTTCACCGGACCGGCGATCGACTGGTCGGCCATGATGCTCAGTCCGTGACCTGTGCGCCATAGAGCGACACTGCGAGATCGTGGATCGCGTCGGCCGTGCGCGGTCCGAAGCCCAGAAGATAGGCGCCGTCGATGCGGATCAGCTTGCGCGCCGTTCCGGCCGGCGTCGAGGCGATGGATGGATTGCCGAACAATTCGTCGTCCGAGACCGGCGGCCCGGCATTGCTCATCATCAAGATTACGTCCGGCCTGGCGGTGATGATCGCTTCGTCGGACATCTGCCTGTAGCCGGAAAAGCCTTCCACCGCATTGACCCCGCCCGCCAGCCTGACCATGCCGTCGGCCGCGGTTTCACTGCCGGCCGCCAGGATCTTGCCACCCTGTATCGAGAGAACGAACAGGACGCGCTTGCGCTCCTTGATCGAGGCTGTCTGCTTTTCGGCGGCCGTGAGTTTGGCATCGAGCGCCTTGGCCAGCACCTCGGCCTTGGCCTCGACCCCGAGCGCCTTGCCGACGATGCGGACCTTCTGGAGGATGCCTTCGCGGCTGTACAGCTCGGGCACTTCGATGAAGGGAATGCCCGTCTTCTTCAGCACGTCGACGGCTTCCTTGGGGCCGCTGCCGTACAATGCCAGTATGGTTGTCGGATTGACCGACAAGACACCTTCCGGCGACAGCTGGCGCATGTAACCGACATCAGGCAGGTCGAGCGCGGCTTTTGGATAATTGCTGGTGGAATCGCGAGCCACCAGACGCTTTTCCTCTCCAAGCGCATAGACGATCTCGGTGATGGACCCGCCGATGGCGGCGATCCTCGAAGGATCGACGAAGACCGAAACGCCTTCGTCGGCGCCGGCCGGCTGCATTGCGGCGAAAGCCAGGGAAAGGCCGATCGCGGAACCGATCATCGATCCGCGCAGGGCGGACAGTCTCGACACAAAACTCATTACACTGTCCTCAGGCTGCCGTCGGGCTTGGAATGCGCGGCAGGTGCTCGGCCAGGAAGCGCCAGTCGTCGCGCTCGCTTTCGCCTTCGTGGCGCTTGCCGAAGAACTGGATGATCATGTCGCCATTGGCGGCATAGACCTCGAGCGAGGTGACGTGGCCGTCCCTGGTCGGCTTGCGCACCGCCCATACCTCATGGATGTGGTCGGTTCGCAGATGCAGATGAAAGGTCTCGTCCAGCACGTTGATCCACGGCCCCATCGGCTTGATCGACTTGACCGGGCCGGAATGGATCTGGATGCAGCCGCGGTTGCCCACGAAGCACATGATCGGCATCTCGCTTTCGGCGGCGTGATGGAACATGGCGCGCACCGCGTCATTGTCGAGCAGCCAGGCGTAATCCTGGCCGACCATGCGCACCGCCTGGCGGCGGCTGAGCTTCAACGTCTTCAGCATGCCGAAGAACTGGTGCACGTCCGTCAGCCGGCTCCAGCGGTCACGCAGATCGTCCAGGCTCGCGGTCGATGTCCCAGCCTCGTTTTCCTCGTCGAGAACGGTTCCTGAAATCTCGATCGTCGGCCCCTGGTTCGGCGATTCCAGAGAGGCGACCAGCTTCTGGTAGGCATAGAGGCTGGAGGCGGGGCGCAGATGCACCTTGTGCACCGCCTCGCCGGAAGCATCGAAGAATTGCAGGCTGCGGCGGATGTCGTCGCCGTCCCGCTTTTCCAGGGCGAAGCCATGCGCCCAGATTTTCGGGAAGATGCGCAGGTCGATGTTCTCGCCAAGCACCATCGCATTGTGATTGCCGGTGACGACCTTGTCGTAAACGCCGATCTTTTCGTGCACGGCGCTTTCGTTGCGGGTCAGCGCCATCACCTCGCCAACGGCCTCTAGACCGGTCAGAAGGTCATTGACGCGCGGCTCGATGCGAATGACGCCATCACCGCAATGCGCGGCCACCAGCTCGGCCTCCGAAATGCCGAGCTGGCCGGCCAGATCACGCTCGCGCGCTTTCGGATTCTCGGTCCGTGCCCGCCGGATTTCATGCGGAGCGGGTTTTACGCACTGGTCCATGTCCTTACCCCTGATGCCTTGCCTTACTTGTTGAGAATGAGCTTGCCCTGGCGGGTGATCTTCAGCCGGTAGAGCGCCCCATGATGTTCGATGCCGATCTCGTGCTCGCCCTGGAACAGCGTGTTGCTGGACAGCGTTCGCACCGCCAGCGGAATCCGATCGAAACGGGCGGAGGCATCGTCGGAACGGCGGACGCGATAGCGAAAATCGTTGGGATTATGCGTGTTCATCTGGGTCGATCCCTTTCCTGTGCCGGGCATCTGGCTAGGCGTTGCGAAATTGCCGATTCATTTCTTGACTCGAATAATCATGTTTACTAGTCAGTGCAATACCGGACTAAATGAGTCAACATTTAAGATGCCGGATACGATCAAAAATGCCAGCAAGCCCCAGGCCAGCCAGCATGGAACCTGGGATTTGGAGTTGGGGCATGGAGTCGATGAATTGGGAACGGCGCGGCCGGGCGACGGCGAACGGCGCGGCGGCTTTACTCGCGGGCGTGGCGGCGATCGCCTTGTCCGCGCTATCGGCGCACGCCCAGCAGGCAACGCAGCCGGCGGGCAAGCAACCGGATCAATCGAAGAAGACTGACCAGGAAAAAGCAACTCCCGCGGGCGCGACGCTGCTCGACAAGATCCTGGTGCTCAGCCGCACCGGCGAAACGGCGATCGAATCGCTGGCCTCGGCCAGCCATGTCGACCAGGAACAGCTCGACCGCCGCATGGCGACGACGCCAAACGAGATGCTTTTCGGTGTGCCCGGCGTCGCCGCACAGGCGGACGCCAGGCGCGTCAGCACCAGCATCAACATCCGAGGCCTGCAGGATTTCGGCCGCGTCGCTGTCATCGTCGATGGCGCGCGCCAGAATTTCCAGCGTTCCGACCACGGCACGCAGTCGACCTTCTACATCGATCCCGAGCTCGTCAAATCCGTCGACGTGATCCGTGGCCCGGTCGCCAACACCTATGGCTCGGGCGCCATTGGCGGTGTCGTCTTCTTCGACACCAAGGATGCCCAGGATTTCCTCAAGCCTGACGAGAGCTGGGCCGGTTCCGTCACCGGACGCTACGAGAGCAACGGCAAGGGCTGGACATCAAGCGCATCCGGCGCTTATCGCGTCAGTGAGAACTGGGAGGTGCTGGGCAACATCGTCTACCGCGACTACGACAACTACAAGGACGGCGACGGCGACACCGTCAACGGCACTGGTTTCGACGTGCTGAGCGGCCTGCTCAAGACCACCATCCGGCCGACCGAGAACAGTGAGCTGAAGCTTGGCTGGGTCGGATCGAGCGACGGCTGGGACGAGACCAGCGGCGGCGTGCCTGTGAATGATATCGACCTGAAGTCGAACACCTTCACGGCCCGCTACAACATCACGGACGAAGACAAGAGCTGGCTCGATCTCCACATCAACACCTCCTACAACAAGACCAATCTCGGCCTGACCAGTCTTGTCCCGCAGAACCGCTTCGATCCGGTCTCCGGTCTTCCCGTGGTGCTGCCGGCAGGATCACAATCGACATTCGATGTCGGCACGGCCGGTATCGATATCTGGAACACGTCACGGTTCGAAACGGGCGGCATCGCGCATGAACTGAGCTATGGCGGCGACTGGGTCGGCGACAATGTCAAGACGGGCGGCGCGGCCGGCGGCGACAGTTTCTACACCCCTTCGGGCAAGCGGAACGTGTCGGGCGCCTACGTCCAGGACAAGCTCACCTGGGACTGGCTCGAAGTCATCGCCGGCCTGCGCTACGACAGCTACATCCTGAAGAACGACACGCACGATATTTCCGGCGACAGGCTATCGCCGCGCGTCACGGTCGGTGTCTCGCCTTTCGAGAGCGCCGGCCTTGCCGGCCTGCAATTCTACGGCACCTATGCGGAAGGCTATCGCTCGCCCTCGATCACGGAGACTCTGATCAGCGGCAACCATCCGGCAGGCGTCAGCTTCCCGTTCCTGCCCAATCCAAATCTGCGGCCTGAAACCGGCAAGACGACCGAATTCGGCGTCAACTACAAGCAGAACGACATCTTCGAGGCTGGCGACGCCTTGCGCCTGAAGGCAGCCTATTTCAACAACGATGTCGACGACTATATCGACGGCGTGACGCTGTCCCCGTTCGCCCCAGGCAGCGGCTGCCCCTTCGGCCCCGGCATCCCGATCTGCTTCCAGTATCAGAATTTCGCCAAGGCCAGGATCAACGGTTTCGAGCTGGAAGGTGTCTACGACGCGGCGTGGGGCTATGCCGGCCTCTCGGCTTCGATCACAAATGGCCACACAGTTTCCTACAAGGGCGTGGAGGCCGACCTCGCCACCATTCCCTCCTCTCAGGTCACCGCTCAGCTCGGTTTGCGTTTCCTCGAGGACAAGCTGACCGTCGGGGGCGAAGTGCAGTACAACGGCAAGCCCAAGGGCAATGCGGTGGCCACCGACTATACGCTGGTCAACGCCTTTGCCAGCTATCAGGCGACCGACGATCTGAAGGTCGATTTCCGTGCCGACAACCTGTTCGACGTCAAATACGCCAACCCGCTGAATGGCGGCACGACGGTCGCCGTCTATGAACCCGGCATCACGCTGAAACTGGCGGCAACCATGCGATTTGGAGGCTGATCCATCATGACGAGCTTGACGACATCGCTTCGTCTGCTGACCTCGGCGCTGGCGATGTCGCTTGCGATGGTTCCGGCGTGGGCTGAGCAGTCCGCGCCGGTCCTGACCCTCGAACTCAATGCAGCGCAGCCTTCCGACAAGGGCTGCCGCCTGACCTTCCTGGTCAGCAACAATCTCGGCGCCGACCTCATCAAGGCGGCGTTCGAGATCGCCCTGTTCAACGAGGCCGGTATCGTCGACCGGCTGACCGTGCTCGACTTCAAGGACCTGCCGGCCGGCAAGACCAAGGTGACGCGCTTTGACCTGGCCGGCACTGACTGCACCAAGGTCAGCCGCGTGCTGATCAACAGCGCCACGGAATGCGCCGGCACGGGCGTCGAGCCGGCCGCCTGCATGCGCAAGCTGAAGACGGACACCAGGACCGGCATCGCTTTCGGAGTCTGAGGGCGGCGGTGGGACTGGAACTCGACTTGGCACGACATATGGTGGCCCGGCCCCTGGCCGGCCTTCCGCTGTTTGAGCCAGTCCATCTTGATTTGACAATGACGCCTGGGCCGCTGCATTTTCCGCCGCGCGACATGCAGGAAATCAGTCCCCTCCGCGACGCCGGCGACGAGTTGGCCATCGTGCCGGCCGAGCCGCTTGCCCAGACACGGCCGCCGGCCGGCAACGGCAAGTGGGCAACGGCGATCGCCATCTCCGGCCTGCTCCATGCCGCGGTAGCGGCGGCTTTTCTGGTCTCACCTGCCGGCACGCTTGTTTCTAGGGAGACGGAGCAATCGGAAGGCGGCGATCACACAGGCGACAAGGTAGCCGGCAGTGCGCTGGACAAGGACCCGACGGCAATGAATGTCACGTTGGTGCCGAGCCAGCCGCCGGCCAACCCCCCTCAGGCAAAGGCAGCCAGGCCGGCGCCGCCGACGGAACCTTCGCGGCCCGCGCCGGAAGCTGTGACACAGGATCGCGAGCCCGCCCGGGACGCCGCGAAGCAGGCTTCGGAGCCCTCGCAGGAACCGGCCAAACAGCCAATGGTGACACCCGACATACTGGTGACGGCAAAACCCCGCCCGGACGACCAGAGCGTGGCCGCCAGGAACGAAACGCAGGCGCAGCCGAGCGTCCAGGCCGAAACCGTCGAGATGCCTGTCGCCGCTCCCGATCACCCGTCGACCCCCTATGCAAGGCCGACTCCGGCGGCCGCGCCTGCGACAGCTGCAGCGGCGGATGAACGGAGCGGTACGGCCGACGGCCAGGATTGGCCGGCGCAAGCGGCCAGCATGGGCAAGAGGCAGAAAGAGGCCGGCAGCGCCGCGGAAGACAGCTACCGCGGCGACGTCTTTCGAAAGCTCGGCAGAGTCAATCGAACTCTCCCGCCTTCGCTGCAACTGGCCGCGCGAAACAATGCGGTTGTGGCATTCGCCATAGGCAAGAAGGGCAACATAGATCAGTTGCGTATTCTGGAAAGCTCGGGATCGAAGACTTTCGATGAGGCCGCGCTTGGCATCGTGAGCAAGGCTGCTCCCTTCCCTCCAATTCCGCCACAGGCCGCGAATCCGGGTTTGGAATTCGAGGTCGGGATCGGCCCGTTTTAAGATGTGAGCAGCACAAACGTTGCGGCGCCAACCATCAACATCCGCAGGAAAGGGACCCCATGTATATCGCCATGAACCGCTTCAAGGTGCAGACCGGCTCCGAGGCCGATTTCGAAGCCGTGTGGAAGAACCGCGATTCCAGCCTTGCCGAGATGAAAGGCTTCCGCGAATTCCATCTGTTGCGCGGCCCGGCCAACGAGACCGAAGGCTACACGTTGTTTGCCTCGCATACGGTCTGGGCGAGCCACGCCGACTTCGTCGCCTGGACCAAATCGGAGAACTTTCGCGCCGCCCACCGCAATGTCGGCACGACAAAGGTCCATTATTTCGGCCACCCGCAATTCGAGGGTTTTTCCGTCGTCGAAGGCGCGTAAGTACCGACTAATCTATGCGGCGGCCAACAGGCTGGCATTGCCTCCGGCCGCCGTGGTGTCGACGCAGACGGCCCGCTCATGCGCATAAGCCGCCGGATTGAGCACCTCGCTGACCAGCGGCACGATCGGCCCGCTGCGCTCGGCGATGACCTTGCGCACGATGCGCGCCGCCTCGGGCGTGCCTGAAAAAGCAACGACATCGACGCGCAGCGAGCGCGCCTCGACCGGATCGGGGCGGCCATCGATGGCCGCCAGCGGCAGGCCTTTGCCGGTCAGCGCCGCCAGTGCCGCCGGGGCACCTGGCGCCACGGCCAGCACCGCATTGCCGGCGGCGAGCGCCTGGACGGTCTGCGCCAGCAGCGTGTCGGCGTCCGGCCCCAGGCACAGCACCCGGCCGCGCGGCGACAGCGACAGCGTGTTGGCCTCGCCGGTCGGGCCGGGCAAATCGACCTGACCGAAATCGATTGCAGCGGCGGCGCCGATCGCGGCCGCGCCCTTGCCGCGCAGGTGCTTCCTCAGGATGGCGATCCGGTCCGGCCGCGTCGACCAGCCGCCCAGCGACGGATCGGGCAGATTGTCGGCCAGTTCGGTGGCGGTGACCTTGTGCCCGTCGGCCAGGTGCGTGCCAGCTTCCGGCCCCTTGCGGAAGCGCCTGAGATAATGCGGGCCGCCGGCCTTCGGCCCGGTGCCGGAGAGGCCCTCGCCGCCGAACGGTTGCGAACCGACCACGGCGCCGATCTGGTTGCGGTTGACATAGATGTTGCCGGCATGAATGCCGTCGACGAAATGCTGGACGCGGCCCTCGATGCGGGTGTGCAGGCCGAAGGTTAGGCCATAGCCCTTGCGGTTGATGGCGGCGATGACGCTGTCGATCTGGTCGGCGTCGAAACTGGCAACATGCAGCACAGGCCCGAACACCTCGCGCTCCATGTCCTCGATACCCTTGACCCGCAAGACATGCGGCGCGACGAAACGCCCATCCTTGGGGGCCTCGAGCTTGGCGATCAGCCGGCCCTCAAGACCCTTCTTCGTGCAATAGTCGCGGATCGAGGCCTGCGCCTCGTCATCGATGACCGGGCCGACATCGGTCGAGATCAGCCAGGGATCGCCAATATTGAGCGCCTCCATGGCGCCCTTCAGCATCTCCAGCATCTTCTTCTCGACGTCCTTCTGCACATAGAGCACGCGCAGCGCCGAGCAGCGCTGGCCGGCACTCTGGAAGGCCGACGCCAGGATATCGCGCACCGCCTGTTCGGGCAGCGCTGTGGAATCGACGATCATGGCGTTGAGACCACCGGTCTCGGCGATCAGCATCGCGTCCGGCGCGGCGGTCTCGGCCAGCTGTTTTTCGATCAGCTTGGCGACCTCGGTCGAGCCGGTGAAGCAGACGCCGGCAATGCGCGGATCCGCCGTCAGCGGGCCGCCCACCGATGGGCCGTCACCGGGCAGGAGCTGGATGACGTCTTCCGGCACGCCAGCGGCGCGCAGCATCTCGACGGCGCGGAATGCGATCAGCGGCGTCTGCTCGGCCGGCTTGGCAATCACGGAATTGCCGGTGACGAGTGCTGCCGCGATCTGGCCGGTGAAGATGGCGAGCGGGAAATTCCATGGCGAGATGCAGACAATGGCGCCGCGCGCTTGCGTGCCCGCCTCGGCGTTCGCCGCCTCGGCGGCGTAGTAGCGAAGAAAGTCGACGGCCTCGCGCACCTCGGCGACGCCGTCGGCCAGCGATTTGCCGGCCTCGCGCGTGGCGAGAGCGAAGAACTCGACCGCATTGGCCTCGTAAAGGTCGGCCGCGAGGTTGAGGATCGCGGCACGCTCGGCAACCGGCCGTTTTGCCCAGGACGGCTGCGCCTCGACAGCGATGCGCACCGCGGTCGCGACCTGCTTGGCTGCGGCCTCGTGAACCGTGCCGACGACCTCGGAAGGCTTTGCCGGATTGACGATCGGGCGCTGCTTGCCGTAGCCGGCGGCGCGCGTGATCGGCTTGGCGTGCCAGCGATCCGACCCGGCAAAGGCCGCTTTGGCCTTGTCGATATCAGCCAGCGTCACCGTGTCCGTAATGTCGAATCCTTTCGAGTTGCGGCGCCCGATCCCAAAGATCTGGGATGGCTTGGCGATCGCCGGATTGGCGGCCGGCCCCTGGCTTTCGACCGTTTCCAGCGGATCACGCGCGATGTCCTCCGGCTCGACGTCCTCGTCGGTCAATTGGTGCACGAAGGAGGAATTGGCGCCGTTCTCCAGCAGGCGACGGACCAGATAGGCAAGCAGGTCCGAGTGCGCGCCGACGGGAGCGTAAATGCGGCAACGCGTGCCCTCTGACCGGCGCACGGTTTCGTGCAAGGCCTCGCCCATGCCATGCAGGCGCTGGAATTCGAAGGTATCGCGGTTGTCAGCCATCGACAGGATGGCGGCGACGGTGTGGGCATTGTGGGTGGCGAATTGCGGATAGATCCGGTCGGTCATGCCAAGCAGTTTTCTCGCGCACGCAATGTAGGAAACGTCGGTGTTGGCCTTGCGCGTGAACACGGGATAGCCGGAAAGGCCGAGCGTCTGCGCCCGCTTGATCTCGGTGTCCCAATAGGCGCCCTTGACCAGCCGCACCATGATGTTGCGATTGTACTTTTTCGCCAGTGCATAGAGCCAGTCGATGGTGAAAGCCGCGCGCGGACCGTAGGCCTGCACGACGACGCCGAACCCGTTCCAGCCGGCGAGTTCCGGCTCGGCCAGCACCCGTTCGATGACGTCAAGCGACAGGTCGAGACGATCGGCCTCCTCGGCATCGATGTTGAGGCCCATGCGCGAATGCCTGGCCGCGAGTGCCAGCGACAGCAGCCGCTCGGCCATCACAGGCAGCATTTCCTCCTTCTGCGCCACCTCGTAGCGCGGATGCAACGCTGAGAGCTTGACCGAGATTCCATGGTTGAAGCGGATATCAGGGCCGTTGGAGCCGGCATCGAGCGAGGAAATGGCGTCGGCATAGGCCTTGTGATAGCGCAGCGCATCCGCCTCGGTGCGGGCCGCCTCGCCCAGCATGTCGAAGGAATAGAGATAACCCTTCTGCGTCATCGGCCGGCCGCGCTTGACGGCCTCGGCGATGGTGCGACCCAGCACGAACTGTTCGCCCATCTCGCGCATGGCGGCGGCCACCGCCTTGCGGATGACCGGCTCGCCCAGCCTGCGCACCATCGAACGCAGCGTGCCTTCGATGCCGCCCTCGCCTTCGTCGAGCACGCGGCCGGTCAGCATCAGCGCCCAGGTCGAGGCGTTGACGAAGATGGAACTCGAACCGCCCGAATGCGCCGACCAGTCGTGCGGCGCGATCTTGTCGGCGATGAGGTCGTCCATCGTCTCGGTGTCGGGCACGCGCAGCAGCGCCTCGGCCAGACACATCAGCGCCACGCCTTCCTTGGTGGACAGACCGTAGGCGGAGAGAAAGACTTCCATCAGCCGGGGATCGGTGGAGCCCCGCACCGCCCGCACTAGGTCGGCCGCGCGGGCCGAGATTGACTTGCGGTCGCCGGCCGAAAATCCGGTCGCCTCGGCCAACCGCCTTACCGCCTCGTCTTCGTCGGGCAAATAATTGGCGCGGATCTGCTGGCGGATGGCGTCGAGCGGCATGGCGGTCCTATGAGCAAGCATAAGGGAACGGGCCGGCGGTCACCGGACCGAATGGCGCAAGCTAGCACAGGGTGCGGATTTCAGTCGGTCCAAAGAAATCGACACCGCAGGTCATTTGATCTATCATTACGGCACAAATTCAACAGATTGACCGCATTTTCCATGATAGAAGACCAATTGGACCGCATCGACAGGAACATCCTGTCGGCGCTGGCAGGCAATGGCCGGCTTTCCATGTCGGAACTGGCGGCCAAGGTCGGCCTGTCGAAGACACCGGTGCAGGCGCGGGTGAAGCGGCTGGAGAAGGATGGCTACATCAGGGGCTACCAGGCGATCATCGACCGCGAGCGCATGGGTGAAGGCCATGTCGCCTTCGTCCAGGTGAAATTGTCGGACACCCGTTCCGCGGCGCTCGATGCCTTCAACCGGTCCGTACAGGCCGTGCCGGAGATCGAGCAGTGCCACATGATGGCATCGAGCTTCGATTATCTCCTGAAGGTCCGCACCAGGGATATCGCCGCCTACCGGCGCGTACTCGGCGAGCGCATCTCGGCCCTGCCCCACGTCGCCCAGACCTCGACCTTCGTGGCGATGGAGACGGTGAAGGACCGATGACCATGATCCCGAAAAGTGGAAGCTGGTTTTCGGACAAGGTCATGGTCAAACAGAAGGGCTATTCCGACAGCGTCTTCAGGAACGCCACCAGTGCGGCGCGCTCGCGGTCCGACAACTCCAGCGGGTGGACTTCGGATACCCCTTCGACGCTCGGCGCAGCCTTGGCATAGTGAGCCACCACCTCGTCGAGCGATGAAAACTGCCCGGCATGCATGTAGGGCGGCCGTGTCGCAGCACCGCGCAGCGACGGCGTCTTGTAGGCGCGCACCAGTTCCGGCGCATCCTTGACCATGAAGCGCAGCTCGCCGCAGGCATTGGCCTCGCCATCGCGATAAGCGCCGAAGCAGTTGAAGGGGTCGGCCTCGACCTGCGCTACCGCGTCGACGCGCCCGCGATCCGCCGGCAAGCCGGCAACAGGCGGCACACCCGTATTGTGAAAACCGTTGTCGGTGAAACGCGGGCCATTGTGGCAGGTCACGCAATTGGCCTTGCCGATGAACAGTTTCAGCCCAAGGACTTCTTCCCGCGAAAAGGCCGCATCGCCTTTCGGCTCGGCGCCTGTGGCAAGGTCCAGCGCAAAGCGGTCGAATCGCGTCGGCGCCGGCTCGATCGAGCGTTCGAAGGCGGCAAGCGCCTTGCCTATATTGGCATAGACGCTGTTGATGGCGTCACGCTGCGCATCGCTCATCGCGTTCCAGGCAGCTTTTTCGGTATCGCTTCCAAGCGGGCTGGCATTCAACGGAACGCCAGAAAAATCGGGCAATGGCCCGAAGATGCGCTCATAGCGTTCGCCGAAGCGCGCCTTCATGTAATGCGCGTAAGCGGTGCGGTTTCCCGCCTGTTCCAACGGGTTTTCGAGCGGCGTCAGCGCCTGTGCCCACAGGCTATCGCGACGTCCGTCCCAGAAGAACCAGGGGTCACGCGCCACACCGGCCAGCGGCATGGTGCGCCGGTTGGTGCGGCCGACACCCACCGCCTGCGGCAGGTCGTCCTGGAATTGGCGGTCGATCTTGTGGCAGGTCGAGCAGGACACCGTTCCGTCACGGCTCATCCCAACATCGAAGAACAGCGTCGAGCCGAGCGCCGCGGCGGCCGGCACATCGGCGAAGCGGTTGGTGGTGTCAGGCTTCAGCGCCGGCAGCGTATTCAGCGCGAGCGAAGCGATCGTCTTCTTCTCGGCATCGGAAAAATCCGGCTTGCCGCAACCGCCAAGGAGCACGGCCACCGTCAGCGCCAAAAAGCAGAAAAGGCGCCTCATCGACCGCTCACAGCACCACGTTGAACAGCACAGTGTCGGAGCCCGCGCCGGACGATATGGCGAAACGCAGCTGCCACCAGCCGCTCATGGTGAATTTGAGCCCCTCGATGCGGTAGCGGCCCTCGCCGAGATAGTCGGTCGCCTGCGGACTGGTCGGCAGACCGTGATTGTGCTGCGGCATCCCGCCGGAGATGGCGATCGCGGCTCGCTCCACCGAAGCCCCTGTCTTTGTCTTCAGCGTCAGCACCCAGGATTCCAGCTCGCCCTGCCGCACCACGCCGCGTTCCGGCACGAAACTCGCTACGTACAATCCGTTGTCGGTTTTCTTCGTCCTCGAGACATCCGGACCGACAGGCTGTGCCGAATGCGGCGCGGTCAGATAGACGACCGCGAGAACGCCGACCAGCAAAGCAGCCAGACCAAGACCTGCCAGGAGATAACGCCATAACGATGCCAAACCGGTTCCTCTTCTGCGGATAACGTTCTGCCGGACGGATCGCATCCCGCCAGCCTGTGGGAAAACGCTGTGGCGGAAAAAAGCCTGCTTGCCAAGCATGGCGCTGCGTCCGGCAAAAAGCTACAGCACGCAAATCACTGGAGGATCGCAGATGGTGGGAAACGGCGTCGCCTCGATTGGCGAATGCATGCTGGAACTGTCGGGCCAGACGGGCCCGAACTGGCGCATGGGTTTTGCCGGCGACACGTTCAACACGCTGTGGGCGTTGCATGCGCTGAGCGCTGACCTGCCGGCAACCTATGTCTCGGCCTTCGGCGACGACCCCTTCTCCCAAGGCCAGATCGCTTTCTTCGCTGAAAACGGCATCGGCATCGGCTCCAGTCCGGTCATACCGGGCGCGCGCCCCGGCCTCTATGCGATCACGCTGACCGGTGCCGAGCGCTCCTTCACCTACTGGCGTGGCGACGCCGCCGCGCGGCAGCTAGCTTCGGATCCGGCGGCACTATCGAAAAGCATGCAAAATCAATCGCTTGTGTACTTTTCCGGAATCACTTTGGCAATTCTCGACGATGCCTCGCGCAAGACGCTGCTGGCGGCCGTGGGCAAGGCGCGCGCGGCGGGCTCGACGATCGCCTTCGATCCCAACTACCGGCCACGACTGTGGCGCGGCCGCGACCAAGCGCAGGCAGCGATCGTCGAAGCGCTTGCCGTCACCGACATCGCGCTGCCGACCTTCCCTGACGAGCAGATGCTGTTCGGCGATGACACCCCGCGGGCGACCGCCGAGCGGCTCAGGCAATGGGTTGGCGAAGTTGTCGTCAAGAATGGCGAGCAGCCGGCACTGATTGCCGAAAACGGATCATTGCAGGACGTGCCTGCAATCCATGTCGCGGCCCCCGCCGACACCACCGGCGCCGGCGATTCCTTCAATGGCGGCTATCTCGCCGCCCGTCTTGCCGGCCACAACCCGCAGGAGGCCGCCCGCAGAGCCCATCGCGTTGCCGCTGCCGTCGTGCAGGTGCGCGGCGCGCTGGCACCGTTCGAGACGCTGAGGGCGGCGTTCGGCAAGCCCTGAAAAAGCTAACCTTGCCGGAACCGGTATTCGGTCACGTGGTGATAGATCGCGCCAGGCCATAGCGTCGCCTGCGGGAAATAGGGCCGGTTCGGCGCGTCAGGCCATATTTGCGGCTCCAGGCAGAAGCCGCTGAAGGCCTTGTAATTCCGCCCTTCCAGGCCGGTGCGTGGCGTCACATATTGCCCGGTGTAGAGCTGGACACCGGGCTCCGTTGTCCAGACTTCCATCTCGACGCCGGAATTCGCCCCTTGCACCCACGCGGCCTGCTTGAGCGGCCCGCGCGCCGCGGCCAGGCAGAAATTCTGGTCGTAGGGCAGTTGTTCGCCCTCGGTCTCCATGCGCAATGGCCGCGCCTGGCGAAAATCGAAAGGCGTGCCGTCGACCGGCTTCACCACGCCGGTCGGGATCATGTCGCCGTCGACAGGCAGATAGGCACCGGCGTTCAGCATCATCCTGTGGTCGAGAATGTCGCCAGTGCCGCCATCATCGAGGTTGAAATAGGAATGCTGGGTGAGATTGCACGGCGTCGGCTCCTCGCAGGTCGCCGTCAGTTCGACGCTCAGCGTGCCGGGAATTTTCAGCCGGTAGGTGCAAGTAACGTCGAGCGCGCCGGGAAAGCCCATCGCACCGTCGGGATCATGCAGCGTCAGAGTGACGAAATCCCTGCCGTGCAGCGAAACCGTCCATGGTCGGTGGGAGTAGCCTTGCGAGCCGCCATGCAGCGTATGCTTGTCGAGGAAGTTGCGCTCGGTCTGGTAGCGGTTGCCGCCAATTGTGAAGCGGCCTTCGCCGATGCGGTTGGCGTAGCGCCCGACCACGGCCCCGAAGAAGCCAGTGTCGGTCTCATAGGCCTCCAGATTGTTGTAGCCGAGGACCAGCGGCGCGTCGTGCCCAGTCAGGCGCAGGTCCTGGACGATGGCGCCAAGCCCGATGATGTTGGCGGTGAGGCCGCCGCCCCTGATCGTAAAGCGGCGGATCGGTTCGCCTGCCTGTGTCGTGCCGAAAACCTCGCCGTCCTTCATCGTCATGCCCGCAAATGCCAGTGGATCCAAAGGACTTCGGCTGGTTGTTCAGCCTGGGGCAGGTTTACCAGCCTGCCCCACGCACTAGCCTATCAGAGCCCGAGGCCGCCGATGCACACATATTTGGTATCGAGGTAATCCTCGATGCCCTGATGTCCGCCTTCTTTGCCGAGGCCCGATTCCTTGACGCCGCCAAACGGTGCTTCAGGTGTGGTGATCAGCCCTTCATTGACGCCGACCATGCCGTATTTCAGGCCTTCCATGACCCGGAAGGTGCGGCCGAGATCGCCGGTGTAGAAATAGCAGGCAAGGCCGAATTCGGTGTCGTTGGCGAGCGCGATGGCTTCTTCCTCGGTTTCGAACTTGAACACCGGTGCGACCGGGCCAAAGATCTCTTCCTTCATGAAGCGCATTTTCGGCGTCGCATTGGCGATGACCGTCGGCTGGAAGAACGAACCGCCCAGTGCATGGCGATGACCGCCGGCGACGACCTTGCCGCCCTTTGAGGTGGCATCGGCGATCAGTTCCTCGACCTTCTCGACCGCCTTCTCGTCGATCAGCGGCCCCTGCTGGACGCCCTCTTCGAGGCCGGAACCGACCTTCAGTCCGTTGCTGGCCGCGGCGAGCTTTTCGACGAACTTGTCGTACACACCAGCCTGGACGAGGAAGCGGTTGGTGCAGACGCAGGTCTGGCCTGAATTGCGATATTTGGCGGTGATCGCGCCGGCAACGGCACGCTCGATATCGGCGTCGTCGAAGACGATGAACGGCGCGTTGCCGCCGAGTTCCATCGACACCTTCTTGACCGTAACCGACGACTTCTGGATGAGAAGCTTGCCGACCTCCGTCGAGCCGGTGAAGGTGATTTTCGACACCAGCGGATTGGCGCAGATCTCGTCGCCGATCTCGCTCGCCGAACCGGTCAGGATGTTGACGACGCCCTTGGGGAAGCCGACTTCCTCGGCCAGCGCACCCCAGGCAAGGCCGGAATACGGCGTCTGCGAGGCCGGCTTGACGACGGCGGTGCAGCCGGCGGCAAGTGCGGGACCAAGTTTGCGGGCCAGCATCGAGGACGGGAAATTCCACGGCGTGATGGCGGCAATGACGCCGACCGGTTCCTTGGTCACCAGGATGCGGCGGTCCGCCCATGGCGAGGGTACGACGTCGCCATAGGTGCGCCGGCCTTCTTCGGCGAACCACAGGATATAGGCGGCGGCCGAACCGATCTCGCCCTTGGATTCGAACAGCGACTTGCCCTGCTCAATGGTGAGCAGTTCGGCCAGCACTTCCTGATTGTCCATCATCGCGTCATGCAGCTTGCGCAGCAGCTTGGAGCGCTCGAGCGCGGTGGTCTTGCGCCATGACTTGAAGGCGGCGTCGGCAGCCTCGATGGCACGGCGTGTCTCGGCCTTGCCCGACTTCGGCACGGTGCCGATCTTGAGGCCGGTAGCTGGATTGTTCACATCGACCGTCTGGCCGCTGTCGGCCTGGACCCATTCGCCGTTGATGAGATTGGCCTGGCGCATGAAATGGCTGGTTTTCTGAAGCATGGTCTAGCCTCCGTTCGGCGCTCACGGGCCGCTATCTGGATGTCTTCGGTAAAGCGCAGGCAGGGCCGCACGCTGGAGCCATTGCTCTTAACCTAGGGAAAGCCCCGCAAGCAATCGCAAGATGGCATATAGGGGTTGGACCAGCGCAAGACGAGAGCGGGTTGGCGCAGCTGTCGCCAACCTCACCCGAAAACATGCAGGACAACCGTCAGCCAGAAAGCAGTAGTGATGACCGCGCAAGCAGTGGCGATGGTCATCTGGTTCGATGCTAGCGCCTGGCCGGTGTTGAACTGGACGGCGATGAGATAGGAATTGATGCCCGACGGCAGCGCCGCCACCACGACCGCCACCTTGGCCGTCAACGGCGGCAGGCCGAGCAGCCAGACGAAGGCAAGAACCAGCGCCGGCATCAGGAACAGCTTCAGCACCGAAAGTACCAGCGCTGGCCGGACATTGCCTGATATGCCGAAGCGGCGCAGGCTGAGCCCCATGGCAAACAGCGCCACCGGCCCGGCCGTGTTGGCCAGCGCATCGACCAGTCGCATGACGAGGGCCGGCAGCGGCACGCCGCTGATGCGCCATGCCAGCCCCAGCAGAATGCCGATGATCAGCGGATTGATGAACAGCCGTCTCAGGAAGCTGCGCAGGACCCGTAGCGGATGCACATGTTCGCCGCTGCCTCGGCCGAACATCTCGAACAGCACGATCGAGGCCATCATCATGATCGGCAGATGCACCGAGACCAGCAGCGACAGAACTTCGAAGCCGCTCGGACCGAATATGCCAAGGATGAAGGGAGCACCGAGCAGCACGACATTGGAGTAGGCGGACGATACGCCGCCGACGACCCCGGCGCGCGCGTCGCGTCCGAATATCCGCGTGGTGACGAGATGGCCCGCCGCCCAGGTGATCGCCGCGGCGGTGAAATAGGCGCCCCATAGCGGCCATGGCGCGACGCCATGGAAATCAGCGTTGACCATGGTCTGGAACAGGAGCAGCGGCATGGCCACCGAGACCGCGAAGTCGGATATCCCCTCGCCGCTCGCCGGTCTCAAATAGCCTGTGAACCCAGCGAGATAGCCGAGCGCGACAAGACTGAAGACGAACAGGACGGTTTCGGTGAGTGGAGACATTTTTCAGGGATAGGCGAGCCACGGCCGCGGCGCAATCGCGCCCGAATTTGATCATCGTTGGCTGGCAGGGTTATAGAGGGTTTGGATCATCAGGGCGGAACGACAAATGACATTTGTCGACACCTCGAAACTGCGTCTTTTCCGGCGTGCGCGGGTGACGTTGTTTGTCGTCATGCTTGTCTCCGTTGCCGCGTCGATGCTTCAGGCTGCCGAGGCAAAAGACCTCAAGGGCGTGGCGCTGATCATCGGCCAGTCGCAATACGAGCACATCGCCGCCCTCCCCAATCCAGCCAACGACGCCCGCGACATGGCCAAGATGCTGACCGACCTCGGCTTCGACGCCCGCAACGTCAGCGATCGCGATGCCGCCAAGCTCAAGCGCGACCTCGAGCGTTTCACGGAAGATGCCGAGGGTGCCGACGTCGCCCTCATCTATTATTCCGGTCACGGCATCGAGGCCGGTGGCGAGAATTATCTGGTTCCGGTCGACGCCGACGTCTCGTCACTCAAGGATGCCGATCAGGAACTGGTGCCGATTTCCGCCGTCATGGACGAACTGAAGAAGACCGTGCCGGTGACGATCATGCTGCTCGACGCCTGCCGCACCAATCCGTTTCCATCGGACGCCGTGGTGCGGCGCGCACCCACCGCCTCCGCCGAGCCTATCGGCGCCGGGGGACTGGAGCCGGTGCGCGGCGCAAAGGCCCTCGGCAACGCGCCGGCGGCCGACGCGAGCCTCGGCACGGTGATCGGCTTCGCCGCGGAACCCGGCCGTCCGGCGCTCGATGGCGCCGCTGGCGAAAACAGCCCTTATGCGGCGGCCCTGCTGCGCCACCTCGCGGCGATGAAAGGCACCGAGTTCGGCTCGGTCATGCGCATGGTAACGGAAGAGGTCTATCTCGACACCAAGGCGAAGCAGCGCCCCTGGGTCAACGAAAGCCTGCGCCGGCTGCTCTATTTCGGTGTTGCACCGCCGGAGCCGACCGGCGACGACGGGCTGATCACCGGCGAGCGGCGGCAGTTGCTGCTGACCATTTCCGACCTGCCCGACCCCAAGCGGGCACAGGTGGAGCTGGCGTCGCTACAGGAAGGCGTCCCGCTCGACGCGCTTTACGGCGTGCTGAGGGCGCTCGGCACGGAGAAAATCCCGGAAGATCCGGCCGACCTGCGGAAAGTGCTCGACGCCCAGGCTGAGCGTCTGAGGAAGATGATGTCCGAGCGCGCAGCGTTGCGCACCGACGATCCGGAGATCAAACGCCTGGTCGCTTCCGCCGACAAGGCCATCGGCCAGGGCGCGATCGCCACGGCGCGAAAATTCCTCGATGATGCCGTGGGGCGGGTCGAAGCGACCAACGACACGGTCGACAAGGCTGAGGAATTGATCAAGCAGAAGCGCATCGCCGATGCCGCGATCTACGCCAAACGGGCCGACGCCTCGGCGCTGGTCTTCGACTACAAGTCGGCCGCCAACGACTATGCCAAGGCGTTCTCGCTGGCCGAGAAATGGGACGACAAGCTGCGCTGGAACTACAAGAACCAGGAGGCGGAGGCACTTAATTCCTATGGCTACGCCACCGGCGACCTGGATGCGCTGCGGCACGCGATCGAAGCTTATCGCGCCATCTTGAACTTCATTCCCAATGGCGAACAGAATCGCGACTGGGCCATCACCCGCAACAACATGGCGGTGGTGCTGCAGAACATCGGCGAGCGCGAGACCGAGACCGCGCATCTCGAAGAGGCCGCGCAGATCTTTCGCGATTCGCTTGCCGTGTTCGAACATGTGAAGGACGATCTCAACTGGGCCGCCGCCCAGAACAATCTCGGCAATGTGCTGCTGAAGATCGGCGAACGCGAAAGCGACCCGAAACGCTTGAACGAGGCGGTGGCGGCGATGCGCGCCACGCTGGACAAGCGCCCGCGCGACAAGGTTCCGCTCGACTGGGCGTCCTCGCAGAACAATCTTGGCCTCGCGCTCTATGCGCTCTCGGAACGCGAACCCGGCGGCGAGCATCTGGCCCAGGCGGAAGCGGCCTACCGGCTGGCGCTCGAGGAATATACGCGCCAGAAAACGCCGGTCGAATGGGCGATGGTCCAGAACAATCTCGGCAACACGCTTGTGACCCTCGGCATCCAGCTCAACGACAAGGCCAGGATCAACGGGGCCGCCGACGCCTTTCGCGCCGCGCTCGAAGTGCGAACCCGCGACACATTCCCGGTCTCCTGGGCCACCAGCCGGCTCAACCTCGGCAATGCGCTGAGTGGTGTCGCCCGTTTCGACATGGGCACCGGCACGCTCGAAGAGGCGGCGGCAGCCTATGACGATGCGCTGACGGTGTTTACCCGACAGCGCTTCCCGATGGACTGGGCGTCGGCGCAGAACAATCTCGGCTCGATCTACCAGACGATTGGCCAACGCACCCGCGACGCAGCCAGGCTGGAGCAGTCGGTTGCGGCATTCCAGGCGGCCCGCCAGGTCTATGTCAGGCGGAAATTCCCGCTTGATTGGGCGATGAGCTACTACAATCTCGGCAACACGCTGCAGCTTCTCGGCGGCGTGACGGACAAGCCCGAACACTATGGCGAGGCGGTCGACGCCTACCGCAACGCCTTGCGCGAATACAAGCGCGAGACCAACCCACGGCAATGGGCGCTGACCCAGGCCGGCCTCGGCTCGACGCTGCACTGGTTGAGCATGAGCAATGCCGGCCCCGCAACCTTGCGGGATTCGATCGCCGCGCGCCGTGCGGCGCTCGAAGTGCTGACCATCGAGACCGCGCCGGTCGACTGGGCGAACGCGCAGAACGGCATAGGCATGAGCCTGCTCAATCTCGGCAACATCGAACGGACCGGCAAATATCTCGACGAGGCCGAGGCGGCCTTCACGGCGACGCTGAAAGTGTTCACCAGGGAAAGTCAGCCCATGCAGTGGGCCTTCGAACAGAACAACCTTGGCGACATCCATTGGAACCGCGCCAGCTATGGCGGCGGCAAGCCGGAATATCTCAAGGCGATCGCGTTCTTCGAGAACGCCAAACAGGGCTTTACCGAAGCCGGCTACACGATCCCGATCCCGCTGACCGACCAGAAGATCGATCTGGTGAAGCAGCAGCTCGCCAAAAAGTGAGGCTTGAGACGCGACCGGCGCCCGGCTTGTCTTTGTGCCCGCTTTCCAATCCCTATATGCGAATGGTTGGAGCCCGATACGGACTCATGGAAGGGTGGCGATGATCCGGTTAGCCTTGGCGTTGTTCCTGCTTGTCGTCCCCGCCGCCGCGCACGCGACCGACGCCGGCTGGGCGCTGCTGAGCGATGGCGGCCATGTCGTGCTGCTGCGCCACGCCATGGTCACCGGCACCACCGACCCGGCCAATTTCGACATCGGCAATTGCGCCACCCAGGTCAATCTGTCGGCGCGCGGCAAGCAGCAGGCAAGCAAGATCGGCGCCCTGTTTGCCGCCCGCGCGGCTCCCATCGAGCGCATTCTGTCCAGCCGCTACTGTCGCTGCCTCGACACGGCGCGCACCGCCTTCGAGGCCGAGCCGGAACTGTTCGCACCGCTCGACCTCCTGAAGGGCGACGATGCACAGAAAGCAGCGCAGATCGCCGCCATCATGAAGGAAATCCGCGCTTATTCCGGCTCCGACAATCTGATCATGGTCACCCATCTGGAAGACATCGTGGCGCTGACCGGCATCTCGCCGCGCGAAGGCGAAGCCGTGGTGGTCGAACCGCAGGGCGACGGCCTGCGCGTGCTCGGCCGCGTCACTTTCTAATCGTGGCCCGACCCGGCTGATACATCCGAGAGCAGCGATGCATCGATGCGAACTTTCCACGTCTCGATCATGCCTGTGAACGCATCCTCAGTTCGGACAGATACGACCTGCCGGCCTCGCTTAACGCCGTCAAAGTATAGGAAATCAATGCCTCGGTGTCTCCGCTGGTTACCTGGCGGCAGGCCACGTCAACAAATCCGAACCGCGAATCCGGCGTAACCCTCACATAGCGAACCTGATGGATCCGTGGATCCCAATGCGTACAGGCCCAAAGCGTTGTCTCGTCGCCGTGAGTAGTCCGGAAGACCATGCCTTGCCGCGTTTCTCCGCTTTGCGGGTGCAGAAACTCCGGATCCCAGCCCGCTACCCACAAGCTCTCGCCGATCGGCGAGAACAGCGGGAAGACGCGGTCGACCGGACCGGAGAGCACGATGCTATGACTGCGTACAAGATGGCTCGTCATTCGCTTTCCCTTTCCATTCAATCAGAGGATGGCGCTTCAGCCAGACCGTGGCTGTCCGCCGCGCCAAGTTCCAGCCCGTAGATGCGCTTCAGCTGGCTGATTGTGTCGAGCGTCTCGGGCGAAAACGGCGTCTGCCCTTCGAAAGCGTGCAGGACGATGCCTTCAATGAGATCGCCAAGGCTCATGTCGCGATGCTCGGCCAATGCCTTGAGCACCTTCACCAATCGTTTTTCCAGACGAACCCCGGTCTGCACGCGTTCTATATCCATAATCTATGTTGTACCACGGTACATTGGTACAAGCAACTGCCGACAGGCTGAAGTTGCTGAAATGTCACTGCCGGAATAAGCCGCAAATCCGCCGCCACAATGTCGCTTGCGACAACCCGTCGCAGGGGCTATAGGCGCGTTCCCGGTCACGAGAACCGAAGTGAGCACAGCGGTTGGAGCTTTCGTCTCCGCCCGTGCAGGCGGCTTTGCCGCCCTGTATACGGCGCCGCTTTGGGGATTGGGATCGCGGATGTAGCTCAGAGGTAGAGCACCGGATTTGGGTCCGGAGGTCGCAGGTTCGAATCCTGCTGTCTGCACCACGGATAGCTCAGTTTGGTAGAGCATCAGATTTAGGTTCTGATTGTCGAAGGTTCGAATCCTTCTCCATTGGCCTGATAAGCCAGCACCCTGCCACGGTGTTATCTGAAAAACGGTCCGGGGACTGGAATGCTGAAGACTTGACGGACGGCCGAAGCCTTCGGGCCAAGGCCGGATCGAAAGGTCCGATGCCATCGGCTCGCGGCCAGGCTCGCGGTGATGGTCAAGGCGCAGCGTCGCCGGCAAAGGAGGCCAAGGCCTCCGGCGCCCGCTTCGCTGCCTCGCGATCCGCTCCCGAGGGCCCGCCACGGATTGATGCCACCGGTCCCCGGATCATTCGTGCCGGAATTGGAAGTGAAACGAGAAACGAAGGGAAGATCGACGCATGACGTGACGCCTCGCATGGGGCCATGCCCGACAGGAGTAAGACAATGACTATTCTCGATCAGGTTCTTGGGCGCGAGCGCGTCCTCGTAAAGGAAAATGAGCGTGCCCTCACTCTCTACAAGGGAGAGATCAAGGCCGTCCTGCTGCCGGGTGAGCACTGGCTCGCCAACCGGCGCGGCAGCCTTGAAGTCTCGCTGCACGATCTGAGGAACCCGGAATTCGTTTCGGCGTACGAGAAGGCGTTGTTCGACAAGCTCCCGGACGTGGCCGCGCGTCATTTCACCGTCGTCCGCACCGGGCGCACGGAGGTCGCCGTCATCGAGCGCGACGGCAATTTGCACAGCGTGCTGGCGCCGGACCGCAAGCTGGTGCTGTGGACCGATGCCGGACCGTGGAAGGTGACGATGGTCGACACCTCGGCCGATCTTGCCATCGATTCGGCGGTCATGCACCGGCTCGCCCAGGCTCGGAAGGCGGAATTGATGTCCGTCCATCCGGTTCTGGATGGTCAGGCCGGGCTGCTGTTCGTCGACGGTGTCCTCATTCGGACGCTTGCCGCCGGCGTGCACGGCTTCTGGAACGTCGGACGGATGGTGCAGATCAAGGTCGTCGACCTCAAGCGCCAGTCGCTCGACGTCGCCGGGCAGGAAGTGCTGACCAGGGATCGCGTGACGATCCGCGTCAACATCGCGGCCGAATACCGGGTCGTCGATCCGGTCAAGGCGGTGAGCGCGGTGAAGGACTTCTCCGAGGCCCTCTACCGAGCCCTGCAGTACGCCTTCCGCAAGACGCTGGGCGCACTGACGCTTGACCAGATCCTTGAAAAGAAGGTGACGGTCGATGAGGAAGCCGCGGCCAAGGTCCGGGCCGACATGGCCGAGATCGGGGTCGAGGTCAGCGATATCGCGCTCAAGGATGTCATCCTGCCGGGCGAGATGCGCGAAATCCTCAACCAGGTGGTTTCGGCCGAAAAGCAGGCCGAGGCCAACGTCATCCGCCGCCGTGAGGAGACGAACGCCACGCGTTCCCTGCTCAACACGGCCAAGGTGATGGCAGAGAACCCAGTGATGCTGCGGCTGAAGGAGCTCGAGGCCCTGGAAGCCATCGCCGGCAAGGTCGAGCGGCTGACCGTCCACAACGGGACGGGCGGGCTGTTGAACGACCTGGTCAAGCTTCGCGAGAGCTGATGCATGTCCCCAAGTGGTTCCGGTTTTGGGATGACGACATGCATCGAACCAAGCATTGACCTTACGTCAATGGGAAGGGCCGCCGGGTTGACCGGCGGCCCGTCTTGCCTTTTCAACGCGCCCTCCCCATCTGCGCCCGGCTTATCAGGCCTTTTCCTGCCGGGAAAAACCGATTAGACAGCGCCCAAACAAGCTGCGGACAGATTCCGCCCGCAAAGAAGGAAAAGCCCTTGTCCACCACGAACTCCACCACGTTCGACAAAGTCGCCAAGATCATTGCCGACACCAGCGAGATCGATATCGACACCATCACGCCCGAGAGCCACACGATCGACGATCTCGGCATCGACAGCCTCGACTTCCTCGATATCGTCTTCGCCATCGACAAGGAATTCGGCATCAAGGTGCCGCTGGAAAAGTGGACCCAGGAAGTCAATGACGGCAAGGCCTCGACCGATGACTACTTCGTCATGAAGAACCTGTGCGCCAAGATCGACGCGCTGGTTGCCGCCAAGACTGCCTGACATCGGCCGGCGCGTGGCCTTGACGGGCCGCGCCGCCTGACCCACAAAGCCGCTCATGAGCAGCCCCTACGACGTCGTCATCACTGGTATCGGCATTGTCTCCTCCTTGGGAGAAGGCCCTGACGCACACTGGCAGAAGCTCGCGCAGCCGGGCTTGCAGCCGGTGCTCGAAGCCGCGCGGTTCGCGCCCTATACCGTCCATCCGCTGCCGGAGATCGACTGGAACCTGCAGATCGCCAAGCGCGGCGATCAGCGGCAGATGGAAACATGGCAGCGGCTCGGCACCTATGCCGCAGGCCTGGCGTTGGACGATGCCGGCATCAAGGGCAATGACGAGCTCTGCACGACCATGGACATGGTTGTGGCTGCCGGCGGCGGCGAGCGCGACGAGGCGGTCGATGCCGCCATCCTCGCCGCTTCGGAAAGCCGCAACGACCGCGACGTGCTTCTCAACGAGAAGCTGACCACCGAGTTGCGGCCGACCTTGTTTCTGGCCCAGCTCTCCAACCTGCTCGCCGGCAACATCTCCATTGTCCACAAGGTGACCGGCTCGTCGCGCACCTTCATGGGCGAGGAAGGCGCCGGCGTCGCCGCCGTCGAAACGGCCGCCGCGCGAATCCGCTCCGGCCAGTCGACGCACATCCTGGTCGGCGGCGCCTTCCAGACCGAACATTCCGACATGCTGCTAGGTTACGAGCTTGCCGGCTATTTGCATCGCGGCCCCTGGAAACCTGTGTGGCAAAGACAGGGTGCCGAGGGCGGCGGCATCGTCACTGGATCCGGCGGTGCCTTCCTGGTGCTGGAGCAGCGCGAACACGCCGTGAGCCGCGGGCGCAAGATCTATGCGGAGCTCGGACCGGTGGTTTCCGGCCGCGCCAGGCGCTCACGCGGTGAGCTCGGCGCCGAGATCGCAGCACTACTCAGCCAGGCTGCGCTGCCGGACGGCAAGCTGCTTGCCCTGTCGGGTGCCTCGGGCGCGCATGCCGCAACCACCGCCGAGAAAACGGCGCTCGATGCCAATCCTGCGATTGCCACGCGCGGCTTCTCGACGCTGACCGGGCATATGAAGGAAGCGCAGTTTCCGTTCGCCGTGGCGCTGGCGGCACTCGCCGTCGACCGCAAGGCCGCCTACCCTGTTTTCGATGCCGCAGCCGAGAAGCCGTTCGAAGGCGTTCCCGCGACCGTCCTTGCAACGGCGATCGGCTATCACCAATTCGAGGGCATGGCGCTGGTCAACGCCGCGTAACGCGGCGCTGCGCGATCCATGCTGCAACGATAAACGCTCGAGGGCTCCAGATGGCCAATCTGAACGATCACATGGGCAGGCCAATTGTCGCCGTCACCGGCATCGGCGTGGTCACCTCGCTTGGTGTCGGCAAATCAGACAATTGGGCGGCGTTGACATCAGGCAAGTCGGGTATTCACCCGATCACCCGCTTTCCCATCGATCAACTGAACACCCGCATCTCCGGCATGGTCGATTTCCTGCCGTCGAGTTCGAAAGGTGCCAGCCCGCTCACCTATGAGCTAGCCGAGCTTGCCGGCCTCGAAGCGGTGACTGAAGCCGGTCTTAATTCCAGCGATTTCGGCGGACCGCTCTTCCTCGCATCGCCGCCGGTCGAACTCGACTGGGCCGAGCGCTTCTCGCTCTACAATTCCGACAAGGACAAGGACGACACCGCCGCCGAAAGACTGCTTCGGGTGGCGCGTAGCTTGAAAGAGCTGGATATTTTCGAGACCACCCAGTTCGGCTCGATCGCCGACCGCCTTGCCGACCGCCTTGGCACACGCGGTCTGCCGATCACCCTGTCGACGGCTTGCGCTTCGGGAGCGACCGCGATCCAGCTCGGTGTCGAGGCGATCCGGCGCGGCGAATGCGACCGTGCGCTATCGATCGGCGCTGACGGTTCTGCCACCGCCGAGGCTTTGATCCGTTTCTCATTGCTCTCGGCGCTCTCCACGCACAACGACATTCCCGAAAAGGCATCGAAGCCCTTCTCCAGGGATCGCGACGGCTTCGTGTTGGCCGAGGGATCCGGGGCGCTGGTGTTGGAATCGCTTGAAGCGGCATTGGCTCGCGGCGCGACTATTCTCGGAGTCCTGGGCGGTTGCGGCGAGAAGGCCGACGACTTTCACCGCACCCGCTCGAAGCCGGACGCTTCGCCGGCCATTGCCGCGGTTCGCGCCGCCCTCGCCGATGCGGGCCTGAGTGAAGACGAGATCGACTATGTCAACGCTCACGGCACGTCGACCCCCGAGAACGACAAGATGGAGCATCTGGCGCTGTCGACCGTGTTCGGAGAGCGGATTGGCTCGATGCCGGTCTCGTCGAACAAGTCGATGATCGGTCACACGCTGTCGGCTGCGGGCGCGGTCGAAGCGGCGTTTTCGCTGATGACGATGCGCGAAAGCGTCATCCCGCCGACCATCAACTATGACAATCCCGACCCTGCGATCGCGCTCGACGTCGTGCCGAACAAGAAGCGCGATGCGCAGGTTCGCACCGTTCTGTCGAACTCCTTCGGCTTCGGCGGCCAGAACACTTGCCTTGTCATGGCGCGGGAACCGGTCTAAGCGAGCCCTTTCCGCTTAACAGAACCGACAGGCTCCATGCGCGCACTGCAACTTATCGAGGACCGCCGCCTTGAAACGGTGGACCTGCCGCCACCACCGCCACCCGCGCTCGGCGAAGTGACGCTGCGCATCAGGGCAGTGGCGCTGAACCACATCGACGTCTGGGGCTGGCGCGGCATGGCCTTCGCCAAGCGCAAGCTGCCGCTGGTCGTCGGCGCCGAGGCTTCCGGCGAGGTCGAGGCGGTCGGCCCCGGCGTTTCCAGCCTGCTGCCCGGGCAATTGGTATCGATCTACGGCGCACGCACCTGCGGCCTGTGCCGGGCCTGCCGCGAAGGCCGCGACAATCTTTGCGAGCATGTTTCGGGCGTTCACGGCTTCCATCTCGACGGCTTCGCGCAGGAGAAGATCAACCTGCCGGCGCGCCTGCTGGTCCCCGCCCCGCCCGGCGTGACCGACATTGGCGCGGCGGTAGCGCCCGTCACCTTTGGTACGGTCGAGCACATGCTGTTCGACAACGCCAGGCTGCAGCCCGGCGAGACGATCCTTGTCCATGCCGGCGGATCCGGCATCGGCTCGGCGGCGATCCAGTTGGCCAAGCGGATGGGCTGCACGATCATCACCACGGTCGGTTCGAATGACAAGATCGACAGGGCCAAGGCGCTCGGCGCCGACCATGTCATCAACTACCGCGACGACCGCTTCGAGGGCGTCGTGCGCAAGCTGACCAGGAAGAAAGGCGTCGATGTCGTGTTCGAACATGTCGGCGCCGACACCTTTGCCGGCTCGATGCTGTGCCTGAAACGCGGCGGCCGCCTGGTGACCTGCGGCTCGACCTCGGGCGTGTCGACGCAGATCAACCTGATGCAGCTTTTCCAGCAGCAGTTGAAACTGCTCGGATCCTTCGGTTGCCGCATGGAGAACATGGCCAACGCCATGCAGAAGATGGCGGCGGGACAGGTCGCGCCGGTCATCGACACCGAGGTCGGCTTCGACGATATCGATGCCGCGCTGAAGCGCATGGAAGGCCGCGACGTCTTCGGCAAGATCATCCTGCGCGTCGCCTAGAGCCTCGATTTCCGTGCTCAAGAAGCTTCGCCGGGATCTGAAATTTCGCTATGGCAGGCAACTGCGCCAGGTGAATTACTGGCTTGTCGCGCGGGCCGCGATGATCATGATGTCGCTGCTGCGCCTGCTGCCGGTGGACAGCGCGCTGAATTTTGCCGACCGCGTCGCTCGCCTCATCGGTCCGAGGGTCGGACGCCACCAGGTCGCCCTCGACAATCTGCGCAAGGCCTATCCGGAAAAGAGTGATGGCGAAATCCAGGCCATCGCCTCCGACATGTGGGGCAACATGGCCCGCCTTGCCGCCGAATACATCTTCCTCGACGCCCTGTTCGACTATGATCCCGCCGCCGGCAAGCCCGGCCGCGTCGAGGTCAAGGGAACGGAGCATTTCGTCGAGATCGCGGCCGAGAAGCAGCCGCACATCGTCTTCACCGGCCATCTCGGCAATTTCGAGCTGCTGCCGGTGGCGGCCGCGACCTTCGGCATGAACATCACGGCGCTGTTTCGCCCGCCCAACAACCCCTACCTCGCCGACTACATCCTTTCGACAAGGCGCTCGACCATGGGCGGCTTGCTGCCGTCGATGGCCGGAGCCTCGTTCGCGCTGGCCGGGGTGTTGGAGAATGGCGGCAATATCGGCGTTCTCGTCGACCAGAAATTCTCCAACGGCCTGGACACGACCTTCTTCGGCCGTCCCTGCCAGAGCAACCGCGTGCTCGGCACCCTTGCCCGTCACTATGACTGCGATGTCTACCCGGCGCGCTGCGTCAGGTTGCCGGGCAACCGCTTCCGGCTCGAGATCGAGGACAAGCTGGTCTTGCCGCGCACCGCCGACGGCAGCGTCGACGTCCACGCCACCACCCAGATGCTGAACGACGTCGTCGAGCGCTGGGTCCGCGAGGACCCCGGCCAGTGGATGTGGTTCCACAAAAGGTGGGAGATCAGCAACTGGCGGCGAAAAAAGCGCACCAAGGTGGCTCCCGTCGCAAACGGCTGAGCGAGCCGCCGGCGGGAACGTGAGTTCCTCCGCCGACAGACAAAGCCAATATCAGCGAATCGCCAACCGCCTAGAGCGTTTCATGTTTTGACGGAAGCGTATCCGGCGTTTTCGAAGTAGTTCTTGCATTCGGCTGCCTCGATGGTTTCGACGAGGTGGCCGATGTGACGCCAAGTTTCCTCGATGGTTCGCTTCTGG
>NZ_SRTD01000108.1:0-412 GCF_004792105.1 Mesorhizobium sp. M8A.F.Ca.ET.161.01.1.1 | reverse complement strand
CACGGCCCATGGTGAAGGGACAGTCGAGACCACGAACGCCCTTCCCAACAAGGCAGGGCGGCGGCGAAAGCCGAAGCGGTATGAATCCTGGGGTCGGAGGTTCGAATCCTCTCGTGGACACCATTTCCTGAAAATTTTTAAAATCAATGACATAATCAGATAGCGACCAGCAGACAGCTGGTCCGGGCGCGAGAAGTGGTGCGTATTCTTTGCCAGCCTGCCGCCTGCAATTGGCAAATATCAGATCGACCGACATAAAAGCGTTTCCTCCTAGAACACAGAAAGTTCAAAGCTTCGTAAGGGAACGTTGAAAGCCCGCAATCGCTTCCTATTTCCTATCAGTGACGATGAGGCGCCTGTCGAAGTGGGTCGCGCGAGACGAGGGAGATTTGATGATCGACGAATATGGTCC
>NZ_SRTD01000107.1:0-412 GCF_004792105.1 Mesorhizobium sp. M8A.F.Ca.ET.161.01.1.1 | reverse complement strand
GCACGATGCAGATGAAGATGCCGGCAAACAACTTGGCGACCTCGGCGATCGGCCCCCAGGTGAAGCCATTCGCTTGCCTGTGGCTCTTGTACGAGACGCGAAGCGACAGCCAGGCCAGCGCCAGGATGATGGCGTCGCGCACCAGGTTCTGGAGCTCGAGGCTGGCGCCGAAGATGGAGAAGCTGACGCCCGGCTTCCAGCTGGCCGACAGCAGGATCGCGCCGATGACGCCGGCAAGCAGCGGCAGGTTAGCCAGCCCGCGCAGCCGCACCTTGGTGTCCGGGGTCGGGTCCTTGATCTTCGGCATTCCGGCTTCGCGGCGGTGCAGGACGATGTCCAGTGCGAGGAAGATCGCCAGCACCAGGCCGCCGACGAACAGCGTGTCGGGCAGTATGTGCACCGTCGTCCAGAA
>NZ_SRTD01000106.1:0-416 GCF_004792105.1 Mesorhizobium sp. M8A.F.Ca.ET.161.01.1.1 | reverse complement strand
TCGATTGTCGTAAAACCGAAAGGTTGCGGTGACATTTCAATGCCATCGGCAAAGCCGATCTTCCTGAGAAGGCCGGAAATTGCGGCGTTGGGCGCAAAGACGCGCAGCCGCGGAACACCCGGCAACGGTTGCGCCACGACCAGCTTGCGGCCTGCCACCTGCCCGGCATGGCGCGATTTCAGGTTTTCGATCTCATCATCGAAACGTCCGAGGAGCCTTGCGACGTCATCCGATCGCGAAAGCGCTGCGCCCGCCTGACGGGCGCTCTGACAGACGCTCGCCAGCATGTCACCGCCATTTTCCTGATCATCGATCAGATGAACCGGAGCGATCTCACCGAGCGCATGAGCAATGGACGCGTGCCGATACCGCGACGTCAAGATGAGGTCAGGCTGAAGTTTGCGGACTGCCTCAAG
>NZ_SRTD01000105.1:0-416 GCF_004792105.1 Mesorhizobium sp. M8A.F.Ca.ET.161.01.1.1 | reverse complement strand
GGGGCCTGAAGGGGTGGACGGCGGGACCGCCGGCAACGTCGTTGCGCGGCTGTTTGCCTCGGCGGAGCGCAGGCCCGTCGTGGTCATCACCCATAAGCGCCGCGAGGCGGAATTCGCAGACCGCATCGTCGTGCTGAAAGAGGGGCGTCAATTTGATGAATGTCAAAGCGGCACTCCGGAATACGGCGTAGTGCTGAACACATTGCGCCCGGACTGAGATTTTTTTGAGAGCCGGCGTCGTCTTAGAAATGGAAGGCCGGCCTTCCGGAAAAGGTGGATAAGACCATGGAACTCGACATAGTGGCGCTGTCGCGCCTGCAATTTGCGGTGACGGCTCTCTATCACTTTCTGTTCGTTCCCCTGACGATCGGACTGTCGGTGGTGATCGCCATCATGGAAACGGTCTATGTCATGAC
>NZ_SRTD01000104.1:0-416 GCF_004792105.1 Mesorhizobium sp. M8A.F.Ca.ET.161.01.1.1 | reverse complement strand
TCGCGACACGCTGCGTGCGGCCTTTGGACCGGAGACTGGCATCTTCATCCTGATCGTCTTCGTGATCGGGATAACCAGCTGGATGCATACAGCCCGCATCGTGCGCGGTGATGTGCTGACGATCAAAAGCCAGGAATTCATCATGGCTGCGAAATCGAGCGGCATGCGCGAATACCGCATCATCCTCAGGCATATTCTGCCGAATGTGCTGAGCTCGATCATGGTCTCCGCCACGCTCGGCATCGCTGCCGCCATCATCACGGAATCCGCCCTCTCCTTCCTCGGTCTCGGCTTCCCCTCCGACTTTCCGACCTGGGGACGGCTGCTGTTCGACGGCGCGAACTTCCTGCAACTGACGCCCTCGCGCGTGTTGTGGCCGGGGCTTGCGATTTCGCTCACGGTTCTGAGCGTGAATT
>NZ_SRTD01000103.1:0-417 GCF_004792105.1 Mesorhizobium sp. M8A.F.Ca.ET.161.01.1.1 | reverse complement strand
GGATCGCCAAGAGGCATGGCATTACCGACCGCGCGCCGCAGTTGAAGATGGCGACCGAAGTCAGCCAGTCCGTGACGTCGACGATCAAGAAGAACTAAGCAGAGACAAAGGCGGGCAGGACTGCGGCGGTGAACCGGCGATCTGACCGCCAGCTATCGAATCCATGTCCCAACGGCATTTCCGCAGTTCTAGGTGGCTCGCCATACTTGGCTCGGAAATCGAGCCCTGCGCCACGCAAGCCCGTTGCTCTCAGCCGCTTGCCGGATTCTCCGGCCGCAGTTTCAACCAAAGGAAATGACGATGCTCAGAGGAAAGACAGCGCTCATCACTGGTTCGACCAGCGGCATCGGCCAAGGCATCGCCGAAGCCTTCGCGGCCAGAGGCTGCAACATCGTCCTGAACGGCTTCGGTGATGCC
>NZ_SRTD01000102.1:0-417 GCF_004792105.1 Mesorhizobium sp. M8A.F.Ca.ET.161.01.1.1 | reverse complement strand
ATGATGCGCGTGGCCCGGGCTGTCGTGCAGCCACCAGGCGCACAGCAGGTTCACGCCCAGCCCGACCGCGGCGATGGCGATGGCTTCGTTGTAGTGGATCGGCGCCGGTACCCACAGCCGCTCCAGCGATTGCACGGCCATCAGCGCGGCCACACCGAGCAGGGCGATGGCGCTGGTGTAGCCGGCCAGGATCTCGATCTTCCAGGTGCCGAAGGCGAAGCGCGGGTCGTGCGCGTAGCGGCGTGCGCAGCGGTACGCAAACACTGAAAGCCCGAGCGCCAGCGCATGCGAACTCATGTGCCAGCCATCGGCGAGCACGGCCATGGAGTTGAACCACCAGCCGCCGACGATCTCCACGACCATCATGCTGACGGTGAGCCACAGGGCGCGGCGGGTATTGCGTTCGGCCAGCGGATT
>NZ_SRTD01000101.1:0-418 GCF_004792105.1 Mesorhizobium sp. M8A.F.Ca.ET.161.01.1.1 | reverse complement strand
CGATGCTCTCCATCGACACGCTGCGCATGGAGATCGCCCATGCGGTCGGCGTAGCCGTACCAGTTTTTTCCAGCTATGTCGGGCACAAGTATCTCTCCTTCCGCTGACCCCATTCGGACTTCCCCCCGGCACGTGTTGTTGTGGGGCACGTTCGACACGGGAAAGCCGCGCATCCGGATTCTGCGCGATGTCATCGAGGCCAGCGGCGCCAAACTGGAACAGGTTCACGCCAACGTATGGGGCGCGGTCGAAGACAAGTCACAGATTCGCGGCCTGCTCGCACCGCTGACCATTTTCTGGCGCATGCTGTTGGCGTATCCCACTCTGCTCTGGAGGCTCTGCAAGGCGCCCAGGCCTGATATCATCCTGGTGTCATACCCTGGCCTGCTCGATGCGGTCCTTGCTGCCGTAATTGGGC
>NZ_SRTD01000100.1:0-419 GCF_004792105.1 Mesorhizobium sp. M8A.F.Ca.ET.161.01.1.1 | reverse complement strand
GCCGAACACGGCGCTTGGACCGTGACTATCGTAGACCCGCCTCAGTTCGTCGGCGACCAGTGTCGTCGCTTCGGCCCAGCTGACCTCGACATAGTCGTCAGCGCCCCGCCGCTGTGCATGGTCGGTTTCGCGCTCAAGCCACCCCCGCCGGACAGCGGGCCGTCGGATGCGGACGGGGCTGTCGGCGATCGCCGGAAGATTGCCCAGTAGCGGGGATGGATGGGGGTCGCCGGAGTGAGGCTTTATCTCCAGTCGCCCATTTGTGAGCCGCCCGGAGAAGGCCCCCCAGTGAGAACTGTGAGTCTTGAAGGAATTCATCGTGTCGCCCCAGCGGTCGCGGATCGCAAAGTAACATTCTATCTCGGCAGGATTTTGCCGGGATTCATGATGCCGGCTGGATCGACTGCATGTTTGATGAG
>NZ_SRTD01000099.1:0-420 GCF_004792105.1 Mesorhizobium sp. M8A.F.Ca.ET.161.01.1.1 | reverse complement strand
CCGGATCCTTCTCGATATGCTGCTTGTATTCGGCCCAGGTGGTGGCGGCGATGGTGCGCAGCTCGCCGCGCGCCAGCGCCGGCTTCAGGAGATTGGCCGCGTCTCCGGTTCCCGCCGCGCCGCCGGCGCCGATCAGCGTGTGCGCCTCGTCGATGAACAGGATGATCGGCACCTCGGAGGCCTGGACCTCGTCGATGACGGCCTTCAGGCGCTTCTCGAACTCGCCCTTGACGCTGGCGCCCGCCTGCATCAGCCCGACATCGAGCATGCGTACGCTGACATTCTGAAGCGTCGGCGGCACGTCGCCCTGGGCGATGCGCAAGGCAAAGCCCTCGACCACCGCCGTCTTGCCGACCCCCGCCTCGCCGGTGAGGATCGGGTTGTTTTGCCGGCGTCGCATCAGGATGTCGACGATCTGCC